>NZ_CP108093.1:3740000-4424166 GCF_036188265.1 Streptomyces sp. NBC_00247 | reverse complement strand
ACCGGGCTTAGAAGTTTAGATCCCTTAGTGATGCCAGGATCCGGGTCGGGACCACCCCCGGGCTGACACTCCGCAGAGTCTTCGCTAGCTGCTAATTAGGCAGCGAGAGCGAAGGCGGAGGAATCGCGCTTGGAATTGGCGATTATTGTTTGCGACATATGGTTTACGAGATCATTGCCGCTTCCTCGACTCGCTTCCCCTGCTTCGACATCCGCTGTCGAAACCGATCATCCCCATGTTGATTTTTCAATACGCGCACCCTCGCTGGGGTGCACGGCCCATCGTACGTGACCAACGCCGGACGATGCCAGCGTATTCCCACCGGTCACCCTTCCCCTCTGCCCGGGACCGCGCCCCACGAACCCGCCGGAGGCCCGGAGTGCGGGCCTCTCACGCGCTGCGCTGCCGGCGGCGGGCCGCCGAGATGGCGCGGTTGGTCTCGCGGGTGTCCTGCTTCTCGCGGAGCGTCTGGCGCTTGTCGTACTCCTTCTTGCCCTTCGCGAGGGCGATCTCGACCTTGACCCGGCCGTCCTTGAAGTACAGGGCGAGCGGGACGATGGTGTGCCCGGTCTCCTTGGACTTCGACTCCAGCTTGTCGATCTCGGCCCGGTGCATCAGCAGCTTCCGCTTGCGCTTCGCCGCGTGGTTGGTCCAGGTGCCCTGGACGTACTCGGGTACGTGGATGTTGTGCAGCCACGCCTCGTGCTGGTCGATCTGGACGAAGCCGTCCACCAGCGAGGCCCTGCCCATCCGCAGGGACTTCACCTCGGTACCCATGAGCACGAGCCCGCACTCGTAGGTGTCGATGATGTGGTAGTCGTGCCGCGCCTTCTTGTTCTGCGCGATCATCTTGCGCCCGGTGTCTTTTTCCTTGGCCATAGTGCGGTCATTTTCGCACTACGACCCACCCCCGAGGCCACTCAATACCGTCTCGGCCCGATCCAGGGCCTCCGTGCCGACCACCACGTCCGGGGTGATCCCCCGGCCCTCCACCCCCTTGCCGCCCGGCGTGCGGTACTGCCCGACGGTCAGCTCCGCCACCGCGCCGTCCGGCAGCTCGCTCGGCATCTGCACCGAACCCTTGCCGAAGGTGGGCGAACCGACGGTGACCGCGCGGCCCCGGTCCTGGAGCGCACCGGTCAGCAGCTCGGCCGCGCTCATCGTGCCGCCGTCGACGAGCACCACGAGCGGCCGCGTCGTGTCGCCGCCCGCGTCCGCGTACAGGGCGTGCTGCTCCCCCTGCACGTCGTACGTGGCGACCAGCCCGCCGTCCAGGAACGCGGAGGCCGCGACGACCGCCTCGCCGACCAGGCCGCCGCGGTTGGCGCGCAGGTCCAGCAGGATTCCGGCGTCACCGGGGGCGGACCGGACCGCGTCGCGGATCTCGCCGCCCGCGCCCCGGGTGAAGGCCGTCGCCTTGATCAGCACGGTGGAGGTGGGTCCGGTACCGAGCCGGCGCACGGTGACGGGCTCGGTGGTGAGCCGGGCGCGGTGCAGGAACTCCGTCCGGGCGCGCCCGCCCCGCTCCAGACCGAGGACGACCGAGGACCCGGCCTTCTCGTGCGTACCGTCCCCGCGCAGCTGGGCCACGACCTCGGCGACGGGGCGCCCCTGGGTCCGGTCGCCGTCCACGGTGGTGAGCACGTCGTCGGCGCGGATGCCCGCCCGGTCGGCGGGGCCCCCGGGCTCGACCCGGGCCACCCGCACCCGGCCGTCGGCGGTCCGGCGGGCCGAGAGGCCGACGCCGGTGTACGAGCCGTCGAGCGCCTGCTCGAACTCCTTGTACTCGCGCTCGTCGTAGACCGCGCCCCAGCGGTCGCCGCTGCGGCTGACGAGATCCTCGGCGGCCTGGGTGGCGGACTTCCCGTCCGCGGCGGCCCCGGCGGCGGCCGCCGCCAACTCCTGGCGGTCGACGGGGACGAGGGAGGCGGCGGCCGGGCGTGTCCGCGTGTCGGCGCTGGCCGGCTCGTCGCGCGGAAGCGATCCGGTGGCCGCACCGGTGGCGAGCACTCCGGCGAACACCAACGTCAAAGCCGCCCCGCGGCGCAGGCCGCGGGGCCCGTACCGGTACAAGGGCCCCTGCATGGCAGCGAGTCTAGGCCGTGTCCGCCCCTTCTCGTCGGATAAGCGGGCGGAGTCCGGTGCGGTGCATCGCAAGGCGGAGGCACGCCCGCGTACTTGGATGTACACGGGCGGTCCGGCAACGCCGCCGGGCCGTGTCCGGCCAGGTGCGTCGGATCACCGTGGGCAGGCACGACCCAGGTGCCGTGCCGGGCGCCGCCCGCCCGACGGGAAGGGGCATACACGGCCCAGGACGAACCCCCTGTGCCGCACGGGGGCTTCACCGTGCGGCACAGGGGGCGCATGTCACACCTTGAGGTACTTGCGGAGCGCGAAGAGCGCCGCGACCGCGGGCATCAGCAGCCCGATCGCGAGGACCAGCGGCAGTTTGGTGATGACCGCGTCCCAGCCGATGAAGTCGATCAGGTTCAGCTTGCTCTGCAGGGAGAGGCCGGCGTCGATGAGGAAGTAGCGGGCGCCTATCAGCAGAACACAGGCCAGCAGACCGCCGATCAGCCCGGCGAAGGCCGCTTCCATGATGAACGGCATCTGGATGTAGAAGCCCGAGGCGCCGACGAGCCGCATGATGCCGGTCTCGCGTCTGCGGCTGAACGCCGACACCCGTACGGTGTTGACGATCAGCATCAACGCGATGACGAGCATCAGCGCCATGACGAACAGGGCGGCGACGTTCATGCCGTTCATCAACTCGAAGAGGTTGTCCAGGATCGATCTCTGGTCCTGGACGGACTGCACCCCGGCTCTTCCCGCGAAGGCGGTGGCGACGACCTTGTACTTCTCCGGGTCCTTGAGCTTGACGCGGAAGGACTCCTGCATCTGGTCGGGCGTGATGTTGCCCGCCATCGCGGTGTCGCCGAACTGGTCCTGGTAGTGCTTGTACGCCTGGTCGACCGTCTCGAAGGTGACGGTGTCGACGGCCGCCATCTTCTTGAGGTCCGCGTCGATCTCCTTCTTCTGCGCGTCCGTCACGGCACCGTTGGAACACTTGGGCATGTCCAGGGCGTCGTTCTTGTTGCACAGGAAGATGGAGACGTTGACCTTGTCGTACCAGTAGTCCTTCATCGTGCTGACCTGCTCGCGGAGCAGCAGCGCGCCGCCGAACAGGGCGAGCGAGAGGGCGACGGAGACCACGACGGCGAAGGTCATCGTGAGGTTGCGCCGGAGGCCGACGCCGATCTCCGACAGGACGAACTGGGCGCGCATGGCGTCCTTTCAGTACTCGATGCTCAGATGCTCAGTGCTGGTGGCCGCTCAGTGCTGGTAGCCGTAGACGCCGCGCGTCTGGTCCCGCACGAGACGGCCCTGTTCCAGCTCGATGACGCGCTTGCGCATCTGGTCGACGATGTTCTGGTCGTGGGTGGCCATGATCACGGTGGTGCCGGTCCGGTTGATCCGGTCCAGCAGCTTCATGATGCCCACGGAGGTCTGCGGGTCGAGGTTGCCGGTCGGTTCGTCGGCGATCAGCAGCATCGGCCGGTTGACGAACGCCCGCGCGATGGCGACGCGCTGCTGCTCACCGCCGGAGAGCTCGCCGGGCATGCGGTCTTCCTTGCCGCCGAGTCCCACGAGGTCGAGCACCTGCGGCACGGCCTTGCGGATCTCACCGCGCGGCTTGCCGATGACCTCCTGCGCGAAGGCCACGTTCTCGGCGACGGTCTTGTTGGGGAGGAGGCGGAAGTCCTGGAAGACGTTGCCCAGTTGACGGCGCATCTGGGGCACTTTCCAGTTGGACAGGCGCGACAGGTCCTTGCCGAGCACATGGACCGTGCCCTGACTCGCGCGCTCCTCACGGAGGATCAGGCGCATGAAGGTGGACTTGCCGGAGCCCGAGGAGCCCACCAGGAAGACGAACTCGCCCTTCTCGATCTCCAGGGAGATATCGCGCAGCGCGGGGCGACTCTGCTTCGGGTAGGTCTTCGAGACGTTGTCGAATCGGATCACGGAGGCACCATGGTCGGCCGGGAGTATGTGTGCGTGACCCTACGCGAATGCTCCCCGGGCGCGCAGGCGGCGTCTACGGATGGGTGATTTATGCCGGAACATGAGCCGGAGGGTGTCGGCGGGGGGCCGCCGCGCGGAACGCGCGGACGCCCTCCGCACCCTCTCGGCGACAGCGCGTGACCCCGAACGCGCCCGCGTGCGGCGCACTGGTCTCCCGCACGCGGTGCGTTCTTCCCGTCCACCCCGGCGAGCCGCGCCGAATGTCGCCGGAGCTGGCACAGTGGTAGGGGGAACGGTCACGCTCCCCGGAGCGTTGTGCGGACGGACGGCCGGCCGGGCGCGAGAGTACGGCCGAGGGCGGCCGAGGACGGTTCCGCCGCGCGGGAGGAGGAGTGCGCATGACCTACGACAGACTGGTGTGCGCGAACTGTGCGGCGCCGGTGAACGAGGGCCGCTGCCCCGTCTGCCGCGCGAACCGTGAGCGCCTGCGCCGGCAGGACCAGGGCCCCTTCGGCGGGATGAGCCCGGCGCTGCTGATCGCGCTGCTGGTCGTGCTGGTGTGCGCGGTGGCGCTGCTGGCCCAGCAGGTGGCGTAGGGCGGTGGCGTCGAGCCCCGGGTCCGCGCCCTTGAGCCCCGGCCCCTGAAGGCGCCTGGACGCGCCCGTACGGCTCCGAGGGGCGCCGGCCCCCCTTGACCTGGACGGCCGTGAGGGCCCGGGGAGCGGTGAAGCTCTCCCCGGGCCCTCAGCGGTGTTGACGCGCCCTGTCTATGAGCCGGTGGCTCAGACGGCGGTGCGGCCGCCCGCCAGACGCGGCAGGAAGCGGAAGCCGATGCCGCCGGCGATCATCGTCGCGGCACCGAGCAGCAGGAACGTGGTCTCGGCAGCACCGGTCTCGGCGAGCTCGTCCTTGCCCTTGCCCTGCTCGACCGGCTTGTTGCCGACGCTGTCGGTGTCGGTGTTGTTCGACTCGACGCACTCGGCACCGTCGAGGGTGACGGTGCAGGTCTCGTCGGTGCCACCGGTGATCGAGCCACTGTCGGAACCGGTCGAGCCGGTCGAGCCGGTGGTGCCGTTGCCGGTGGTCCCGTTGTCACCCTCGGGCGTCGTCGAGCCGTTGTCACCCTCGGGCGTCGTGGACCCGTTGTCACCCTCGGGCGTCGTCGAGCCGTTGTCACCCTCAGGCGTCGTCGAGCCGTTGTCACCCTCAGGCGTCGTGGACCCGTTGTCACCCTCAGGCGTCGTCGAGCCGTTGTCACCCTCGGGCGTCGTGGACCCGTTGTCACCCTCAGGCGTCGTCGAGCCGTTGTCACCCTCAGGCGTCGTGGACCCGTTGTCACCCTCAGGCGTCGTGGACCCGTTGTCACCCTCGGGCGTCGTCGAGCCGTTGTCACCCTCGGGCGTCGTGGACCCGTTGTCACCCTCAGGCGTCGTCGAGCCGTCCGCACCCTGGTCCACGGCACCCGCGTCGTCGCCGACCTCGGTGCCGTCGTCGCCGCCGTCGACCGCCGCGCCGACGCTGTCGGGCGTGCCGAACGCCTGCGCCGCACCCGCGGCGGTCAGGGAAGCGCCGGCTGCGATGATCGCGCCGGCGGCTATGCGCGCGATACGTACGCGCGTCTTCTTCGTCATCTGCTGCTACCCCCAGTAGCCGATCTCGTCAATGGAGCAGCACGTGTGAGGGACCTGGCTCTGCGGGGTTCGCTCCGAACCGGGCCGCGCTCGTCGCGGTCGCCCGGTCCGCCCCCACTCACACCCGTCCCAGTCATACGCACGCTGCTCCAGCACCCTGACCAGAGTTAAGGATTACGTCAAGAGCGTTCCGGGCGATTGGTGAGCCATTGAGGCTTCTGACGGTTATTCACTGCCCCGACTGTGACGCAATCACCACACCCCCCGGCTCCCGCCCCTCGCGCCACGCGCCTCGGCGCACCCGTGCCACCGCCCGCCCCGGGCACGCGAAAGGGCCCGGGCAGGAATACCGCCCGGGCCCAACTTCCTTACGCGTACGGTTACTTCTCGCCCTGCTTCCGCCAGCGGATGCCCGCCTCGATGAAGCCGTCGATCTCACCGTTGAAGACCGCTTCGGGGTTGCCCATCTCGAAGTCCGTACGGAGGTCCTTGACCATCTGGTACGGGTGCAGGACGTACGAACGCATCTGGTTGCCCCAGGAGTTGCCGCCCTCGCCCTTGAGCGCGTTCATCTTGGCCTGCTCCTCCTGGCGGCGGCGCTCAAGGAGCTTCGCCTGGAGGACGTTCATCGCGGACGCCTTGTTCTGGATCTGCGAGCGCTCGTTCTGGCAGGAGACGACGATGCCGGTCGGCAGGTGGGTCAGCCGCACCGCGGAGTCGGTGGTGTTGACGCCCTGGCCGCCGGGGCCCGAGGAGCGGTACACGTCCACGCGCAGCTCGGACTCGTCGATCTCGACGTGGTCGGTCTTCTCGACGACCGGCAGCACCTCGACGCCCGCGAAGGACGTCTGGCGGCGACCCTGGTTGTCGAAGGGCGAGATCCGGACGAGCCGGTGGGTGCCCTGCTCGACGGAGAGCGTGCCGTAGGCGTACGGAACCTCGATCGCGAAGGTGGTCGACTTGATGCCGGCCTCTTCGGCGTACGCGGTCTCGTAGACCTCGGCCTTGTAGTTGTGCCGCTCGGCCCAGCGCAGGTACATGCGCTGGAGCTTCTCGGCGAAGTCGGCGGCGTCGACGCCACCGGCCTCGGCCCGGATGGTGACCAGGGCCTCACGCGCGTCGTACTCGCCGGAGAGGAGGGTGCGGACCTCCATCTCGTCGAGCGCCTTGCGGACCGAGTCCAGCTCGGCCTCGGCCTCGGCGAGAGCGTCCGCGTCGCCCTCGTCCTGGGCGAGCTCGAAGAGGACGCTGAGGTCGTCGATGCGACCACGCAGCGTCTCGGTCTTGCGGACCTCGGCCTGGAGGTGGGAAAGCTTGCTGGTGATCTTCTGTGCCGCCTCCGGGTCGTCCCAGAGGGACGGCGCCGCCGCCTGCTCCTCGAGCACGGCGATGTCCGCCCTCAGGGAGTCCAGGTCCAGGACGGCCTCGATCGACCCCATGGTGGACGAGAGGGACTTCAGCTCTTCGGAAATATCGACGACTGCCACGGGTCCAGCGTAACGGCTGGACGGGTGAAGCTCGCCCTCCCCCGGCTCCGGGCGCCGTATCCCCTGGTCCGGCACGGCTTCCGGGCCGGTCGGCGACCGGGCCGCCCGGCGGCGGGGGCGGCCCGGGTCGGGGTACCGGCCTCAGGTCGTGTCCAAGCGTGCACGTCGGATCAGCGGGCGGTGGCCGCCCGACGGGAATGGTCCAACCCGGCCTACGGTGCGCCGGGCGCGGAGTTGCCGCCGTCCTGCGGTGTGGCACCCGCGTCGTCGCCGCCGGTGGCCAGCCAGCCGCCCACCGCGACCGCCGCGACGAGCACCACGGTGGCCGCGCCCAGGGTGAGGCGGCGCTTGCGGACGGCGGCGGACTTGTTCCGGGCCGAGCCGGGGCGTGGGCCGGGGGCCCGGGGTGCGCGGGCGGTGCCGAGGGGTCCGCCGGCCAGTTCGTCCGGGCCGGGCACCCGCATGCTGGTGTGGGTGTCCCGGTTGGAGTCGGGGGCCGGTCCGGGGACCAGCGGTACGGCGCCCCGGCGGCGCGGCTCCTCGTCGGCGGGGGTGTACTGCTGCTCGTCGTACTCCGGGCGCAGTTCCGTTTCTTCTTCGCCGGGCTCGTCCACCTCCAGCGGCCCGATGCCCGCCAGCAGCGGCAGCAGCTCCCGCAGCCGACCGCCCAGCTCGCCGGCCCGCAGCCGGGAGGCGGGGGCCTTGGCCAGGCACTGGACGAGCAGCTGCCACAGCTCCTCGGGGATGCCGGGGAGCGGGACGACGGTCTCCGTGACGTGCCGGCGCAGTACCGCGCCGGGGTGGCCGCCGCCGAACGGTGTGAACCCGGCGAGCAGCTCGTAGAGGACGGTCGCGAGGGCGTAGATGTCGACGGCGGCGCGCGGCGGGAGCCCTTCGACGATCTCGGGCGCCAGATAGTCGGGCGTGCCGATGATCCGGGTGGTCCGGGTGCGCAGCGGGGTGTCGATGAGCTTGGCGACACCGAAGTCCGTGAGGAGTGCGGGGTGCGATCCGCCTGGGCCGAGCGGGCCCTCCATGTCGAGCAGGATGTTCTCCGGCTTGACGTCCCGGTGGACCACTCCGGCCGCGTGCGCGGCGGCGAGTCCGTCGGCCACGTCCGCGACGATCGCGACCGCGGCCTCGGGGGCGAGGCGGCGCTCGCGGTCCAGCCGGGTACGCAGGTCGGTGCCGCGCACCAGGCGCATGACCAGGGCGAGGTCGTTGCCGTCGACGACGAGGTCGTGGACGGCGACCACGTGCGGGTGGTCGAGCCCGAGCAGGGCGGTGCGCTCCTGGACGAAGCGGCCCACGAGCTCCTGGTCGGACGCGAGGTCCTCGCGGAGGAGTTTGATGGCGACGGGCCCCTCGGGCCCTTCGCCGAGCCACACCGTTCCGGCGCTGCCGCGCCCCAGGATCTGGTGGGCGGTGTACCGGCTGCCGATATTCCGTGCCAAGACTGCTCCCTCAGCGGCTGGCGGTGAACCCCGGTCGACAAAGTTACGCGGCGAGCGGGGGGTTGCGTGCCCCGGACGGCGCCGACACTCCCCTTCGGGGGCGAAATGCGACGGTAAGGCACCTGAAGGAGTCGACAAAGGTACAGAGTTGATGCAGTGCGGAGACGCTGCCGAGACGGAGCGGAGACCTGGACAGCCCTCAGGGTCCGGGACTCCCGTGCGGGGACTCCCGGACCCTGAGGTGCGGTGGGTCAGGCGCTGCCGCCACCGAGGTCGGAGATCCAGCCCGTCACGGAGCTGATGGCGTCGCCGATCGCCTCCCAGTACCCCTTGCCCTGGTCGACCCAGTCCTGAAGCGGCGTCAGTTCCCAGATGAGCCAGCCCGCGACGATGAGCAGCACGATGGTGAACAGGCAGCCCTTGAGGCAGCCGAGCCCGGGGATCTTCATCGGGTTGGCGCTGCGCTGCCGAGGCGGGCGCGGCTCGCGCGGGGCGGGTGCCTGCGGCTGCTGCGGGGGCGCGTACTGCTGGCGCTGGGGCTGCTGCCGGCCGTACTGCTGGGGCGCGTACTGCTGCGGCTGCTGCTGCTGGGGCTGCTGCTGCTGGGGCGGGTAGTTCTGGTGCTGGGGCTGCTGGTAGCGCTGCGGCTGCTGCTCTTGCCGCGGCGGGTACTGCTGGTGCTGGGGGCGCTGCTGCTGGGGCTGCTGCCGCTGCGGGGGCTGCTGCTGCGGCTGCTGACGCTGGGGGCGGCGGCGCAGCGGGTCGTCGGCGGGGTCGAGGTACTGCACCTGGGTCTGCTCGTTGCGGTCGCGCGCGGCCTGGAGCTGGGACTGCCAGGGGTGTGCGGGGTCCTGCTGCGGCGAGTCGTCCGGGCGCTGCGGCACCGGCGGCAGGACGGCGGTGGGGTCGGCCGCGGGGCCCGAGCCGCCCGGGAACTGCCCGTGCTGCATGACGCTGGTGGCGGCGTTCGGATCGTATCCACCCGCGCCGAACGGGGCGCCGGTGCTCGGCAGCACCTGTGTGGGGTCGGCCGCGCCGGGCGTCTCGGGTACGGGCGCGGGCGCCGGGTCCGGGGCGAGCAGCGCGCCGACACCGTCGGCGGCGGCGATCTGGGTGGAGTTGGCGTGCACGCCGATGCCGGCGGCGACCGTACGCAGTGCCCGTGCCAGGTTCTCGGCGCTGGGCCGCCGGTCCGGGTCCTTGCTGAGGCAGCGCTCGATGACCGTCCACAGGGGTTCGGGCACGGTGGACGGGCGGCGGGGCTCCTCGCTGAGGTGGCGGTGGAGCACCTCCAGCGCGGTGCCTCCGGCGAACGGCGGGCGGCCGGTGACCAGCTCGTACAGCAGGATTCCGGCGCCGTAGATGTCGACGGCGGAGGTCTGCGGGCGGCCCTCGGCGGACTCCGGGGCCACGTACGCGGGCGTGCCCACGAACTCGTGGGTGCGGGTCAGCCCCGGGGAGTCGGCGAGCCGGGCGATGCCGAAGTCGGTCAGCATCGGGCGCATGGTGCCGTCGCGCTCGTCGAGCAGGACGTTGGCGGGCTTCAGGTCGCGGTGGACGACGCCGTCGGCGTGGCTGGCGGCGAGCGCGTCCGCGATCTGGGCGGTGAGCAGGGAGGCGGCGACCGGGGTCAGCGGGCCGTTCTCCCGGAGGTAGCGGTGCAGGTCGGGGCCGTCGACGAGGTCCATGACCAGGGCGAGGAGGTCCCCTTCGACCACCAGGTCGCGGGTGCGCACGATGTTCTCGTGAGTGAGCCGGAGCAGCACGGAGCGCTCCCGCAGGAACCGCATCACCACGTCGGCGTCGTTGGCGAGCTCCTCCTTGAGGACCTTGATCGCCACGGTCTCGCCGGGCTGCCCCGCGACGGCCGCCTCGGCCCCCGCGGTCTCCCGCTGGCGGGCTCGCCAGACGGTGCCCGTGGCGCCGCGTCCGAGCGGCTCTTCGAGCAGGTACTTGCTGCCTACGGGCCGCACGTCATGCGCTCCCTGCTGTTGTGGGGACGGTGGTCGGTAAAGGCCCCACTCTAATGGTGCCGAACCGGCCGCCGAGGGGTCGCGAACGGGCTGTGTTCACGCTGTGACCCGCCGGTTTCCGGCCATTTCCCGGTTGCTCCCGACAGCCGCGCGAACCCTCCCGTGCCCGCTCCGGGAAAGACGCGACGGGCGACCGGCCGGTTGCCCCGGGGCGTCCGTACGTCTGCCCACTGCACGGCCCACTCACGCGGAACTGTCCGAACCCGGGCCAAGCAGGCTCTTTTGCGCCCACACCCGACCAATCAAGATCACTTATGCATGACCCGTGGGCGTGTTGCCGGTGGCAGGTGCGAGGATGCCTCCAGCACGGAACTGCGGGAGCGGGAGTCCTGCGGTACGTGACGACCCGTACCGGACGACGCGTCCGCGCCGGGTGGGGGGCATCACAGGGAGGTCCCCTGCCGGGCAACCCGCAGAAGGGACCGCTGACGGCGATGCAGATCCGGCTGACCGTCCTCGCGCCGCGCACCGGACACGCACCGGCACGCGCGTGCGATGTCCTGCTCACCGCCCCGGCGGGCACGGCGCTCGCCGCCGTGGCCTCGGCCCTCGCTTCGGCGGTCCAGGGCTCCGAGGGGTCACTGGGCGGCGGCGCGGTGATCCTCTTCGCCGGGCGGGAGCGGCTGGACGCCCAGCGCCTCTCGGTCGGCGAGCCGCCGCTGGTCGACGGCGCGGTGCTCTCCCTCCAGTCACCCGGTGAGGACGAGCCGTCCTCGGACGACTCCGTCCCCGCCCGGCTGCACGTGGTCGCGGGCCCCGACGCGGGCGGTGTCCATCTGCTGCACGGCGGCCAGATCCGGATCGGCCGCTCCGCCGACGCGGACGTGCCGCTCGACGACCCCGACGTCTCCCGGCTGCACTGCGCGGTCACGGTCTCCGGCGACGGCCGGGTCACGGTCGCCGACCTCGGCTCCACGAACGGCACCTCGCTGGACGGTGCCGAGATCGGCACCCGGCCGGTCCCGCTGTCCGCGGGCGCCCTGCTGCGGCTCGGCGAGTCCACCCTCCGCCTCACCACCGGCCCCCGCCCCCCGGCGCTGGCGACCGCACCGGACGGCGAGGGGCATCTGCGGGTGGCCCGGCCGGAGGCCGACGGACCGGACCCGGCCCACGGGCACGGGTCGTTCGCCGAGGAGCCCCGGCCGGCCGGCCACGACTCGGCGTTCCGCCAGGAGAACTCCGGCCCGTTCCCCCGGCCCGGTGCGGAGCCGGCCCGGCGCGGCGGCATAAGCGCCTGGGCCCGTCGGCTGGCCGGGGGCCGCGCCGGCCACGAGGCGCAGGAGTCCGAGGCCGTGCCCGCCCCCCGGTCCGTCTCGGGGCACTCGGGGTTCCTGACCCCCTCCGCCCCGGCGGGCACGTGGCCCGACCCCGCGGCGGTGCTGCTGACCGCGCTCGGGCCGGGCCCCCGGCTCTGGGAGCGCGACCCCGGCCACCCGGAGGCGCTGGTCCTCCGGCTCGGCACGACCGACCGGGCGGAGCTGCCCTCGGTGCCGGTGACGGTGGGGCTGCGCGAGGCCGGTTCGCTGGGACTCGCCGGGCCGTGGGAGCGCCTCACCGGGCTGGCCCGCTCGGCGGTCGCCCAGCTCGCGGCCCTGCACTCCCCCACCGACCTGGAGATCGTGCTCATCAGCACGGACCGCAACCGCACGACGGACGAGCGGCGGCACGCCTGGTCCTGGCTGGGGTGGCTGCCGCATCTGCGACCGATGCGCGGACAGGACTGCCGGCTGCTTCTCGCGTACGACCGGGAGCAGGCGGCGGCCCGTACGGCGGAACTGGTCCGCAGGCTGGACGAGAGCCCGCTCGGTCCCGGCTGGCCGCACGCGGGCCGTGACGCGGTGGCCGAGGCCGCCGATGCCTGGACCGGTCCGAACACCGTGCTGGTCGTGGACGGCGATCCCGGGACGGCGGCGCTGCGGGAGACGACCGCACGGCTGGCGGGCGCGGGCGCGGCGGCCGGAATCCATCTGATCTGCCTGGCGGAGACCCCGCCGTCCTCGCCCACCTCCCCGGTCACCGCGACCTACGAGGCCGCCTGCCACGCCTCCCTCGCCTTCCGCGAGTGCGGGGCGGTCGCCATGCTCAGCGGGGACGTCGCGACCGCGCTCCGGCTGCTGCGCACGGCCGGCGGTCAGGTCGCCGGGCACGGCACGGTGGCGACCGTGGACGCCGTGTCGCCGGCTTGGGCGGAACGCTTCGGCCGGGCGCTGGCCCCCCTGCGGGACGAGGGTCCCGGGGCCGCGGCGGACCTCGCGAAGACCGCAGCCCTGCCGCCCTCCTCCCGGCTGCTGGACGAACTGGGCCTGGCCCGGGCCACCCCGGCATCGCTGATGGCCCGCTGGGCGTCGACGGCCGAACGCCAGCCCGGGGCTTCGGTCCGGCCCACGCCCACCCCCGCTCCGGGGCGGCTGCGCGACCCCCGGGACACCCCGAGCCCCGGCCGCACCCTCTCCACGGGCCCGATCCGGACCGCTCCCCTGGTCGGCGGCCAGCGCACCGACTCACCCGACTCGGGCCGCACCCCGTACCCGTCCCGCACCGACTCACCCGACTCCGGCCGCACCCCGTACCCCGGCGCCCCCGACACCCGCACCGACTCCGGCCGCACCCCGTACCCGGCGCCCGTGCCTCCTACGGACTCCGGCCGCACCCCGTACCCCGCGCCCGCACCGGCTTCGGCCGGTGAGGGGGCCGGTGGGCAGGCCGGACGGCCGGTGGTGGTGCTGGGGGCCGGGCCCCGGGGGCCGGTGAGTGTGGACCTCGCCGACGAGGGGCCGCACCTGCTCGTCGAGGGGCCCGCCGGCAGCGGGCGTACCGAACTGCTGCGGGCGGTCGCCGCCTCGCTCGCCTCGGCCGCCCGCCCCGACCGGCTCGGCATCCTGCTGGTGGACGGTGCCGGGGCGGGCGGGGAGAGCGGCGAGCCGGGTGAAGGGCTGCGCCCCTGCACCGAGCTGCCGCACGTCTTCTCGTATCTGTCGGCCTCCGACCCGGTCCGGATGCGCGAGTTCGCCCGTGCGCTCGGCGGCGAGCTGAAGCGCCGCGCCGAACTGCTCGACGGGCTGGACTTCACCGAGTGGCACATCCGCGAGGAGGTCTCCCGGCGGCTCGTCGGCCAGCGTCCGCCGAGCTCTTCCGAGCAGCGCGGGGGCCTCGACACCCCGGCCGCCTCCTCCGCGACCGGCACGCTGCGGCTGCGGACCACCGACCCGCGGGCGGTGGACCCGGGTCCGTCGCCGCTGCCCCGGCTGGTGGTGCTGGCCGACGACTTCGACGCGCTGGTCGCCCCGGCGCTCGGCAGCCCGGGACGGCCGGCCGCCGGGTCCGTGGTGCGGGCGCTGGAGGCCGTGGCGAGGGACGGCGGGAGACTCGGGGTGCATCTGGTGGCGTCCTCGGGCCGCCCGGACCGTACCGAGGACACCGAGCTGGCGCGCGGCGCCCGGCTGCGGATCGTGCTGGACGCGCCGGTGCTGCCGCCCTCGCCGGACGAACCGGCCCCGGGGCGGGGCAGGCTGGGGCATCCGGACGGCCGGGTCACCCCCTTCCAGGGCGGCCGGGTGACGGGCCGCATCCCGCGCACGGCGACCCTGCGTCCGACCGTCGTACCGCTGGAGTGGGAGCGGATGGGCGATCCGCCGACCCGCCGCCCGGTCCGCGAGCTGGGCAACGGTCCGACCGACCTGGCGCTCCTCGCCAGCGCGCTGGAGCGTGCGGCGCGGTCGGTGAACGCCGAACGGCTGCCCCCGCTGCCGCCCGTCTCCTCATGACCTTCGACGATTTCCGGTGTTCTCCCGGTGGACGGACCTGTCCTTCTGCCCCCTGTCCACCAGGTGCGCGTTTCCTCCCGGAACGACGTCACGAGCGGGTCACGATCGTCCGCCCGGCCCCTGCGGCGGTATTGCGGGCGCTCCGCGCACCGGCGTAGGACTTGTGCCCACGGACGACGCGGTAGTCGCACAGCGGCGTGCGGACGCGCGCCGCCGGGAGACGGGGAACACATGCACAGGACCAGACAACTGGGGCGGACGGCGGCGGTGTTCGCCGCGGTGGGCGCACTGGCGCTGACCGGCTGCTCGGGCGATTCGGACGACGGCAAGGACGGCAAGGCCACCGCGGACCCCACCGCGAGTGCGAGCCAGTCGCCCTCGTCGACCGTCGCCTTACCTCGTCTGGACGGTGAGCGGATATCCGTGGCCGCCGTGTGGACGGGCGCGGAACAGCAGAACTTCACCAAGGTCCTGGACGAGTTCGAGAAGCGGACCGGCGCGGAGGTCACCTTCGTCCCCGCGCAGGACCCGATCGTCAACTTCCTCGGTACGAAGATCGCGGGCGGCCAGCCGCCGGACGTGGCGATGATCCCGCAGGTGGGCGCGATCCAGCAGGCGGTGGCGAAGAAGTGGGCCAAGCCCGTCGGCAACGAGGCGCGGGCGCAGCTCGGCCAGAACTACGCGCAGGTCTGGCAGGACCTCGGCGCCGTGGACGGCACCCAGTACGGCGTCTACTACAAGGCCGCCAACAAGTCGCTGGTCTGGTACAACGCCCAGGCGTTCGACAACGCGGGCGCGAGTGAGCCGAAGACCTGGAAGGACTTCCTCACCACCGCCGAGACCGTGTCGGCCTCCGGGATCACCCCGGTATCGGTCGGCGGTGCGGACGGCTGGACCCTCACCGACTGGTTCGAGAACATCTACCTCTCCCAGGCGGGTCCGGAGAAGTACGACCAGCTGGCGAAGCACGAGATCCCGTGGACGGACCCGTCCGTGAAGGACTCGCTCACGACGCTGGCGCAGCTCTTCGGCAAGCCGGAGCTGATCGCGGGCGGCGCGTCCGGGGCGCTCCAGACGGAGTTCCCGGCCTCGGTGACGCAGACCTTCACCGGCGGGGACCAGCCAGAGGCGGCGATGGTCTTCGAGGGCGACTTCGTCGCCGTCAACATCGCGGAGACCGACGCGAAGATCGGTACGGACGCCAAGGTGTTCCCGTTCCCGGCGGTCGGCGCCGATTCCCCGGTGGTGACCGGCGGGGACGCGGCGGTGGCGCTGAAGGACACCGAGGGCGCCCAGGCGCTGCTGACCTTCCTGGCGTCCACGGACGCGGCGAAGATCTCGGCCGGGGCGGGCGGGTTCCTCTCGCCGAACAAGTCCCTGGACCCGGCCGTGTACCCGAACGACGTGCAGCGCACCATGGCCGAAGCGCTGATCGCGGCCGGGGACGGGGTCCGGTTCGACATGTCGGACCAGGCGCCCCAGTCCTTCGGCGGCACGCCGGGCAAGGGCGAGTGGAAGATCCTCCAGGACTTCCTGAAGAGCCCGAAGGACGTGGCGGGGACCCAGCGGGCGCTGGAGTCCGCCGCCGCCGAGGCGTACAAGAGCTGACGCGGTGACGACAGCGACGACGGGGGGCGCCGGTGCGGTGCCCCCCGTCCACCCGGGTCCGCCCGTCCGCCCCCGTAGCGGCCGCTCCGGCCGCGGGGTCACCGGCTCCCGCCGAACCGTCGCGGTGGCGTTCCTGCTGCCCGCGCTGGTGCTGCTGGGCGCGCTGGTGGTCTATCCGATCGCCTACTCCGTCTACCGTTCGTTCCTCGACCAGGCGGGCACCGGTTTCGCCGGGCTCGACAACTACCGGAAGCTGTTCACGGACGACACGATCCGTACGGCGGTCAAGAACAACCTGATCTGGGTGGTCCTCGCGCCCACGGTCTCCACCGCGCTCGGTCTGATCTTCGCGGTGCTGACCGAACGCATCCGGTGGGGCACCGCGTTCAAGCTGGTCGTCTTCATGCCGATGGCGATCTCCATGCTGGCCGCGGGGATCATCTTCCGGCTGGTGTACGACGAGGCCCCGGAGCGCGGGGTCGCCAACGCGGTCTGGGTGGGCGTGCACGACACCTTCGCGAAGTCCGCCGGTTTCCCGAAGGCGCACCCGCTGCCGGTGCACCCGCTGAAGGCGGGAGGCGGCGGGTCCTTCGTCACGGAGACGACGGTGCGGGCCGGTGTCCCGGTGCTGCTGCCGCTGGTCGGAGTCGTACCGGAGAAGATGCCCAAGGACGCGGAGCCGGCCCGTACCCCCGCCCCGGACGGCGACCGGATCACCGGCACCGCCTGGCTGGACTTCACCAGGGGCGGCGGCGGGAAGCCCAACGTGGTCGACCCGAAGGAGCTCGGCCTCAAGGGCATCGAGGTCGAGGCGGTGAGGGGCGGCAAGGTCGTCGCCACCGCCACGGCCGGCGCGGACGGGTCCTTCTCGCTGCCCGCCGCCGCCGAGGGGGCAGTGCTCCGGCTGCCCGCCGACAACTTCCGCGAGCCGTACAACGGGGTCTCCTGGCTCGGCCCGAGCCTGGTCACCCCCGGGATCATCGGCAGCTACGTCTGGATGTGGGCGGGCTTCGCGATGGTGCTCATCGCGGCGGGTCTCGCCGGGCTGCCGCGCGAACTCCTCGAAGCGGCGCGGGTCGACGGGGCGAACGAGTGGCAGGTGTTCCGGCGGATCACCGTGCCGCTGCTGGCACCGGTCCTCGCGGTGGTGCTGGTCACCCTCATGATCAACGTGCTGAAGGTCTTCGACCTGATCTTCATCATCGCGCCGGGCTCCTCCCAGGACGACGCCAACGTCCTCGCCCTCCAGCTGTACCGCTCCTCGTTCGGTACGGACGCGGACCTGGGGGTCGGCAGCGCGATCGCCGTCCTCCTGCTGTTGCTGGTGATCCCGGTGATGGCCTTCAACATCCGGCGGATACGGAAGGAGGGACGCCGATGACGGCCTCGGTCACGACCACCGCGTCCACCACCACGGCCGGGGACGCCGCCCGACCGTCGCTCGCGGTGCGGATCGCCGCGCGCGCGGGCGGCGGGGTGATGCGGGTCTTCCTCGTCCTGGTGGCCCTGTTCTGGCTGATGCCGACGATCGGGCTGCTGCTCTCCTCGCTGCGGGACGGCAAGGACATCGCGGCGAGCGGGTGGTGGCAGGTCTTCACCACCCCCTCCCAACTGACCCTCGACAACTACCAGCACCTGCTGTCGAACCCGGCCATCACCGACTCGCTGCTCTCCACGGTGATGATCACCGTGCCGTCCACGGTCCTGGTGGTGGTGATCGGCTCGTTCGCCGGTTACGCCTTCGCCTGGATGGACTTCCCCGGCCGCGACTGGTGGTTCCTGGTGGTGGTGGGGCTGCTGGTGGTGCCCGTGCAGGTCGCGCTGATCCCGGTCTCCAAGCTCTTCGGCACCCTCGGGATCTTCGAGACCACCCTCGGCGTGGTGCTCTTCCACACGGCCTTCGGGCTGCCGTTCGCGATCTTCCTGCTGCGGAACTTCTTCGCGGAGATCCCGCGCGAGCTCCTGGAGGCCGCCCGGCTCGACGGGGCGGGCGAGATCCGGCTCTTCACCCGGGTCGTCATGCCGCTCGGCGGACCGGCCATCGCCTCGCTCGGGATCTTCCAGTTCCTCTGGGTCTGGAACGACATGCTGGTCGCGCTGATCTTCGCGGACTCGGGTTCCCCGCCGATCACCGTGGCGCTCCAGCAGCAGGTACGCCAGTTCGGCAACAACATCGACGTGCTGGCGCCGGGGGCGTTCGTGTCGATGGTGATCCCGCTGGCGGTGTTCTTCGCCTTCCAGCGGCAGTTCGTGTCGGGGGTGATGGCAGGGGCGGTGAAGTGAACCGCCTCCGTGTCCGGCGTCCCGCCCACGCGGTCGACGGCACGGACCACGGCGTGCGCGACCTGGGGCCGCCGGTCTCGGCGATCGAGCGGCCCCGGACCGACGTGTTCGGGGCCGTGCCGTATCCCACGCTCCACGAGAAGGCGGCGGCGCTGCTGCGCTCCGTGGCCCGCGACCACGCGCTGATCGCCGGCGACGAGCGCACCGCCTGGCTCACCACGCGCGTTCGCCCGGCACCGGCCGGGGTCCCGTGGCGCGCTCTCGCGCGCCCCGCCCCCCTCGCCTGAACCGCCGGTGACCCGCCGTCAGGCGGAGTCCGGGTGCTTGAGCGCCGCCACCGTGGAGGCCGCCAGGTCGTCCAGGTACCCCTTCGGCAGGCCGCCGCGGACCACCACGAGCCGCCAGTACAGCGGCCCGACGATCAGGTCCAGCGCACGGTCGGGGTCGCTGCCCTCCGGCAGCTCGCCCCGGGCCACCGCCGCCCTGACGACGACGGCCGCGACACCCTGCTGCGGGTCGAGGAGCGCCGCCTTGATCGTGTCGGCGATCTCCGGGTTCCGGGCCGCCTCCACGAGCAGGTCCGGGATCACCTGGGAGGCGACGGGGTGGCGCAGCGCGTACGAGGCGAGTTGGAGGACCGCCCGTACGTCCTCGTACAGCGAGCCGGTGTCGGGGATCGGCATGCCCTGTTCGGCGACGGCCGCCACCAGGTCGAGCACCAGGTGCAGTTTGGACTTCCAGCGCCGGTAGACCGCGGTCTTGCCGACGCCCGCGCGGCGCGCGATGCCCTCCATGGACATCCGGGCGAAGCCCACCGCGGCCAGCTCCTCGAAGACGGCGCCGCGGATCGCGTCGGTCACGTCTTCGCGCAGCACGGCGGCGCCCGCCGGGGTGCGGCGCCGGGGTCCGGGTTCGGTGCTCATGCCTTAAAGGATATCCGTAACGACGAAACGGTTGCGTCCCGACGCACATACGATTTACGCTCAGCGTGGCGACGAAACGGTCCCGTCCTATCGTTGTTCAGGGGTTGTCCCGCAGTTCAACGCCTGTTTCCCGCCCGCAGCGCCTGTTCTGTTCCACCCTTCAACGCCTGTTCCCAGCCTCCGTCGAAAGCGATCGTGGTGAGCCAGACAGCAGCTCCGCCGACCCCAGGGCCGGCCGAAACCGATCCCGCCGCACTCGCCCCGGTCTACGCACCGGGCGAGCTGGCGGCGCTCGCCGCCCGCCACGGCCTCACCGTCAGCGGCGCCCGCCCCTCCCTCGCGTCGTACATCGCTCAGCTCTGGGGGCGTCGGCACTTCATCGTGGCGTTCGCCACGGCCAAGCTGACGGCGCAGTACAGCCAGGCGAAGCTCGGCCAGATCTGGCAGATCATGACGCCGCTGCTCAACGCCGCGGTGTACTACTTCATCTTCGGCATCCTGATGAACACCAAGCACGGGGTCGCCGACTTCGTGCCGTTCCTCGTCACGGGTGTCTTCATCTGGACCTTCACCTCCAGCTCGATCACGGCGGGCACCCGCGCGATCAGCGGCAACATCGGGCTGGTGCGGGCCCTGCACTTCCCGCGCGCCTCGCTGCCGGTCGCGCTCGCCCTGCAGCAGCTCCAGCAGCTGCTGTTCTCGCTCGGCGCGCTCGTGCTGATCCTGCTCGTCTTCGGGCAGTACCCCGGCCCGGCCTGGCTGCTCGCGATTCCCGCCCTCACTCTCCAGGCGCTGTTCAACACCGGCGTCTCGATGTTCGTGGCGCGGATCACCGCGAAGACCCCGGACGTCGCGCAGCTCATGCCGTTCCTGCTGCGCACCTGGATGTACGCGTCCGGCGTGATGTGGAGCCTCGACTCCCTCCTCACCGCGGACCGGGTCCCGCACTGGGTCGTCGTCGCGCTGGACTGCAACCCGGCGGCCGTCTACATCGACCTGATGCGGTTCGCCCTGATCGACAGTTTCACCGGCGATCAGCTGCCTCCGCACGTATGGGCGGTGGCCACGGCGTGGGCACTGCTCTGTGCCGTCGGCGGCTTCGTGTTCTTCTGGAAGGCCGAAGAGAGGTACGGACGTGGCTGACACGACCGCGGAGCGGGAGCCCACCGTCGTCGTCGACGACGTGCACATCACCTACAAGGTCAACGGCGCCAAGGGCGGCCGGGGCAGTGCGACCTCGGCGCTCAGCCGGATCATCACCCGCCGCCAGAGCCCGGGCGTGCGCGAGGTGCACGCCGTCAAGGGCGTCAGCTTCGCCGCGTACAAGGGCGAGGCGATCGGCCTCATCGGCTCGAACGGCTCCGGCAAGTCCACTCTGCTCAAGGCCATCGCCGGGCTGCTCCCGGCGACGAAGGGCAAGGTCCACACGCAGGGCCAGCCCTCGCTGCTCGGCGTGAACGCGGCGCTGATGAGCGACCTCACCGGCGAGCGGAACGTCGTACTGGGCGGGCTGGCGATGGGCATGTCCCGCCAGGAGATCCGCGAGCGGTACGACTCCATCGTCTCCTTCTCCGGCATCAACGAGAAGGGCGACTTCATCACCCTGCCGATGCGGACGTACTCCTCCGGCATGGGCGCCCGGCTGCGGTTCTCCATCGCGGCGGCCAAGAGCCACGACGTGCTGCTGATCGACGAGGCGCTCTCCACCGGTGACGCCAAGTTCCAGAACCGGAGCAAGGACCGGATCAAGGAACTCCGCAAGGAGGCCGGCACGGTCTTCCTGGTCAGCCACAGCAACAAGTCGATCCTGGAGACCTGCGACCGGGCGATCTGGCTGGAGGCGGGCGTCCTGCGGATGGACGGCCCGGCGAAGGACGTCGTCGCCGCGTACGAGCGGTTCACCAAGAAGTAGTCCCCGCGCGGGGGCGTACGAAGGGGGGCTCCGGGCTTACGGCCCGGAGCCCCCCTTCACCGCGTCAGGCGTGCGTGCGCAGCAGCGTCCGCATCGTCCGCATCGCGACCGACAGGTTCGCCAGGTCGAAGGCGTCGGAGCTCTGGATCTCCTCCAGGGTCGAGCGCGACCGGGAGAGGATCGCCGCGTTCTTCTCCTCCCACGCCTTGAACCGCTCCTCCGGCGTGGCGCCGTCGGCCCCGACGGCCAGCACGTCGGCGGTGAGCGCCGCGTGGGCCGCGTACAGGTCCTCACGGATGGAGGCGCGGGCCATGGACTGCCAGCGGTCGGCGCGCGGCAGCTCGATGATCCGGTCCATCAGCGCGGTGATCCGCAGCCGGTCGGCGAGGTCGTAGTAGACCTCGGCGACGGCCAGCGGCTCCTTGCCCGTACGGTCCGCGATGGCCACGATGTCGAGTGCCGGGAAGGCCGAGGAGAACCCGGCGACCCGCTGGGCCAGCTCCTCGGGCACGTCCGCCTCGGTGAGCTCGTCCAGGATCTGCTGGTACCACTCCTGGTCGGTGCCCCGCAGCAGCTTGGGCATCGCGGCCCACACCTCGGCGACCCGGTCCTCGAAGAAGGCGACGGTGGCCTCGATGTCCACCGGCTGCGGGCGGTTGCCCAGCAGCCAGCGGGTGCCGCGCTCCACCAGGCGGCGGGAGTGCAGCCGGATACGGGTCTGCACCCCGGCGTCGACCTGGTTGTCGAGTGCCTCGACGGCGTCCCAGACCTGGCTCAGGCCGAAGATCTCGCGGGCCGCGGCCTGCGCCCGCACGATCTCCTCCACCGAGGCGCCGGTCTCCTCGCGGAAGCGGTGCAGGAAGGTGGAACCGCCGGTGTTCACCGTGTCGTTGACCAGCACCGTGGTGATGATCTCGCGGCGCAGCGCGTGGCCGTCGATCGACTCGGGGAAGCGTTCGCGCAGCTGCTTCGGGAAGTAGGCGTGCGCGAGGCGCTGGAGGTACGGGTCGTCCGGGAGGCTGGTGCGGATCAGCTCGTCGGCGGCCGTGATCTTGGTGTAGGCGAGGAGTACGGCGAGTTCCGGCTGGCTGAGCCCCTTGCCCGCGGTGAGGAGTTCGCGGATCTGCCGGTCGGCGGGGAGGAATTCCAGCGCGCGGTCCAGCCCGCCCGAGGACTCCAGCCGGCGCATCGAGCGCTGGTGGGCGTGGAGCAGGTCGGTGGCCTGGGCGGTGGCGTTGGTGAGCGCGACGTTCTGCGCGTAGTTGTTGCGCAGCACGAGCGAGCCGACCTCGTCGGTCATCTCGGCGAGCAGCTTGTTGCGCTGCTTGACGGTCATGTCGCCGTCCCGGACCAGCCCGTTGAGCAGGATCTTGATGTTCACCTCGTGGTCGGAGGTGTCCACGCCGGCGCTGTTGTCGATCGCGTCGGTGTTGATCTTGCCGCCGGACCGGGCGAACTCGATGCGGCCGAGCTGGGTGGCGCCGAGGTTGCCGCCCTCGCCGACGACCTTGGCCCGCAGTTCCTGGCCGTTGACCCGGATCGCGTCGTTGGCCTTGTCGCCGACGTCGGCGTCGGTCTCGGCGGAGGACTTGACGTAGGTGCCGATGCCGCCGTTCCACAGCAGGTCGACGGGCGCCCTCAGGATGGCCTTCATCAGGTCGGCGGGGGTCATCTTGGTGATGCCCGCCTCGATGCCGAGGGCCTCGCGGACGTGCGCGTTGACCGGGATGGACTTCGCGGAACGGGGGTGGACGCCGCCGCCCGCCGAGAGCAGTCCGGTCTCGTAGTCGGCCCATGAGCTGCGGGGCAGCTCGAAGAGCCGGCGCCGCTCGGCGTAGGAGACGGCGGCGTCCGGGGTCGGGTCGAGGAAGATGTGCCGGTGGTCGAAGGCCGCGACCAGCCGGATGTTCTCGGAGAGCAGCATGCCGTTGCCGAACACGTCGCCGGACATGTCGCCGACGCCGACGACGGTGAAGTCCTCGGTCTGGGTGTCGTGGCCCAGCGCGCGGAAGTGCCGCTTGACGGACTCCCAGGCGCCGCGCGCGGTGATGCCCATGCCCTTGTGGTCGTACCCGGCCGAACCGCCGGAGGCGAAGGCGTCGCCGAGCCAGAAGTTGTACGCGACGGCGACCTCGTTGGCGATGTCGGAGAAGCTCGCGGTGCCCTTGTCGGCGGCGACCACGAGGTAGGTGTCGTCCTCGTCGTGGCGGACCACGTCGACGGGCGGCACCGTCTCGCCGGCCACCAGGTTGTCGGTGATGTCGAGCAGCGCCGAGACGAAGACGCGGTACGCGGCGATGCCCTCCGCGAGCCAGGCGTCCCGGTCCAGCGCCGGGTCCGGGAGCTGCTTGGCGACGAACCCGCCCTTGGCGCCCACCGGCACGATCACGGTGTTCTTCACCATCTGCGCCTTGACCAGGCCGAGGACCTCGGTACGGAAGTCCTCGCGCCGGTCGGACCAGCGCAGTCCGCCGCGGGCGACCTTGCCGAAGCGCAGGTGGACGCCCTCGACGCGGGGCGAGTACACCCAGATCTCGAAGGCGGGGCGCGGGGCCGGCAGGTCGGGGATGGCCTGGGGGTCGAACTTCATCGAGACGTAGCCGTGCGGCTCGCCGTCGTCGGCGCGCTGGAAGAAGTTGGTCCGCAGGGTCGCCTTGATGACGGTGAGGAAGGAGCGCAGGATGCGGTCCTCGTCGAGCGAGGCCACCTGGTCCAGCGCGCCGTCGAGCTCTTCGAGCAGTCCGTCGGTCAGCTCGCGCCCGGCGTTCTGGCGGGCGGGCGACATCCGGGCCTCGAAGAGGGAGACGAGCAGCCGGGTGGTGTGGACGTTGTCGCGGAGGGTGTCCTCCATGTAGTCCTGGCTGAAGGTCGAACCCGCCTGGCGCAGGTACTTCGCGTAGGCGCGGAGCACCATCGCCTGCCGCCAGTCGAGTCCGGCGCGTAGCACGAGGGAGTTGAAGCCGTCGTTCTCGGCGGCGCCGGTCCAGACGGCGGCGAAGGCCTGCTGGAAGCGTTCGCGGGCGTCGTCGGCGAGGTGGTCGCCGTTGCCCGTGGGCATCCGCAGCCCGAAGTCGTAGATCCAGCCGGTCGTCCGGTCCGCGCAGCGCAGCTCGTACGGGCGCTCGTCGACGACCTCCACGCCCAGGCGCTGGAGCGCCGGGAGAACGGCGGAGAGCGAGACGGGCTCGCCGGTCCGGTAGATCTTGAAGCGGCGCTCGCCGGGCAGTGCGCCGACCGGCTCGTACAGGCTGAGCGCGAAGTCCTTCTCGCCCGCCTTGAGCGCTTCGAGGTGGACCAGGTCGGCCACGGCGGCGCGCGGCGAGTGGTCGGCCTTGTAGCCCTCGGGGAAGGAACGGGCGTAGCGGCGCAGCAGTTCGGCGGCGCGCTCCTCGCCGCATTCGGCGTTCAGGGCCTCCTGGAAGCCGTCTGCCCAGGAGCGGGCGGCCTCGACGAGACGTGCCTCGATGTGGTCGGTGTCGGCGTCGGTCAGGTGCGGCAGTTCGGTGCCGGGGGCGACCCGGACGACGAAGTGCAGCCGGGACAGGATCGACTCGGTGTTCCAGGCGGTGAAGTCGACGCTGGTGCCGCCGAGTTCTTCCTTGAGGATGTCGATCAGCCTCAGCCGCACGCCGGTGGTGTAGCGGTCGCGCGGCAGGTAGACGAGGGCGGAGTAGTAGCGGCCGTACTCGTCCTGGCGCAGGTAGAGCCTCAGCCGGCGGCGTTCCTGGAGGTAGAGCACCGAGGTGACGATCGAGCGGAGCTGATCGGTCGGCGTCTGGAACATGTCGTCGCGCGGGTAGGTCTCCAGGATCTGGAGCAGGTCGCGGCCGTCGTGGCTGTTGTCCGAGAAGCCCGCGCCCTCCAGCACCTCGGCGACCTTGCGGCGGACGACCGGGACCCGGCGCACCGACTCGGTGTAGGCGGCGGACGAGAAGAGGCCGAGGAAGCGGCGCTCGCCGACGACGTTGCCCTCGGCGTCGAACTTCTTCACGCCGACGTAGTCGAGGTAGCTCGGGCGGTGGACCGTGGAGCGGCTGTTGGCCTTGGTCAGGATGAGCAGCTTGTGCTCGCGGGCCTTGGCGCGGGCGTCGGCGGGCAGCCGGTCGAAGGAGGGGCTGACGGGGTGCGCCTCGTCCTCGTGGTGCTTCGGGTCGGAGCGCAGGATGCCGAGACCGGTGCCGGGCACGGCGGCCAGCGAGTCGCCGTTCTTCAGCGAGTACTCGCGGTATCCGAGGAAGGTGAAGTGGTCGGCGGCGAGCCAGCGCAGCAGCTCGCCGGCCTCCTCGATCTCCTCGGCGGGGAGGTCGTCGGTGGGCTCGTCGCCCAGGCCGTCCGCGATGCGCAGCGCGGCGGCGCGCATCTTGTCCCAGTCCTCGACGGTCTCCCGTACGTCGGACAGGACGCGCAGCAGGTCGGCGGTGATCGCCTTGAGGTCCTCGCGGTCGGTCTCGCGGTCGGTCTCCACGTGGATCCAGGACTCGACGAGGACGTCGTGCGGGAGTGCCGCCCCGGCGGTGCCGGCGTCCTCGCGGCCCTTGCTCCGGGGGACCCGGGGGACGCCGGATCCGCCGGTCAGGACCTCCAGCAGCTTGCCGGTGACGTCGCGGCGCACCAGGACCTGAGGGTGGATGACCAGGTGGATGCCCCGGTTCTGGCGGGACAGTTCGTTGGTGACGGAGTCGACGAGGAACGGCATGTCGTCGGTGACGACCTCGACCACGGAGTGGCTGGAGGTCCAGCCGTTCTCCTCCACGGTCGGGGTGTGCACCCGGACGTTGGCCGTGCCCTGGGGGCGGTTCTCGGCCAGCCGGTAGTGCGAGGCGGCGGCACCGAAGACGTCCACCGGGTCCCGGCCGCTCAGGTCCTCCGGGGCGGTGTGCAAGTAGTAGCGCTGGAGGTAGGAGAGGAGCATGTCCCGGCCGGACCGCTCGTCCCCGTCCGTGCCGGCCGTGGCGACGCGCACCCGGGGGGTACCCCCCGGGCCGCCGGCACCACCGCCCGGGCTGTTGTCAGCTACCTCGGCGGCCCGTGCGAGCAGCTCGGCCTTGGCTTCGTCCAGCTTGGTCTGCATGTCCTCTGGCTCCTGTCGCGCGCCATTGCGTGACGTAGGTGAGAAAAGCGGCACAACGCCACGACGCGGGGTATCCGGTCGTAGTCGACGCTATGCCGCGATGAGAGATACCCGGGACCAAATCGGCGATATTCAGCCGTGGGTCGGGGTGACGGCGATCACGGAAGGCCCGGGTGCGGGTGCACTCCGGGACCGGGCCGGGGGCGTCAATGCCCCCGAGGCGTATCGCGCTGATCACGAGCACAAGGCTATCTCGCCCCGACGGGTGGCCGTCATGAACCGTATGTGTACAAACGGAGACCTTCGTTTTGGACAGTTCGTACAGCGATGGGCCCGCTCGCGGAGAAGGCGCGCCCTCTTGGCGTACGCCCCCGGCCGGTGCAGGCTGGTCCCCGCCGCACACGGCCCGGCGCGCGCCCGCACCCGGCCGACCCACGAACCCTGGGGGCCCACTCATGGCACCGAAGATCCTGCTCGTCACCGGCGACGCGGCCGAGTCGCTGGAGGTCCTCTACCCGTACCAGCGCCTGCGCGAGGAGGGGTACGAGGTCGACATCGCCGCCCCCGAACGCAAGACCCTCCGCTTCGTGGTCCACGATTTCGAGCCCGGCTTCGACACCTACACCGAGAAGCCCGGCTACACCTGGCCGGCCGACCTCGCGTTCTCCGAGGTGGTGCCCGGCGACTACGCCGCCCTGGTGATCCCCGGCGGCCGGGCACCGGAGTACCTCCGCAACAACGCCGACCTGAAGGCGATCGTCGCCGCCTTCTTCGAGGACGCCCGGCCGGTCGCGCAGATCTGCCACGGCCCGCTGATCACCGCCGCGACGGGCAGCCTCGACGGGCGCGAGGTGACTGCCTATCCGGCGCTGGAACCGGACATGCGGACGGCGGGGGCCGCCTTCCAGGACGCGGAGGCGGTGGTCGACGGCACCCTCGTCTCCTCACGCGCCTGGCCGGACCACTCGGCGTGGATGCGCGAGTTCCTCAAGGTGCTGCGCGCGAAGGCACCGGTCGCCTGAGACACCCGCCCGGTTCCGACGCCGCCCGGTGCCGGGCGGCCTCGGGTCCGGACAGCCTCGAACGGGGGCCGCCTCGGTCGCGGGCGCGGCCTCGGACCGGGGCGCCTCAGAGCGCCATGGCCTCCGCCAGCGCCACCGCTTCGGCCAGGCTGTCCACGACCGGCACCCCGGCCGCCTCCAGGGCGGCCCGGTCGTGCGAGCCCCCGGTGAAGAGCACCACCCGGGCGCCGACGTGCGCGGCGGCCACGGCGTCGTCCACCGCGTCCCCGATGACCACCGCGTGCTCCGGGGCGACCGTGCCGAGCGCGGCGAAGTGACGCTCCATGTGGAGCGCCTTGCTGCCGCCCGAGGGCCCGGTGCGCCCGTCGACCCGGACGAAGTGCTCCTCGATGCCGTACCCGCGCACGGTGGGGATCAGCTGCTCGTGGCCGTGCATGCTCAGCAGCGACTGGCTGCGGCCGTCCCGCCGCCAGCCCGCGAGCAGCTCGGCGGCGCCGTCGGTGAGGAGGCAGGCCGCACGGAGTTCGGCGTAGGCGTCGTGGAAGACGACGTCCATCCGCTGCCATTCGGCGTCGTTCGGTGTCCGGCCCAGCAGCCGCTCGTAGAAGAGCGGTATGGGCACGCAGTACGTCGAGCGGTACCGCTCGACCGTGATCGGCGCGAGCCCCACCTCGGCGAAGGCCGAATTGGTCGCCCCGACGACGGCGTGGATGTCGTCGAGCAGCGTGCCGTTCCAGTCCCAGACCAGGTGTGTGCGGTTCTCGCCGTGCTTCGCCATGGGAAAGACCGTACTCGGCGGGTCCGACAACCGGGAGGGCCGCCCGTGACCGGTCCGGGGCGACCCTCGGCCGCCCGGCCCTCAGCCGAGCAGCTGCGGGATCTCCTGCACGCCGAACCAGAGGAGCTCGTGGTCCTCCGCGCCGTCCACGGTGAACCGCGCGTCGTCGTCGCCGTGGTCGGCGGCGCCCAGGGCGGCGGCGGCGGCCGTCACGTCCTTCTCGGCGTCGTCGGAGTCCACGTGCACCGCCGCCGCCTTGGCGAGCGGCACGGCCGAGGCGAGGCGCACCTCGCCGACCGAGTCGGGGTCCAGGCCCCCGTCGGGGTCGCCGAGGGCGTCGCCGTCCGGTACGTCGAACGCGACGACGACCCGGCGGCGCGGCTCCTCGGGCAGGGCGGCGATCAGCCGGAGCGAGGCGGCGGCGGCCCGGCTGAGCGCCGCGTACTCCAGCTCCTCGATGTCGTCGGAGACGTACCACTCGCGCAGCCCGGGGGTCACGGCGTAGGCGGTCAGCGGTCCGGGGCCCAACTCGCCCGCCCCGTGCGCCGCGGCGAGACCGGAGAGGGTCAGGGGGACGTACACGCGCATGGCTTGGCCGCTTTCGTAGTCGACAGACGCCCTCAGGATACGTCGGCGGTCCCCCTTCGGGGCGTGCCGGGCGCCCACTCCCGGACGGCCCCCGGGGCTCGGCCGTCAGCGCGCTCCTCGGGCGCCCGGCCGCTCCCTCACCCGGATAGGTGATCCGTGCCGTACGTCCCGGACGGCTCCGGCGTTCCTTGCGGCCCCGTCGCGACTCCCCGTAGAAGAGGCGCAACGCAACGTCGCCGCCCGCTGTGAACGGGCGGCCTCACACGGGGGCGATGACCATGAGCACGGACCGGACCAGGACCTTACGCGCGGACCGCCGCACTCGTCCCGAACAGCGCGGCACCTCCCGCCCGGCGGGCGGCAGGCCCGCGGGCCGCCGCGACCAGCGCCGGCCCGGCACCGTCCCGGCGCGGCGCGGCCCGCTCCCGGCGCGGGGGCCGGTGCGCCCGCACCACTGGTTCGCGGAACGGCTGCTCGCCGTGCTCAGCGGGCGCCGCCCGGTCCACTGGATGCTCGGCCACACGGTGGGCGAGGCGTACGACCAGCTCGCCGAGCTGGCCCCCGGCGCCCCGCTGCGCGCCGTCTGGGGCGACAGCCCCGTACTGCGCGGGTGCTACGGCGCGCAGCCCGCGACCGGCGTGGTCGAGGCGTTCGCGAGCATCTGGGGCGGCGGCCGGGTGCACGCCATGGCGTTCCGGCTGGAGCAGGGCGCCGATCTGCGCTGGCGCTGCGCGGCGGTGGAACTCGGTGGCGAGCGCCTGCCGGCCTGAGTCCGGTGCGCGGGAAGGGCACGACGGCGGGCGCGACGGCAGGGGACGGCCCGACCCGGCACGCGCCACAGGTGGGGCACGACCGCCCGACCGGCCCCGACCCGGTACACGCCGCGGGCCCGACGGCCCGCGGCCCGCGCGGCGGCGAGGGCGGGGACGGAAAGACGGCGGGGCCGGGAGCTCCGTGGAGATCCCGGCCCCGCCGGTGCGTACCGCAGCCGTCCCCGGCTGCCGCCGACTACTTCTTGCGGCGACGCCCGCCGCCGCCCGCGCTCTTCTGCGCCTTGCGGCGCTCGGCGCGGGTCAGGCCGTCACCCTCGGGGGCGCTGTCGGCGAACTCGCCCTCCACGACGCCGCCTTCGCCGTCCACCGTGGGGGCGGAGAAGTGCAGGCGGTCGGGGCGCTGCGGGGCTTCGAGACCCTTGGCGCGGATCTCCGGCCGGGCGGCGGGTGCGACAGCGGCACCTTCCTTGGCGAGCGAGGGCTGCTCGGCGTCGTCCTTGACCGGGACTTCCTCGACCTGCTGCTCGACCTGGACCTCAAGGTTGAAGAGGTAGCCGACCGACTCCTCCTTGATGCCCTCCATCATGGCGTTGAACATGTCGAACCCTTCGCGCTGGTACTCGACCAGCGGGTCCTTCTGCGCCATGGCACGGAGGCCGATGCCCTCCTGGAGGTAGTCCATCTCGTAGAGGTGCTCGCGCCACTTGCGGTCGAGGACCGAGAGGACCACGCGGCGCTCCAGCTCGCGCATGATCTCGGAACCGAGGGAGTTCTCGCGCTCCTCGTACTGCGCGTGGATGTCGTCCTTGACGGACTCGGCGATGAAGTCCGCCGTGACACCGGCGAGGTCGCCGGCCGCTTCCTCCAGCTCCTCCACGGTGACCTTCACCGGGTAGAGCTGCTTGAAGGCGCCCCACAGCCGGTCGAGGTCCCACTCCTCAGCGAAGCCCTCGGCGGTCTCCTGGCGGATGTAGTCGTCGATCGTGTCGTCCATGAAGTGACGGATCTGGTCCTGGAGGTCCTCGCCCTCCAGGACGCGACGACGCTCGCCGTAGATGACCTCGCGCTGACGGTTGAGCACCTCGTCGTACTTCAGGACGTTCTTACGCGTCTCGAAGTTCTGCTGCTCGACCTGGGACTGCGCGGAGGCGATGGCGCGGGTGACCATCTTGTTCTCGATCGGCACGTCGTCGGGGACGTTCGCCATCGACATCACGCGCTCCACCATCTGCGCCTTGAACAGGCGCATCAGGTCGTCGCCCAGCGAGAGGTAGAAGCGGGACTCGCCCGGGTCTCCCTGACGGCCGGAACGACCGCGCAGCTGGTTGTCGATACGGCGCGACTCGTGGCGCTCGGTGCCCAGGACGTACAGCCCGCCGAGGTCCTTGACCTCCTCGAACTCCGCCTTCACCGCGAGTTCGGCCTTCTCCAGCGCGGCGGGCAGGGCGGCGGCCCACTCCTCGACGTGCTCGACCGGGTCGAGGCCGCGCTGGCGCAGCTCCGCCTCGGCGAGGTCGTCGGGGTTGCCGCCGAGCTTGATGTCGGTGCCTCGGCCGGCCATGTTCGTCGCGACGGTGACGGCACCCTTGCGGCCGGCCTGGGCGACGATGGTCGCCTCACGGTCGTGCTGCTTGGCGTTGAGCACCTCGTGCTGGACACCGCGCTTGGAGAGCTGCTGCGAGAGGTACTCGGACTTCTCGACCGAGGTGGTGCCGACCAGGATCGGCTGCCCCTTCTCGTGCTTCTCCGCGATGTCGTCGACGACGGCGGCGAACTTGGCCACCTCGGTGCGGTAGATCAGGTCGGACTGGTCGAGGCGGACCATCGGCCGGTTCGTCGGGATCGGCACGACGCCCAGCTTGTAGATCTGGTGGAACTCGGCGGCCTCGGTCATGGCCGTACCGGTCATGCCGGAGAGCTTGCTGTAGAGGCGGAAGAAGTTCTGCAGGGTGATCGTGGCGAGGGTCTGGTTCTCGTCCTTGATGTCCACCCCTTCCTTCGCCTCGATCGCCTGGTGCATGCCCTCGTTGTAGCGGCGCCCGGCGAGGATACGGCCGGTGTGCTCGTCGACGATCATGACTTCGCCGTCGATGACGACGTAGTCCTTGTCCTTCTTGAAGAGTTCCTTCGCCTTGATGGCGTTGTTGAGGTACCCGACGAGAGGCGTGTTGACGGACTCGTAGAGGTTGTCGATCCCGAGCCAGTCCTCGACCTTGGCGACGCCGGGCTCGTGGATGGCCACGGTCCGCTTCTTCTCGTCGACCTCGTAGTCGCCGGTCTCCTCGATGCCCTTGAGCTGGTTGCCCGCCTCGCCCTTGGTGAGCCGGGTGACCAACTTGGCGAAGTCGCCGTACCACTTGGTGGCCTGGTCGGCCGGACCCGAGATGATCAGCGGGGTACGCGCCTCGTCGACGAGGATCGAGTCGACCTCGTCGACCACCGCGAAGTTGTGGCCGCGCTGCACGAGTTCCTCCTGCGACCACGCCATGTTGTCGCGGAGGTAGTCGAAGCCGAACTCGTTGTTCGTGCCGTACGTGATGTCGCAGGCGTACTGCTCGCGGCGCTGCGCCGGGGTCATGTTCGCGACGATGCACCCGACGGTGAGACCGAGGAACTTGTGGACCCGGCCCATCAGCTCGGAGTCGCGCTCGGCCAGGTAGTCGTTGACCGTGATCAGGTGGACGCCCTTGCCGGAGATCGCGTTGAGGTACGTGGGCAGGGTGCCGACGAGGGTCTTGCCCTCACCGGTCTTCATCTCGGCGACGTACCCGAGGTGCAGGGCGGCGCCGCCCATCATCTGGACGTCGTAGTGGCGCTGTCCGAGGACGCGCTTGGCGGCCTCACGGACGGTGGCGAACGCCTCGGGGAGCAGGTCGTCCAGGCTCTCGCCGTCCGCGTACCGGGTCTTGTACTCGTCGGTGAGCGCCCGCAGCTCGGCGTCGGAGAGGTTGACGAAGTCCTCTTCGATGGAGCTGACCTGGTCCGCGATGCGGTGCAGTTTGCGCAGGATCTTGCCTTCGCCTGCACGCATGAGCTTGTTGAAGACGGACACTGAGGCTGGTCTCCTTGCCGGTCGGGCCTGGCACTGGGTCGTTTGACGGACTCTGGCGCGGGCACGGCAGGTGGGCCCCACCGCAACGGCCATCGTAAGCGAGGACACCGCCGCGCCGGGAGGGCTGCCCCTGGGTGGACCTCACCGCGCCTTCCAGGACAACGGCCGAAGGGCCTGGAAGGTGCCGGGAAGCCCGGAAAGTGCTCCCGGACCGGCCCCGCGGTCACCAGAATGCGGCCATGGAGCCGACCACCCTCACCTCCCTTCGCCTGCTGCTCCGTCCCTTCACCCCCGGGGACACGGACGCGGTGCACCTCGCCTGCCAGGACCCCGAGATCCTCCGCTGGACGGAGATCCCGTCGCCGTACCTGCGCTCCGACGCGGAACTCTTCGCGGGCACCATCGCCCCGGCGGGCTGGCGGGACGATTCCGGCTACCACTTCGCGGTGGTGGAGCGGTCCGGCGCGCTGGCGGGCGCCCTCGGCCTCGTCCCCCGCCCGTCCCCCGGCACGTACGAGGTCGGCTTCTGGCTGGCCCGCGAGCACCGCGGACAGGGGTACGGAACGGAGGGGGTGGTCCGCCTGGCGCGCTGGGCGTTCTCCGTGCTGGGGGCGGTCCGGCTGGAGTGGTGGGCCGAGGCGGGCAACGTGGCGTCCCGGGCGGTCGCCCTGCGCGCCGGGTTCCGGCTGGAGGACGCGACCGCCCACGCGGCCGCCGCCCTCGGACCCGTCGGCCCCGCTTCCGGCGGCGACGGCGACGACGGTACGACCGCCGGGGGCGGCGACGGCGGGTCCGAGGGCGGCGACGACGGTACGACCGCCGGGGGCGGCGCGCCCCGCGCCCTCTGGAGCGCGTCGCTCTTCCCGGCGGACCTGGGGCTCCCCGCGTCCGGCCCCGGGCGCATCCCCTCGGGCCTCGGCCTGCGGCTCGTCGGGACCGGGCTGCCCGACCCGGAGGCCCATCTGCCGGGGTCCGCCGCGTACCTGCCGTCCCGGGGGCGGACCGGCTGAAGCGCTTCGGACCGGGACGGGCCGGTCCGGGTAGCGTCCCGTGCCCTGTCCGAGGGGGCGTCCCGGGCCCGGGACGGGCGCGCCCCTCACCCGCTCGGACACCCGTTCGTTTCCCCCGGTCGCTGTCGGTGCCGCCCCTTAAGGTGCCTCCATGACGCCCGAGCCGCCCGTGCAGCCCCCCGTGGTCGAACTCTCCGCCGATCAGGCCCGCCGGATCGCGCTGCGCGCCCAGGGATTCCTGGGAGCGCCCGACCGCCGCGCCGGAGTGCCCGGGGTGCTGCGTCACCTCGGAGCCGTCCAGCTCGACACCATCTCGGTGCTGGCACGGTCCCACGAGCTCGTTCCCTACGCCCGGCTCGGCGGGATCGGCCGCAAGGCGGTGGAGGAGGCGTACTGGTCGGGTGGCCGCGCCTTCGAGTACTGGTCGCACGCCGCGTGCGTGCTGCCGGTCGAGGAGTGGCCGCACTTCGCCTTCCGCCGCCGGGCCTACCGGAACCGCCCGCAGTGGCACCACGAGCTGCCCGCCGGCACGTACGACACCGTGATCGCGCAGCTGCGCGCCGAGGGCCCGCTCACCGCGACGCAGCTCGGCGGTGCGAAGAACGGCGGCGAGTGGTGGGACTGGTCCGCGACCAAGGTGGCGGTCGAGCGCGCCCTGATGTACGGCGAGGTGGTCTGCACCGAGCGCCGGGGCTGGAAGCGCGTCTACGACCTCGCCGAGCGGGCGATCCCGGACCGCTTCCTGCACGACGACCTGACCGACGAGGAGTGCCGGCGCCGGCTGGTCGCGCTGGCGGGCCGTTCGCTCGGGGTCGGTACGCGTTCCGATCTCGCGGACTACCACCGGCTGAAGGCCGAGCACTTCGACACCGCGGTCGCCGCCTCCGGTCTCGTACCGGTGACGGTGGAGGGCTGGGGAAAGCCCGCCTGGGCCGATCCGGAAGCGCTGACCGCCGAACCGCGCGGACGCCACCGCACGACGCTGCTGTCGCCGTTCGACTCCCTGATCTGGGAACGCGCGCGCACCGAGCGGATCTTCGGGTTCACCCACCGCCTGGAGGCGTACACCCCGAAGCCCAAGCGACTGCACGGCTACTTCGCCATGCCCCTGCTCGCCGGCGGGCGGCTCCAGGGCCGCGTCGACCCGGCCCGCGAGGGCACCACGCTGGTCGCCCGTCAGGTGTCCCTGGCGAGCCCCAAGGCGGTGGCGCCGATGGCCGAGGCGCTCGTGGAGGCGGCCTCCTGGGTCGGCTGCACGGACGTGCGGCTGGAGCGGGTCGACACCCCCGGGCTGCGGGAGCCGCTGGCCGCGGCGGTCGGGGTGGCGGTCTCCGCCGCCCGCCGGTGACGGGACACCGAAGGGCTGCCCCGGGTCGGCGCTCCCGAGGGACAGCCCCAGGGTTCACCGGATCTCCAGGATCTTCTCCCGCATGGCATAGACCACGGCTTCCATCCGGGAGTGGAGCTGGAGCTTCTCCAGGATATTGCGCACGTGGTTCTTGACCGTGTTCTCGGAAATGAACAACTGCTTGGCGATGTCGCGGTTGTTCCTGCCGGTGGCCACGAGTTTCAGGACTTCGAGTTCACGGTCGGTGAGCCGGGGCGCCGGAAGAAGTCGCCGGTCGTCGGTGCGCTGGATCATCGATTTGAACTCGGTGAGGAGTTTCGACGCCATCGACGGGCTGATCTGGGACTGCCCGTCGGCGACCGCCCGGATCGCGGTGGACACCTCGTCGGTGGAGATCTCCTTGAGCAGATATCCGGTGGCGCCGGCTTTGATCGCGTCGTAGAGGTCGGCCTCCTCGTCGCTGATCGTCAGCATGATGATCTTCGCGCTGGGGGCCACCTCCTTGATGGCGGTGCACGCCTCGATGCCGCCGCGCTTGGGCATCCGCACGTCCATCAGCACGATGTCGGGCAGCAGGTCGGCCGCCTTGTCGACCGCCTCAGCGCCGTCCCCCGCCTCACCGACGACCTGGATGTCCTCCTCCTGCTGAAGCACGATCTCCAGTCCTCTGCGGAAGAGCGCGTGGTCGTCCACCACCAGGACCCTGATGGGTTCCTTGCGGGGCGAGGCGTCCTCGTCCGCGCCGGCTCGGGTACGGGCAGCTTCTCCGGAAACATTCGTGTCGCGCACGGGCCCGAAGGTGTCCGCCATCGTTCCTCCCCCTGAAGGCCACGGCCTGAAATCACACACGGTCGCCAACGGCACTGCACCGCATACCGATTGGCTCGGGGGACCATGCTTTCATGCCCGGCCGCCGGAGCGGGGGTCCCGTGGTCGCACGCCGGTGCCCCCGGGGGCGCGTACGCACTCCAGGGGCACCGCGAAGACGGATCGTCAGCCGCCGAGCGCACCGCCCGCGCCACCGGCTTCGTCGGAGGCGAGAGGGTCGGTCCTCAGGTGGATGACGCCGTAGTCGTAGGCGTGCCGCCGGTAGACGACGCTGGGCTCCTTGGTCTCCGCGTCGACGAACAAGTAGAAGTCGTGGCCTACCAGTTCCATCTCGTAGAGCGCCTGGTCGAGCAGCATCGGGGCCGCCACGTGCGTCTTCTCGCGCATCACCAGCGGACCGTCGCCCTGTACCTCCAGCGAACCGATCCTCGTGGTGGGCACCTCTTCGGCCAGCTGTTCGTTGACCAGCTCGCCGTCCTCGTCGAACGCGGCCGTGCCCGGCACCACGTCGGCGACCTCGGCGGCCGACAGACGGCCGTTGCCGCGGCGGCTGTAGCGCTTGTCGTGCTGCTTGCGCAGCCGCGCCTCCAGCTTGCCGGTGGCCAGGTCCAGCGCCGCGTACGCGTCGCCCGCGGCCGCTTCGGCCCGGATGACCGGGCCCCGCGAGCGGAGCGTGATCTCCACCCGGTCGGAACGGTCGGCCTGACGGGGATTCGGCTCCTTGGACACCTCCACGTCGAGGCTGATGACCTTGCCATCAAACTTCTGGATCTTGTCCAGCTTCAGCTTCTCGGCCACGTGCTTGCGGAACCGCTCGGGCACCTCGGTCTTGCGGCCCTTGACGACGATGTCCACGCAGAACTCCGTTCCCGGATCGCTCCGCAACGGTGGCGGAGCGCCTCCCTTTTGCACCAGGCTCCAGCGCTTTCCGGAGCCTTGGACTCGGTGACCTTCCACCTCCTCCTGCCCACCGGCGGGTTCACCATCCCGCCGATCTTCTGACAGCTGAACTCCGGATGCGGGCCTGCCCGAAACCCGGTGGTGCATTCGTCGAGGCCTGGGATTCACCATTCCTCACCACCGAACATAGCGTGCCCACCGCCTTCTCGGCACCCGCTACTCACGCGTACCTCCGTTCAGGTCCCTTTGCCCCTCCACCACCTGCGGAGATCAAACTTTTCTGTCAGTTCCGGTTTATTTCGAATGCAGAGGGAGAAGCTGCGACCACCGCTGCCCGGAGGTGCCGGTACGCCCCCGTCCGGGGCAGGGCCGGCCCGACCGCACGGGCCGCCTCCGCCAGCGTCGCCCCCGTCGTCATCAGGTCGTCCACCAGCACCACCCGGCCGTCCGCGAGGAGCCGTTCGGAGCCGGGAACCGCCTCCAGCGCGCCCGCGAGATTGGCCCGCCGCTGGGCCGCCCGGAGCCCCGCCTGGTCGGCTACCCGGCGCCGCTGCCGGAGGACGGGAAGGACCCGCGCCGGGGTGCCCGACCGCCGCAGCGCGGCGCTCGCCGCCAGGGCGATCCGGCGCACCGGATCGTGCCCGCGCGCGGCGGTGGCCCGGCGGGCCGAGGGTACGGGCACGAGCAGCAGGGGACCGCCTTCCCCGGACCGCGCCTGCCCGGCCCGTACGGCGGCCGCGAGCGCGCCGCCGAGGGGCCTCGCGAGGGTCAGGGCGCCGCGCTCCTTGTGTGCCAGCAGAAGCGCGCGCACGGCGTTCTCGTACGGGGCACCGGCGTGCACCGCCGGCAGGCCGGGCGGCTCGGGCGAGGGCCGCACCCGGCGCGGCTCCCCGCCCAGCGCGTCGCCGCACCCCGCGCACAGCTCCGTACGCGGCCTGCCGCAGCCTCCGCAGGCCACCGGCAGCACCAGTCCGGCGAACTCCCGCCACCACTCCCGCACCGCACCACCCTGCCCGGCCGCCCCGCGACAGCGCCACCCCTGTGGACAACGCCGCGAGGCCGCACGGACCGGCCGGACGAGCACGGGCGCGACGGACTACGGCGACGGACGAAGCACGGACGCGGCGGACTGCGGCGACGGACGAAGCACGGACGCGACGGACTACGGCGACGGACGGACGCGGCGGACTGCGGCGACGGACGAGCGCGGGCCGCGGGCCCGGGGCCGGGCTCAGCCCGGGTAGACCAGCGAGGTGCCCTTCTTCAGCACGGTCTGCCAGTTGTCGCCGGGCGACAACTTCACGATGCCGTCGCTCATGGTGTCCGCCATCAGCGGCAGGAGTTCGTCGTCGGCCGCGGCGATCGACTCCACCTGGTTGACGCCGGGCAGCACCTCGGAGGACGACGTGGACCCGTCCGCCTGCACGTAGCGCACCTGCTGGACCCCGCCCTCCTCCTTGCCGACGACGACCAGCCGGCCTCGTCCTGACCAGGAGACCGCGGTGACGTCGGTCAGCTGCGGAGCGGCCTGGCGCAGGTCCTGCACGGAGACCTCCTGCGCCTCGCCGGAACCGGCCCTCTCGACCCGGCCGATCTTCAGCGTCCGGTGGCCTTCCTCGCCCACGAGCAGCGCGATCCGCACGCCGTCCGCCGACATCCGGAGCGCCTCGATCCGCTCACCGCCGAGGCCCGGGACCGCGACCTCCAGAGGAGTGCCCTCGCCTCCGGCCAGTCTGAGCAGCCGGGGGTCGTCCGGGTCGCGGTCGGCGACCCAGAGATCGCCCCGCCCGTCCCAGCTCGGCGCCGACAGACGGTCCCCGGCGGACGCCGCACGGCTGACGACCGGGGCTTCCGCGGGCAGCTCGCTCTTCTCGACGATCGACGCCACGTACAACCGTGACCGGTCCTCCGTCACCCCGGCCGCCTTCTCCTCGTCGCGGGAGACACCGACGGCGCTCATCCGCGGGGTGCCGTCGCCGAACGGTCCGATCACCGGCACGGGGTCGCCGGCGCCCTTGGTAGGGCCGGGAATCCGCTGCACCTTTCCGTCGTCGACGAAGTACTGGCCGACTGGGGCGCCGGAGCCGCGGTCGGCGGCGAACTCGGACGCCTCCTCGGCGCCCAGCGAGCAGAGCACCTTCTGTCCGCTCTCCAGCTCCACCCGCTCGACGCGGGCGGACGTCAGGTCCCGCAGGGTGAAGAGCACCTGGGCGGCCATTTTCCGGCAGGCGGCCCGGCCGGTGCCGGCGGCCTTCTTGTTGAGCGGCACCTTGAGGACGTTCTGGTCGTCGGGCGCCAGCGAGGTGACGCCCTTCTGCAGCGACGTACCCGCGGGGAAGCTGGAATCGACCACGGGCCGCAGCCAGTCGGTCGGCCCGTCGAGGAGGGTCCGCACCGTCTGCGTGGTGGCGTCCATCCGCGTCACGGGGTCGGTCCGGTTGCGTACGTAGACGGGGTCGGCGACCAGCGCGGCGGGACCGTCCGACGTACCGGCCGCGAAGTAGTAGGTGTTGACGGAACGGTAGAGCCGCTTGAAGTCGGACTGCCCGAGCACCAGGCCGTCCGGCACCGAGCTGATCCGCCACTCCTGCTTGCCGTCCGCGCTCTTCTCGCGCACCAGGTGCAGGCTCTGCACGTAGTCGGCGGGCGCGATCGGCTGGTACGAGCTCTGCGCGTCGACCTCCGCCACCTTCTGGCCGCTGAGGGTGTACGTGGTGTCCGTCGCGTCGGGCTCCGGGCCCCGGAGGGTGGGAGCGTTCCGGTTCGGCGCCTTGGCGAGCACGGTGGTGCCGGCGGCCGGGCGCCAGGTGCGGGCCGCGTCCTGGGTCAGATAGGTGCGGGTCGTCCGGAAGGAGGGGTCGTCGCTGGTCATCGACTCCAGGAAGCCGTCGACCACTTCGCCCGGCTCCGCGCCGTCGCGCGGCGGCACCGCGTAGACCTGCACCTGAGCGTCGCCGGCCTGGGAGGCGTCGACGGACTTGACGTCCCCGACCACCGGCATGGACCCGCATCCGGCGAGCAGCAGGACGCCGAGGCCGAGTACCGCGGTCGTCCGCGCGGTTCCGCGGCGGCGGCCGTCGTGACGACGGTCAGTACCCACGTCGGGTGTCCTCCTGGTCCGGGAACCGGTCCGGGCTCCGCTCCTGGGACTGCTCGGGGATCTGCGGTGCGGGGGCGGCGGGGGCGGAACCCGGACGGGCCACCACCCGCGCGCCGCTGCCGGGCAGCGCCGCGGGGTGGACCGAGGCGGGTGCCTGCCGTGAAGGGCCGGGCCCGGCGGGCACGGAGAGCGTGGCACGGTCGGAGGAGCTGGGCTGGTGGGGCACGGCCATCACCCGGTGCCGGCCGTCGACGTCGGAGCCGGCGTCCACCGCACCGGAACGCCGGCGGTCCGCGACGTTGCGCCGCGAGTCCTCGGGCTCCAGGGGTATCGGGGACCCACGCAGCGGCTCGTCCGCCGTACGGGGAAGGGTGAGCCGGAACTGGGAGCCGCCGCCCGGCTCGCCCCACGCCTGGAGCCAGCCGCCGTGCAGCCGGGCGTCCTCGACGGCGATGGACAGTCCGAGACCGGTGCCCCCGGTCGTGCGGGCGCGGGCCGGGTCGGCCCGCCAGAACCGGTTGAAGACGCGCGTCGCCTCGCCGGGCTTCAGCCCGACGCCGTAGTCGCGCACCGCGACGGCGACGGCACCCTGGGCAGCGCCCATCCGCACGACGACGTCCCGGCCCTCACCGTGCTCGACGGCGTTGACCACGAGGTTGCGCAGGACGCGCTCGACCCGCCGGGGGTCCGCCTCGGCCACGACCGGCTGTTCGTCGCCGACCACCCGGATGCGGGTGCCCTTCCGCTCCGCCAGGGGTTCGGCGCCTCCGATCACCCGGCGGACGACGGAGCGCAGATCGATCGGCTCGGCGTCCAGCGCCGCCGCCCCCGCGTCGAACCGGCTGATCTCCAGCAGGTCGGACAGGAGGGACTCGAACCGGTCGAGCTGATCGCCGAGCAGTTCGGCGGCACGGCCGGTGATCGGGTCGAAGTCCACCCGCGCCTCGTGGATGACGTCGGCCGCCATGCGCACGGTGGTGAGCGGGGTGCGCAGCTCGTGCGAGACGTCCGAGACGAAACGGCGCTGCATCCGGGACAGCTCCTCCAGCTGCTGGATCTTCAGCTGGAGGTTCTGGGCCATCTTGTTGAAGGCCTCACCGAGCCGGGCGATGTCGTCCTCGCCGGTGACCTTCATCCGCTCCTGGAGCCGCCCGGCCGAAAGCCGCTCGGCGATTCCGGCCGCCATCCGTACGGGCGTGACGACCTGGCGCACCACGAACCAGGCGATGGCGCAGAGCAGGACCACGACGAAGAGCCCGGCGGTGGCCAGCGTCGTCTTGACCAGCGCCAGGGACTTCTCCTCCTGCGTGAGCGGGAAGAGGTAGTACAGCTCGTAGGGGTTGTGGTCGATGTCGTAGAGCCGCTTGCCCACGACGAGGCCGGGCTGCGACTCCTTGCCGTACGAGTAACGGATCAGGGAGTACGTCTGGAACGCCCCCGGTCCCTTGTCGACCGCCTCGCGCAGCCGGTCCGGGACGCTCGACGCCTCCACGCTGCCCGACCCGCGGGGCGCCCGGCTGGCGGTGCCGCGGCTCACGGAGTCCGGGCTGAGCGCCACCACGTTGAAGGCGTTGGCGCCGCCGCTGGCCAGTTGGTCGACGAGGTCGGTCCGCCAGGAGGTGTTGGCCGACATGCCGTCGGTGCCGTCCTCGCGGCCGGGTGTGAGGGGCTCGTTGGCCTTCGCCTGGGCCGCGGCGAACCCGCCGGCGGCCTGGGTCTGGGCGGCCTTGCCCTTGGCGTCGAGCAGGCCGTTGCGCACCTGCCCGATGACGACGAAGCCGAGCAGGAGCACGACGCCGAGCGACATCAGCAGAGTGCCCGCGACGACCCGCAGCTGGAGATTGCGGCGCCACACCCGCAGGGCGGGCAGCAGCGGTCGCCGCGACCAGCGCAGCAGAAGACGCGGGAACGGCCCTCCGGGTGTCCGGTCGGTGAGCGACCGGACACCCCGGGAGAGACGGGAACGCCCTGGTCCGGCAGCCCGCTCCTCGGGGGCTCCGGGCTCCCCGGGGCCAGGAGCGGTGCTGCCTCGGGTCATGTCAGCTCGGTCCGGCCTTGTAGCCGACGCCACGCACGGTGACGACGATCTCGGGCCGCTCGGGGTCCCTCTCGACCTTGGAACGGAGTCGCTGGACGTGCACGTTCACCAGACGGGTGTCCGCGGCGTGCCGGTAACCCCACACCTGCTCCAGCAGGACCTCACGGGTGAAGACCTGCCACGGCTTACGCGCGAGCGCGACCAGCAGGTCGAACTCGAGCGGGGTCAGGGCGATGGACTGCCCTTCCCGTTTGACGGAGTGCCCGGCGACGTCGATGACCAGGTCACCGATGGTCAGCTGCTCGGGCGCCGGCTCCTCCGACCTCCGCAGACGTGCCCTGATCCTGGCCACCAGCTCCTTGGGCTTGAACGGCTTCACGATGTAGTCGTCGGCCCCGGACTCCAGGCCCACCACCACGTCGACGGTGTCACTCTTCGCGGTGAGCATCACGATCGGCACGCCCGACTCGGCCCTGATGAGCCTGCAGACCTCGATGCCGTCCCTTCCGGGCAGCATGAGGTCGAGCAGCACCAGGTCCGGCTTGGCCTCCCGAAAGGCAGCAAGTGCCTTGTCGCCGTCCGCTACGAACGACGGTTCAAAACCTTCTCCACGCAACACGATGCCGAGCATCTCGGCCAGTGCGGTGTCGTCGTCGACGACAAGGACGCGTCCCTTCATAATCGACATCATCCCATTAGCTAATCGTTATCTGCGATGACCTGGCACACAGCTCGGCCAGTCCGGCCCTCGTGACCGGCGAAATGACGCCCTCCCCCGTGACGATCGCCGTGATCAGTTCCGGCGGCGTGATGTCGAACGCGGGGTTGTACACCGGGGTTCCCAGGGGGGCAACTACCAGTCCGCCCCCCTTTCCCCCGTGCGGCGCGGGGGACGACGATGTGAACTCCGTCACCTCGCGGCCGGAACGCCGCTCGACGACGATCGACGCCCCGTCCGGAGTGCCCGGATCCACCGTCGTGGCCGGCGCCACCACGACGAACGGTACGTGGTGGTACTTCGCGAGCACCGCCAGCGGATAGCTCCCCACCTTGTTCGCCACGGAACCGTCCGCCGCGATGCGGTCCGCGCCGATCAGTACCGCGTCCACCTGCCCCGCCGCGAAGAGCGACCCAGCCGCGTTGTCCGTGAGCAGCTGGTACGCCATTCCGTGCCGGGCTGCCTCGTAGGCGGTGAGCCGGGAACCCTGGAGCAGCGGACGCGTCTCGTCCACCCACAGCCTCCGCAACCGCCCCTGCCGATGCGCGGCGAGCGCGACGGCGAACGCCGTGCCCTCGCCACCGGAGACCAGAGCGCCCGTGTTGCAGTGGGTCAGCAGGCGGTGGCCTCCGGCCGGCAGCAGCTCGTCCAGCAGCGACAGGCCGTGCCGGGCCATACGGGCGGACGCCTCGGCGTCCTCGCGGTGCAGGGCCCGCGCCTCGCCCAGCGCCGCGGCGGCGGCCCGCTCCGGCCCCGCCCCGCCGGCGAGCGCCGCCGCGTGGGCGCGGGCCGCGCGCCGGACCCCGTACGCGAGGTTCACCGCGGTGGGCCGCGCCGTGGCCAGCAGTTCCGCGGCCTCGTCCACGTCGTATCCCCGGGCCGCCGCGAGGGCCACGCCGTAGGCACCGGCGATGCCCAGCAACGGTGCCCCGCGCACCGCCAGCGTCTGGATCGCCCTCACCAGCGCGGGAGCGTCGGTGCACACCAGCTCGACCTCCTCGGCGGGAAGCCGGGTCTGGTCGAGCAGCACCAGGACGGGGCCCTCGGGGGGCTCGTCCCAGCGGAGTACGGGAAGCGCGGAGGGCTCGCTGCCCACCGGCGATTGCGCGTCCTGTTCAGCCATCCGCCCAGTCTGCCCGCTGGGAGGGCCACATATGAAGGTGCCAACCAGAAGCACCTCGAACGCACTTCTGTCCCGCGTGGCACGATGGCTGCCAACCTGCCGCCCCGATGCGCGGTCAGGACGGTGAAGGAGCCAGAATGAACGACTCTCCGGGCTGGGCCCCGCCCGGATCCGCCCCCTCCGACGAACGGGGCGCGGGCGTACCCCGTCCTTCCGGACCGGTGGACTCCGAACCGCCTGCCGCCTCGCGGCCCGCAGAGGGAAACCCTGCCGACACGAACGCCGCCGGCGCGAACCCTGCCGAAGCGAACCCCGCCGACACGAAGTCCGCCGACGCGAACGACGCGAACGGGAACGTCGCGGCGGGCCAGTGGTCTCCCACCCAGCCGCCGCCCGGCCAGTGGTCCGCCCCGGCTTCGTCCGCACCCGGGCCGGGAGCACCACCGCCGCCCGCACCGGGCTGGGGAGGCAACCCGAACCCCGGCGGCCACCCGGGCTGGGGCAACCAGCCCCCACAGGGCTGGGTCGGCCCCCAGGGCTGGGGCCGCACTCCGACGGCACCGAAGCCGGGTGTCGTCCCGCTCCGTCCGCTGAGTGTCGGTGAGGTGCTCGACGGGTCGGTCTCGGCCATGCGCGCCCACTGGCGCACCGCGCTGGGAATCAGCCTGGTGGTCGCCGTCTTCGTGCAGGTCGTCTCCCTCCTGATCGAGCGTTTCCTGCTCCCCGAACCGATCACGATCGACCAGAACGCCTCGGACAGCGAGATCCTGCGCCAGTCCATCGACGCGATGCGGTCCCTGCTCGTCTCGACCGCGCCGAGCGCCGTTCTCGGCATGGCCGCCGTCCTCTTCACCGCGTCGGTGCTCAGCGTCGTGGTCAGCCGCTCCGTACTCGGACGCACCGTCACACCGGCCGACGTCCGGGCGGAAGCCCGTCCCCGAGTCCTGGGAGTGGTGGGACTGGCGCTGCTGCTCGCGGTGGCGATCGTGGCGATCATGGCGGTGGGTCTGGCGCCGGGACTGCTCGTCGGCTCCGCGGCCGGTGCCGGTCTCATCGTGCTCGGATTCCCCGTCGCCTCCGTGGTGGCGCTCTGGCTGATGACTCTTTTCTGTCTTTCGGCCCCCGCCCTGGTGCTGGAACGTCAGTCGGTGGGCCAGGCCCTGCGCCGGTCGGCGAAGCTGGTCCGGGGAGCCTGGTGGCGGATCTTCGGCATCCTGGCGCTGACCTGCCTGTGCGTCGCCATCGTGTCCGTGATCATCGGTATCCCCTTCGCCCTGATCGGTCTCTCCGTCGACGGCGGCGTCTCCAACGGGCTCTTCAGCGCCGACCCGACCCCGACCGGCTGGCCCTTCCTCCTCGTGTCGAGCCTCGGAGGCGTGCTCATCTCGATGCTGACGTACCCCTTCGTCTCCGGTGTGATCTCCCTGCTCTACATCGACCAGCGCATCCGGCGCGAAGCTCTCGACCTGGAACTCGGCCGGGCGGCCGGGCTCCCGGGGTACGCGTCCAACGGAGGCTGACGGCATGAGCGGGGCGGGGGGCACCATCACGTCAGGCCCACAGCTGTGGGCCGGTCCGAGACGCGCGGACATACCCGTGGACACGCCACGGGTTCCCGCGAGGGAGGCGGCGGAGACAGAACTGTCCAAGGGGATGTACCACGAAGGCGACCCCGGCCTGCTGGAACAGGCTTTCGACTCCTGTTGGAACTGGGTCCGCGGGCTCTTCGACACGGTCTCCGGCGTCGTGCCCGGGGGGCCGTTGGGCGTCATCGTGCTGGTGCTCCTGGCCTCCGGCCTGGTGGTCGCCCTCTGGTGGCGGCTGGGCACACCGCCGCGGCCGGCCGTCTCGGCGAAACCTCTTTTCCGGGAGAGCGGTCCGCGCGGCGCGGCCGCGCACCGCGCCGCTGCCGAGACCCACGCAGCCGCTCTCCGCTGGACCGAGGCGGTCCAGGAACGCACCCGCGCGATCGTCCGCTCCCTGGAGGAACGCGCGCTGCTCGCTCCCCGCCCCGGCCACACGGCCGACGAGGCCGCCGCGGAGGCCGGACGCCGCCTGCCGGACCACGCGGCCCGTCTGCGCGCGGCGGCCCACACGTTCGACGCCCTCACGTACGGCGGCCGTACGGCCGACGAGAGCGCGTACCTCACCGTGCGCACACTCGACGACGACATCGAAGCGACGCGGCCGGCGGCCGCTGGTACCGCCGTCACGACGGGAGCCGCCGGATGACCGGTCCCACGAAGGCCGCCTCCCCCGCCGCGGGCGGGGAAACCGTCTCCGCCTCCCAGGACACCCGTGCCGCCTCCGGCTCGGCGGGTACGGACGGCGCGTCCGCTCCCACGTCCCTGGCCGCGACCCCTGCGCAGCTCTGGAAGCGCGCCCGCGGCTTCCTGGTGGTCCTGCTCGTCCTGATCGTCGGGGGTATCACCATCGCCGCCCTGCGGTCCGGCTCCCACCACGGGATGCTCGACCCCCGGTCGGCCGATCCGGAAGGCAGCAGGGCCGTGGCGGAGCTCCTCCGGCAACGCGGCGTCAGCGTCGACGTGGTCACCACGCTCGACGACGCCGTCTCCGCGGCCGGCCCCGACAGCACGCTCCTGGTCGCCGGACCGGACCTGCTCACCGAGTTCCAGCAGGAGCGCCTGTGGGAGGCCACCTCCGGCTCCGGGGGCCGTACCGTCCTGATCGCCCCGGGATCCCCGTCCGTGCCCGCGCTCGCCCCGGGTGTGCGTGTGGGAACCGCCGTCGAGGTGGCAGCACGCACCCCGGCTTGTCCGTTGCCGGCCGCGCGCCGGGCGGGCACGGCCGACCTGGGCGGGGCCACCTACGAAGCAGAGGGCCCCGGAGCCACCGGCTGCTACCCGGCCCACGGCCTCACCCCGCTCCTCGTCGTCCCGCGGCACGACGGCGAGACGGTCCTGCTCGGCTCCCCCGACATCCTGTTCAACCGGCGCCTCGCCCATGAGGGCAACGCCTCGCTCGCCCTGCAACTCCTCGGCTCCCGTACTCATCTCGTCTGGTACCTCCCTTCTCTCGCCGACCCCTCCGCCTCGGAGAACGGTCGGGACACGGATGACGGTGGTGACACCGGCCAGGACCGCCCGACCGATGACGAAGGGGAGGGGCACCGCACCGCTGGCGACCCGGGTCAGAATCAGCGGACCGATGGTGGCTCCCACCGGGACCACGAGACCGGCGGGGACTCCGGTGGGGAGGACCAGGACGGCTTCTTCGGTCTGGTCCCGCCCGGCTGGTTGTGGGGCACGCTCCAACTCGCCGTCGCCGCTCTGCTCGCGGCCGCTTGGCGCGGCCGCAGATTCGGTCCGCTGGTGACCGAGAAGCTGCCGGTCGCCGTCCACGCCTCCGAGGCGACGGAGGGCCATGCCCGCCTCTACCGGAGGGCCGGCGCCCGCGACCGTGCCGCCGCCCTGCTCCGCGAGTCGGCCCGCACCCGCCTCGCTCCACTCGTGGGAATCTCCCCCCGCGACGCGCACTCCCCGGACGTGCTCGTCCCCGCACTCTCCGCCCGGCTTCCCGCCGGCGGCGCACTCGATGCCCTGCTCTTCGGCCCGACTCCGGACGACGACACCGCACTTGTACGCCTGGCCGACCAACTCGACGCCCTCGAAAGAGAGGTACGCACGTCATGAGCGCCCCGACCCCGGCGATATCAGGGACCTTCGCGGCCCCTACGAACTCCGACGCCGCCCGCGCATCACTCGAAGCCCTGCGCTCCGAGATCGCCAAGGCCGTGGTCGGTCAGGACCCGGCCGTCACCGGACTCGTCGTCGCTCTGCTCTGCCGGGGACACGTCCTCCTCGAGGGCGTCCCCGGTGTGGCCAAGACCTTGCTGGTCCGAGCCTTGGCCGCTTCCCTCGAACTTGAGACCAAGCGCGTCCAGTTCACCCCCGACCTGATGCCCAGCGACGTCACCGGGTCGCTCGTCTACGACGCCCGCACCGCCGAGTTCTCCTTCCAGGCGGGGCCGGTCTTCACCAATCTGCTGATCGCCGACGAGATCAACCGCACGCCCCCGAAGACCCAGTCCTCCCTCCTGGAGGCCATGGAGGAGCGTCAGGTCAGCGTCGACGGAACCCCTCGCCCGCTCCCCGACCCCTTCCTCGTCGTCGCGACCCAGAACCCGGTGGAGTACGAGGGCACCTACCCTCTCCCCGAGGCCCAACTGGACCGCTTCCTTCTCAAGCTGACGGTGCCTCTCCCCACCCGGGAGGAAGAGATCAACGTCCTCACCCGTCACGCCGAGGGTTTCAACCCGCGTGACCTGAAGGCGGCTGGCATTTCTCCCGTCGCAGGTCCGGCCGACCTGGAGGCCGCCCGCGACGCGGTCGCCCTGACTTCGATCTCCCCCGAGGTCGCCGGTTATGTCGTCGACCTCTGCCGCGCCACCCGTGAGTCCCCCTCACTCGCTCTCGGTGTCTCCCCCCGTGGCGCCACCGCGCTGTTGTCCGCCGCCCGTGCGTGGGCCTGGCTCACCGGCAGGGACTACGTCATCCCCGACGACGTGAAAGCCCTCGCCCTGCCCGCCCTCCGTCACCGCATCCAGCTCCGCCCCGAAGCCGAGATGGAGGGCGTCACTCCGGACGCCGTCATCACCTCGGTCCTCGCTTTCGTGCCCGTCCCCCGATGAGGCGGTGACCATGCCCCTCACCGGAAGAGCCGCGCTGCTGGCCGCTGTGGGGTCACTGCCTGTAGGCGTCCTGGCCCCCAGCTGGGCCGGGATGCTCGCGGTCAATGCCCCCCTCTCGCTAGCCATTCTGTGCGACTACGCCCTGGCAGCGCCAGTGCGAAGCCTGCGCTTCACCCGATCTGGTGATACATCAGTTCGACTTGGTGACAGCGCTTCGGTGCAACTCACCGTGACCAACAGTTCGCGTCGCCGTCTGCGCGCCGAACTCCGCGACGCCTGGTCCCCGAGCAGTGGAGCCTCGGCCGCGGAGACCGGCTCATCCCGGCAATCGGTCTCCGTCGCCGCCGGCGAGGCCCGGCGGCTCACCATGCTGCTCCGGCCGACCCGGCGAGGGGATCGTGTCCCCGATCGAGTGACGGTCAGGTCGTCGGGCCCACTGGGGCTCGTGTCGCGCCAGGGCTACCACCGGGTCCCGTGGAACGTGCGGGTCTTTCCGCCGTTCTCCAGCCGTAAGCACCTGCCCTCCCGTCTCGCGCGCCTCCGCGACCTCGACGGGCGCACGAGCACGCTGAGCCGCGGCCAGGGGACCGAGTTCGACAGTCTCCGTCCGTACGTGCCGGGTGACGACACCCGGTCCATCGACTGGCGGGCCACGGCTCGGCAGACCGCGGTGGCCGTACGGACCTGGCGCCCCGAACGCGACCGGCACATTCTGATCGTCCTCGACACCGGCCGCACTTCGGCCGGCCGGGTCGGTGACGTGCCTCGGCTCGACGCCGCGATGGACGCCGCTCTCCTGCTCACCGCGCTGGCCGGACGGGCGGGGGACCAGGTGAATCTCCTCGCCTACGACCGGCGGGTACGGGCTCAGGTCCGCACCACCGGCACAGGGGCGCTGGCGAAGGTGGTCGACGCCATGGCGACGCTGGAACCCGAGCTGGTGGAGACTGACCCTCGTGGGATGAGCACCGCCGCTCTGGCCGCCGCTCCGAAGCGGTCCCTGATCGTGGTGCTGACGACACTGGACGGGGCTCCGACGGAGGAGGGCCTGCTGACCGTCCTTCCGCAGCTCACCAGGCGCCACACCGTGATCGTGGCGGCCGTGTCGGATCCCCGGGTCGAGGAGATGGCACACCGCAGAGGTTCTGCGGAAGCTGTCTACGAGGCCGCGGCCGGCATCCGCACCCAGGCCCAGCGCCTGCTCGTCTCGGAACGGCTCCAGCGCCACGGCGCCGTCGTGGTGGACGCGCTGCCGGAGAGCCTGGCGCCGGCGCTGGCCGACGCCTACCTCGCACTGAAAGCAGCCGGTCGGCTCTGACGCGATGGGCCCTGTTCTTCGTTCCCTCTCCCGGCGACCTACGGGAGAGGGAACAGGAACAGGGCGAACACCCTACGTCCATGAAATTGCCCCCGAACGCAGAAAACCCCCGTGCCACAAGGCACGGGGGTCTCCCGGAAAAATTGTTCGGCGGCGTCCTACTCTCCCACAGGGTCCCCCCTGCAGTACCATCGGCGCTGAAAGGCTTAGCTTCCGGGTTCGAAATGTAACCGGGCGTTTCCCTAACGCAATGACCACCGAAACACTATGAAATTAACCAACCGGATGAAAACACGGCGGTTGTTATTTCAGAACCAACACAGTGGACGCGAGCAACTGAGGACAAGCCCTCGGCCTATTAGTACCAGTCAGCTCCACCCGTTACCGGGCTTCCACATCTGGCCTATCAACCCAGTCGTCTACTGGGAGCCTTAACCCCTCAAAGGGGGTGGGAATACTCATCTCGAAGCAGGCTTCCCGCTTAGATGCTTTCAGCGGTTATCCTTTCCGAACGTAGCCAACCAGCCATGCCCTTGGCAGGACAACTGGCACACCAGAGGTTCGTCCGTCCCGGTCCTCTCGTACTAGGGACAGCCCTTCTCAATATTCCTACGCGCACAGCGGATAGGGACCGAACTGTCTCACGACGTTCTAAACCCAGCTCGCGTACCGCTTTAATGGGCGAACAGCCCAACCCTTGGGACCGACTCCAGCCCCAGGATGCGACGAGCCGACATCGAGGTGCCAAACCATCCCGTCGATATGGACTCTTGGGGAAGATCAGCCTGTTATCCCCGGGGTACCTTTTATCCGTTGAGCGACAGCGCTTCCACAAGCCACTGCCGGATCACTAGTCCCGACTTTCGTCCCTGCTCGACCCGTCGGTCTCACAGTCAAGCTCCCTTGTGCACTTACACTCAACACCTGATTGCCAACCAGGCTGAGGGAACCTTTGGGCGCCTCCGTTACTCTTTAGGAGGCAACCGCCCCAGTTAAACTACCCATCAGACACTGTCCCTGATCCGGATCACGGACCGAGGTTAGACATCCAGCACGACCAGAGTGGTATTTCAACGGCGACTCCACAACCACTGGCGTGGCCGCTTCAAAGTCTCCCACCTATCCTACACAAGCCGAACCGAACACCAATATCAAACTGTAGTAAAGGTCCCGGGGTCTTTCCGTCCTGCTGCGCGAAACGAGCATCTTTACTCGTAGTGCAATTTCACCGGGCCTATGGTTGAGACAGTCGAGAAGTCGTTACGCCATTCGTGCAGGTCGGAACTTACCCGACAAGGAATTTCGCTACCTTAGGATGGTTATAGTTACCACCGCCGTTTACTGGCGCTTAAGTTCTCAGCTTCGCCGACCCGAAAGTCAGCTAACCGGTCCCCTTAACGTTCCAGCACCGGGCAGGCGTCAGTCCGTATACATCGCCTTACGGCTTCGCACGGACCTGTGTTTTTAGTAAACAGTCGCTTCTCGCTGGTCTCTGCGGCCACCCCCAGCTCACCGAGTAAATCGGATCACCAGTGATGGCCCCCTTCTCCCGAAGTTACGGGGGCATTTTGCCGAGTTCCTTAACCATAGTTCACCCGAACGCCTCGGTATTCTCTACCTGACTACCTGAGTCGGTTTAGGGTACGGGCCGCCATGAAACTCGCTAGAGGCTTTTCTCGACAGCATAGGATCATCCACTTCGCCACAATCGGCTCGGCATCAGGTCTCAGCCTTAACGTGTGACGGATTTGCCTACCACACGGCCTACACCCTTACCCCGGGACAACCACCGCCCGGGCTGGACTACCTTCCTGCGTCACCCCATCGCTTACCTACTACAAGTCTGGTTCATCGGCTCCACCACTACCCTCAACTCCGAAGAGATCGGGCCGGCTTCACGGACTTAGCATCGCCTGATTCAGTACTGGGCGTTTCAAAGCGGGTACCGGAATATCAACCGGTTGTCCATCGACTACGCCTGTCGGCCTCGCCTTAGGTCCCGACTTACCCTGGGCAGATCAGCTTGACCCAGGAACCCTTAGTCAATCGGCGCACACGTTTCTCACGTGTGTATCGCTACTCATGCCTGCATTCTCACTCGTGAACCGTCCACAACTCGCTTCCGCGGCTGCTTCACCCGGCACACGACGCTCCCCTACCCATCCCAGCCCCCGTTGGGGGTATGTGCTGGAATGACACGACTTCGGCGGTACGCTTGAGCCCCGCTACATTGTCGGCGCGGAATCACTTGACCAGTGAGCTATTACGCACTCTTTCAAGGGTGGCTGCTTCTAAGCCAACCTCCTGGTTGTCTCTGCGACTCCACATCCTTTCCCACTTAGCGTACGCTTAGGGGCCTTAGTCGATGCTCTGGGCTGTTTCCCTCTCGACCATGGAGCTTATCCCCCACAGTCTCACTGCCGCGCTCTCACTTACCGGCATTCGGAGTTTGGCTAAGGTCAGTAACCCGTTGGGGCCCATCGCCTATCCAGTGCTCTACCTCCGGCAAGAAACACACGACGCTGCACCTAAATGCATTTCGGGGAGAACCAGCTATCACGGAGTTTGATTGGCCTTTCACCCCTAACCACAGGTCATCCCCCAGGTTTTCAACCCTGGTGGGTTCGGTCCTCCACGAAGTCTTACCTCCGCTTCAACCTGCCCATGGCTAGATCACTCCGCTTCGGGTCTAGAGCGTGCAACTCAATCGCCCTATTCGGACTCGCTTTCGCTACGGCTTCCCCACACGGGTTAACCTCGCTACACACCGCTAACTCGCAGGCTCATTCTTCAAAAGGCACGCAGTCACGACTGCATGTGCAAGCACATACAGCGACGCTCCCACGGCTTGTAGGCACACGGTTTCAGGTACTATTTCACTCCGCTCCCGCGGTACTTTTCACCATTCCCTCACGGTACTATCCGCTATCGGTCACCAGGGAATATTTAGGCTTAGCGGGTGGTCCCGCCAGATTCACACGGGATTTCTCGGGCCCCGTGCTACTTGGGTGTCTCTCAAACGAGCCGTTGATGTTTCAGCTACGGGGGTCTTACCCTCTACGCCGGACCTTTCGCATGTCCTTCGCCTACATCAACGGTTTCTGACTCGTCTCACAGCCGGCAGACTGTGAAAGAGAGATCCCACAACCCCGCATGCGCAACCCCTGCCGGGTATCACACACATACGGTTTGGCCTGATCCAGTTTCGCTCGCCACTACTCCCGGAATCACGGTTGTTTTCTCTTCCTGAGGGTACTGAGATGTTTCACTTCCCCTCGTTCCCTCCACACTGCCTATGTGTTCAGCAGCGGGTGACAGCCCATGACGACTGCCGGGTTTCCCCATTCGGAAACCCCCGGATCAAAGCTAGGTTGACAGCTCCCCGGGGACTATCGTGGCCTCCCACGTCCTTCATCGGTTCCTGGTGCCAAGGCATCCACCGTGCGCCCTTAAAAACTTGGCCACAGATGCTCGCGTCCACTGTGCAGTTCTCAAACAACAACCAGCCACCCATCACCCCGACCTCACGGCCGAGTTCACTGGGACCGGACTGAAGGCAGCCAATCGGCCGTACCCTCAGATACCCAACAACGTGCCCGACACGACCGATCCATCATTACTTTCCACGCCGAAGCAGTACTCGCAACAACCAACCAACCGTGCCGAATAGTCAACGTTCCACCCATGAGCAACCAGCACCGAACATTCGCCGGTGTACTGGCCTCTGACCAAACCGAAGCCTGGTAAGAAATGCTCCTTAGAAAGGAGGTGATCCAGCCGCACCTTCCGGTACGGCTACCTTGTTACGACTTCGTCCCAATCGCCAGTCCCACCTTCGACAGCTCCCTCCCACAAGGGGTTGGGCCACCGGCTTCGGGTGTTACCGACTTTCGTGACGTGACGGGCGGTGTGTACAAGGCCCGGGAACGTATTCACCGCAGCAATGCTGATCTGCGATTACTAGCAACTCCGACTTCATGGGGTCGAGTTGCAGACCCCAATCCGAACTGAGACCGGCTTTTTGAGATTCGCTCCGCCTCGCGGCATCGCAGCTCATTGTACCGGCCATTGTAGCACGTGTGCAGCCCAAGACATAAGGGGCATGATGACTTGACGTCGTCCCCACCTTCCTCCGAGTTGACCCCGGCAGTCTCCTGTGAGTCCCCATCACCCCGAAGGGCATGCTGGCAACACAGAACAAGGGTTGCGCTCGTTGCGGGACTTAACCCAACATCTCACGACACGAGCTGACGACAGCCATGCACCACCTGTATACCGACCACAAGGGGGCACCATCTCTGGCACTTTCCGGTATATGTCAAGCCTTGGTAAGGTTCTTCGCGTTGCGTCGAATTAAGCCACATGCTCCGCTGCTTGTGCGGGCCCCCGTCAATTCCTTTGAGTTTTAGCCTTGCGGCCGTACTCCCCAGGCGGGGAACTTAATGCGTTAGCTGCGGCACCGACGACGTGGAATGTCGCCAACACCTAGTTCCCAACGTTTACGGCGTGGACTACCAGGGTATCTAATCCTGTTCGCTCCCCACGCTTTCGCTCCTCAGCGTCAGTAATGGCCCAGAGATCCGCCTTCGCCACCGGTGTTCCTCCTGATATCTGCGCATTTCACCGCTACACCAGGAATTCCGATCTCCCCTACCACACTCTAGCTAGCCCGTATCGAATGCAGACCCGGGGTTAAGCCCCGGGCTTTCACATCCGACGTGACAAGCCGCCTACGAGCTCTTTACGCCCAATAATTCCGGACAACGCTTGCGCCCTACGTATTACCGCGGCTGCTGGCACGTAGTTAGCCGGCGCTTCTTCTGCAGGTACCGTCACTTTCGCTTCTTCCCTGCTGAAAGAGGTTTACAACCCGAAGGCCGTCATCCCTCACGCGGCGTCGCTGCATCAGGCTTTCGCCCATTGTGCAATATTCCCCACTGCTGCCTCCCGTAGGAGTCTGGGCCGTGTCTCAGTCCCAGTGTGGCCGGTCGCCCTCTCAGGCCGGCTACCCGTCGTCGCCTTGGTAGGCCATTACCCCACCAACAAGCTGATAGGCCGCGGGCTCATCCTTCACCGCCGGAGCTTTTAACCCCGTCCCATGCGGGACAGAGTGTTATCCGGTATTAGACCCCGTTTCCAGGGCTTGTCCCAGAGTGAAGGGCAGATTGCCCACGTGTTACTCACCCGTTCGCCACTAATCCACCCCGAAAGGCTTCATCGTTCGACTTGCATGTGTTAAGCACGCCGCCAGCGTTCGTCCTGAGCCAGGATCAAACTCTCCGTGAATGTTTTCCCGTAATCGGGATCACAACACGAGAGCGGAACGACCAGGTCGGAATATGACCGGTCGTTCACAGCGTCCTCGCTGTTGTTGCCCACCGGACCGTTAAGCACCGGTAGGACTTTTCAAAGGAACCACCAACCTGCCGAAGCAGGCCGGGGTATCAACATATCTGGCGTTGACTTTTGGCACGCTGTTGAGTTCTCAAGGAACGGACGCTTCCTTCGGTCCCGTTTCACCGGGGCCCTCCGGGCGCTTCCCTTCGTTCTTGCGTTTCCGACTCTATCAGACTCTTATCGGTCCGATTCCCGGTCGAAGCGGGTCAAGCGATTTCCGCTTTCCAGTTCTTCGCTTTCGCGTTTCCCTTTCCGGCGGTTCCAACCTTACCAGACTCTTTTTCGTTCCGTTTCCGGTCCGAGTTTGATTCCGGCGACCTGTTGGGGGTCTTTGCCTTTCGGCTGATTCGACTTTATCAGAGTCATTGGGGACGAATGAACGACCCGAACTCTGAAATGAGGGGAATCAAGTGGCTCCGCCGGAATGAACATTCCTTGCAAGAGCGAGATATACATTAGTCATTGAACCCCGACCTGTCCAGTCCGAGCCAACTAGTAAAATCTACCTCCCCACAAGAACCGTGTCAACCGTTTTTGTGGGCGAAGAGGAGACTAGCAGCTCGGCGAGGCTCGGCGCACATCCGTGGGGGTGTGGCGGTCACGCGGCCGTCGGCAACGAGGCACCGCGTTCGGAGACCGCGACGTCGCCGGTGTCGCCGGCCCTGACCGCGCGACCGCCCAGGACCCGCACGTAGGCCAGGAAGGCCAGCTCGGCGACGACGCCGATGGCGATCCTGGCCCAGGTGGGAAGACCGGAGGGTGTCACGAACCCTTCGATGAGTCCGGACACGAAGAGGACCAGGGCAAGGCCGATGGCCATGCCGAGGGCGGCCCGGCCCTCCTCCGCGAGCGCGTCGCGGCGGGAGCGGGGGCCGGGGTCGATGAGCGTCCAGCCGAGCTTGAGACCCGTGCCGGCCGCCACGAACACCGCGGTGAGTTCGAGGAGACCGTGCGGCAGGATCAGCCCGAGGAAGGTGTCCAGCCGGCCGGCGGACGACATCAAGCCGATGCCGGCCGCGACGTTGAGCACGTTGGTGAAGAGGATCCAGATCACCGGCAGGCAGAAGAACGCGCCGAGGACCAGGCACATGGCCGCGGCCTGGGCGTTGTTCGTCCACACCTGGGCGGCGAAGGAGGCTGCGGGGTGGCTGGAGTAGTAGGTCTCGTACTCCCCGCCCGGCCGGGTGAGTTCGCGCAGGTCGTCGGGGGCGCCCAGGGAGGCCTGGATCTCGGGGTGCGTACCGATCCACCAGCCGATGAGCACGGTGAGAAGGGTGGAGAGCACCGCCGTGGGTCCCCACCAGTGGCGGGCACGGTAGACCGCGGCGGGGAATCCGGCCGTGAGGAAGCGCGTCACGTCCCGCCACGACGCCTTGCGGGTGCCGGTCACGGTGGACCGGGCGCGGGCCACGAGCCGGGTCAGTCGGCCCTCGATGGCCGGGTCCGGCGCCTGGGAGTGGATCAGGGAGAGATGCGTGGCCGTCCTCTGATAGAGCACGACCAGCTCGTCCGCCTCGGTACCGCTGAGCCTGCGCCCCAGTTTCAGCAGCATTTCCAGGCGATCCCACTCGGCGCGATGGGCGGTGGCGAAGACATCGAGGTCCATGGTGGGTGACTGCTCCAGGCGAGGGGGCGTACGAGGTCCCGACAACGGCGACGCGCCGACGATCAGCTTGGGTCCATGGTGGGTGACTGCTCCAGGCGAGGGGGCGTACGAGGTCCCGACAACGGCGACGCGCCGACGATCAGCTTGGCAGACTGTCGCACAACGGGGCAGGGGTGGGCGACGAAAGGCGGGGCAATGAGCGAACTCGTGACCGGGGACGCGGTGGTGCTGGAGCTCAGACCGGCCCGGCTGCCGAGCAGGGCGTTGGCGCAGGCCGTCGACACCGCGCTGCTGCTGACCGTCTTCCTGCTGCTCACCCTCGCGCTCACCCTCGCCACCGCGACGCTCGACGACGCGGCCGTGGCGGCCGTCTCGGTGGCGTCGTTCCTCCTGGTGCTGGTGGGCGGGCCCATCGCGGTGGAGACCCTGAGCCACGGCCGTTCCCTGGGGAAACTCGCCTGTGGTCTGCGGGTGGTGCGCGAGGACGGGGGGCCCATCGCGTTCCGGCACGCGCTGGTGCGCGGGGCGATGGGTGTCGTCGAGGTCCTGGCGACCTTCGGCGGGGTGGCCGCGATCGCTTCCCTGGTCTCCGCCAGGGGCCGGCGGCTCGGTGACGTGTTCGCCGGGACGATCGTCGTACGGGAACGGGTGCCGAAGGACCGTTCCCTGGCTGTGCAGCCACCTCCGCCGTGGCTGGGGAACCGTTTCGCCCAGCTGGATCTGTCGGCGGTCCCGGACGATTTCTGGCCGGCCGCGCGGAGTTACGTGTCCCGCCTGCACCAGCTCGATCCCGCCGTGGGGCAGGCGCTCGGCCGGCGGCTCGCCGACGAGCTGACGGCCAGGACGGCACTGCCGCCACCGGCGGGAGTCCCCCACGCCGCCTACGTCGCCGCGGTGCTGCACGAACGCCGGGTCCGCGAGGCACGACGGTACGAGGCGCGACGGGCGCCGTCGGCCGGGCACGCGCCGGGCCCTGTCCCGCACGCCGTGTCGGCGGAGACGGCTTGGCGGGCGCCCGTACCGGCGGCCGGCGGGGCGGCGGGGCGGGGTGCGCCCGGGAGTGCTCCCGGAGCCGGCCGGGGAGCCTTGCCCGGCCGGCCCGCGCCCCCCTCGCCGTCGGGGGCGTACGTACGGCCCGGCCCGGGCGTCCCGGACGCCGGGGGCACTCCGGCGCCGCCCGCCGCGCACGCCGTCCCGACCGGGTTCGCACCGCCGGCCTGAGCCACCGGGGGCCGCGTCGGGGGTCGACCCGACCGCGCTACTCGGCCGGGTGCTCCTGTCGCGGTGCGGGCTTGGGCGAGGGCGGGGATTCGAGGTCTTCGAGTTCGATCCCGGGGGCGGCGAGGACCACGTCCCCGGCGAGGTGCACCGTGTGGCGCTCCCCCGTGTTCAGGTCGCTGACCTGGTAGGTGTCCACGAGCAGGGGGCCGTTGTCAGTGGGGTGCGCTTCACTGTCCCTCAGTGCCCAGGACTGATCGACCGTCAGGGGTGCGAGGACCGGATCCGTGAAGGTGACCAGGCGGATGCGGGTCTCGGGGGAATCCGGGGTGAGGCGCAGGAGTCGCGTGACGGCGACGAGGAAAGCGGGAGAGGTACCGGAGAAGGCGTGGGCGCGGACGTTGCCCTCGGCGGCGTCGGTGCCGGTGGGGCCGGTCCGGACCCAGGTGACGCCTTCGAGCGCGGCGCCTCGGATCTGCCAGCCTCCCGCGTGCAGTTCGAGGCGGATGGGCCGGCCGAGTTCGTCGAGGGCGAGGTCGGCCGAGCCGAGGGGATCGCCGGAGGGGGCGGTCCGCTGGGCGACGTAGCGCCAGCCGGAAGGCCCGGGGGCGCAGTGGAAGTGCTCGTCACCGAGGGGGGTGCGATCGTGCGGATCGTGGAGCGAATAACGGCCGCGGGGCATGGGGTCCTTCGGGCTGCGCGGGCGGGATACGGGGCAGGCCCCCGGCACGGGGGTGCGGGGGCCTGCGCTCGTACCTGCTGCTGAGGCTGTTCCGGTCGCCGACGGCCATGCTCCCGCGCTGCGGGGGCGGGACGTCGGCGGGCGGGATCAGTAGCGGTAGTGGTCGGACTTGTACGGGCCGTCGACCTCGACGCCGATGTAGGCGGCCTGCTCCGGGCGGAGCGTCGTGAGCCTGACGCCCAGCGCGGCCAGGTGGAGGCGGGCGACCTTCTCGTCGAGGTGCTTCGGGAGCACGTAGACGTCGGTCGGGTACTCCTCCGGCTTCGTGAACAGCTCGATCTGGGCCAGGGTCTGGTCCGCGAAGGAGTTGGACATGACGAAGGAGGGGTGACCGGTCGCGTTGCCGAGGTTCAGCAGGCGGCCCTCGGAGAGGACGATCAGGACCTTGCCGTCCGGGAAGGTCCAGGTGTGGACCTGCGGCTTGACCTCGTCCTTGACGATGCCGTCGATCTTGGCCAGGCCGGCCATGTCGATCTCGTTGTCGAAGTGGCCGATGTTGCCGACGATCGCCTGGTGCTTCATCCGGGCCATGTCGGACGCCATGATGATGTCCTTGTTGCCCGTCGTGGTGACGAAGATGTCGGCCTGCTCGACGACGTCGTCCAGGGTCGCGACCTGGTAGCCGTCCATGGCCGCCTGGAGCGCGCAGATCGGGTCGATCTCGGTGATGATCACGCGGGCGCCCTGGCCGCGCAGGGACTCGGCGCAGCCCTTGCCCACGTCGCCGTAGCCGCAGACGACGGCGGTCTTGCCGCCGATGAGGACGTCGGTGGCGCGGTTGATGCCGTCGATCAGGGAGTGGCGGCAGCCGTACTTGTTGTCGAACTTCGACTTGGTGACGGCGTCGTTGACGTTGATCGCCGGGAACAGGAGAGTGCCGTCGCGGTGCATCTCGTACAGGCGGTGGACGCCCGTGGTCGTCTCCTCGGTGACACCGCGGATCTCGGACGCGAGCTGGGTCCACTTCTGCGGGGACTCGCCGAGGGTGCGGTTGAGGAGGGTGAGGATGTGGGCGTACTCCTCGCTGTCCGCGGTGGACGGGTCCGGGGCCGCGCCGGCCTTCTCGAACTCGACGCCCTTGTGGACCAGGAGGGTGGCGTCACCGCCGTCGTCCAGGATCATGTTCGGGCCGCCGGTGGGGGTGTTCGGCCAGGTCAGGGCCTGCTCGGTGCACCACCAGTACTCCTCCAGCGTCTCGCCCTTCCAGGCGAAGACGGGGACGCCGGCCGGAGCCTCGGGGGTACCGGTCGGGCCGACGGCGATGGCGGCGGCCGCGTGGTCCTGGGTGGAGAAGATGTTGCAGGAGGCCCAGCGGACGTCGGCGCCGAGGGCGACGAGGGTCTCGATGAGCACGGCGGTCTGCACGGTCATGTGCAGCGAGCCGGTGATGCGCGCGCCGGCCAGCGGCTGCGCGGCGGCGTACTCCTTGCGGATCGACATCAGGCCGGGCATCTCGTGCTCGGCGAGGGTGATCTCCTTGCGGCCGAACACCGCGAGGGAGAGGTCGGCGACCTTGAAGTCCTGGTTCTGGCTGACCGTCGTCATGGCGGGTCTGCTCCTCGTGAGGATCGAGGGTGGGCTGGCTGGCTGTGCGGCGCCGGACACAGGAATGCCCGGGCTCGCAGCGCAGTCCGTCGGAGGCCCTCTCTCCCTCGGCCGGTCCGCTTCCGCGGGCCGCCCGACCGCCATCAGCAGCGACGTCTGGTACGCGTACGAATCTACACCGCGCAGAGTTGAGCGCACCGGCCGACGGGAAGGACGGTGCGCTCACGTGACGTACGCAACGGTGGGCGTCAGTGCCCGGGGCCGGAAGGGTTCTCGCCCTCGGAGTCCGCCCGGCCCTCCGGGACACTGGAGCCGCCGGAGGGCTGTTCGGCGTCCTCGGCCAGGGTGGACCGGCCGGGGTTGGTGCCCGTCGACGCGGCGTCGGCGCTGTAGATGTCGGGCTCCAGGTAGATGACGCGGGCGATCGGCACCGCCGCGCGGATGCGGGTCTCGGCGGCGTTGATCGCGTTGGCGACCTCGGTCGCGGTGTCGTCGTGCTGGACGGCGATCTTGGCGGCGACGAGCAGTTCCTCGGGGCCGAGGTGGAGGGTGCGCATGTGGATGATGCCGGTCACCGTGTCACCGTCGACGACGGCGGCCTTGATCTTCTCGATCTGCTCGGGACCGGCCGACTCGCCGAGGAGCAGGGACTTCGTCTCGGCGGCGAGCACCAGCGCGATGACGATGAGCAGGACGCCGATGCAGAGGGTGCCGATGCCGTCCCAGACGCCGTCGTCGGTGGCGAGCGCGAGGCCGACGCCGCCGAGGGCGAGGACCAGGCCGATGAGCGCGCCGAAGTCCTCCAGCAGTACGACGGGGAGCTCGGGGGCCTTGGCTCGGCGGATGAAGTCCGTCCAGCTCATCGTGCCGCGGGTCTGGTTGGACTCGGTGATCGCCGTACGGAACGAGAATCCCTCGGCGATGATCGCGAAGACCAGCACGCCCACCGGCCAGTACCAGGCCTCGATGGGGTGCGGGTGCTTGATCTTCTCGTAGCCCTCGTAGACCGCGAACATGCCACCGACCGAGAACAGGACGATGGAGACGAGGAAGGCGTAGATGTACCTCTCGCGCCCGTAGCCGAAGGGGTGCTCGGGGGTGGCCTGGCGTTGTGCCTTCTTCCCTCCGAGCAGCAGGAGTCCCTGGTTGCCGGAGTCGGCCAGCGAGTGGACGCTCTCAGCGAGCATCGACGAGGAGCCACTGAAGAGGAACGCCACGAATTTGGCCGCCGCGATGGCGAGGTTGGCGGAGAGTGCCGCCACGATCGCCTTGGTTCCGCCTGACGCGCTCATGGGTGCCTGGTGTCCCTTCCTCGGTGCTGCAAACGCGGATCGGTTCCGCGAACGCGGATCGGTGCCCGCGCTCATGGATGGCCGCGGTACGGCCGCACATTGTTGCAGCACCGGGGACGGGCGGTGTGTCAGGCCACCACGGTTGCCCGGAAGAGTGTGCCGTTACCCGAGGTTTCGACTGTTTCGCCTGCCGGGACGAAGACCGAGCCGCCCGGGACGAGGTCCAGGTCACCGGTCCGGAGCGAGCCGGCGGTGCAGAGCAGGATCTGCGGGGTGGCGGCCGTCAGATCGACGGGGGCCGCGCCCGGCGGGAGGTCGAAGCGGGAGAGCCGGAACTCGTCGACCGGGGTCTCGTACGGCTCCTCGCCGGAAGGTGCGGCCTCGGGGCGCAGTACGCCCGGCTCGGTGGCTTCAAAGCGCACGACGCGCAGGAGTTCGGGTACGTCGATGTGCTTGGGGGTGAGTCCGCAGCGCAGGACGTTGTCCGAGTTGGCCATGATCTCGACGCCGAGGCCGTCGAGGTAGGCGTGCGGGACGCCCGCGCCGAGGTAGAGCGCCTCGCCGGGCTGGAGCCGTACGTGGTTGAGGAGCATCGCGGCGATGACCCCGGCGTCGCCCGGGTAGTGGCGGGCGATCTCGGCGTACGGGGCGTGCGGGCCCCCCAGGCGTTCGGCGGCGGCGGCTGCCTCCCCGACGGTCGCGGCCATCTCCTCCGGGTCGGCGGTGAGGATCGCGGTGAGCACCTCGCGGAGGGCGGCCTCCTCGGGGTGGGCTCGCAGCAGGTCGGCGTACGGCTTGAGGGAGTCGACGCCGAGCGCCTCCAGCAGGGCGGCGGCCTCGTCGGGCCGGCGGAAACCGCAGAGGCCCTCGAAGGGGGTGAGGGCGCAGATCAGTTCGGGCTTGTGGTTGGCGTCCCGGTACGTGCGGTGGGGGGCGTCGAGCGGGATGGCGCGGGCCTCCTCGTCGGCGAAGCCGAGCCGGGCCTGCGTCAGGTCGGGGTGGACCTGAAGGGAGAGCGGGGCTCCGGCGGCGAGGAGCTTGAGGAGGAAGGGGAGGCGGGGGCCGAACTTCTCGACGGTCGCGGCACCGAGTTCGCGGGCGGGGTCGGAGGCGATGACCTGGTCGAGAGGGAGTTCGGCGCCGTCACGGGTGAGCAGGGACGGCGCTCCGGGGTGGGCTCCCATCCACATCTCGGCCTGCGGCTCCCCGGTGGGTGGGGTGCCGAGCAGCTCGGGGATGGCCGTGGTGGAGCCCCAGGCGTAGGGGCGCACGGTGTTGGAGAGCCGGTCCATGGGGTGGTCCTCGGGCTTTCGTGAAGGTGTGGCAGGCGGGACGGGTGGGGCTGGCAGGACGGGTGCGGGGACGGACATGGCGGGCGGGGTGCCTCGGTCCGGCCCCCGCGGGCCCGTGGGGCCCCGGACCGCGTGGGACAGCGTGCGGCAGGTCTTGGGCCGCGGGAGGCAGCGTGCGGCAGCTCCGCCCGGTCGCGTCAGGCGGGGTTCTCGGCGGCCGGTGGTTCGGAGGCCAGTGCGAGGTAGACGGCGGCGAAGTCGGTGACGGCGAGGAGTTCGGCGAGCGCTTCGAGTTCGCTGCCCTCGTCGGGTTCGAGTTCGCTGATGGCGGTGTCGTGGCCGAGAGCGAGTTCGCGGGCGGCGGGGGCGGCGGTCAGCCCGCCGGTGGGCCGGTCCCGGAGGAGGACGACACGGGCGCGCAGGGTTTCCCCCTCGTCGACGCGGTCGCGGAAGAAGTCCTCGGGATCGGCTCCGGCCGCGAAGTCCCCGGCGAGCAGGGCGCCGTGCGAGGGCAGGGCTTCGGGGAGCGGCGCGGTGAGCGCCGGGCGGCCGGCGAGTTCGGCGAGGACGGCGGCGAACCGGCGGCCGACCGGGCCCGCGGCCTCGCCCTCGGTCCAGACGAGCGGCAGCGTGTCGGCGAGCTCGGCGGCGAGGGTCTTGGCCGGGTTGCTGTACGTGGCGATGGCGGGCCCGCACCGTTCGGCGGTGCGGTCCAGCCGGTCCGCGACCTTGCGCAGGTCTTCCTCGGACGCCGCGAGCAGGCCGACCCGGTCGAGCAGGGCGAGGAGCGGGGTGAGCAGCGCCCAGAGGGTGCCGGGGCCCGCGGCCGAGGTCTCGGCGTCGTACTCGCCGTGCGGGGCGGCGGCCATGGGGACGAGGAGCCCGTGGGCCCTCTCGACGGCTTCACGCAGCGGTGAGCGGGTGGGGGCGACGGCGACGACGGAGCAGCCGCGCCGGTAGGCCTGTTCGGCGAGGAGCGAGAGGCCGGGTTCGGCGCCGTCGGCGGTGGCGATGAGGAGCAGGTCGACCGGACCGGCCCAGCCGGGCAGGGTCCAGCGCAGCGCTCCGCCTGCCGGGGCGACGCCGGTGGGCCGGAGACGGGTGACCGGTGCGGCGGCTCCCGCGAGGGCGCCGACGATGTCGGCGACGCCCGCGGCGGCGGTGCCGGGTCCGGCCACGAGGACGGCGCGCGGCCTGCCCTCGGGGGTCAGCCCTCCGACGCCGGCCTCTGCCGTGTGCAGGGCTGCGGTACGGACGCGGGCGCCGGCCTCGGCGGCCCCGCGCAGGAGCCCCCGGCGGTCGGCCCTGGCCAGGGCGTCCGGGGCGTCGAGCAACGTCTCGTCGAGCATGGCGGTGGGCCTCCGGTCACACGTGCGGATCAGTGTGCGGCTGCCGGGAGCGGTCGCGGCCGGTCGCCGCCGGATGGTCCGGAGGCGTCGGCCGTACGTGCCCGGCGTCCGGTCACGCGGGGCGGCGGGCCTCGTCCACGAGGAGCACCGGGATGCCGTCGCGGACCGGGTAGGCCAGCCCGCAGTCGGCGCCGGTGCAGACCAGCTCCGGGCTGTCGTCCGCCGTGCGGTCGTCGAGCGGGGAGTGGCACGCCGGACAGGCGAGGATCTCCAGAAGGCCGGCTTCGAGTGCCATGGGCGGTCCCTTCGAACATGCGGTTGAGCTTCGCGCGGTTGGGGCGGGGCCAGCCTACCGCCGGGGTGCGGGGGTCGCGGTCCGGCAGGACCGCGACCCCCGCTGCGCGACGGCCGGGCGGGAAGGCACCGGAGGCCGCGCGACGACCGGGTGGACTCACCGGTGCCGTTCGCAGCATCGCCCGGCGGCGGTACGCGCGTCCGGCCGGAACCCGAACGGGCGGCGGCCGGCGGATGAACGCACCGCGTTCCACGACGGAGGAGCCGCCCCGCCGAGCACGTGGGCACGGGCTCCCGACGGGCGGCCCGCCCCTGCCGCCGGTGCGGGCGCTATGCCCGGACGAGGGCCAGGGCTTCGTCCCGTACCGCCGCCATGGTGGCCTCGTCGCGGGCTTCGACGTTCAGACGCAGCAGCGGTTCGGTATTGGAGGCGCGGACGTTGAACCACCAGTCGGTGGAGGCGACGGTGAGGCCGTCCAGCTCGTCGAAGGTCACGTCCTCGCGGTCGCCGTACGCGGCGCGGATCGCGGCGAGGCGGTCCGCCTGGTCGGCGACGGTGGAGTTGATCTCGCCGGAACCGGTGTAGCGGTCGTACGAGGTGAGCAGCGCGGAGAGCGTGCCCGGTTGTCCGCCGAGGGCGGCGAGGACGTGGAGGGCGGCGAGCATGCCGGTGTCGGCGTTCCAGAAGTCCCGGAAGTAGTAGTGCGCCGAGTGTTCGCCGCCGAAGATCGCGCCGTGCTCGGCCATCTCGGCCTTGATGAAGGAGTGGCCGACGCGGGTGCGGACGGGGGTGCCGCCGTTCTCGCGGATGACCTCGGGGACGGACCACGAAGTGATCAGGTTGTGGATGACGGTGCCCTTGCCGCCGTTGCGGGCGAGTTCCCGCTCCGCGACGAGGGCGGTGACGGCGGACGGCGAGACGCCCGTGCCGCGTTCGTCGACGACGAAGCAGCGGTCGGCGTCGCCGTCGAAGGCGAGGCCCAGATCGGCGCCCTCGGCGAGGACGCGGGCCCGCAGGTCCACGATGTTGGCCGGGTCGAGGGGGTTGGCCTCGTGGTTCGGGAAGGTGCCGTCGAGTTCGAAGTACATCGGTACGACGTCGAGCGGCAGGCCCTGGAAGACCGTGGGTACGGTGTGGCCGCCCATGCCGTTGCCCGCGTCCACCACGACCTTGAGCGGCCGGATCGCGGTCAGGTCCACGAGGCCGAGGAGGTGGGCGGCGTAGTCGTCGAGGGTGTCGCGCTCGGTGAGCGTTCCGTGGCCGGCGGCGGGGGTGGGCGCTCCGTGCTCGGACCACCGTTCCACGAGGCCGCGGATGTCGGCGAGGCCGGTGTCCTGGCCCACCGGGGCGGCTCCGGCGCGGCAGAGCTTGATGCCGTTGTACTGGGCCGGGTTGTGCGAGGCGGTGAACATCGCGCCGGGCACGCCGAGGGTTCCGGAGGCGTAGTACAGCTGGTCGGTGGAGCAGAGGCCGATCAGGGTGACGTCGGCGCCGCGGGCCTGTGCGCCCCGGGCGAAGGCGCCCGCGAGGCCGGGCGAGGACGGGCGCATGTCGTGGCCGATGACGATCGCGTCCGCGTCGGTGACCTGGACGAACGCCGCGCCGAAGAGTTCGGCGAGCGATTCGTCCCACTGGTCGGGTACGACGCCTCGCACGTCGTACGCCTTCACGAGCTGCGACAGATCAGCAACCACGGCCGGTCCTCCTGGGGTCTGGGCTGAGCGCCCAAACTACCCGGCCCCGGATACGCCGTTACGGGCCGCCCACCGGCGGTGCGGGACGGTGGGCGGGCGCCGTCAGGAGTCGGGGGAGCGCAGGACCCGCAGGTGGCCCCGGCGCGCGACCTCGACGGGGTCGGCGGTACGCGGCCCACGGCCGGTTCCGTCCTGGCCCCGGTCGCGCGGGCGGGCGGCCTCGCGGACGGCGTTGGCCAGCGCTTCGAGATCGTCGGCGCTGTGGTGGGTGGGGGCGGAGGAGTCGGTGAGCCGGACCACCTCCCAGCCCCGGGGCGCGGTGAGCCGCTCACTGTGTTCGGCGCAGAGGTCGTAACAGTGGGGCTCGGCGTAGGTGGCGAGCGGGCCGAGGACCGCAGTCGAGTCGGCATAGACGTACGTCAGTGTCGCGACGGCAGGACGGCCGCACGCAGTGCGCGAACAGCGACGTACAGGGCTCACGACGTTGGACGGTACCGCACTCTTGAGCGGGCTGCGACGACCCTCCCCCGGGTCGGGCCCCCGTGTCGTCCCCCGTTCCCGGTCACGGCGGCCTTTCCGTCGGCCGCGCCGGTCCGCCGCCGGCCGGAGAGCGGCTGGTCACAGAGGTTCCGCTTGTGTGCGCGCGTGGGCACCCCGTGGTGACGGGAAGGGCGGGGAGTGAGGATTCAGTGATCACGAGCGGGGCCGAAAAGTGGCTCAACTTGGCCGGAAAATCGAGGTTGAAATCTCTCCCCCGGGAGGTGCCGGCACGGCGGCTCCACCCCGTACCGGGCGTCGGACCAGCCGCGCCGAGAGGGTTACGCTGCGTCGGTGATGGACAGTCCCGCACCTTCGCCCCCGCCCGACCCCCGGCCCCGGCACCGCGACCGCCACGGCCGGGGCATGCGCGGGCCGTTGGCCCCGCCGCAGGTACCGCTGTCGGTGAGTCGCTCGGAGACCTTCAGCGATCTCGTGCAGGACTCGGTGGAGCGCTTGGAGAGGCGCTGGCCACAACTCGCCGAGGTGGACTTCGTGGTGCAGGACGCGCCGGTGACGTTCGAGGACACGGTGCCGCTGGGGCGCGCGGTCTCGGCGGCGAAGGGGCAGCCCGCGCAGATCGTCGTCTACCGGCGCCCCGTCGAGATCCGGTCGAAGAGCCGGGACGAGCGGGCGCTGCTGGTGCACGAGGTCGTGGTGGAGCAGGTCGCGGAGCTGCTGGGACTCTCCCCCGAGTCCGTCGACCCCCGGTACGGGCAGGACTGAGCCGACCTCCGGCACGGCAGGGCTGAAACGTGTTTCCCGCACCGGTGGCTCCCGGCGGCCGGACGGCCGGGAGCCACCGGTGCGGCCCGTGCCGTCAGTCGTCCAGGACCGTCAGGTCCTGCACCGCGGCCGGGACCTCGACCGTGCCCCGGTCGTCCGGCAGCGTCTGCACGGTGAACATCTGCACGCCGTCCTCCGGGAGGGCGAGCGTGCGGGCCGCGTAGACGGGGCCGCCCGACTCCGTCTCCACCGTCAGCGCGTACGAGCCCTTGAGCCCGGACGGGACGGGCGGGGTGAACGCGAGGGTCGTACCGCCCTTGACCGTGTACGACTTGACGGCCTGTTCACCGCCCTCGCTGCCCGCCGTGGCGGTGACCTTCACCTGGGCGGTGGCGCCGGGTGCGACGAGCGACAGGGTCGAGCCCTTGGACCGGTTGTCGGCCACGCTCGCCCGGGCCCCGACCGGCCGGGTGGCCGGGATGTACGCGATCTCCTGGCCGGAGCCGGTACCCCGCACCACGCGCAGCGCGGCCACGATCGGGGTGGCCCGGCCACCCTCGGCCGGAGTGAGCCGCAGCGAGCCCGGCTCCTTGCGGGTGACGTTCTTCAGGTCGACGCTCGCGGTCATGCCCGACTTGATGTGCAGGGTGTCGTTGCCCGCCGGGGCGAAGGTCGCCGTCTTCCCCACCAGCTGCACCTTGACGTCCGCGTCGTCGTCGCCGGGCGCGAACGCGATCAGCTGGACCGAGGTGGCGTCGGCGGGGATGCCGGGCATCACCACCGTGGCGGAGGGGTCCGCGGAGGCGGTCAGCCAGTCGCTCCCGCTGTCCTCCTCGGCGCCCCGGACCACGGCGCCGACCCGGCCGCTGCGGGTGGTGACGTGGGCGGTGACGCCGTCGACGGCCTCGCCGGTCAGCGTGGAGAGCAGCATGGCCACGCCGGAGTGTCCCGGTACGGCGATCCCGTCGCCGACGTCCGCCTTGAGGTCGCCGTCCGGGCCGAACAGCTGGATGTCGGCGATCGCCGCGCTGTCGTCCGGGTTGGTCAGGTGGATGTAGTCCTGCGAGGTGGCGGCCGTACTGACGCCGGGGAACCAGAACTCCGTGTCGGGCGCGGTGCAGCTGACGCCGAGCAGCCCTCGGGTGGAGCCGACGGAGACCGAGGTGGTCTGCTGCGCGCTCCAGCCCGGAGCGAGCGCACCGGTGGCGGTGCCGACGAGCGCCGGCGCGTCGGCGCCGTCGGCCTCGGCCGTGACGGGCTTCCCGGCCTCCTTGAGCGCGAGGACCGGCTTCTCCGCCTTCTTCTTCGCCGCCGCGGCGGCCTTGTCGTCCGCAGTCTTGTCGGTCTTGTCGGTGGTGGCGTCGCCGGTGCCGTCGTCCGTGACGGGGAGCGTCCGCGTCAGCTCGGCGGCCGACTCCTCGCCCGTCCCCTTCCCCGCCGGGGTGAAGGAGGTGTACGCGGTCTCGGCCAGCTCCGAGTCGCTGGGCGCCGGGCAGAGCAGGCTGGACCGCTCGACGGGCAGCCGGGTCGCGGACGCGGCCTTCGCCGGAGCGGTGCCGCCGGGCGCGTTGAACGCGGCGACACCGGTGACGGCGGCGAGCGCGACGGCGCCCGCGATGAGGGACAGGGGTGTGGACTTCACTCGGACTCGCCTCGCGATGCGTTACGGGTCTGCCACGGCGCCTGGTCCGGGGCGTTCGGGTCGACCTGCTCGTCGGTGTCGTGGACGCCGTACCGCTGCCCCGTGTAGGGGTCGTACGGGGCCTGGGTCTCGTAACCCTGGTGCTGCTGCTGTTCCTGCTGTTGTTGCTGCTGCTGCCCGTAGCCGTACGGGTCGTAGACGTCGGCGTTCTGCTGGTACGGGTCGACCTGCTGGAACTGGCCGGTCCCGTACTGGTCCGCCGGGTACTGGTCCGCCGGGTACTGCTCGGCGGGGTACTGCTGCTCGGCCGGGTACGGGTCGGTCGGGTACGGACCGGTCTGGTGCTGATCGGTCTGGTGCTGATCGGTCTGGTACGGCGCGTACGCGGACTGCTGGTACTGCTGCCCGTCCCACTCGGCGTACTGCTGCTGGGGAACCGCGGCGTACGTGCCGTCCCCCTCCTCGGCCTGCGCGGCGTACGTACCGTCGCCCTCGGCCTGCGCCGGGACGTACGCGCCGTCCTCGCCGTGCGCCGGGGCGTACGGCTCCGGCTCGGGCCGGTCCTCCTCGGGCGCGCCGGTGCCGAAGCCGGGGACGGCCGGCGGACCGTCCGGCGACGGCTCGCCTTCGGCCGCCGCGGCGGCTGCTTCCGCCTCGGCGGCGGCGCGGAGCCGGCGGGCCCGGCGTCCGTCGCCCTCGGCCGCGTCGGCCGCCGCGGCGGCTTCGGCGTCCTCGGGGAGGTCGTCGTCGATCTCGCGGCGGCGGCCCGGCAGGGCCATGACCACGAGGACCACGGCGAGCCCGATCTGCGCCCAGATCCACGCGGAGTGCGTGAGGGGGGTGTCGTAGGTGAGGTCGAGCCGGCCGCCGGACGCGGGAAGCTCGAAGCCCTGCGCCCAGCCGTCGACGGTCTTGCGGGTGAGCGGCTTCCCGTCCAGGGTGGCCTGCCAGGCGGGGTCGGCCGCGTCGGCGAGGCGGAGCAGCCGGCCGTCCTCGCCCGCCGGGATCTTGGTGTGGGATTCCACGGCGCCCGAGGGCACCGCCACGCCCTCGCCGTCACCGGAGCCCGGGACGATCATGACGCGGGCGACGTCCTGGTCGACCCGCCACAGGGCGCTGCCGTCGAGCTGGCTGAGGCGGCTGAGGCCGGGCGTCGCGTCGAGTACCCGGCCCATCTCGCGCGGGGCGCCGTCGCGCACCAGCACGTACCGCACGGCGAAGCCGCTGAGCTGGTGGCCCTGGTCGGCGCCGGAGCCCGCCACCAGGTTGGCGACGATCTTGTCCAGGTGGCTGTCGCTGCCGGTCACCGCGGTCAGTTCGGCGTCGCCGAGGCGGGCGCCGGATCCGCGGACCAGGGTGTACGAGACCGATCCTGCCGAGGTCCCGCCGAGCACCAGGGTGCGCGGCTGGTCGGCCGTGCTGCTCTCCTCCGCGACGAACGCGGGAACCTGCACCGGGTCGCGGCGCTCCAGCGGTCCGGCGGCGCCGCCCGCCATCCAGGCGAGGGCGGCCACCACCGGCGCGGCGGCGGAGGCCAGCGCGATCAGCGCGGCCACCGGCTGCCGCCAGCCGAAGCTGAGGGCGGCGACGCGGATGCGCGCCCCGTCCGCGCCCAGCAGGGCGGCGGCGATCAGCGCGGTGCCGTAGACGAGGGTGGCGGGACCGGCCCAGGTGGAGCCGTTGCTGACGCCCGCGAAGAGCAGGCCGACGAGGGCGGCGGCCCAGGCGGCGCGAATCGCGGTCTGGCGTTCGCCGCGCAGCAGGGCGGCGAGGGCCGCGAGCACGATGCCGAGGAAGAGGACGGAGCCGCCGCCCTTGGGGCCGCCGGGGCTCAGCGAGAGCAGGTCGACGGCGGAGGCGGTGCCCTCGCCGAGGTCCAGGCCCGCTTCCCGGAGCAGGTCGGACGGCCGGGTCAGCAGGCTCAGCGACCAGGGCGCGAGGACGAGCAGCGGGGTGCCGACGGTGGCGAGGAACCGGAGTCCGTACGCGGCGATGTCCCGGCGGCGCAGGGCGAGCACGCCCAGGCCGAGGACGACGGCGAGCGGCCACACGATCGGGGTGAACGCGGTGGTGAAGGTGAGCAGCAGGGTGAAGGCCCAGGTGGCCCGCCAGCTGCCGCGGAGCCGTCCGTCGCCGCGCAGGCCGTGGGCCGAGACGGCGGTACGGGCCATCAGCGGGAGCAGCACGGCGAGCACGGCGGTGCCCAGGCGTCCGGTGGCCAGCGCTCCGGTGACGGCCGGCAGGAAGGCGTACGCGATGCTCGCCCAGGCCCGCAGCAGGCGGGACTCGATGAGCGGCCGGGACGCGAAGTAAGCCGTGAGTCCGGCGAGCGGTACCGAGCAGACGAGCAGCAGGGTCAACGCGAAGCCGGTGGAGCCGAGGAAGAGGGCCGAGACGGCGGCGAGTACGCCGAGGTAGGGCGGGGCCGCCTCGGTGGAGCCGGTGACGACGGGGTGCCAGCCGTCCGCGAACCGGCCCCAGAGGTCGGCGACGGAGTCCGGTGCGGGCAGCAGCGCGCCGCCGGCCAGCGCGCCGCCGCCGAGCAGGGAGCGGCAGGCGAGGAGCGAGACGAGCAGCAGGAGGGCGAAGAGGACGGGGCCGGGTTTGCGGCCGATCCGCTTGAGCCGGGCGAACTGCTCGACCTCCAGGAAGTCGGCGTCGTCGCCGCCGGGTCCGGACTCGACGGCTCCGTGGCGCGAGCCGCCCGCGGCGTCGGCGTCCGCGCGCGAGCCGAAGTTGCCGGCGACCTGCTCGACGGTGGCGCGGACGGTGGCACCGGGCGGCGGGAAGAGGGAGCGGAGTTCGGCCGGGTCGACGGTGCCCTTGCCGCGGGCGCGGCGTGCGGCCATGATCCTGCCCGGCCGCAGCAGGGTGCCGACGAGGCCGGTGACCTCGTCGATCGCCTGGCCGGGGACCTTGCCGACGAGGTAGGCGAGGGTGCGGAGCAGGGTGCCGACGACGAGGCGGAGCAGCACCCAGGGGAGCTTCTTGGCCGGGCTGTTCGCGAGCATCGCGTAGACGGCACCGGCCCGGTCGACGCGGTGCGGGCCGACCACCGAACGTCCGGCGCAGTCGATGGGGCGGCGTTCGCGGGCGGCGGCCTCGGCGTGCCGGAGCACGGCGTCGGGGGCGACGAGCACCCGGTGTCCGGCCATGTGGGCGCGCCAGCAGAGGTCGACGTCGTCGCGCATCAGGGGGAGCCTGCGGTCGAAGCCGCCGAGCTCCTCCCAGACGTCGCGCCGCACGAGCATGCCCGCGGACGAGACGGAGAGGACGCTGCGGACCTGGTCGTGCTGGCCCTGGTCCTGTTCGCGCCGGTCGAGCGCGGTCCAGCGACGGCCGCTGTTGGCGATGGTGACGCCGACTTCGAGCAGCTGCCGGCGGTCGTACCAGCCGCGCAGCTTGGGTCCCACGATCGCGGCCTGCGGGTCGACGTCGACGACGCGCAGCAGTTCGGCGAGGGCGTCGGGCTCGGGGGCGCAGTCGTCGTGGAGCAGCCAGAGCCACTGGACGGGTTCGCCGTAGGGGAGTTCCGGCAGGTCGTAGGCGTCGTCCCGCCAGGTCCTGGTGACGGGGTCCCAGCCGCTGGGGCGCTTGAGGTAGGGCAGGTCGTCGGCGGTCAGCACGGTCGCGGTGCGTACCGCTTCGTCGACGGCGGTGCCGAAGCCGGTCCGGCGCGCGAGGTGCAGGACGCGGTCACCGCCCAGCGCCTCGGTGACCAGCCGCGCGGAGTCGTCGGCGCTGCCGGTGTCGGCGGCGACGGCGTCCTGTACGGGGCGCTCCTGCCCGAGCAGGCCCGCGAGCGCGTCGGGCAGCCAGCGTGCGCCGTCGTGGGAGACGAGCACGGCGGTGACGACGTGGCGGGGGAACTCTGGGGGGGCGGACGCGTTCGGCGCCGCCGGGTGACTCTGCACGGACATCGAGGTACGGGCCCTCCGGCCGGGTTCCGGGGGCGTTCCCCCCGGTGAGGCTGCATCGGTGTACACGCGCGCCCCGGGAGGGCGTTGGCGTGTCTCGGACGGGGCCCCACACTAACGGTACGGATCGCGGGCGTTGGCGCCGAGCGGGTGAACCCCGGCCGCACCCCGCAGGGTAGAGCGCGTCGCGAAAGCAGCGCCGTCCGCCCGGAGGGCGGGTCCGGCGGCGTCCGGTGCGTGCGATCGCGCGGCGGAGGGACACCCCGATACCGGACGCGTCGGGGTGATCCCGACAACGCGGCGAGCGTGCGTGCCGGGCGTCGCCGGCAACACGCTTTGAGGGCTGTCCCGCCAGGAACCCCGGGACGGCCCTGAGGGGGCCGCGCGGGCGGCGACCGCGGAGACCTGGCCCGCCCGGCGCGGATCTCCGCACTCCCCGTACCCCCGGCGGTACGCAGGTTCACGGGGCGCCGCGACGGGTGCGGGCGGCGGTTCCCGGTGCGGGTGCGGCCACGCCGATGGCCCGTGGTCCGGACCCTGGGGGGAAGGGCCGGGGCCACGGGCCATCGGGCTGGTCCGGGGTTCCCGCGGGGCCGCACGGACGTGAGGGGCGCGGGGGCCGCGTGGAGAGGACGGCCGTACGGAGGCGACGGCCGGGTGGCCCGCCCGGTGCGGTGGAAGCAGCGCGGTGGGAGCAGCGCAGTGGGAGCAGCGCAGTGGAGATGTCGTGATGGTGCGGTTCGCGCGACCGGCTCGTCGGGTCGACCGCTCGTCAGGTCCGCCCGCCGGATCGGAGGACACGGGCCCTCGGAGCCGTACCGGTCAGATCGCGGCCTTCTTCAGGCGCCGCCGCTCCCGCTCGGAGAGCCCGCCCCAGATGCCGAACCGCTCGTCGTTCGACAGGGCGTACTCCAGGCATTCGGAACGGACTTCGCAGGCGAGGCAGACCTTCTTGGCCTCCCGGGTCGATCCGCCCTTCTCCGGGAAGAAGGACTCGGGATCGGTCTGGGCGCACAGCGCGCGCTCCTGCCAGCCGAGTTCCTCGTCCGCGTCCTCGACCAGCAGTTGCTGGAACAGCTCGGTCATGTGCGCCCCTCGTCTGTCTCTTACGTCCCCGTGACGTGACCGTCACTCTCCGTGCGGCCGAACAACACGAGTGAAATTACAAGTGTGTAGCTCTGGGCCGGTCAAGCGAGCTTCTGCTATTGGCCCCGGTATTCACTCTGCGGAACCAAACATACGCGGAAAGTTATCAAACCACCAAAAACCTGACATATGCCTAGAGCCCAACCACCCCGCTCCCCCCGACCAGTGAGACGAACGGGGCGTGCGGGCCGGTTCGATTCGATCACCGAAGCGACCAAGATCACAGACGAGTCACAGACTGTCAGCAAGGTTTGAGCGCCCGGATGATGCGCCACCTGTCCTGCCCCGTCGGTGCACAAACCTTTCTTCAGCGCCGGCGACCGGAAGGGGTGAAACATTGCCGCCAAATGGGACGCCGAGTTGACAGCGCGGGTAACGAGCCGGTCTCCTTGTCACCATGCCAGCGACCGTCGCGATGTACGCCACCCACGTCCGTGGGTTCCGCACCGCTGTCCAGGCCCGCTGTTGCTGTTCCAGCTGTCGCTGCTGTTGATGCCCTCGCGGCTCCGGCTCCGATCAGCGCTCCCGCTCTGAATCCGGGTTCCCGCTTCCCCTCCGCGCCCCTCACGGGCACGGTCGGCGAGCCGGACGCCACGGGCCTCCAGCACCGCGCCCCCGGGCGCCCCGCGCAGGAAACCGCCGTACCGGCGTGTCCGCCCGGGCCCCCGCGCACCACCACCGAGTCGCACCCCCACGCGCACCACCGATGCCGAGGACCACCGCATCCATGAACAACGACAGCGACCTGCAGATCGCCGGCGACCTCCTGGAGGTCCAGCACCTGCTCCTGCCGCCGAAGCAACACCCCACCACCGTGGCCGAGTTCGCCGGTCTGGCCCGATCCATCGCCGCCGACCGCACCCAGTGGGCCCCGCTCGTCCAGTACGACACCACCACCCGCTGGTACCACCGGCTGCGCACCGGCCCCGGGTACGAGGTCTGGCTGCTCAGCTGGGTCCCCGGACAGGGCAGCGGGCGCCACGACCACGGCCAGTCGTCCGGCGTACTCACCGTGCTGGAAGGCGAGTTGACCGAGCACACCGAGCGCGGGACCCGGCGCATCGGCGCCGACGGCCAGCACGTCTTCGCCCCCGGGTACGTCCACGAGGTGGTCAACGACTCCCTCACGCCCGCCGTCAGCCTGCACGTGTACTTCCCCGGCCTCACCGAGATGCCGATGCACACCGCCCGGTGCGCCCCGGCCGCCCTCGACGCCGTACCGGCCTGAGGAACACCGCCCCGAGGAGTGCCGGCCCGGGGAACCACCCCCCGAGCACTCCTCCCCGGCCTGACAGCCCACCCGTCGCCCACCACCGCCCCGCAGCGGATCAGGCTCCGCCTGAGAGCCCCACCCGTCGCCCGCCACCACCCCACAGAGGATCAGGCTCCGCCTGACAGACTGGTGGCATGCGCATTGTGGTTCTGGCCGGCGGTATCGGTGGTGCTCGTTTCCTGCGTGGCCTCAAACAGGCCGCACCCGACGCGGAGATCACCGTCATCGGCAACACCGGCGACGACATCCATCTGTTCGGGCTGAAGGTCTGCCCCGACCTCGACACCGTGATGTACACCCTCGGCGGGGGCATCAACGAGGAACAGGGCTGGGGGCGCACCGACGAGAGCTTCCACCTCAAGGAGGAGCTCGCGGCCTACGGCGTGGGCCCGGACTGGTTCGGGCTGGGCGACCGCGACTTCGCGACCCATGTGGTCCGTACCCAGATGCTGGGCGCGGGCTTCCCGCTCAGCGCGGTCACCGAGGCCCTCTGCGACCGCTGGCAGCCGGGGGTCCGGCTGCTGCCGATGTCCGACGACCGGGTCGAGACGCACGTGGCCGTGGAGATCGACGGCGAGACCAAGGCCATCCATTTCCAGGAGTACTGGGTGCGGCTGCGGGCGTCCGTCCCGGCGCGGGCGATCGTGCCGGTCGGCGCGGAGCAGTCCAAGCCCGCCCCGGGCGTGCTGGAAGCCATCGCGGCGGCCGACGTCATCGTCTTCCCGCCGTCGAACCCGGTGGTGTCCATCGGCACGATCCTGGCGGTGCCCGGCATCCGGGAGGCCATCGCCGAGGCCGGTGTGCCGGTCGTCGGTCTCTCTCCCATCGTGGGGGACGCCCCGGTGCGCGGGATGGCCGACAAGGTGCTGGCCGCGGTGGGTGTGGAGTCGACGGCGGCCGCGGTGGCCGAGCACTACGGCTCCGGGCTGCTGGACGGGTGGCTGGTGGACACCGTGGACGCCGGTGCGGTGGACGCGGTGGAGTCGGCGGGCATCCGCTGCCGCGCGGTGCCGCTGATGATGACGGACGTCGACGCGACGGCCGAGATGGCCCGTCAGGCGCTGACGCTGGCCGAGGAGGTACGGGCGTGAGCACGGCGGATGCGCCCGCGTACCGGGTGTGGGCGCTGCCCGGACTGCCCGAGGTGCGGGCGGGGGACGACCTCGCCAAGCTGATCGCCGCCGCCGAGCCGGGGCTGGCCGACGGCGACGTGCTGCTCGTCACCTCGAAGATCGTCTCCAAGGCCGAGGGCCGGATCATGGAGGCGACCGACCGCGAGTCGGCGATCGACGCGGAGACCGTACGCGTGGTGGCGCGGCGCGGCACCCTGCGCATCGTCGAGAACCGGCAGGGTCTGGTGATGGCCGCCGCCGGGGTGGACGCCTCGAACACCCCCGCCGGGACGGTGCTGTTGCTGCCCGAGGACCCGGACCGTTCGGCCCGGGCGATCCGGGACGGGCTGCGGGACACACTGGGCGTGGAGGTCGGCGTCGTCGTCACGGACACCTTCGGGCGGCCGTGGCGGGCGGGGCTGACGGACGTGGCGATCGGCGCGGCCGGGGTGCGGGTCCTGGACGACCTGCGGGGCGGTACGGACGCGTACGGCAATCCGCTGAGCGCGACGGTGGTCGCCACCGCCGACGAGCTGGCCGCCGCGGGCGACCTGGTGAAGGGCAAGGCGGCCGGGCTGCCGGTCGCGGTGGTGCGCGGGCTCGGGCACGTGGTCGCCCGGGCCGGCGGACCGGACGGCGACCCGGACGAGCCCGCGGGTGCGCGTGCGCTGGTGCGGGTCGCCGCCGACGACATGTTCCGGCTCGGTACGTCCGAGGCGGTCCGGGAGGCGGTGACGCTCCGGCGCACCGTCCGCGAGTTCACCGGCGATCCGGTGGACCCGGGGGCGGTCCGGCGGGCGGTGGCCGCGGCGGTGACCGCCCCGGCGCCGCACCACACGACGCCCTGGCGGTTCGTGCTGCTGGAGTCGCAGGAGTCGCGGACCCGGCTGCTCGACGCGATGCGGGACGCCTGGATCGCCGATCTGCGGCGCGACGGGAAGAGCGAGGAGTCGATCCGGAAGCGGGTGCGCCGGGGCGACGTACTGCGCTCGGCGCCGTACCTGGCGGTCCCGTGCCTGGTGATGGACGGTTCGCACACCTACGGGGACGAGCGCCGGGACACCGCGGAGCGCGAGATGTTCGTGGTCGCGGCCGGGGCCGGGGTGCAGAACTTCCTGGTGGCGCTGGCGGGCGAGCAGCTCGGTTCGGCGTGGGTGTCCTCGACGATGTTCTGCCGGTCCGTGGTGCGCGAGGTGCTGGATCTGCCCGGATCCTGGGACCCGCTGGGTGCGGTGGCCATCGGCCGCCCGGCGACGGCGCCGCGCGAGCGGGCCGCCCGGGACGCGGAGGACTTCCTCACGGTGCGCTGACGCGGGACGCCGAGGCGCCCGGGCCTCAGAGCGGCGCGATGTCGCCCGGGGTCATCCGGGGGCCGCGGCGGGGTCGGCTCACGCCCGAGAGCAGGATCAGCCGGGTCGCGCGGTGGCGCTGGCCCGCGTAGGGGGCGAGCAGCTCCAGCATCCGGGTGTCGTCGGCGTGCCGGTCGTCGGCGAGGGCGTGGCCGACGATGCCCGGCAGGTGGTAGTCGCCGGTGGTGACCGCGTCCGGGGCGCCGTTGGACCGCTGGAGGGTCTCGGCGGAGGTCCAGGGGCCGATGCCGGGGACCAGTTCCAGCCGGGCCTTCGCCTCGGGCAGCTCCATGTCGGCCGCCTCCTCCAGCCGGCGGGCCACCCGTACCGCGCGCATGACGGTGTCCGAACGCTTGGCGTCGACGCCGGCCCGGTGCCACTCCCAGGACGGCACCAGCGCCCAGGCGCGCGGGTCCGGCATGACGTGCAGCCCGAGCCCGGCGGTGGGGCCGGGGGCGGGGGTGCCGTGCCGGCGCACCAGGAGCCGCCAGGCGCGGTAGGCCTCGGTGGTGGTGACCTTCTGTTCGAGGATCGACGGGATCAGGGACTCCATCACCAGTCCGGTGCGCAGCAGGCGCAGCCCGGGGCGGCTGTGCCGGGCGAGGGCGAGCAGCCGGTGGCGGGGTTCGAAGGCGTCCGGGTCGTCGCCCGCCCCGAGCAGGTCGGGCAGCTGGTCGAGGAGCCAGTCGGCGCCGGGCCCCCAGGCGGTCGCCGCGACCCGGCCTCCGGGCGCCGCGCGGACGCGGAGGGTGCCGGGGCCCGCCGGGGTGCGGGTGGCCCGCCAGAAGCTGCCGTCGTCGGTCGTACGGAAGGTGGGGTCGCCGACCCCGCGCCGCAGGGGTCCGAGGACCAGGCGGAGGTCGAGCGGGCCCGGCGGGGTCCACTCCCGCGTCAGCGGGGCCTCGACGGGGGCGGGCCCGTCGGTGGCCGCTCCCCCGCGCGCGGTGGCCGGTGACTGCCGGGGCAGGCCGGTGCGCGCGGTGCGGGGGGCGAAGCGTCCTGCCACGGGTCGGCGTCCTCGGGTGGTTCGGCGGGTGCGGGGGCCCTTCCGAGGGTACGGCTCCGGGGAGCCCGGGGGCCCCGGACCGCCGGGCCCCGAGACGTACCTCACCGGCTCGGCCGCCTCACCGACCGGCGTACCCCGCCGGTCTGGCCGTCCCCCCGACCGGCGTACCCCACCGGCCCGCGCGCCTCACTCGTCCGCGCGCCTCACTCGTCCGAGGAGAAGCGGACCGACCCGTCCGGGAGGACCGCGTCGCACCAGACGCGGACGCCGTCGCGGAGCTCGTTGTCGGCGCCGACCCGGGCGCCGTCGCCGATGACCGCACCGGTCAGCACTGTGCGGCTGCCGATCCGCGCGCCGGCTCCGACGAGGGAGTCGGTGATGATCGCGCCGGGTTCGACCACCGCGTCGGCGAGTACCGCCGAGCCGGTGATCCGGGCGCCCTCGCCGATCACCGCGCGCTCGCCTACGACCGTGCCGCCGCTGAGCTTGGCGTCCGGGGCGACCCGCGCGTCCGCCAGTACCAGGCGTTCGCCGCAGCGGCCCGGGACGGCCGGGGAGGGCGCACGGCCGAGGACGAGGTCGGCGGAGCCGCGTACGAACGCCTGCGGGGTGCCGAGGTCGAGCCAGTACGTGGAGTCGACCATGCCCTGGAGGTGGGCGCCCGAGGCGAGCAGTCCCGGGAAGGTCTCGCGTTCCACGGAGACCGGCCGGTCGGCGGGGATCGAGTCGATGACCGAGCGGCGGAAGATGTACGCCCCCGCGTTGATCTGGTCGGTGACGATCTCCTCGGGTGTCTGCGGCTTCTCCAGGAAGGCGGTGACCCTGCCCGAGGCGTCGGTGGGGACGAGGCCGAACGCACGCGGGTCCTGGACCCGGGTGAGGTGCAGCGAGACGTCCGCGCCGGATGCGGTGTGCGCGGTCACCAGGGCCCGGATGTCCAGGCCGGTGAGGATGTCGCCGTTGAAGATGAGCACCGGCTCGTCGGGGCCCGAGGTGAGCTTGTGGGCGACGTTGCGTATCGCGCCGCCGGTGCCCAGCGGTTCCCGCTCGGTGACGTACTCGATGTGCAGGCCGAGGTCCGAGCCGTCACCGAAGTGCGGCTCGAACACCTCGGCCAGGTAGGACGTCGCCAGCACGATGTGCTCGACGCCGGCCGCCCGCGCGCGGGCCAGCTGGTGGGTGAGGAAGGGGACTCCCGCCGCCGGCACCATCGGCTTCGGGGTGCGGACCGTGAGGGGACGGAGCCGGGTGCCCTTCCCACCGACCAGGAGGATCGCTTCTCTTGCCTCTGTCACGGCGTCTGTTCTCTGCTTCCTGCCGGGGGCCGGGCCTCGTTCGGCTGGCCAGTGTATGCAGACCCGTCGGCCCGGCCCCGGTCAGCGCCCCTGGAGGCGGGCCGAGGTGGTCCGGGTCGTGCCGAGCTTCTTGTAGAGACGTGCGCCGGGGCATTCGGTTGCGAATCCGTCGCGGTGCCCGGAAATGGCGTTCATCTTGACCGAACTGCCCTTCTTGTACCTGTTGCCGCCGCCGGAGACGAGGGTGACGGTTCCCTTCGGGTTGATGCCGAAGAGTCCGAGCTTCCACGCGGTGAGCTTGGCGACGGCGTTCACCGCCGCGGTGGGCGGATTGGTGCTGGCGTAGCTGCCGAGCACCGCGATGCCCATGGTCTTGCTGTTGAAGCCGAGCGTGTGCGCGCCGAGGACCGCCCTGGTGACACCGCCGGCCCGGCCCTCGTAGATGTTTCCGCACTTGTCGACGGCGAAGTTGTAGCCGATGTCCCGCCAGCCGTTGCTCTTGACGTGGTAGCGGTAGATGCCGCGCAGGATGGAGGCCGACTGGGAGCAGGTGTAGTTGTTCCCGGTGGCGCTGTGGTGGACGAAGGCCGCCTTCACCGTCGTGGTGTACGCGAACTGACTCTCGCGCAGTTTCTCGTCCGCGCCCCACCCCTTGCGGGTGATGATGCCCGGGCGGGGGCCGATGTACGGCTTCGCGGCGGCGACCGCCGACCCGGCCCGGGGCGCGTCCGCCCCCTGGTCGGCCTCGGGTGCGGCCGGGAGCCCCAGCCCGCGGGCCTGCGCGTCGGCGATCGTCTGGGCGCGGCTGAGCGCGGGCAGCACGGCGACGTCGGCGGTGTCCGTGTCGGGCGGGACGGTCGTGCCCGTACCCGTCCCGCCGGTCCCGTCCGTCGCCGTCGTGCCGGCCGCCGGCTGCGCGCCCGGAACCGTGCTCGCGGTGGCGGGCGGGTCCGCGCCGGGGTCGACGAGTTCCAGGCGAAGCCCCTTCGGGAGGACGGCGGGCTCGGCGGCTCGGCCGAACAGGTCGGTGATCGTGGGCCGGACCCGCACCTCGACCGCGTCGGACGCGCCGACCCAGAGCGGAGCGGTCGCGCCGCGGACGGAGGCCGCGTCGCCCTCGGGGGTGCCGGGTTCCGCCGCGTGCTCGTCGTTGTGCGTCTCGACTGCCTGCCAGCCGGACCAGCGGGCGGTGGCGGTGGCGCGGGTCCGGACCTCGACCGTGCCGGGCAGCTCGGTCGCCGCGTCGTCCCAGACGACGCCGAGGAGGGAGAAGGGCTCGACTTCCCTGGGAGTGAGGCCCTGCGCGGCGGTGGCGGCCGTCTCCCCTGCGGCCCGGTTCTCCGCGAGCGGAGCGAGCGGCAGGGACTGCGTCGAGCCGGGCGGGTCGGCGGCCGGGGTCGCCGATGCCCGCGCCACCGGGAGCGCGGGGGTGGGCGCGGCGAGCGAGAGGGTGAGTGCGGCCGCACAGGTGACGCCGATCGTTGCGGCGTGGAGAGTACGCATGTCATTGATCCTCAAATAGGCTGATACGCCCGGCCACTCGACAGGCGCCCCGGTGCCCTGACGGCCCGTCTGCCGAACGGTGGCCCGGCGTACCGGTTCACGGACCGCCCGGGGCCGGTGCCGCGTACCCTTGCGCGGATGAACGCCAGCGACCGCACCCCTGCCGACCTGCTGCGATCCGCGCTCCTTACGGACCCGGCCCGCCCCCTGGTCACTTTCTACGACGACGCCACCGGCGAGCGCGTCGAACTTTCGGTCGCCACCTTCGCCAATTGGGTGGCCAAGACCGCCAATCTCCTCCAGGGCGACCTGGCCGCCGAACCCGGTGACCGGCTCGCCCTGCTGCTCCCGGCGCACTGGCAGACGGCCGTCTGGCTCCTCGCCTGTTCCTCGGTCGGCGTGGTCGCCGAGGTGGGTGGCGACCCGGCGGCGGCCGATCTCGTGGTGACCGGCCCGGACACGCTGGAGCGCGCCCGCGCCTGTCGGGGCGAGCGCGTCGCCCTGGCACTGCGCCCGCTGGGCGGCCGCTTCCCCGTCGCGCCCGACGGGTTCGCCGACTACGCGGTCGAGGTGCCGGGCCAGGGCGACCGGTTCGCCCCCTACCGGCCGGTGGACCCGGACGCCCCCGCGCTCGTCGTGGACGGGACGGAGCTGACGGGTGCGCAGCTCGTCGCCCGCGCCCGCGAGGACGCGGCCGGGCTGGGGCTCGCGCCCGGTTCCCGCCTGCTGTCGGGACGCTCGTACGACGGCTGGGACGGGCTCGCCGCCGGGCTCTGGGCGCCGCTGGCGTCGGGCGGTTCGGTGGTGCTCTGCCGCCACCTCGGGCAGCTGGACGAGGACGGGCTGGCGAAGCGGGTGGAGAGCGAGCGGGTCACCCACCGCGCGGTCTGACCGGCGGACCCGGTCCGCCCCGCCGGGCGGGCGGCGCGGTATGAAAAGCGCTGCGAGGGTCACTCGTCCGGCCCCTCGCGGGCCCGGTCCCCCGGGGCTGGGCGGCGGCTCGGGTACATCATCGGCGGTACCGACCACCCGAGGATGGACGCAGCCGTGACCGACAGCGCTGGCACGCCGGCCGACCCCGATCCCGCCCCGGACTCCGGCCGCCAGGACGATGCCGGGGCCGGTACACGGGACGACGGGTCGCCGGGCGGATCGCCGGACCCGAACGGATCGCCGGACGGCGGGCCGGACGAGAGCCGTGCGCGGGACGACGCCCCCGGGCCGGGCACCTGGGCGGAACGCCCCAGGGCCGGGCGGCCGGGCGGCCGCAAGCGTCACTGGGTGCGCTGGACGGCCGTGGGCGCGGCGCTCGTCGTCCTGGTCGCGGCGGGCGCGGGCTGGTGGCTGTACCGGAAGCTGAACGGCAACATCCGCACGGACACCGCCGCGGAGGCCGAGCTGCGGGCGTACGAACGCGAACGGCCCACCGCCCTCGTGACGGACGCCCAGAACATCCTGCTCATCGGCTCCGACAGCCGGGCCGGGGACAACCGGAAGTACGGCCGCGACGACGGTGGGCGGCAGCGCTCGGACACGGTGATCCTGCTGCATCTCGCGGCTGACCGGAAGAGCGCCACCGCCGTGTCGGTGCCCAGGGACCTGATGGTGGAGATCCCCAGCTGCCACGGCTCGGGCGGCAAGGCGACCGGTGCGATGAACGCCCAGTTCAACTGGGCGTTCGAGATCGGCGGCACGGCCTGCACGGTCCGGACCGTGGAGCTGATGACGAAGATCCGCGTCGACCACCACGTGGTGGTGGACTTCAGCGGGTTCAAGGACATGGTCGACGCGGTGGACGGGGTGCGGATCTGCGTCAGGGAGCCCATCGACGACCCGGCGGCCCACCTGAAGCTCGCCGCCGGGCAGCGCACCCTCGACGGCGAGCAGGCGCTCGGATACGTCCGCGCCCGCAAGTCGCTCGGCGACGGCAGCGACACCGAGCGGATGGACAGGCAGCAGCAATTCCTCGCCGCCTTGGTGAACAAGGTGCGGAGCAATGGCGTCCTGCTCAATCCGGCCCGGCTCTACCCCGTGCTCGACGCGGCCACGAAGTCGCTGACGACGGACGCCGGCCTGGACTCGCTGCGGGACCTCTACGGTCTGGTCCGCGGCATGCGGAACGTGCCCACGGACAAGGTGCAGTTCCTGACCGTCCCGCGCCGCCCCTACCGCCAGAACCCCAATCGGGACGAATTGGTGCAACCGGATGCCGACAAGCTCTTCGGGCAACTACGCGAAGACACCCCGGTAACGGTCGTACCGGCCAAGAATTCGGGCAGCGGAGCCGCCCCGCGGAAAAGGGCCGGCACGACCGCCGATGCCGCCAGGGCGACTCCGAACCCCACTTACTCGGGCACGAATGCTGCGGATGACCTGTGTAAGGGGTAAAGCAATTCTCAAGCGGAACGGAACAATCGGCTCGGAATGAGTGGAATGCCCGGTTGTAGGGAGCGTGGAATGTGTCACGCCCGTCCGTGGAGCCCGGAACGGGCGGATAGTGTGACGCGATCCAGTGCGTCCAGCCTTCCGGCCACGCACTTCTGGAACGCAGATTTGAAGCGCCTTTTCGGGGGAGGCGCCTCGCGTGGCACCGACGGAGGACCCAGGCGACCGTGGATGCGCAAAGCCGTGGACGGGCGGACGATATCGACCCCGCGGACCAGTGGGTACTGAACCCGCAGACGGGCAATTACGAACTGCGACTGAGCGACTCCGAAGAGCATTCTCCGGCGGTGGGCGACAGCCCGCGAGTTCCGCGCGGGAGAAGCGAATCGGCTGCCGGAGAACCCCGCCCGGGCGGTCGTCGCCGGGCCCCGTCCCCGGAATCCGGTGAAGAGGACACCCCGCCCCGGGACGACAGGGTGCCGGGCCAGCGCAGCCGCCGGGCCGGCGGAAACCGGCGGCCCGCCGAGCCGGAGGCCCCTGCGGGCCGCCGCAAGCGCAAGGCGAAGAAGAGCGGCAAGCGCACGTTCCTGCTGTGGACGAGCGGGGTGACGGCGTTCCTGGTCGTCGCGGGGGCGGGCGGCGCGTACGCCCTCTACCGGCACTTCAACGGCAACATAGGCACGGTCGACGTGGGCAGCGCCGGCAACAAGAACGTCACCAGCCCGGGCCCGATGAACATCCTGATCATCGGTACCGACAAGAGGACCGGCGAGGGCAACGAGGGCTACGGCGACGCCGGAAGCGTCGGCCACGCCGACACCAACATCCTCTTCCACGTCTCGGCGGACCGGACCAACGCGACCGCGCTCAGCATCCCGCGCGACCTGGTCATGGACATCCCCGACTGCGAGACGAAGCAGGCCGACGGCACCACGAAGGTCATCCCAGGGACCGAGAACGAGCGCTTCAACACCAGTCTGGGCCAGGAGGGCCGTGACCCCGGCTGCACCATGCGCACCGTGAAGGAGCTCACCGGCCTGTCGGTCGACCACTTCATGATGGTCGACTTCAACGCGGTCAAGGAACTCTCCACGGCGGTCGGCGGTGTGACCGTCTGCATGGCCAAGCCGATCAACGACTCCAAGTCCCACCTCAAGCTGCCGAAGGGCGAGTCGAAGGTTGAGGGCGAGACGGCCCTGGCCCTGCTGCGGACCCGGCACAGCTTCGGCAACGAGAGCGACCTGGACCGGATCAAGGTCCAGCAGCAGTTCCTCGGCTCGATGATCCGGCAGATGAAGTCGGACGACACCCTGACGAGCCCCACGAAGCTCTTCAAGCTCGCCAACGCGGCCACCAAGGCGCTGACGGTCGACTCCGGCATCGGTTCGGTCGCGAAGCTGACCACCCTCGCCAAGGAGCTCGCCAAGGTCGACGCCAAGAACATCACCTTCACCACGGTGCCGGTCATAGACAACCCGGACGAGCCCACCCCGGTCACCGTGGTCGTCCATCCGACCAAGGCCGAGCAGCTCTTCGAGACGATGCGCCAGGACGTCTCCCTCACCGAGGTGGCGGCGCAGAAGAAGGCCGCCGCCGCGAAGGAGAAGAGCGCGCAGGAAGCCCTGCTCGACGGGGCGCGGGCGAAGGCCGCCGACGTACGGGTGGACGTGTACAACGGCGGGGACATCGACGGCGCGGCCGGAGCCACCGTCAGCTGGCTCCAGCTCGAAAAAGGTGTGCTGAAGTCCACCAACAAGGCCAACGCGCCTGCCAAGACCGAGAAGACGACGCTCGCGTACGCGCCCGACCAGGCGGACCAGGCCCGGACGCTCGCCGACATGATGGGGCTGCCCGCATCGGCCCTGAAGCAGGGCACCGAGGACGCCGAGGGGCTGGAAGCGATGACGCTGACGCTCGGCGCCGACTTCAAGGGGGCCGGGGTGGCCGTCGACGCGCCCGCCGCGGCGCCCACCGACATTCAGAGGGCCAGCGCCGACAAGGCGGTGTGCAGCGAGTGAAACCCGTTCGCCACGCCACCGCGAGAGTCTGAGCAGCAGGGGGGTCCCGTTGGGACAGAACAGCACGCCCGAGGAGGGGACGCGCGGTCGCGTCCCCCAGGCCGATCAACTCGGCTGGGACGACAGTCTCTACGCCGGCGGGGAAACGGCGAGCGGCACGGGAGCGGAGAACGGCACGGAGGAGGGCGGGAAGCCGGACGGCGAAGCCGCCGGGGACGGGAAGCCGGGGGACGGCAGCGGGGGTGCCGTCTCCGGCCCCCGGCGGCCCCGGGAGGGCGACGGCGGCCCGCCCGGGCGCGCGCCGGGGAAGGGCAAGCGGCGCGTCCTGCGCTGGGTCTCCTCGGTGCTCGCGCTGCTCATACTCGGTACCGGGGCGGCCGGTTATCTGTACTACAGGCACCTGGACAACAACATCAAGAAGGAGACCCTGACCCTCGGCGACAAGAAGATGACCGAGCACAAGGCCAACGCCGCCGGTCAGACTCCGCTCAACATCCTGCTCATCGGTTCCGACGCCCGTGACACCGCGGAGAACCAGAAGCTGGGCGGCGCGAAGGAGACCTTCAACGGCACGCCGCTCGCGGACGTGCAGATGCTGCTCCACCTCTCGGCGGACCGGACCAACCTGTCGGTGGTCAGCATGCCGCGCGACACCATGCTGAAGATGCCCAAGTGCACGGACCCGAAGACCGGCAAGGTCTACGAGGCGTCCACCTCGCTGGTCATGACCAACACGAGTCTGGGGCGCGGCGGTCCGGGCTGCACGGTCGCCGCCTGGTACGAGCTGACCGGCATCACCATCGATCACTTCATGATGATCGACTTCTCCGGCGTGGTGTCGATGGCCGACGCCGTCGGGGGCGTACCCGTCTGCGTCGACGCCAACATCTACTCCCACAACGCGGAAGGCTCCGGTTCGGGCCTCCGCCTGAAGGAGGGCACCACCCCGGTCATGGGGAAGCAGGCCCTCCAGTGGCTGCGCACCCGGTACGGCTTCGGGGGCAACACCGACCTGGACCGGGCACAGGCGCAGCACCAGTACCTGAACTCGATGGTCCGCGAGCTCCGCACGGGCACCAAGCTGACCGACCCGGGGAAGCTGATGAGCCTGGCCGAGGCGGCGAGCAACGCGCTCACGCTCGACACGGGCCTCGACATGAAGAAGCTGTACGACCTGGCCGGGGAGCTCAAGAAGGTCCCGACCAAGCGGATCACGATGACCACCATGCCGAACGTCTACGCCACGGGGGCGCTCGAAGGCCGGGTCCTCCCGAAGCCGGGCGACGCCGAGCAGCTGTTCCGGATGGTGCGCGACGACGTCCCGCTCGACGGCAAGGCGTCCAAGCCCGCGGCGACGGCCTCGCCCACGCCCACGGACCCGTCCGCGCCGGTCGACGAGATCGCCGTGGCGGTGCGCAACGCGACGGCCACCGACTCCCAGGGGCCGGCCTCCGGCCGGGCCGGTGACGTACGGGACCTGCTCAAGGACGCGGGCTTCACGCGGGCCACCCTCGACTCCTCGGACATCACCGGCTCGGCGCGGACCGGGGTCCTGTACCCGAGCGCGGACCTGGAGGGCGACGCCCAGGCGGTCGCCAAGGCGCTGGGCATCCCGGTGTCCCTGGTGAAGAAGTCGACCGACGTGTCGGGGATCTCCCTGGCGATCGGTGCCGACTGGCGCGACGGGGGCAGCTACCCCGCCGGGCAGGACGACAAGACCCCCGAGTCGGCGCAGGCCCTCAACGGCGAGGACGAGGGAGCCTGCATGAAGGTGAACCCGAACTACACCTGGTAGCCCGGGTCCGTACGTACGAGGGAGGGGCTCCACCGCGACGGTGGAGCCCCTCCCTCGTACGGCCGGTGTCAGACGGTCTGCCCGCTCAGCGACGGGCGGCGGCCGGCGATGACCCGCTTGGCCAGCGAACGCGGGCTGGTGAGGAAGCCGTACCCCCACGACATGTGCATGGTGGCGAGCGCGACCGGGATCTGTGCGCGGGCCTTGAGCGACAGTCCCTTGCCCGCGGGGAGCGAGCCGGCGGTGATGGCGGCGGCGTAGGCCGCCGGGACCAGGAACGCCCAGGGGGTGACCGCCGCGCCGACGACGATGCCCGCCGCGATGGCGCAGACGGCGGTCGGCGGGGCGAGGTAGCGCAGGTTGATCGAGCCGGAGTGGTAGCGGGCGACGACGTGCCGCCAGCGGCCGTAGTCCTTGTACTGCTTGGCGAGCGCCCGTACGGAGGGGCGGGGGCGGTACTGGACCTTCAGTTCGGGCGAGAACCAGATCAGCCCGCCGGCCTCGCGGATGCGGAAGTTCAGCTCCCAGTCCTGGGCCCGGATGAACTCGACGTTGTACCCCTCGGCCTTCTCCAGCGCCTCGCGGCGGAAGACGCCGAGGTACACGGTCTCGGCGGGGCCGGCCTGGCCGCCGGTGTGGAACGCGGCGTTGCCGACGCCGATCTTCGAGGTCATCGCGGCGGCGACGGCGTCCTCCCAGGCGTTCTCGCCCTCGGCGTGCATGATGCCGCCGACGTTCTGCGCGCCGGTCTCCTCCAGGAGGCGGACTGCGGTGGCGATGTAGTCCGGGGAGAGCATGCCGTGCCCGTCGACCCGCACCACGATCGGGTGATGTGAGGCCGCGATGGCGGCGTTGAGGGCGGCGGGGGTGCGGCCGGTCGGGTTGGGGACGGTGTGGACGCGGGAATCCTCGCGCACCAGCTCGGCGGCGATCTCGTCGGTGCGGTCCGTGGACGGCCCGAGCGCGATCACCACCTCCATCTCCCCGGCGTACTCCTGTTCCAGGATGTGCCGGACCGAGTTCCTCAGGTGCCGCTCCTCGTCGAGCACCGGCATGATCACTGAGACGGCGGGGTAGTGCGCGGCAGACATGTGGTCCTCGGGGTGTCCTCGGGGGGCGCCGGGCTCCTGGTCGCACCACGGGAGACGGCGGTTGTTCGGCTGGTGGTGCGCGCCGCCACGTTACCGCTTACGGGGGACACCGGCGCGTCCCGCCGGGTGGCAGCCCGGAAAGGAGATCGTATGGACTTACCGTACGGACGGTCCCCGCACGCCTCGGATCGCCCGGAGGTTCCCCTCTCGTGACCACGCCGCCCCGGTCGCCCCGTCCACCGCGTCCCCGGCGCGTCCCGCCGCGGCACGGTCCGGCCAGGACCGGGGGGCCGCTGAGATCGCGTCGGCAGGACGAGCGGCCCCGCTGGGGGATGCGGGTGGCGACGGGGCTGTCGGTCCTCGTGCTGGGCGCGGGCGGCATCGGTCACGCCGTGGTCACCCAGCTGGAGTCCGGCATCGGCCGTGTGGACCCCTTCCGGGACATGAAGAACCGCCCGTCCGGGAGCCGTGGCATGAACCTGCTGCTCGTCGGCACGGACGGCCGCGACAGCATCACGGCGGACCAGAAGAAGAAGTTCCGGCTCGGCGGCGCCCCCTGCCACTGCACCGACACCCTGATGCTGGTGCACCTGTCCCGGGACCGGCGGCGCGCGAGCGTGGTCAGCCTGCCGCGCGACAGCTACGCCGTGGTCCCCGCGCACACCGACCGGACGACCGGCAAGGGGCACGCCGCCCACCCCGTGAAGCTGAACGCCGCCTACGCCGAGGGCGGTCCCACGCTGACCGTGCGCACGGTGGAGCAGCTGACCGGGGTCAAGATCGACCACTACCTGGAAGCGGACTTCACCAGCTTCATGAAGACGGTGGACGCGCTGGGCGGCGTGGAGATCTGTACGGTGCGGCCGCTGAAGGACACGTACACGGGTCTGAACCTCCCGGCGGGCACCCACGCGCTGAGCGGGGGCGAGGCTCTGCAGTACGTCCGCTCCCGGCACGTCGACGGGGCGGCCGACCTGGGGCGGATGCAGCGGCAGCAGAAGTTCGTCGCGGCGGTGATCGAGCGGGCGACCAGCAAGGGCGTGCTGCTGAACCCCGTGAAGTTCCAGCAGGTCGTCTCGGCGATGCTGGGGTCGGTACGGGCCGACGAGGGGTTCGGCACCGAGCAGATGCTGGAGCTGGGGTCGGCGATGCGCGGGTTCACCGCGGCTTCGTCGGAGTTCGCCTCCGTCCCGGTGGGCGACCCGAGTTTCCCGGTCAAGGGGATCGGGTCGACCGTGAAGTGGGACACCGCGCGGGCCGCCGCGCTCTTCCGGACGCTGCGCGAGGACAAGCCGCTCACCTCGGCGAAGCCGGCCGCCGCCCCGGCCGCGTCGAAGGCGAGGGTGGTGGACGTGGCGCCCCAGCAGATCCGGGTCCAGGTCTACAACGGGACCCCGCACGCCGGTCTCGGCAAGAAGGTGGACGGCGCCCTGCGCGCCACCGGGTTCAACACCACCGAGGCCCCCCTCGACGGCACGGTCCGCACCCTCGCGCGGACCCTGATCACCTACGACCCGCGCTGGGACCGGTCGGCGAAGTCGCTGGCCACGGCGTTGCCGGGCAGCGAGCTGCGGGCGGTGGCCGGCCAGGGCGCCACGCTGCGGGTGACGGTCGGCGCGGACTGGACGACGGTGGTGCCGGTGCGTGCGGAGACCGTGCCCCGGGGCACCTTCCACGCCGTCACGGGCGACGAGGTCGTCTGCCCCTGAGCGCGGGCTCCCCCGCGCCGCCGGGGCAGGCTCCCGCCGCCCCGCCGGGCTCAGTTCTCGTCGATGCCGTCCGCGGCGCGCTTCTCGCGCAGTTCCTTGATCGCTCGACGCCGGGCCAGCCGGTGCGTACGGCGGATCTGGGCCTCCTGGTGGCGCCGCTTGTCGCGCTCGGTGCCGGGGATGACCGGCGGTACGGGACGGGGGCGGCCGTCCGCGTCGACGGCGGCGAAGACGAGGTAGGCGCTGCCGACCTGCTGGGCGGGGGTCGACTCGTTCCACCGCTCGGCCATCACGCGCACCCCGACCTCCATCGAGGAGCGGCCGGTCCAGTTCACCTGGGCGCGTACGTGCACGAGGTCGCCGACCCGGACCGGCTCCAGGAACACCATCTCGTCCATCGAGGCGGTCACGGCGGGGCCGCCCGAGTGCCGGCCGGCCACGGCACCGGCCGCGTCGTCCACCAGCTTCATGATCACGCCGCCGTGCACCGTGCCCAGGAGGTTGGTGTCGCTGCCGGTCATGATGTGGCTGAGCGTGGTGCGGGACGCCTCGGTGGGCTTGCCGGGGAGTTCCCCGACACCGTCGCCGCCCTCGCGAGGGGTCCGGGTGCCGCCGCCGTCTCCGGGGGCGTCTCCCTCCTCGGGGGTGCTCTCGTCCTGGGAGCGATTGACCAGTTTTGTCATGACGTCCACTGTATGCGGCCGATGCGTGACCGAATTTGCATCAGCTTCGCAACAGCCGTGAACCGTTTCTTCTCACACCCTGTAATACCCGTACCCGGGCGCGGCAGACTGGTGTCCATGAGTGACAGGCCCGGATGGACCGACGACAGCGACCGCTACGGCCGGGGCTCGGCAGCCCCCGAGCCCGAGGGTGCGCGCTCCATGCCCCGTGTCCAGCGGCGTCCCGCCCCGCCGCGGGCGCCGCAGGTGCCGCCGCAGCCGCAGGGACGCCCGGGGTACGGCACCCCCGAGGCCCCTCGCCGCGACCCGTACGGCGCGGAAGGCCAGGCGGCGCCCGGGTACGACAGCGGTTACAACACGGGCCAGGTCTACGGCACGCCCCAGGGGCCCGGCCAGGGGCCGGGGCACGGGCCGGGCGGCGGCCATGGCGGACGCGGCGGTGACGGCGGTTACGTCCAGGGCCGCCCCGCGCCGGACTGGCGGCGCCGGATCAAGATCGGCGCGCTGGCCCTGGTGGTCGTCGTGCTGGCGGTCTCCGTCTCCACGTACTTCTGGGCGGACTCCAAGCTCAAGCGCGAGGTCGATCTTTCCAAGGTCATCGACCGCCCGGCCGAGGGCGACGGCACCAACTACCTGATCGTCGGTTCCGACAGCCGCGAGGGCATGACGGCCGAGGACAAGAAGAAGCTGCACACCGGCTCCGCCGAGGGCAAGCGCACCGACTCGATGATGATCCTGCACAACGGGTCGAACGGGCCGACGCTGGTCTCCCTGCCCCGTGACTCGAACGTGGAGATCCCCTCGTTCGTGGGGTCCGAGTCGGGCAAGAGGTACGAGGGCACCGGCCGGACGGTCAAGCTGAACGCCGCGTACGCCGAGGACGGCCCGGAGCTGCTGGTGCGGACCGTCGAGTACAACACCGGGCTGCACATCGACCACTACGTCGAGATCGGCTTCGGCGGCTTCGCCAACATCGTGGACGCGATCGGCGGGGTCGAGCTCGACATCCCGAAGGCCTTCAAGGACAAGAACTCCGGCGCCGACTTCCAGGCGGGCAAGCAGACGCTGAACGGCGAGCAGTCCCTCGCCTTCGTCCGTACCCGGTACGCCTTCGCGGGCAGCGACCTGGACCGTACGAAGAACCAGCAGAAGTTCCTCGCGGCGCTCGCGAGCCAGACGGCGACCCCGTCCACGCTGATCAACCCGTTCACGCTGTACCCGGTGCTGGGCGCGGGTCTCGACACCCTCGTGGTGGACAAGGACATGTCGCTCTGGTCGCTGGCCCGGATGTTCTTCGCGATGAAGGGCGTCACCGGCGGCGACGGCACGTCGATGAACATCCCGCTCTCCGGGCAGAGCACCAGCGGGGGCAACCTCGTCTGGGACAAGGCGAAGGTCAAGCAGCTCGTGGAGCAGCTGAAGAACGACGAGAAGGTCACGGTCACGGGCAGCTGACCGCCCCGCACCGCACGCGCGTGAGCCGGGACCCCGCCGGGGGTCCCGGCTCACGCGCGTTCCCCGCGCGGGGCGCGTGACGGCTCAGTTGAAGCCGAAGCCCCGGGGCAGCGGCTCCTGGTGGAAGAGCCGGGCGGGGACGGCGGCGGCGAGCGCCGCGTACCCCGCCGGGTTCAGGTGCAGGTGGTCGGCGTCGGAGTAGGCGGGAAGGAGTCGGCGCGGGTTCTGCGGGTCGCGGGCCGCCTTGTCGAAGTCCACGACGCTGTCGAACCGGCCGCTGGTGCGGATCCAGGAGTTGACCTTCTGCCGGGCCTGCTCGCGGTAGCCGGCCGGGTCGTCGTACGGGTCGTTGCCGCCGAAGGGCGTCAGCGTCGCCCCGTAGACCCGGATGCCCTGGGTGTGCGCCCGGACGATGATCTGGTCGTAGGCGGCGATGAGGTCGTCGGCCGTCCGCTGCTGGGCGGCCTCGGTGGCCTCGGCCGTACCGATGTCGTTGACGCCCTCGAAGACGAAGGCCCACTCCACGCCGCTCTGGGCCAGGACGTCGCGGTCCACCCGGGAGAGGGCGTTGGGGCCGAGGCCGTCGTTGAGCACGCGGTTGCCGCCGGCCGCCTGGTTGAGGATCGCGGTGGAGGCCGTGTCCGGGCGGGACCGCAGCCGGTCGAGCAGCTGGTCGGGCCAGCGGTTGTTGGCGTCGGTGGTGGAACCCCGGCCGTCGGTCAGCGAGTCGCCCACGATGACGGCGGCGGCGGTGGTGTCCGGCGACCAGACCTCGACGCCGCTGAGGAAGTACCAGTGAGCGGCCGAGGCGGCCCCGGCCAGGTCCTCGTCCCGCACGTGGTCGCCCGCGAGCAGGTACGAGGTGGTCCGGGAGCCCGGGTGCGAGGTGACGCTGTCCGACGCCTGCCCGTGCGCCAGGTACACGGTGACCGTGAGGTTCGTCCCGGGCGCCACGTCGAAGTCCAGCGGGTCCGAGACGGCCTGGGAGCCCACCGGGACGACCGTCGAGGCGCTGCCCGAGAACGTCACCGTGCGGGAGGTCGCGGGCCGGATCGCGCTGGCTCCGGCCCGGCCCCCGGCCGGCAGCGCCACCGATACCGAGGTGAGCGGCAGCGCGGCGCCTCCGAACGCGTTGGAGAACCGCAGCCGCACCTGCTTCCCGCCGACCGACACGTGGACGGTCTGCCGCAGGGTGGTGTCGTCGAGGACCTTGCCGTCCTGGGTGAAGGGGGCGGGCGGCATGTTGCTCGGCTCGGTCAGCTGCGGCATGGACGTCCAGGTGTTCACCCAGTGCGTCCCGGCCTGCCGCGCGTGGGCGGTCGCGCCCCGCCCGCTCCCGGCGTCGCCCCCGGCGTCCACGGCTCCGGCGACTCCCACGGCGGTGCCCGTCGCCACGGTGGCCGCGAGCGCCACCGTCACGGCCAGACCGCCCTTCGAAAACTTTCGAGCCATGGACTGTTTCCCCTCGAACGGATCGATCCCTCATATGCCCTTGCACGCTTCGGCGGCGACGGTAAGCGGGGCGTTTCCAGGGTGTCAATGACTCTCACACGATCCGATACAACGCGTGAAGTCAGCGAAAGTTTCGGGGAGTTGGGCATAAGGGTACGGGTCACGACAGAGGCGGCGCCCGCCGACGGACGCCCGGCCCGCCGGAGCCCGGCGCACGGCCGGACCGAGCGAGCCACCGGCGCCGCCCGGCGGAGACGAGTGCGGCCACGCCCGGCGGACATGTGTACGGCCCCGACGCACGAGTCGCGTCGGGGCCGTACGGCTTCACGGAACGGGGAGGGCGGCTCCCGTCACGGCAGGTTGCGCGCCATGACGATGCGCTGGACCTGGTTCGTGCCCTCGTAGATCTGGGTGATCTTGGCGTCGCGCATCATGCGCTCGACCGGGTAGTCGCGGGTGTAGCCGTAGCCGCCGAGGAGCTGCACGGCGTCGGTGGTGACCTCCATGGCGACGTCGGAGGCGAAGCACTTGGCCGCTGCGCCGAAGAAGGTCAGGTCGCCGTCGAGGCGCTGGGACTTGGCGGCGGCGCTGTAGGTGAGCTGGCGGGCGGCCTCCAGCTTCATCGCCATGTCGGCGAGCATGAACTGGATGCCCTGGAAGTCGGCGATGGGCTTGCCGAACTGCTTGCGCTCCTGGACGTACCCCTTGGCGTAGTCGAGGGCGCCCTGGGCGATGCCGAGCGCCTGGGCCGCGATGGTGATGCGGGTGTGGTCCAGGGTCTTCATCGCGGTGGCGAACCCGGTGCCCTCCTCGCCGATCATGCGGTCGGCGGGGATGCGGACGTTGTCGAAGTAGATCTCGCGGGTCGGGGAGCCCTTGATGCCGAGCTTCTTCTCCGGGGCACCGAAGGAGACGCCCTCGTCGGACTTCTCGACGACGAAGGCGGAGATGCCCTTGGAGCGCTTGTCCGGGTCGGTGACGGCCATCACCGTGTAGTACTCGGAGACGCCCGCGTTGGTGATCCAGCGCTTCACGCCGTTGAGGACCCAGAAGTCGCCGTCGCGTACGGCCTTGGTCTTCATGCCGGCCGCGTCGGAGCCCGCGTCCGGCTCGGAGAGGGCGTACGAGAACATCGCGTCGCCCTTGGCGAGCGGGCCCAGGTACTTCTTCTTCAGCGCCTCGGAGCCGGACAGGATCACCGGCAGGGAGCCGAGCTTGTTGACGGCCGGGATGAGGGAGGAGGACGCGCAGGCGCGGGCCACCTCCTCGATCACGATGACCGTGGCGAGCGCGTCGGCGCCGGCGCCGCCGTACTCCTCGGGGACGTGGACCGCGTGCAGGTCGGCGGCGACGAGGGCGTCCAGCGCCTCCTGCGGGAAGCGGCTCTCCTCGTCCACCGCCGCCGCGAACGGGGCGATCTTCGCCTCGGCGAGCGACCGGATCGTCTCGCGGAGCATCTCGTGCTCCTCAGCCGGACGGTAAAGGTCGAAATCGGTCGAACCCGCCAAGACGCTCACTCCCCAAGGATGCTAACTACCGTTCAGTAACCCAATTTTAGTCCCGGCCGCTCGCGATGGCCTACGCGTGGGACGCGTGAGCTTGACGACAGCGCGTGGCGGAGCGGTCGCGGTCGCCCCCGGAGAGGGAGGAAGGGGTATCACCGGCTCATAACGGGCGGAAATGGCGGCCGGACGGGCCCGACTATGCTCGGCGAGGCACGTCCGTCCGTTTCATCCAGGAGCACCCATGGCCCTCAGGATCACTGTGATCGGCACCGGCTACCTCGGCGCCACCCATGCCGCGGCCATGGCCGAGCTGGGCTTCGAGGTGCTCGGGCTCGACGTGGTTCCGGAGAAGATCGAGCTGCTCCAGGCGGGCCGGGTGCCGATGTACGAGCCCGGTCTGGAGGAGATCCTGCAGAAGCACGTGGCCGGGATTCCGGGCTCCACCGGGCGGCTGCGGTTCACCACCTCCTGGGAGGAGGTGGGTGACTTCGGCGACGTGCACTTCGTCTGCGTGAACACTCCGCAGAAGCACGGTGAGTACGCCTGCGACATGAGCTACGTGGACAGCGCCTTCGCCTCGCTGGCCCCGCACCTGACCCGCCCGGCGCTGGTGGTCGGCAAGTCGACCGTGCCGGTCGGCTCGGCGGCCAGGCTGGCGGAGCTGCTGGCCCGGCTCGCCCCGGTGGGCGCGGACGCGGAGCTGGCCTGGAACCCGGAGTTCCTGCGCGAGGGCTTCGCCGTGAAGGACACCCTCCACCCGGACCGGATCGTCGTCGGGGTGGAGAGCGAGCGGTCCGAGAAGCTGCTGCGCGAGGTGTACGCCGTCCCGGTCGCGGAGGGCTCCCCCTTCGTGGTCACCGACTTCCCCACCGCCGAACTGGTGAAGACCGCGGCGAACTCCTTCCTCGCCACCAAGATCTCGTTCATCAACGCGATGGCCGAGGTCTGCGAGGCGGCCGACGGTGACGTGGTGAAGCTGGCGGAGGCGATCGGGCACGACGAGCGGATCGGCTCGAAGTTCCTGCGGGCCGGTATCGGCTTCGGTGGCGGGTGCCTGCCCAAGGACATCCGGGCGTTCATGGCCCGCGCCGGTGAGCTGGGCGCCGACCAGGCGCTGACCTTCCTGCGCGAGGTCGACTCGATCAACATGCGCCGCCGGGGCCACATGGTGGAACTGGCCCGGGAGGCCGTGGGCGGAAGCTCGTTCCTGGGCACCCGGGTCGCGGTGCTGGGCGCGACCTTCAAGCCCGACTCGGACGACGTGCGCGACTCCCCCGCGCTGAACGTGGCCGGGCAGATCCACCTCCAGGGCGGGCAGGTCACCGTCTTCGACCCGAAGGGCATGGAGAACGCCCGCCGGCTCTTCCCGACCCTCGGGTACGCGGACACCGCGCTGGACGCCGTGCGCGGCGCGGACGTGGTGCTGCACCTGACCGAGTGGCGGGAGTTCCGCGAGCTGGACCCGGAGGCGCTGGGCGAGGTCGCCGCGCACCGCATACTGCTGGACGGCCGCAACGCGCTGGACAGCGCGGTGTGGCGGGCGGCCGGCTGGACCTACCGGGCGATGGGCCGCCCGACCGCCTGACCACCCCGTACCCCCGCGTGCGCCGAGAGGCCGCCCCCTGATGTCGACGTTCCGGGGGCGGCCTCTCGGCGTGCGTACGGGCCCGTGCGGGCCGGACGGGACGGCCGCTCAGGGCTGGGGTTTGCCGTCCAGCTGCTCGATGGTGGCGTGGGACGGGCTCCGGCGGAACTGGAGGTCGCGGGCGACCGCCTCCGCGTCGCGCAGCACGCGTACCGCGTTGTGCCAGGTGAGCTTGGCGAGGTCGGCCTCGGACCAGTTGCGGCGCAGCAGTTCCGCGATCAGGTTCGGGTAGCCGGAGACGTCTTCCAGGCCCTCGGGGAGGAACGCCGTACCGTCGTAGTCGCCGCCGACGCCGATGTGGTCGACACCGGCCACCTCGCGCATGTGGTCGAGGTGGTCCGCGATGGTGACGACCGTGGCGACCGGGCGCGGGTTGGCTTCCTCGAAGTCCTCGTGGATGCGCATGGCCTGGGGGGAGGTGTCGAGGTGGTGCAGTCCGTGCTCGCGCATGTTCCGGTCGGCGGCCAGCGTCCACTCGACGGCGTCCGGCAGCACGAACTTGGGTACGAAGGTGGCCATCGCGACCCCGCCGTTGTCACGCAGCGAAAGCAGCACGTCGTCGGGGACGTTGCGCGGGTGGTCGCAGACGGCGCGGGCCGAGGAGTGCGAGAAGACGACGGGCGCCTCGCTGGTGGCGATGGCGTCGCGCATCGTGCCGGGTGACACGTGTGAGAGGTCGACGAGCATGCCGCAGCGGTTCATCTCGCGGACGACCTCGCGGCCGAACTCGGAGAGTCCGCCGAGGCGTGCGACGTCGGTCGCGGAGTCCGCCCAGTCGAGGTTGTCGTTGTGCGTCAGCGTCATGTAGCGGACGCCGAGGGTGTGCAGGGCACGCAGGGTGGCCAGCGAGTTGTTGATGGAGTGACCGCCCTCGGCCCCCATCAGCGAGGCGATACGGCCCTCGGTGCGGGCCGCCTCCATGTCGTCGGCGGTCAGCGCCCGGCGCAGGTGCGCGGGGTAGCGCGTCTGCATCTCGCCGACGATGTCGATCTGCTCCAGGGTGGCGCTGACGGCGTCGTCGCCGCTGAGGTCGGAGCGTACGTACACCGACCAGAACTGCGCGCCGACGCCTCCGGCGCGGAGCCGGGGCAGGTCGGTGTGGAGGAGACCGCGCTGGTCCTGGGCGATGTCACGGGCGTTCAGGTCGTAGCCGGTCTGTTCGCGCAGGGCCCAGGGCAGGTCGTTGTGACCGTCGACGACGGGGTGGACGGCGAGGAGGTCCCGGGCCCGCCGCAGGCGGTCTGCGTGAGCCGTGGTTTCCGTCTGATTCATGGGCGGGGAGCCTACTGCCCGAAACCGAAGGAATCGGATCCTTCGACCTTGGCCCGCAGCCGCCGGCCCTTCTCGGTAGCCTGTTCGTTCAGTTCGCCGAGGAAGGTGGTCATCCTCTCGCGGAGCTCCTCGTCGCCGGTGGCGAGGATGCGGGCGGCGAGGAGTCCGGCGTTGCGCGCGCCGCCGACGGAGACGGTGGCGACGGGGATGCCGGCGGGCATCTGCACGATGGAGAGCAGGCTGTCCATACCGTCCAGGTACTTCAGCGGTACGGGGACGCCGATGACGGGCAGCGGGGTGACGGAGGCCAGCATGCCGGGCAGGTGGGCGGCGCCGCCCGCGCCCGCGACGATCGCCTTGAGGCCGCGGCCGGCCGCCTGCTCGCCGTACGCGATCATCTCGCGGGGCATGCGGTGGGCGGAGACGACGTCCACCTCGTACGCGATGCCGAACTCGTCCAGCGCCTGGGCGGCGGCCTCCATGACGGGCCAGTCGGAGTCCGACCCCATGACGATGCCGACGACGGGTGCGGTGCGCGGGTCTGTCATTCGGTGATCGTCCCTCGGAGGTAGTCGGCCGCGTGCCGGGCGCGCTCCCGCACGTCCGTCAGATCGTCGCCGTAGGTGTTGACGTGTCCGACCTTGCGGCCGGGCTTCACGTCCTTGCCGTACATGTGGATCTTGAGCTGCGGGTCCCGGGCCATGCAGTGCAGGTAGCCCTGGTACATGTCGGGGTAGTCGCCGCCCAGGACGTTGCACATGACCGTCCAGGGTGCGCGCGGGCGCGGGTCGCCGAGCGGCAGGTCGAGCACGGCGCGGACGTGGTTGGCGAACTGCGAGGTGATCGCGCCGTCCATGGTCCAGTGCCCGGAGTTGTGCGGGCGCATGGCGAGTTCGTTGACGAGGATGCCGGGGGTCCCGTCGTCGCCACGGGTCTCGAAGAGCTCCACGGCGAGGTGGCCGACGACCCCGAGTTCGGCGCCGATCCGCAGCGCGAGCTGCTGGGCCTCGCCGGCCAGCTTCTCGTCGAGGCCGGGGGCCGGGGCGATGACGGTGTCGCAGACGCCGTCGACCTGGACGCACTCCACGACGGGGTAGGCGACGGCCTGGCCGTGCGGGGAGCGGACGATGTTCGCCGCGAGCTCCCGCACGAAGGCGACCTTCTCCTCGGCGAGGACCGGGACTCCGGCGCGGAAGGGCTCGGCGGCGTCCGCCTCGGAGCGCACCACCCAGACGCCCTTGCCGTCGTAGCCGCCGCGGACCGTCTTGAGGATCACCGGGTAGCCGTCGCCCTCGCCCGCGAAGGCGGTGACGTCGGCGGGGTCGGTGACGATGCGGTGGCGGGGGCACGGCACGCCCAGCTCGGTGAGCCTGGCCCGCATCACGCCCTTGTCCTGTGCGTGCCGCAGGGCGTCGGGTCCGGGACGGACGGCGATGCCGTCGGCCTCCAGGGCGCGCAGGTGCTCGGTGGGCACGTGCTCGTGGTCGAACGTGATCACGTCGCAGCCGCGCGCGAACGCGCGGAGGGTCTCCAGGTCGCGATAGTCGCCGACGACGACCTCGTTCACCACCTGGGCGGCCGAGTCCTGGGGGGTGTCACTGAGCAGCTTGAATGTCAGGCCGAGGGGGATACCCGCCTCGTGGGTCATGCGGGCGAGCTGACCGCCGCCGACCATGCCGACTACCGGGAACGTCACCACCCCAGGGTATCCGTCGCCCCGGTGGCCCTTGACTCTGGCCCGAAGGGGCACCCTGCCGCCGCGAGGCGCCGTGCCGGGCGTCGCGGACCCGGTCACGATCCGCCGGACGCCCTGGGCCCCCGCCGGGGACGTGACCTCGCCCCATGGGCGTCACGGGGCCGGGCTGGTTAGCATGAGCGGGTTGATGAATCCGACCGGACGGGGCTGAACGATCACCATGAGCGAACGGGGCGCACTGCGGACCCGGCTTGATCGGCTGGCCCGGGAGGTCGCCAAGTTCGGCGTGGTCGGCGCGCTCGGGCTGGTGGTCAACATCGCCGTCTCCAACCTGATCTGGCGCACCACGGACATCCCGACGGTGCGGGCCGGGCTGATGGCCACCTGTGTGGCCATCCTCTTCAATTACGTCGGGTTCCGTCACTGGACCTACCGGGACCGCGACAAGAGCGGCCGGACCCGCGAGCTGACGCTGTTCCTGCTGTTCAGCGCGGTGGGAGCGGTGATCGAGACGGGCGTGCTGTACGCGGCGACGTACGGCTTCGGCTGGGACACCCCGGTACAGAGCAACGTCGCCAAGGTCGTGGGCATCGGCATCGCCACGCTCTTCCGCTTCTGGTCGTACCGCTCCTGGGTGTTCAAGGCCCTCCCCGCGCAGGAGGCGCTGGTCGTCGCGGAGAAGTTTCCCGGACGACGACAGCCCTCGGAGCCGGTGGAGCCGGACCGCGTGGGGCACTGAGCGCCCTCCCGGCCGCCCGTGCCGACGCCCGGCCCCTTCCGACGCCCGGCCCGCTCTCAGCGGACCGGGCGTTCCTGTTCCTGGGGGGTACGGGCGACGCTGCCGAGGAAGAGGGCGAAGACGGGCGGCTGTTGCTGGAGCAGTTCCAGCCTGCCGCCGTCCGCCTCGGCGAGGTCACGGGCGACCGCGAGGCCGATGCCGGTGGAGTTGCGCCCGCTGATGGAGCGTTCGAAGATCCGGGCTCCCAGGTCGGCGGGGACGCCCACACCCTCGTCGGTGACCTCCACGACGATCTGGTTGCCGGTGACGCGGGTGCGCAGGGCGACCGTGCCGCCGCCGTGCATCAGCGCGTTCTCGATGAGGGCGGCGAGCACCTGGGCGACGGCTCCGGGGGTGCCGACCGCGCGCAGACCGGGCCGGCCGGAGCGGACGACGGCGCGGCCCTCACCGCGGTAGGCGGGGCGCCACTCCTCGATCTGCTGCTTGATGACCTCGTCGAGGTCGAAGACGACGGCGGAGCCGGTGCGCGGGTCCCGGGCGTTGGTCAGCAGCCGCTGCACGACGTCGGTGAGGCGCTCGACCTGGGTGAGGGCGATGTTCGCCTCCTCCTTCACCGTGTCCGGGTCGTCGGTGACGGAGATCTCCTCGATGCGCATGGAGAGTGCGGTCAGCGGGGTGCGCAGTTGGTGGGAGGCGTCCGCCGCGAGCCGGCGCTCGGCCGTCAGCATGCGGGCGATCCGCTCGGCGGAGGCGTCGAGGACGTCGGCGACCCGGTCCAGTTCGGGTACCCCGTACCGCTTGTGACGGGGGCGCGGGTCGCCGGAGCCGAGGCGTTCGGCCGTCTCCGCGAGGTCGGTGAGCGGGGAGGTCAGCCGGTTGGCCTGGCGTACGGCGAGCAGGACCGCCGAGATGATCGCGAGGAGGGCGACCGCGCCGATGATCAGCAGGGTGCGGCCGACCTCACGGGTGACGGCGGAGCGGGATTCCTCGACGGTGACCCGTTCGCCCTCCTCGCCGTCCACGACGGAGGTGATGGCGTTGCCGCCGGGGCGCGTACCGACCTCGATCGGCGCGCGGCCGGGGAGTTCGACCCGGGCGTACCGGTCGCCGACGACCTGTTCGTCGAGCACGGCGGGGGTGATCCGTTCCTCGCCCAGCAGCCGGCTCTCCACGACGGAGATCAGCCGCAGCGCCTCGGAGTCCACGCTCTCCTGAGCGCTGTCGCTGATGGTGCGGGTCTCCACGAGGACCAGGGAGATGCCGAAGACGGCGATCACCACGAGCACCACGGAGAGCGTGGAGTTGATCAGTCGGCGGCGCATGAGGTGCTTCTGCCCGTCAGCTCTGGTCGAGAGGTCGACGTGTTCCGGTGTCCGTCAGGTCCGGGGCGGCGGTCCGGGGCGGCGGTCCGCCGCCGTCGGCTCAGCTCTTCTCGAACCGGAAGCCGACGCCGCGGACGGTCGCGATGTAGCGGGGGTTGGCGGCGTCGTCGCCGAGCTTCTTGCGGAGCCAGGAGATGTGCATGTCCAGGGTCTTCGTCGACGACCACCAGGTGGTGTCCCAGACCTCGCGCATCAACTGGTCGCGGGTGACGACCCGGCCGGCGTCCCGGACCAGCACCCGGAGCAGGTCGAACTCCTTCGCGGTGAGCTGGAGCTCCTCCTCGCCCATCCAGGCGCGGTGCGACTCGACGTCGATCCGTACGCCGTGGGTGGCGGGCTGCGGGGCGGGCTCGGCCGCACCGCGCCTCAGCAGGGCGCGGACGCGGGCCAGGAGCTCCGCGAGCCGGAAGGGCTTGGTGACGTAGTCGTCGGCGCCGGCGTCCAGGCCGACCACCGTGTCGACCTCGTCGGCGCGGGCGGTCAGCACCAGGATGGGCACGGCGTGGCCGTCGGCGCGCAGCCGGCGGGCGACTTCGAGGCCGTCCATGCCGGGCAGTCCCAGGTCGAGGACGACCAGGTCCACGCCGCCCTGGAGTCCGGCGTCGAGCGCGGTCGGGCCGTCCTGACGGACCTCGACCTCGTAACCCTCCCGACGCAGGGCGCGGGCCAGCGGCTCCGAGATGGATGCGTCGTCCTCGGCGAGCAGTACACGGGTCATGGGGTGATGGTAGTCCGCGAGGGAGGCCCGGAGTGAGGCCCCGGAAAACGCCTTCGGACCAAGGGTCCATCTCCGTATAGACCTTCGAAAGATCGACTACGGTTCCAGTCTTACCTGTGATCGATGTCTCATACTCTTCCATATGGTGCAAGGTCGTGTCGTATGGTGTTGCGATGCCTGTTGCACTAATGGGGACCTTTGGGCAGCGTTTCGCGCCGAAGGTCCCTTTCATGTGCGGGCTGGTTCCCGCCAGTCTTGACAACGAGTGAATGACCTGTGGGCCGGGCCCGGAGCGCGAGGACGCGCACCGGGCGTGGATCCCGATGCGGTCGGTCCCCCGTCTCCTTACCTCCCCACGAGGACGGAAGGCGGAGCGAGTCCCCTTTCAGGCGAGGGGCAGGGCCCGGGAGCGCGTCGGTGCCGGCTACCCCCCACCGGGCGCGTCCCCGCTTTCACGGCGGTGACACGTCCCCATCAGCAAGGATCGACCATGGCGTCCAGCCTGACGAAGGAAACCGCCGGCCAGACCGGCGGGGCGACCTTCTTCGGCCACCCCCGCGGCCTGGCCACGCTCTTCATGACCGAGATGTGGGAGCGTTTCTCCTACTACGGCATGAGGGCCCTGCTCCCCCTTTACCTGATCGCTCCCAACGGGCTCCACATGAACCCGGCCACGGCGACGGCGATCTACTCGGTCTACCTGTCGCTCGTCTACCTGCTGGCCATGCCCGGCGGCTGGTTCGGCGACCGGGTCTGGGGTCCGCGCAAAACCGTGGCCGTCGCCGGCGCGGTGATCATGGTCGGTCACCTCGTACTGGCCCTGCCGTCCGAGGGCACGTTCTTCGCCGGCCTCGGTCTCGTGGCCATCGGGTCGGGCCTGCTGAAGTCCAACATCTCGACGATGGTCGGCCACCTCTACGACGGCCCGGACGACCCGCGCCGCGACGGTGGCTTCACGATCTTTTACATGGGCATCAACCTCGGTGGATTCGCCGCCCCGCTGGCGATCGGCACCGTCGGAGAGAACGTCAACTGGCACCTCGGCTTCGCCCTGGCCGCCGTCGGCATGGGACTGGGTCTCCTCCAGTTCATGCTGGGCAGCCGCCACCTGGACGCGCGCAGCTTCGAGACCCCGAAGCCCCTCTCGGCCAAGGAGCGCGCCTCCACGCTGCGCAAGTCGATGATCTGGCTGGCGATCGCCGCCGTCTTCTACATCATCACGGTCGCCACCGGCGTCTACACGCTGAACTGGCTGCTGGTCCCGATCACGGTGGCCGGTCTGGTCATCCCGGTGATGGTCCTGGCGCGCATCAAGCGCGACAAGGACCTGAGCGCCACCGAGCAGTCGAAGGTCTCCGGCTACATCTGGTTCTTCGTCGCCGCCGCACTCTTCTGGATGATCTACGACCAGGGCGGCTCGACGATGGCGATCTTCGCCGAGTCGTCGGCGCGGAACACGGTGTTCGGCTGGGAGTTCCCGGTCTCCTGGTACCAGTCGGTCAACCCGGTCCTGATCATGGCCCTGGCCCCGGTCTTCGCCACCTTCTGGATGGCGCTGAACCGCCGCGGCAAGGAGCCCAGCACGATCGTGAAGTTCAGCTCCGGCCTGGTGCTGGTCGGTGCGTCGTTCTTCCTCTTCCTGGCGCCGCTGACCATCGCCACCGACGGCCACCAGGCCGCCGCGATGTGGCTGGTCGCGATCTACTTCGTGCAGACCGTCGGTGAGCTGACGCTCTCCCCGGTCGGCCTCTCGGTCACCACGAAGATGGCTCCGGCCAAGTACGCCAGCCAGATGATGGGTGTCTGGTTCCTCGCGGTCACCGCGGGCGACTGCACCACCGGTCTGCTCTCCATCGCGGGCGTGGACCTCAACGGCACCGGCATCGTCACCCTGCAGGCCGCGCTCGCGGTCCTCGCGGGCGTCGCGGTCTTCATGTACCGCGGCAAGGTGAAGAAGCTCATGGGCGACGTGCACTGACGCGTACCGCCCCGGCACGACGGAGGGCCGCCGCACCGAGTGATCGGTGCGGCGGCCCTCCGTCGTTTCCGTGCGTACGTCCCGCCGTCCGTCTCCGCGACGACGTCCCGCCGTGGGCGGGAGTCCCTGCTACGCGGGTGCGGCCAGCTCCGCCCAGACGGTCTTGCCGGGTGCGTCCGGGGCGCGCAGCACGCCCCAGTCGAGGCAGAGCCGCTGCACGATGAACATGCCGTGACCGCCGGGCCGTCCGGCCCGGTGCGGGGTGCGGGGGGCGGGCTGTCCGGCCCCGTTGTCGGTGACCTCGATCCGCAGCACCTTGGAGGTGGCTCCGATCCGGAGCTCCTCCGGCCCGCCGGCGTGCAGGCAGGCGTTGGTGACCAGCTCGGAGACGACCAGCAGGACGTCCTCGGCGGCGGCGCGGCGGTCGGCGCCCTCGGCCGGCAGCCAGCCCCATTCGTGCAGGGCCTGGCGTGCGAAGTCACGGGCCATCGGGACGATGCCGGTGGCCTCGCGCAGAGTAAGGGTGCGCCACTGCCGGTCGGCCGGGACGGCCGCGGACGTGTCCGCTCCGTCCGGCTCGCGGCCGAGGCCGCCCGGCGGATGCTGCCGGGTGGTGCTCATCAGCGCTTCACCTCACCGATTCACCGTGTCGCCATCGAAAAGATACAGGTCAGATTCTTGGGTGCGGGCTCCTGCGGGGCCGTCGGATCTTCTCCTGCCCGGCGGGACCTCCACAACACCCGCTCCGGCGAGGGGATCGCGTGACGCGTGGGACACACGGGTCCGCCGGAGGTGCGGAGAGAGGGGCACCTCAGGTGTCCAGGGCGTCTTGGACCGTGTCGTGGACGGTGAAGACCGCCTCGGCGCCGGTGATCTCGAAGACCCTGGCGACGACGGGCCGCATGCCGGCCAGGTGGACCTCCCCGCCGGCCTCCTCCGCCTGGAGTCGCGCGCCGAGCAGGACGTTCAGCCCGGTGGAGTCGCAGAACTCGAGCCCGGAGCAGTCGACGACCAGGCGCACCCGGCCCTGCTCGACAGCGTTCTCCAGAGGTTCGCGCAGCAAATCGGCGGTGTGGTGATCGAGCTCACCCACCGGCGTCACGATCTCGCTGCCGCCCTCCGTCCGGGTCTCGACCTGAAGTCTTCCCCGGTTCGTACTGCCGACCGTCCCGCGGTCCATGCCGTCCCTCTTCACCGTTGGTCAGTGGGGCCTTGTGCGGCGTGAGCGCCGCCCACATTCCTGATGTCCGCACACCTGCCGGACATGCGGGAAACATTACGCGTTCCGTCCCTCTCGCGGTAGCGGGAGATCTCAACAAACCGGACATAACGCGTAATTGGAGCTTGTCACTCCCGCCGCCGAGCAGGTAAGGGTAGAGGGACACCTGCTTCATCCACCCCTTACCGGCTTCGGAGGCGCCGCTTCACCGCAGCAGCACTGAACGGCTTCGGCAGTCCTATGCCGAGACACTGGAGGAGAACCATGTCACCCCGGCTCGACGGTTCGCGTACCCACGACGCGGCGTCGGCATGTCCTCAGGGACCGACCAATTCCGACTCCCCCGCCGCCGGCGCCCTGCCCGGCCCACGCGGAAACTCCGACGGCGACGCCGCCGGAGGCACCACCTCCGCCGCCCCCACCGGCGAGAAGGCCCCCACCGGCGAAGAGGCCCCCATCGGCGACGGCCTCGAAGGTCTCGAAGGACTTCCCGAGATCCCCTCCCCCGCGACCGTCGGAGCGCTCGACGCCCGCGCGCTGTCGAAGACGCTCTTCGAGCGGCTCGACACCCTGGAGGAGGGCACCCACGCCCACGCGTACGTACGCAACACCCTGGTCGAGCTGAACCTCGCCATCGTCAGGTTCGCCGCCTCGCGGTTCCGTACCCGCAGCGAACCGATGGAGGACATCGTCCAGGTCGGCACCATCGGGCTGATCAAGGCGATCGACCGGTTCGAGCTGAGCCGGGGCGTCGAGTTCCCGACCTTCGCCATGCCGACGATCATCGGCGAGATCAAGCGATTCTTCCGCGACACCAGCTGGGCCGTGCGCGTGCCGCGCCGCCTCCAGGAGCTGCGGATCGACCTGGCCAAGGCGGGCGACGAACTGTCGCAGCGGCTGGACCGGGCACCGACCTCCGGCGAACTCGCCGAGCACCTCGGGCTGACCCGCGAAGAGGTCACGGAGGGCCTGACGGCGAGCAACGCCTACAGCGCGGGCTCGCTGGACGCCCAGTACGACGACCACGAGAGCGAGGGGTCCCTGGCGGACCGCATCGGCTACGAGGACCACGGGCTGGAGGGGATCGAGTTCGTCGAGTCCCTCAAGCCCCTGATCGCCTCGCTGTCCGAGCGCGACCGCCTGATCCTCTCGCTGCGTTTCGTCACCAACCTCACCCAGTCCGAGATCGGCGAGGAGCTGGGCATCTCCCAGATGCACGTCTCCCGCCTGCTCTCGCGGACGCTGGTCCGGCTCCGTGAAGGGCTGACCGTCCAGGAGTGATCGTGCCCTGAGCAGTCCTCGCGGGTGGCCGTCCGGATTTCCGGGCGGCCACCCGCGCGTCACCCACGGGACGGCCGACTCCTCACACCACCCGGACGCCGCGCCGCCACACCCCGGCGGCCAGCGGGACGCCCGGCCGGTAGGCGAGGTGGACGTGGCTGGGCGCGTCGAGCATCAGCAGGTCGGCGCGGGCGCCGACGGCGATCCGGCCGACGTCGGTACGACGCAGGGCGGCGGCCCCGCCCGCGGTGGCGGACCACACCGCCTCGTCGGGGGTCATGCCCATGTCCCGTACGGCGAGGGCGACGCAGAACGCCATCGAGGAGGTGAAGGACGAGCCCGGGTTGCAGTCGGTGGAGAGGGCGACGGTGACGCCCGCGTCCAGCAGCCGCCGGGCGTCCGGCCATTCGGCACGGGTGGAGAACTCGGCCCCGGGCAGCAGGGTGGCGACGGTGTTCCCCGCGGCGAGGGCGTCGACGTCCGCGTCGTCGAGATGGGTGCAGTGGTCGGCGGAGGCCGCGTCCAGCTCCACCGCGAGGCGCACGCCGGGTCCGTGGCCGAGCTGGTTGGCGTGCACCCTCGGCAGCAGTCCCTTGGCCTTCCCCGCGGTGAGGACCGCGCGCGCCTGGTCCCCGTCGAAGGCGCCCCGCTCGCAGAAGACGTCGATCCACTTCGCGTACGGGGCGCAGGCGTCCAGCATCGGACCGGTGACCAGAGCGACGTAACCGGCCGGGTCGTCCTCGTACTCGGGCGGCACCACGTGGGCCCCGAGGAAGGTGAGTTCGTCGGTGAGTCCGGCGGCCACGCTCAGCGCGCGGGCCTCGTCCGCGACGGTGAGGCCGTAGCCGGACTTGGTCTCGAAGGTGGTCGTGCCCTGCCGGAGCGCCTCGTCGAGATGGCGTACGAGCCCGGCCGCGAGCTCCTCGTCGGTGGCGGCGCGGGTGGCGGCGACGGTGGTACGGATGCCCCCGGCGGAGTACGGGCGCCCGGACATCCGGGCGTTGAACTCCTCGGTGCGGTCGCCGGCGAAGAGCAGGTGGGAGTGGGAGTCCACGAACCCCGGGAGCACGGCCCGGCCTCCGGCGTCGACGGCCCGGTCGGCGGCCGGTGCCGCGTGGGACTCACCGGTCCAGACGACGCGGTCGCCGTCGACGACGACGGCCGCGTCCCGGATCAGGCCCAGCGGGGTGCCGTCTCCCTGGCCGGGGTCGTTGGTGACCAGGCCGGAGATGTGGGTGAGGACGGTGCTCGTCATCGGGGGCTGCTCCAGTCGCGTTCCGGGTCGGGCCTCGTGGGGGTTCAGTCGCGCGGGGGTTCAGTCGCGCTTGGGTTCAGTCGCGCGGGTTTCGGTCTCCCGGGTTTCAGTCGCGCAGGGCGGCGATGGCGTCGGCGAGCGCGGCGGGCACGTCCTCGATCAGGGTGTGCCGGCCGTCGCGCACCAGGTGACGCCCCGCCACCACGGTGTGGCGTACGTCCGCGGCGGTCGCCGCGAAGACGGCGGCCTCGGCGGCGAGCCGGTCCACCGGCCCCGCGGTCCGGACGGAGTCCATGGCCACGGTGGTCAGGTCGGCCGGGGCTCCGGCGACGATGCTGCCGCCCTCCGGCCTGCCGAGAGCCGCGTGGCCGGTCGCGGAAGCCGCGCGGAGCAGGGCGGCGGCCGTCCAGTGGCCCCGGATGTTCGTCCGCACCCGCTCGTTGAGCTCCATCGCGCGCGCCTCCTCGAAGAGGTCGATCACGGCGTGGCTGTCGCTGCCGAGGGAGACCGGGGAGCCCGCGCGGTGCAGGGCGACCGCGGGGCCGATGCCGTCGGCGAGGTCCCGTTCGGTGGTGGGGCACATGCAGGTGCCGGTTCCGGAGGCGCCGATCAGTCCGACGTCCGCGTCGGTCAGGTGGGTGTGGTGGATGCCGGTGGTGCGGGGGCCGAGGACACCGTGGTCGGCGAGGAGCCCGGCCGGGGTCCGGCCGTGGGCGGCGAGGCAGGCTTCGTTCTCCGCCGTCTGTTCGGAGAGGTGGACGTGGAGCGGGGCGGCGCGGTCGGCCGCCCACTGGGCGACGGTCTCCAGCTGGTCGGCCGGGACGGCCCGTACGGAGTGGATGGCGGCGCCGATCAGGGCGTGGCCGCCGCCCCGGAGCGCGGCGGCGCGTTCCGCCCAGGCGTCCGCGGTGGTGTCGGAGAAGCGGAGCTGGTGCCGGTCGGGTTCCTTGCCGAACCCGGCCGCGAGGTAGGCGGTGTCGAGCAGGGTGATGCGGATGCCGGCCTCGTCCGCGGCGGCGATCAGCGCCTCGCCCATCGCGTTCGGGTTGTCGTAGGGGGTGCCGCCGGGAGCGTGGTGGAGATAGTGGAACTCGCCGACCGCGGTGATGCCCGCGAGGACCATTTCGGCGTAGGTGGCGCGGGCGAGGGCGTGGTAGCTGTCCGGGGTGAGCTTGGCGGAGATCCGGTACATCCGCTCCCGCCAGGTCCAGAAGGTCCCGGAGCCCACCTGCGTGGTGGAGCGCAGGGCCCGGTGGAAGGCGTGCGAGTGGGTGTTCGCCAGCCCCGGCAGGGTGAGTCCGCGCAGCGCGGTCGCGCCGGGCGGGGGGGTCCCGGCGCCGGTGCGGACGGCGGTGATCCGCCCGTCCGCGACGTCGAGGGCGACGCCCGGTTCGACGTGGGTGCCGAGCCAGGCGTGGGAGAGCCAGTACGTCGTCACCTGCATGCGAGACCCTCCAGTACGTCGGCGAGTGCGGCGACCCCGGCCGCGCGGTCCTGCTCGGTGGCGTGCTCGGCGGGCGAGTGGGAGACGCCGGTGGGGTTCCGTACGAACAGCATGGCGGTCGGCACGGAAGCGGACAAAATACCCGCGTCGTGTCCCGCCCCCGTGGCGAGGACCGGCACGGGACGCGGGCGGTCGCCGAGGAGGCGGGCGAGCTCGTCGCGCAGGGCGTGCTGGAACTCGACCACGGGCGTGAACGACTCCCGTACGACCTCCAGCGCGACGCCCGCCCGTCCTGCGTACTCCCGGGCGGCCCGCTCGACGGCCTCGGTGACGGTGTCGAGCGTGGCGGCGTCGGCGGCGCGCGAGTCGAGCCAGCCCCGGACGAGTGACGGCACGGCGTTGACCCCGTTGGGCTCGACGGCGACCTTGCCGAAGGTGGCCAGGGCTCCGGCGAGTCCGGCCTCCCGGCGGGCGGCGAGGACGGTCTCGGCGTAGGGCAGCATCGGGTCGCGGCGGTCGGCGAGGAGGGTGGTCCCGGCGTGGTTGGCCTCGCCCCGGAAGTCGTACCGCCACCGGCCGTGCGGCCAGATGGCGGAGGCGATCCCGACGGGGTCGCCGGTCCGGTCCAGGGACCGCCCCTGCTCGACGTGGAGTTCGACGAACGCGCCGATCCGGGCGAGGCGTCCGGGGTCGGGGCCGATCGCGTCGGGGTCGTACCCGGCGGCCTCCATCGCGCGGGGCAGGGTCGTTCCCCCGGCGTCGGTCAGCCGGTGCGCCTGCTCGCGGGTGAGCCGGCCGGCCGTCAGCCGGGAGCCGGTGCAGGCGAGTCCGAAGCGGGCGCCCTCCTCGTCACCGAAGTTGACGATCCCCACCGGCCGGGTGAACTCCGCTCCCCGGTGGCGGAGTTCGTCGAGCGCGGCAAAGGCGGAGACCACGCCGAGGGGCCCGTCGAAGGCGCCGCCGTCCGGTACGGAGTCCAGGTGTGAGCCGGTGACGACGGCGTCCCCCGCCCGGGGATCGCCGAGCCAGGCCCACTGATTGCCGTTGCGGTCGGTCTCGTGGACGAGCCCGCGCGCCCGCGCCTGGTCGCGGAACCACGCCCGGCAGTCGGCGTCGGCCTCCGTCCAGGCGTAGCGGCGGTAGCCGCCGGAGGCGGGGTGGCGACCGAGAGGGGCGAGCTCCCGCCACATCTCCCGGAAGGACGACGCGCTGTCCGGGCGGGTCACCGGGCGTCCGGGCCGGTCGCGGTGCCGGACTCCCCCGGGCCGGTCGCGGTGGCCGACTCCTCCGGGGCGTCCGCGTCGGCCGTGGGGCCCACGTCCGTACCGTCGCCCTCGCGCATGGGGACGCGGACCCGCTTCTCCCCGGCGACCCGTTCGGCACCTTCGTACCCGGCGTCGACATGGCGGATGACGCCCATGCCCGGGTCGTTGGTGAGCACCCGGCGGATCTTCTCCCCGGCCAGCGGGGTGCCGTCCGCGACGGTGACCTGCCCGGCGTGCAGGGAGCGGCCCATGCCGACCCCGCCGCCGTGGTGGATCGAGACCCAGGACGCCCCGGAGGCGACGTTGACCATGGCGTTCAGCAGGGGCCAGTCGGCGATGGCGTCCGAGCCGTCGAGCATCGCCTCGGTCTCCCGGTACGGGGAGGCCACCGAGCCGCAGTCCAGGTGGTCACGGCCGATGACGAGGGGGGCGGCGAGTTCACCGCTCGCGACCATGTCGTTGAAGCGTTCCCCCGCCCTGTCGCGTTCGCCGTAGCCGAGCCAGCAGATCCGGGCGGGCAGGCCCTGGAAGTGGACGCGTTCACCGGCGAGTTCGATCCAGCGGCGGAGCGACTCGTTCTCCGGGAAGAGGTCGAGCATCGCCCGGTCGGTGCGGTGGATGTCGGAGGCCTCCCCGGAGAGGGCCGCCCAGCGGAACGGCCCCTTGCCCTCGCAGAAGAGCGGCCGGATGTAGGCGGGGACGAAGCCGGGGAAGTCGAAGGCCCGCTCGTACCCGGCGAGCTTGGCCTCGCCCCGGATCGAGTTGCCGTAGTCGAAGACCTCGGCTCCGGCGTCCATGAAGCCGACCATCGCCTCCACGTGCCGGGCCATCGACTCGCGGGCCCTGCGGGTGAAGTCGGCGGGCTTCTCGGCGGCGTACGCGGCCATCGCCTCGAACCCGACGCCGAGCGGCAGGTACGCCAGCGGGTCGTGGGCGCTGGTCTGGTCGGTGACGATGTCGATGGGCGCGCCGGCGGCGAGCAGTTCGGGCAGGATCTCGGCCGCGTTCCCGAGAAGTCCGATCGAGAGCGGCCTGCGGGCGTCGCGGGCCTCGGTGGCGAGGGCGAGGGCGTGCGCCACGCTGTCCGCCCGTACGTCGAGGTAGCGGTGCTCGATCCGGCGCTCGATGGCGCGCGGGTCGCAGTCCACGCAGATCGCGACGCCGTCGTTCATGGTGACGGCGAGCGGCTGGGCGCCGCCCATGCCGCCGAGTCCGGCGGTGAGGGTGATGGTCCCGGCGAGGGTTCCGCCGAACCTCTTGGCGGCGACCGCGGCGAAGGTCTCGTAGGTGCCCTGGAGGATGCCCTGGGTGCCGATGTAGATCCAGGAACCCGCGGTCATCTGGCCGTACATGGTGAGGCCGAGCGCCTCCAGACGGCGGAACTCCTCCCAGTTCGCCCAGTCGCCCACCAGGTTGGAGTTGGCGAGCAGGACGCGCGGGGCCCACTCGTGGGTCTGCATCACGCCGACCGGGCGGCCGGACTGGACGAGCATCGTCTCGTCCTGCTTGAGGGTGCGGAGCGTACGGACCATGGCGTCGTAACTGCGCCAGTCGCGGGCCGCCTTGCCGGTGCCGCCGTAGACGACCAGCTTGTCGGGGTGTTCGGCGACCTCGGGGTCCAGGTTGTTCTGGAGCATGCGCAGGGCGGCCTCCTGCTGCCAGCCCAGGGTGCTCAGTTCGGTGCCGCGCGCGGCCCTGACGGGGCGGGGTCCTGACATGGTGCGCCTCCTTGTGCTCCCGGCGTGCGTCCCGTCGGGCCCGGGGGCCCGGCAGATCTGCGGCCGGCCTGCGGGGTCCCGGCCGTGGCTCATCCATTCACATCCTGATGCGATGAATAGTTCTAGTCAACGGTGGGCGCCGGACACACACGCAGGGGCGCGCCGGCCCGAGCGGTGGAGGACGCCGCAGGGGGCGCCGGACATCCCCAGGAGGAGCGCCGGAGGGGCGGCGGACGCCCGCCGGAGGAGCACCGGCCGACTGGTTCCCGGCCGGAGCGCGTGACGGAGAACCGGCCGGAAAAAGCTGACACGTGACACACGGAAGCGGGTCGGACGGACCCTGCAACGTTCAAGCCAATCGGCGTTTTCGGACTCCAACAACTTTCATCAGCGCACCCTCCGGACATAAAGAGGCGGATACTGCCGAGAACCGGAGCACATCGATCAATCATCCGCCCGGCCTTCCGTCCGCAACCGCCCCTTTGTCAGACTTCTCCCTCACGCCTTCTCCTCAATTCCCTTACACCGCCCACCGCATGTACCACTGGAAAATGCCAAACCGCCATCCAGGAACGGCCACGGTGCGTAGCCTCAGGCTCACAGCTCCGTACACCATTGCCTGGAGGGGAAGCCGCGGTGCCGGGAATCGACGAGTGCCTGCTCGAAGTCATGAGACTGCCCGGAGCCCGGGGCGCCGCGGTCGTCGACTGGACGAGCGGCCTCGCCCTCGGCACCATCGGTGACTCGCCCAACGGCGACCACGAGGCCACCGCCGCGGAGACCGCCGAGGTGGCCCGGATGGCGGCCGAGCAACCCGCCTTCACCCTCAGCCCGTACACCGACGGGCGGACGGACGGGAACGGCCGCGGCGGACTTCCGGTGGAGGACGTCATCATCACGACGCACACCGGGTACCACGTGATCCGCTTCGTGGAGACGGTCTTCGACAGCAGCGTCTTCCTCCATCTCTGGCTGGACCGGACCGACGGCAACCTCGCCCTCGCCCGGATACGCCTCGGCGAGCTGGCCGAGCGGCTGGTCCTGGCATGAGCACCAGGACGACGGCCCCCGAGGTGGACCAGGCAGCCGTCCTGTCGCCGATGCTCCAGCGGCTCGCCGCCGAACGGGCCACCGGCGCGTTGATGCGCGACCGAGGCACGCTCTACCTCGCCGACGGCAAGGTGGTGCACGCGGAGAGCCCGTCCACCCCCGGAATCGACGTCCTGCTCACCACGGGCGGGGCCCTGCGCCACGAACGCTGGTGGGACGCGGTGGCCCAGGCGGGGGCCGGTCGGCGGGTCGGCCGCTATCTGGTGGACAGCGGTCATGTTCCGGGCGGGGCACTGGAGTTGTGCCATCTGGGCGCGCTCTACGACGCCGCCTTCTTCGTCCTCGCCCCCACGCGTACGCCGACCAGGTTCCGGTACGGCGTGTCCCACTGGATCGGGCCCGTCCGGCCCGTCGCCGTGGGCGCCGTGGAGCGCGAGACGCTCCGGCGCCGGGAGCTGCTGGACCGGATCTGGCCGGACGCCCTGACCGACAGCTCCCCCCTCGTACGCGCCGCGCACCCCGTGGACGCCCCGGTGCCGTCGCGCCAGCGGCACGTCCTGGAGCTGGTCGACGGCGTGCGGACGGCCTCCGACATCGCCCAGGTCCTGGGCCGTTCGGCCTTCCACACGCTGGTCGACCTGCGGAGGCTCGCCGCCGCAGGACTCGTCGAGCCCGTCCGTAAACAGGTGCTGCCGGGGGCGGCCGCGCCCGGCCGGATCGCGCTCCCCGATGTCACGTCCGACCCGGACGTCGCTCTGCTGCGCCGGCTCCGAGATGCATTGGAGGCCTTGTGATACGCGCGCTCAGACAGCGTGCCGGGAGGAGACAGCTGATGGTGCCCGAGGCTGAACTGCAGGACGTCCTCGACGAACTCCAGCGGCTACGGGCCCGGGTACCCCTCATCGGCGGTGCGCTGGCCGCCAGCACCGACGGTCTGGTGCTGGCCCACGACACCCCGGGCGTGGAGGCGGAAGGGGTCGCCGCCCTGACGGCCGCAGCCCTCGGCGTCGCGATCCGGATGACGGAGGCGACCGGCCGCGCCGGCTTCCGCGAACTCCTGGTCCGGGGCGAGTCCGGTTACATCGCGACGTACGCCGCGGGCTCCTCCGCCGTGCTGACACTGCTCGCCGAGGACCGCATCAACGTCGGCCGCCTCCACCTGGAAGGCCGCAGGGCGAGCGCCCGGGTCGGAGAACTCGTCGACTCCGCCCTGGACCGCGTCGAGCGGACCCCGCCCCCGCCGCCGGCCCGCCCCCCGCAGAACCGCGCGCTGCCGCAACGCCCCGTGTAGGGCGACCGGACCGGGCCGGGGCGCCCCCACACTCCACAGCCAGGAACAGAACCATCACACAGAAGAGGATCCGGTCGTCCCGACCGGTCAGGGAAAGGAAACGAGCACTCATGGCCAACACCGAAACCGCGCTCAAGGAAGCGATGACGTCCATCGAGGGAACCCTCGGTGTCGCTCTCGTCGACTACACCAGCGGCATGGCTCTGGGCACCCTCGGCGGCGGCAAGGACTTCAATCTCGAAGTCGCGGCCGCCGGCAACACCGACGTCGTCCGCGCCAAGCTGCGCACCATGGAGCACCTCGGCCTCAAGGAGGAGATCGAGGACATCCTGATCACCCTGAGCGGCCAGTACCACCTCATCCGGCTGCTCAAGACCCGTGGCAGCAACGGGCTCTTCCTCTACCTGGTCCTCGACTCCAACCGCGCCAACCTCGCGATGGCCCGTCACCAGCTGAAGCGGATCGAGGCCGACCTGGAGGTCTGAGGACCGCCGGACCCGGCCCGGACACACGGATGCCGCCGTCCTCTTCCGTACGGAGGGGACGGCGGCATCCGCAGGTCCGGCCACAGGCCGGCCCGGGTCAGACGGCGACCCGGCGCGCACCGCCCGCCCGCGCGTCGCCCGCCACCGGCCCGGTCGTCCGGTACGCCTTCACCTGCTTACCGGCCGGCCGGCCGTGCTTCACCCAGTCCGTACGCACCCAGTAGAGGACGTCCTCACGCTGTTCGAGCCGCCCGATGCGCGACGCCCGCAGCCACAGCCCCGCGCCCGCCCCGGCCAGCACCATCCCACCGGCCCCCGGCAGCAGGAAGCCGGCGCCCAGGGCGACCAGGAAGGCACCGAGCAGCCACCAGCGGTGGACGCGGCGCCAGTTGCGCAACGTCACGGCCCGGTCCTGGAGCACGTCGGTGCGCCCCGCCCGGGCGGCGCCCTTGCCCAGCTCCGCGTACCGCTTGACCCCGGCCGTCGCCACCACGGCGAGCGTGACGACGAAGAGCGCCGCGCCCGCGAGCAGCCCGATCCGGCGCCCCGTCCCGGCGGGGACGAGCGCCCCCACGACGACCACCAGGAGCCCCGGCCACCACAGGGGTGCGGCCCCGGCCCGCACGATCACGGCCACCCTCGCCAACGACTGCGCTCCGCGCCCCATGTCCGTACCCCTCTCCGCGTGTTCCCGGCGCCTCGGCCGGTTCCTCTGGGCGCGGAGATTAGTGGGTGTATCTGAGTCCCGTCTGAGAATCGGGCGACCGCGGGACGCGGGGAGCGTCAGCGCGGCGTGTAGGACGCGACCGCCTGAGCGTGAAGCCGGGTGATGTCCTCGCGATTCCCCTCGGGCCCACGGAGCTGCACGATGTCGTAGCGGTCTCCGACGACGAGCACGACGAGGTTCTCCGCGTAGATGTTCCGTCCGTCCTCGGTCGTCCAGGAGTAGGCGCCCCTGGCCGCCTGGTGACCGTCGACTTCGGTCCGGCCGAGACCGGAGATGCTCGCCCACTCCGATTCCCGGAAGGGAGCCAGTTCAGGCTCGGTCTTTCCCTGATAGTCGATGAGCCCGGCGGCTCCGGCTCCCCCGGCGTCTCGGCCGGGACCGACGATCAACTCGAACTCCCCCGCGGTGTAGCGGTACTGTCCCTCGGCGTTCCTGGAATGCCGCTTCCATCCCGCGGGCACCTCGAGCGAGAACTCGGACTCTTGGACACGCGTATGGCCTGCCGTGTCCTCCGGTGCCGTACTTCGCGTGGCGGAGGACGTGGGCTGCGCGGCCGGCCCCGGCTCCTCGTCGCCGTCTCCGGTCAGGCGGGTGATGCCCCAGGCCAGGGCGCCGAGCAGGACGACGGTGAGCACCACCACGGACCACGGACGCATCCGCCCGGGGGCACGCGGCGCTCGGGTCTCTCCGGCCGCTCCTCCCCGGCCCCGAGGCACTCCGGTCGCTTCCGGCGTGCCGGCCCGGCCGGGTTCTTCCGCCATGACGACTTCGGCCGGCGCCACGGTCGTGGCCGCTTCGGCCGGCGCCTCCGTCACGGCGACTTCGGCCGGCGCCTCTGTCACAGCGGCTTCGGCGACCCCCGCCACCGGTACGCGGTCCGGCCTCCCGCCCGCCACCGCGCCGAGTACGGCGACCGCCCGTTCGACCGGCGGCCGGTCTCCTGGGTCCTTGGCCAGCAGCTTCTCGACGAGGCCGGCCAGCTGGGCGACCCTCGACAGCCTCGGATCATCGTCCAGCACCGCCGAGACGGTGGCCGGCACCGAATCCCGCTGGAAGGGCGAGTACCCCTCCACCATCACGAAGATCAGCACGCCGAGCGACCACAGGTCCGCAGCGGAGCCGGGCCGGTGCCCCTCCATCCGCTCGGGCGCCGTGAAGGCGAGCGATCCGACGAACTCGCCCGTCCGGGTCAGCGGCTCCTCACCCTCGATGTGCGCGATACCGAAGTCGGTCAGCACCACGCGTCCTGCGGGACCGAGAAGGACGTTGGCGGGTTTGACGTCGCGGTGCAGCACCCCGCGGTCGTGCGCGGCGGCCAGTGCCTCGGCGACCGACAGGGCGATCCGTGCTGCCTCGGTCTCCGGGAGGGGCGACTTCCGCCGGAGCAGTTCCGCGAGGGACTCTCCGTGCACCAGCTCCATGACGATCCACGGGTGGCCGTCCTCGATGACGATGTCGTGAACCGTCACGGCGGCCGGATGATTCACGCGCGCCGCCGCCCGCGCCTCCCGCAGGATGCGCTCGACCTGACCGGGCCGGCCGGCGACGTTCGCCTCTTTGACCGCCACTTCGCGCTCGACCAGGACGTCCCGGCCCCTCCAGACCGTTCCCATACCGCCCGTGCCGAGGCGCTCGATCAGTTGGTACCTGTTGCCGACCAACCGACCGCTCGCCGCGTCCGCTTGCGGACCCGCCCCCGTCGTCATGGACGAATCATGCCCGAGGAGAGGCGAGTTCGGGGCTCTACGGCGTCATCACCGTGCACCGCCCCGCTACTCCACGAACAGCCCCCGCGCCGCCGCCCGCGCGTCGAAGGACTCCAGCCGGGCCTGTGCGTCCGGCAGCCCGTCGCACATGGCCTCCAGCAGGACCCGGCCGAGCAGCATCGGGGCGCAGGCGGTGTCGAAGGCGAGGCCGGTGCCGACCGGGGCGGGGATGAGCAGGTCGCTGAGTGCGGCGACCGGGGCGAACACGGAGTCGGCCACGGTCACCGTGGTGAGCCCCTGGTCCCGGGCGTGGCCGAGCGCGTCCAGGGTCTCTCGCGGGTGGCGGGGCAGCGCGAAGCAGAGGAGCACCTCGGCGCCCGCCCGGCGGGCCGCGTCGATGCGGTCGCGCAGCATCGAGCCGCCCTCGTCGAGCACCCGGACGTCGGGGTGCACCTTCGCGGCGAAGTAGCCGAACCCCCGGGCCTGCGAGGACGCGGCGCGCAGTCCGAGCACCGGGAGCGGGGTCGACGCGGCCAGCAGCCGGCCGGCCCGCTCCACCGGCTCCGGGTCGGCGAGCAGCTCGGAGAGGTGGCGCAGGTTCTCGATCTCGGCGTGGACGGCCTGCTGGTAGGCGTTGTACGCGTACGGGTCCTCGGCGCCGGCCTCCCGGCCCGCGTCGGCGGGTCCGGCCTCCCGCAGGTGCCTGCGGAGCGAGGGGTACCCGTCGAAGCCGAGCGCGACGGCGAACCGGGTGACGGAGGGCTGGCTGACCCCGGCCAGCTCGGCGAGTTCGACGCTGGAGAGGAAGGGGGCGTCGGCGGCCCGGCGTACCAGGGAGTGGGCGATCCGGCGTTGGGTCGGGGTGAGCCGCCGCCCCTCGAAGAGCCGCTGCAGCCCTGCCGCGGGGGTGGGTCCGCTCCCGCCCATGCCCTGCCTCCGCACGTACGTCGCCGCCGCGATCTGCGCCGTCCCGTCCATTCAGCCAGCAAGCGGACTGCATGTCCATATACAGGGGAGCGGTGGACGGTCAGGAGCGCGGCGGAGGACGGGCCCGGCGGGTGGGCGGCGCGTACCTGGCGTACGTGCGCCGGGGCTCGGGTGGTGGCGATACCCGCCCCGGACCGCGGGCGGGGCCGCGATGCGCCGACGGCCGGCCGGTGTGAACCGGCCGGCCGTCGGCTGAAGCATGTCGCGGGGACCGCCGCACCCCCGGTCGCCCGGGGGGCGGGACGACGGCGGTCCCCGCGAGGGACGCGGTCCGGGTCAGGGCCGGGTTCTCGCGTCCTGGCGACTGTGGAGGTCCGGGAGCCGCTCCGTAGTCCATGTCGCCGTATCGGGTGCCGGCGGGTTTCCCTGCCGACACCCACCAATCTGCCTGATCCGTGTTAAGCGGGTGCTGCGTCGACGTGACGCGCTCGTACCAGTTCTGCGACGAGCCTCTCGCGAAGCGGGCGTATCAGGCGGTGACGCCGCTCTCCGCGGCCAGGAAGGAGAGGAGATCCTGCCTGCTCACGACCCCCTTGGGCTTGCCCTCGACCAGCACGATCGCGGCGTCGGCCGCGCCGGAACCGCTGAGCACGGCCATCAGGTCCTCGACCGGTTCGCCCGATCCGACCTGGGGGAGCGGCTCCGACATGTGCTTCTCCAGCGGGTCGGTGAGCTGGGCGCGCTTGGTGAACAGGGCGTCCAGCAGTTCCCGCTCGACGACCGAGCCGACGATCTCGGCGGCCATCACGTCGGGGTGTCCGGCGCCCGGCTTCACGATCGGCATCTGGGAGACGCCGTACTCGCGCAGCACCTCGATGGCCTGGCCGACCGTCTCGTCCGGGTGCATGTGGACGAGCGAGGGCATCGGGCCCTCCTTGTGGGCGAGCACCGCGTCGACGCGGGCGGAGGGGCCGGCGTCCTCCAGGAAGCCGTAGTCCGCCATCCACTCGTCGTTGAAGATCTTGCTCAGGTAGCCGCGTCCGCTGTCGGGCAGCAGGACGACCACGACGTCGTCCGGGCCGAGCCGCCGGGCGACCTCCAGCGCGGCGACGACCGCCATGCCGCAGGAGCCGCCGACGAGCAGCCCCTCCTCCTTGGCGAGGCGGCGGGTCATCTGGAAGGAGTCCTTGTCCGAGACGGCGACGATCTCGTCCGTGACGGTCCGGTCGTAGGCGGACGGCCAGAAGTCCTCGCCGACGCCTTCCACCAGGTACGGGCGCCCGGAGCCGCCGGAGTAGACCGAGCCCTCCGGGTCGGCGCCGACCACGGTGACCGCGCCGTCGCTGATCTCCTTCAGATAGCGGCCGGTTCCGGTGATGGTGCCGCCGGTGCCGACGCCCGCGACGAAGTGGGTGATCCGCCCCTCCGTCTGCTCCCACAGCTCGGGACCGGTGGTCTCGTAGTGGGAACGCGGGTTGTTCGGGTTGGAGTACTGGTCGGGCTTCCAGGCTCCGGGGGTCTCACGGACCAGCCGGTCGGAGACGTTGTAGTACGAGTCGGGGTGCGAGGGATCGACGGCCGTCGGGCAGACGACCACCTCGGCGCCGTACGCGCGCATCACGTTGATCTTGTCCGTGGACACCTTGTCCGGGCAGACGAAGACGCACTTGTACCCCTTCTGCTGCGCGACGATCGCGAGGCCGACGCCGGTGTTGCCGCTCGTCGGCTCGACGATGGTGCCGCCGGGCCGCAGTTCGCCGCTCCGCTCGGCCGCCTCGATCATGCGCAGCGCGATGCGGTCCTTCACCGAGCCGCCGGGGTTGAAGTACTCGACCTTGGCCAGGACGGTCGCCTGAATGCCTGCCGAGACGCTCCGCAGCCTGACCAGCGGGGTGTTGCCGACAAGACTGATCATCGAATCGTGGAATTTCACCGTGTACTCCGGGATCTCCGAGATGGTCCGGCTCAGAGTATGCGTACGGGCACCACATTGGGCGAAGCGATTGGGCGCAGCCCCCTGCGGGGCAGGTAGGTACGTGTACGGCTGAGTGGCGAGAAGGAGGTGGACCGCACGGTGTCGACGGCAAGAGTGGCCCGGCGGATCGCGGCGGGCGCCGCGTTCGGCGGCGGCAGCATCGGGCTCATCGGGGCGGCGACGGTCGGCCTCGTACTGGCCGAGGTGCAGCTCGCGAAGCGGCAGGTGGGCGGCGGTATCGCCCCGGTTCCACCGAGTGCGGACGGGCGGTACGGCGTCGCCTTCGCCGGTCCCTCCGACCCGCTCCGACTGGCTCTCCTCGGCGACTCCACGGCGGCCGGGCAGGGGGTGCGGCGGGCCGGCCAGACGCCGGGGGCGCTGCTCGCCTCGGGGCTGGCGGCGGTCGCCGAGCGGCCGGTGGACATGCGCAACGTGGCCCTTCCGGGGGCCAGGTCGGACGATCTGGAGCGGCAGGTGGCGCTGTTGCTGGCCGATCCGTCGCGGTATCCGGACGTCTGCGTGATCATGATCGGTGCGAACGACGTCACCCACCGGATGCCCGCCACACAGTCGGTGCGCTGTCTGACCACCGCCGTGCGCAGGCTGCGGACGGCGGGCGCGGAGGTGGTCGTGGCGACCTGCCCGGACCTCGGCACGATCGAGCCGGTCTACCAGCCGCTGCGGTACCTGGCCCGCCGGGTCAGCCGGCAGCTGGCCGCGGCCCAGACGATCGGCGCGGTGGAGCAGGGCGGGCGCACGGTCTCGCTGGGCGATCTGCTGGGGCCGGAGTTCGAGGCCAACCCGCGCGAGCTCTTCGGACCGGACAACTACCACCCCTCGGCCGAGGGGTACGCCACCGCGTCGATGGCGGTGCTGCCGACGCTCTGCGCGGTGCTCGGGCTCTGGCCGGAGACGGACCACCTCGACGGCTCCCGGCGCGAGGACATACTGCCGGTGGCGAAGGCGGCCTCGCAGGCGGCCCGGGAGGCCGGTACGGAGGTCACGGGGGCGCGCGCTCCCTGGGCCCTGCTCAAGCACCGCAGGCGCCGGCGTCTGCCCGCGCACACGGAACCCCACCCGCACCCGGAAACCCCGGAGCCCCCGGAGTCCCCGGGGGAGCGCGCGCCGGACCTCCCGGACCGGCGCGACGGGCGCGACGGGCCGGAAGCCGGCGGGACCGGTCCCGCGCCCCGTACCACCGGTTCCGGCCCGGCCACCCCCGGGAAGAGCGCGGACGCGCGGGCGCGGGCGGCCCGGCGGCGCCCCTGAGGAGAACGGCGGCCGGCCTGTGGGAAGCCGGGCGGGCGGCCTGCGGAGAGACCGGGCGGGCGCCCCGCGGGGAAGCCGGGCAAGCACCGCACGGGAAGGCTGAGCAAGCGCTTAGAAAAGAGGTCCGCATCACACGGTCAGGCCGGTGACCCCGGCCTGACGTACGGGTAACTTCCCAGACAGTGATGCCGGAACGGTCCGGCGGGGTCCACCGTCCGGCGGTGGTTCCGGCGGGCCCGTCCGCCCGGCCGTCCGGTCGCGTTCCGCCCGGCCACGGCCGTCCCGTCGTTGAGCCTTCTCGTCCCCATGGAGCCGCGTGATGCCCGAAGCCGTGATCGTCTCTGCCGCCCGTTCGCCCATCGGCCGCGCCTTCAAGGGGTCGCTCAAGGACCTGCGTGCCGACGACCTGACCGCCACCATCATTCAGACCGCGCTGGCGAAGATCCCCGAGCTGGACCCGAGGGAGATCGACGACCTGATGCTCGGCTGCGGCCTTCCCGGCGGCGAGCAGGGCAACAACCTGGGCCGCGTCGTCGCCGTGCAGATGGGGATGGACCACCTGCCGGGCTGTACGGTCACCCGCTACTGCTCGTCCTCGCTCCAGACCAGCCGCATGGCGCTGCACGCCATCAAGGCCGGCGAGGGCGACGTCTTCATCTCGGCCGGCGTCGAGATGGTCTCCCGCTTCGCCAAGGGGAACTCCGACAGCCTGCCTGACACCCGCAACCCGCTCTTCGCCGAGGCCGAGGCGCGTACCGCCGCCCGTGCCGAGCAGTCCGGCAGCGACTGGCACGACCCGCGTGAGGACGGGCTGATCCCGGACGCGTACATCTCGATGGGACAGACCGCCGAGAACCTCGCCCGCCTCAAGGGCATCAGCCGCGCGGAGATGGACGAGTTCGGCGTACGGTCCCAGAACCTCGCCGAGGAAGCCCTGAAGAACGGTTTCTGGGAGCGCGAGATCACCCCTGTCACCACCCCGGACGGCACGGTCGTCTCCAAGGACGACGGCCCGCGCGCGGGCGTCACGCTGGAGGGCGTCTCAGGGCTGAAGCCGGTCTTCCGTCCCGACGGCCTGGTCACCGCCGGCAACTGCTGCCCGCTCAACGACGGCGCGGCGGCCCTCGTGATCATGTCCGACACCAAGGCCCGCGAGCTGGGTCTGACCCCGCTCGCCCGGATCGTCTCCACCGGCGTCTCCGGCCTCTCCCCCGAGATCATGGGATACGGGCCGGTCGAGGCCAGCAAGCAGGCGCTGAAGCGCGCCGGCCTCACCGTGGACGACATCGACCTCGCGGAGCTCAACGAGGCCTTCGCCGCCCAGGTCATCCCCTCCTACCGGGACCTCGGCCTGCCGCTGGAGAAGGTCAACGTCAACGGCGGGGCCATCGCGGTGGGTCACCCCTTCGGCATGACCGGCGCCCGCATCACCGGCACCCTGATCAACAGTCTCCAGTTCCACGACAAGCAGTTCGGACTGGAGACCATGTGCGTCGGCGGCGGCCAGGGCATGGCCATGGTCATCGAGCGCCTGAGCTGAGACCGCGGGGACCTGGGGCCACCCGGACACCGGGCGGCCGGAGCCGGGCGGGGGGATGCCCTCCGCCCGGCTCCGGCGCGTACGCCCCACCGGCCCCGGCTCCCGCGCGCACGCCCACCCGCCCCGAGCCCCGGTCCTCAGGCCTTGGGCCTCGTGCCTCAGGCCTTGGGCCTCGTGCCTCAGGCCTCAGGCCTCGGGCCTCGGGCCTCGGGCCGAAGCGGCGTCGCTTGCCTCCGCGCGGCGCCGGCGAATCCCGTCGAGCCCGCACCGTGACCGAATCTCCCCCAGGATGTGATGTGCGTCCCCAAAAGCCATCGTTTCCGCAGGTCAGAGGGTGCCGACCGAGAGCACCGGGACCAAGGACCTGTCCCTTTCATGACGTTTCGCACTGACGGTCGGCGGAGGGACGGGACAAGCTGATGTAGGAAGTCGGGGGTATCGATAGAGACCGGGAGTATGTCAGTGAGCGCCATGTCGTTTGCCCTGTTGCTGACCACCGCCGCAGCCACGGCCGTGGGCGCCGCTGCCGTGCACACCGCTCGCGGACTGCACCGGCAGGTCGCCGAGCTGCGCGAGGAGCTCGCCCGGGACAGGGAGCACACCCGCACGGTTCCGGCGCAGAGCCGTACCGGTGCCGCCCCCGACGAGATACGCGCGGCCGTGTCGGAGGCCCTCGCCGATGAGCGGGAGCGCGAACTGGCCGAGGCGCGCGCCTTCTGGGCGGCGCAGGAGGCCCGCGACGCGGCCGACGCCCCGTCGCTGCTGGGCGGGCTGGCCGGCCTGGCCGAGGACGCCCCGTACTTCCTTCCCCGGCAGGCGGACTTCGCCGGCCTGGAGGCGCTGGCCTTCCCCTTCGCCGAGGAGACGGACGAGACCGACGAGACGGTGTTCGCCGCCTTCCCGCCCCTTCCCGCCCACCCCGACGATGCGGGCGTGACCGACGCGATGCGGGAGTTCGCCGAGGCGGCGGAGTCCGGTGACGCGGCGGCCTCCCGCGACGCGGCCGGACCGGGTGAGGAGCCCGGGACCGCGGCCGGGGCCCCGGAGTACGCGGACGACTCCCCTGAGCTGGCCGCCGCCCGCCGCCGACACCCGTCCCACCCGGACTTCGTCCCGGTGCGCACGCCGGTGGTCACGGACCACGAGCGCACGGTGAACCGCCTGGAGGAGCTCGCCTGCACGGGCATCGGGCTGACCGACGTACGCCCCGGTCCGCTCGGCACCCTGGACGTGTACGTCTTCGCCGACGGCACCACGCTCTGTATGACCCCGGGCCACCGGGAGACGGCCGAACGGCTCGCGGACTCCCTGCGGGCGGGCGAACAGCCGGTGCTGCTCGGCGGCTCGGGCGTCTCGGGCGCCTACGCCCTGACCTTCTCCTGCGGCGCGGACAGCGTCTACATCCTCGCGGACCGCGTCATCGCCTCGTTCTGATCCCCCCGGGCGGGCGCGGCCCGGACGGCTCCGGCGAACGGCTCCGGCTCCGGCTCCGGCTCCGGCTCCGGCTCCGGCCCTACGCGAACGCCTCCGCGGCCGCCTCCGTCACGTACCGCACGGCCTCGTCCAGTTCCTCGGGCGAGGCCGTTTCCAGCGCCACGGCCAGATCGTGGCCGGCGACGGCCACCTGGTCCCCGGCTCCGAACATTCCGCCGTCCGGCATGACGTACGGCTCACGCCCCGGCCGCTCCACGCGCTGCGCGCGGGCGCTCAGCTCCCGTGCCACCGCCAGCGCCCGCTCGGCGGTGCCCTGCTGGAGGCGGCTCTGCGGGGCGGCCCGCAGCCGGTCGGCGAAACGGTCCACGGCGGTGATCAAGGGCGTTGTATCAAGCACTCCGCGACCCTAACGCGGACGGCCCGCAGGCAGTGCCTGCGGGCCGTCCGGGAGCGGAACCGGTGATCCGGTGGAACCGGTCAGTCGTCGCCGCTGAGGATCGCGACCAGCCGCAGCATCTCCATGTAGATCCACACCAGGGTCACGGTGAGGCCGAAGGCGGCCGTCCATGCCTCCTCGCGCGGGGCGCCGTAGGTGATGCCGTCCTCGACCACCTTGAAGTCCAGGGCGAGTACGCAGGCGCCGATCACGATGGCGACGATGCCGAAGACGACGCCGAGCGCACCGCTGCGGAATCCGAGGCCGTCGCCGCCGCCGAACAGGGCGAACAGGGAGTTCACGACCATCAGCAGCACGAAGCCGATCAGGGCGCCCATGACGAAGCCCTGGAAACGGCGGGTCACCCGGATGAGTCGGGCCCGGTACGCGATCAGCACACCGCCGAACACGGCCATGGTGCCGATCACGGCCTGCATGGCGGCGCCGGGGCTGACGTAGGCGTCGACGACGTTGCTGACGACCCCCAGGAAGATGCCCTCGAACGCGGCGTAGGCCAGGATCAGCGGCGGCGAAGGCTTGCGCTTGAACGAGTTGACCAGCGACAGGACGAAGCCGATGAGCGCGGCGCCGACGGCGATGCCGTAGGACTTGCCGAGGTTGGCCTCGTCGATCGGCAGGAGCCACCATCCGAGGACGGCACCGACGACGACCGTGCCCAGCGTCATCGCCGTACGGCTGACGACGTCGTCGATGGTCATCGCGCCGGAGCGGACTCCGGGCGGCGCCTGCTGTGCGTAGGGGTTGGTGGCGTAGGGATTGGCGGTGCCCTGTGCGTAAGGGTTCTCACCCGTGACGGTGGCCCCGGCCTGCGGCGTCGCGTACCCCGCGGTGCCGTTGTCGCGGCTGAACCCCCGTCGCGAGAAGACCGGGTTGCTGCTCCTCATTTCACTCCTCCATGGCCACACAGCGTGGCCTTGCGACAAGGGTAATAGGTAGGCAAAGGAAGCACCCTCGTGCCAGAGGAGGATCTTCACGGAGTCGTAGCGCCCGATCGCGCTCTCTCCGCAGCCGGCCTCGGCGGCCGTCCGCCGCCACCTGCCGTCACGTACCGGCCCCTGCCGGGGTGCTGCCGCTCACCTACCCCGGGAAAGCCGGGACAACCCGTCCGGCCATCCGTCCGGGGAAGGGTGGGTTCGCCGTGTTGACGGCGGAGATCCTTCCGGGGCCGGGCGGCTCCGGAAACAGGGTCGCCGCGGTCGGCCGGCCGGGCGTCCCGCGCGTCCGCGGCGGTGGGACGGGTGCGCGGGGAGGGGGGCGCGCCCACTAACGTGCCGCGCATGACGACTGCACTGATTACGGGCGCGACGGCGGGCATCGGCGCCGCGTTCGCGCGGCGGCTCGCGGGACAGGGGCACAACCTCGTGCTGGTGGCACGCGACACCGAGCGGCTGCGTGACCAGGCCACCGAACTGCACGACCGGCACGGCATCGAGGCCACGGTGCTCACCGCCGACCTCTCCACGGACTCCGGGATCGCGGCCGTCGAGGAACGCCTCCGCGACCGCGACCACCCGGTCGAGCTCCTCGTCAACAACGCGGGGTTCGGCAACAAGGGGCGCTATCTGGAGGTCTCGCTCGCCGACGAGCTGACGATGCTGAAGGTCCACTGCGAGGCCGTGCTGCGGCTGACCTCGGCGGCGGCGGCCGGGATGCGCGAGCGCGGCCGGGGCGGGATCGTCAACGTCGCCTCGGTCGCGGCGTTCGTCCCCCGGGGCACCTACGGGGCGTCGAAGGCGTGGGTCGTCCAGTTCACCCAGGGCGCCGCCAAGGACCTGGCGGGGTCCGGGGTGCGGCTGATGGCCCTGTGCCCGGGCTTCGTGCGGACGGAGTTCCACCAGCGGGCCGGAATGGGCACCGGGAACATCCCGGGCTGGATGTGGCTGGACGCCGACAAGCTGGTGACCGCCGCCCTCGCCGACCTGGCGCGCGGCAAGTCGGTGTCGGTGCCGGACGCGCGGTACAAGGCGCTGATGGGGCTGGTGAAGGTGGCCCCGCGCAACCTGCTGGGCGAGATGACCTCGCGGACGGGGCGCAAGTACGGCCCGAAGTGAGGCGCCGGTCCCGGACGGGGCCCGGAACGCGGCGAAGCCGGTGCCCCCGCGACGGGGGCACCGGCTTCGTACCGCTCTCCGGCCCGGAGGCCGGTGAGCGACCGTACTCGGTCGTGTGTCGAAAGTCCCGCCTGTCCGGACGGACGGCGCTACTTTCGCAACACGCCTTAGTGGGAGTGGCCGTGACCGTGACCGGCCTCGGCCTCTTCCTCGGCCGGCTTCTCGACGACCAGGGTCTCGGTCGTGAGCAGCAGCGACGCGATGGACGCGGCGTTCTCCAGGGCGGAGCGGGTGACCTTGACCGGGTCGATGACGCCGGCCTTGATCAGGTCGCCGTACTCGCCGGTGGCGGCGTTGAAGCCCTGGCCCTTGTCGAGCTCGGAGACCTTCGAGGTGATGACGTAACCCTCGAGGCCGGCGTTCTCGGCGATCCAGCGCAGCGGCTCGACGGCGGCGCGGCGCACGACCGCGACACCGGTGGCCTCGTCGCCGGTCTTGCCGAGGTTGCCCTCCAGGACCTTGACGGCGTGGACGAGGGAAGAGCCACCACCGGAGACGATGCCCTCCTCGACCGCGGCGCGGGTCGCGGAGATGGCGTCCTCCAGACGGTGCTTCTTCTCCTTGAGCTCGACCTCGGTGGCGGCACCGACGCGGATCACGCACACGCCGCCGGCCAGCTTCGCGAGGCGCTCCTGGAGCTTCTCGCGGTCCCAGTCGGAGTCCGTGTTCTCGATCTCGGCCTTGATCTGGTTGACGCGGCCCTTGACGTCAGCGCCGTCGCCGCCACCGTCGACGATGGTCGTGTCGTCCTTGGAGACGGTCACGCGGCGGGCGGTGCCCAGCACGTCCAGACCGGCCTGGTCGAGCTTGAGGCCGACCTCCTCGGCGATGACGGTCGCACCCGTGAGGGTGGCGATGTCGCCGAGCATGGCCTTGCGGCGGTCACCGAAGCCCGGGGCCTTCACCGCGACGGCGTTGAAGGTGCCACGGATCTTGTTGACGACGAGGGTGGAGAGCGCCTCGCCCTCGACGTCCTCGGCGATGATCAGCAGGGGCTTGGAGCCGCCGGCCTGGATGACCTTCTCCAGCAGCGGGAGCAGCTCCTGGATCGAGCCGATCTTGCCCTGGTGGATCAGGATGTACGGGTCGTCGAGGACGGCCTCCATACGCTCCTGGTCGGTCACCATGTACGGGGACAGGTAGCCCTTGTCGAAGGCCATGCCCTCGGTGAACTCGAGGTCCAGGCCGAAGGTGTTGGACTCCTCGACGGTGATGACACCGTCCTTGCCGACCTTGTCCATCGCGTCCGCGATGAGCTCGCCGACCTGCGGGTCCTGCGCGGAGAGCGCGGCCACGGCGGCGATGTCGGACTTGTCCTCGATCGGACGGGCGGTCGCGAGGAGCTCCTCGGACACGGCCTTGACCGCGGCGTCGATGCCCTTCTTCAGCGAGGCCGGGGAGGCACCCGCGGCGACGTTGCGCAGACCCTCGCGGACGAGCGCCTGGGCGAGCACGGTGGCGGTGGTGGTGCCGTCACCGGCGACGTCGTTGGTCTTGGTGGCGACCTCCTTCACCAGCTGGGCACCGAGGTTCTCGTACGGGTCGTCGAGCTCGACCTCGCGCGCGATGGTGACACCGTCGTTGGTGATGGTGGGCGCGCCGAACTTCTTGTCGATGACGACGTTGCGGCCCTTGGGGCCGATCGTCACCTTGACCGTGTCGGCAAGCTTGTTGACGCCGCGCTCAAGGGCGCGACGGGCGTCCTCGTCGAACTTCAGAATCTTCGGCATGGGCTGTTTTTCCCTCTCGAACGAACTGCGCCCCTCGCCGCCCGGCTAGTTATTTCGCAGGGGGCCAGGGGCGCAGAACACACAGCAAATGTGGGTGAATTACTTCTCGATGATCGCGAGGACGTCGCGCGCCGAGAGGACGAGGTACTCCTCGCCGTTGTACTTCACCTCGGTGCCGCCGTACTTGCTGTACAGGACGACATCGCCGGTCTTGACGTCGAGCGGAAGGCGCTCGCCGTTCTCGAAGCGGCCCGGGCCCACGGCCAGGACGACGCCCTCCTGGGGCTTCTCCTTGGCGGTGTCCGGAATGACCAGGCCGGAAGCCGTGGTCTGCTCGGCGTCGAGCGGCTGGACCACAATGCGGTCCTCGAGCGGCTTGATCGCAACCTTGGAGCTGGTGGTCGACACGATCCGGTCTCCCCCTTCGGAGATCTCACGGGGTTTAACAGTCTGGGTCGGCGACCGGGCCGGATCCGTCGTCGCGGGTGCCGGACCTGCCCTGTCGCACGGTACTGCTGGCACTCTCCAGGGGGGAGTGCCAGCACCGAGACTATGACTGCGATTAGCACTCGGTCAAGCGGAGTGCCAATTGAGTACCCGTGCGTGGCGTCGGCCGCCCGCCGGGGCGGACCGTCCGGGGGGGCCGCGTGCCCGGGTTCCGCCTAAGGTGCGCGCCCCGACGACGCGCCGGCCCGGCGCCGACCCCGCGCCTCCGGAAGTCCGCGGGAGGGGCGGTGGAGATCGGCCAGGGACGGCGGGGGCAGGCGCGGGGACGGCGGGGGCAGGCGCGCGCCGCCGCGCGCCCGCCCGGGGATCAGACGTAGTCCTCCAGCCGGGCGACCGCGTACCCCTTGTCCGTGATGACCTTCATGACGTTGCGGACCATGTCGGTCATGGTCCCCTTCCACTGATCACGTCCCTGGAAGTGGGTGAGGACGATGTCGCCGGGGTGCAGGTCCCGGTCCCACTCACGCCAGTCCATGTGGTCGGGGAACGCCTCCTCCGCCCAGAGCGGCACGGCCTTGATGCCGCAGGACTTGGCGACGACGAGGGTGTCGCGGTTGTAGTTGCCGTACGGAGGCCGGAGCAGCACCGGCCGCTTGCCGAAGTGCTTCTCGATCCTGTCCTGCTGGTCGCAGATCTCCTTCTTCTGCCGTTCGTAGGAGAGACCGGGGAGGTAGGGGTGGGTGAGGGTGTGGTTGTTGAGCGTGACCCCCTTCTTCTGCATCCGGGCGAAGTAGCCGTAGTCCTCGCTCGCGAGGTAGTCGCTGAGGAAGGCGCTGTACGGGATCTTCAGCTCGTCCATCATCCGCAGGAACTCGGGGTCCTTCTCGGCCCCGTCGTCGATGGTGAGGAAGACGATCCGCTCGTCGGTGGGGACGGTCGTGAACACCTGCGGCAGGTCCTCGCCGTCGTCGACCTCGAAACCCTCGCGACTGGTGATCCGCGGCTTCTCGGCGGGCGGTGCGGGGGCGGTCAGCGGGACGTCCGCCAGCCCCCACTTCCTGGCGACCGCGACCCGCCGCGCCTGGCGTCGCTTCAGCCGCTCCGCGTAGGAGAGGAGGGCGCTGACCGGGGCGGCCTGCGGGGCCGGTCCGGCCGCCGCCCGGCCGCCGGCGCCCGCCGCGCCCTGGCGGGAGTGGTGGTCGGCGCCCGGGGAGCCCTGGCCGCATCCGGAGGCGAGTGCGGCGCCGAGCAGGGCCACGAGAGCGATCGTGACCGATCTGCGCCGCTTCGTGGTTCTTTTTTCCTTTTGTCGTACTAGTTGCATGGCGCCGCATCCTGCCAGCCCTCCCCCGGCGCCCCGACCCGACACCGCCGGGCGCCCCGCCGCGTCCCCCGCGTGGCGCACAGCCCGACGGGCCGTCCCCGGGGCGACAGCCCGTCGGGCGGGGCCAGGCGTCCCGGGGCGGCCCACGCCTGCCGCTGGCCCACAATGGGACGGGTGAACGCTCCTCTCCCCGCCGGTGACGGCCCCGCCGACCCGCTCGCCTCCTTCGCCGCCCTGCGTACGCCCGAAGGCGCCGCCCTCCTGGACGGGCTGCGGGACCACGACCCGGCGCGCGAGCTGGCCACCGCCACCCGGCTGCGCCGCGACCACGCGCCGGACCTGGTCTCGGCCGCGCTGGGGCAGGCCCGGCTGCGGCAGCGGGCGGTGGCGAAGTTCGGTGCCGAGGACGCGTACCGGATGTACTTCACGCCCAACGGCGTCGAGCAGGCCACCCGTACCTCGGTCGCCACCTACCGGGCCGGACGGTTCGCCGCGCTCGGCGGGGTGCGCCGGGTGGCGGACCTGTGCTGCGGCATCGGCGGTGACGCGATCGCGCTGGCCCGCGCGGGCATCGCGGTGCTCGCGGTCGACCGCGACCCGCTCACCGCGGAGGTGGCCCGCGCCAACGCCGAGGCCCTCGGCCTGTCCGGGCTGATCGAGGTCCGGTGCGCCGACGTGACCGACATCGACACCTCCCCGTACGACGCCGTCTTCGTCGACCCCGCGCGGCGCGGCGGACGCGGCCGGATCTTCGACCCGGAGGCGTACTCGCCCCCGCTGTCCTGGGCGACCGCCGCCGCGCTGAAGGCCCCGCGCGCGGCGCTGAAGATCGCACCGGGCATCCCGCACGAGGCGATCGGCCCGGAGGCCGAGGCCGAATGGATCTCGGACGGCGGGGACGTGAAGGAAGCCGTGCTCTGGTACGGCGAGGGCTTCGAAGCCGGTTCCTACCGGGCGACCCTGCTGCCGTCCGGGGCCACCCTCGCCACCCGCTCCCCGCTGCCGGCTCCACCGGTCGGGCCGGTCGGCCGCTACCTGTACGAGCCGGACGGCGCGGTGATCCGGGCCAGCCTGGTCGCCGACATCGTGGCCCGGTGCGACGGGCGGCTGATCGACGAGACGATCGCCTACGTCACCAGCGACCGGCCGTACGCCTCCCCGTACACCTCCGCGTACGAGATCACCGACCGGCTCCCGTTCAACATGAAGCGGCTGAAGGCGCTGCTGCGGGAACGGGAAGTGGGGGTGCTGACGGTGAAGAAGCGCGGTTCGGCGGTGGAGCCGGAGGAGGTGCGCCGCCGGATGAAGCTCGCGGGGCCGAACTCCGCGACGGTCCTGCTGACCCGGGTCGCCGGGGCTCCGACCATGCTGATCGGCCGGCCCTTCCGTCCGGCGGGCTGATCAGCCCGCCGGACGGGAACGGTCAGACACCGCCCAGCACCCGCACCACCCAGCGGCGGTGCGCGACCGCGGTGACCGCGCCGGTCAGTCCGGTGATCCACGCGCAGAGGCCGATCCCCATCCCGAGGACCACCAGGCCGTACGGGTCCTCGCCCGGCGTGGCCGCCGCCGGAACGGCGAAGCAGGCGAAGAGGCCGGCGGCGCACAGGGCGTAGGAGAGCAGCAGCCAGGCGAGCCCGAGCCCGGGCCTGCGCAGCGACCCGTCCCGGTCGGGGTCGCTGTCGAGCCCGCCCCAGTCGGCCAGCAGCGCACGGACCCTGCGGGTCCGCGCGATGTCGAGGCCGAGGAACACGGCCGCCGGTACGAACACGGCGAGGCCGGCGAAGAGCAGGACGACCGCGATCAGGTCGCTGATCGGGTCGAGGGCCTCCTCGAAGAAGATCACCGCCGTACCGACGAGCGCCCAGCCGAGGGCGGCGAGTCCGCCCCAGGTCAGGAGGAGGGCGAGCCGCCCGCCGCCGACGTGCAGCCTCACCAGCTCGCCGAGGACCTCGGCCCGGTCGGCGAGCAGGGAGGACCGGTCCGGCCATGACCGGATCTCCGCGGGCGGCGGAGGCGGGGGCAGCGGGGCTCTGGAAGGCATGGCGCCGACCCTACCGACCCGGCCGGCAACGGGCTTGCGTCCCGGGGCGGTTACGGACCCCGGAGGCGAACGCGCGGTGCTCGGCCGTCGGTTGCGGGACGCGATCGCCGGGTCCACCGTCGGGCGTGAGCGGCGCCTCCGCCTCGGCCCGCTCCCGGGCGCCGCGCGGCACTTCCGCCTCGGCCCGCCCTCAGGCGTTGAGCAGCGCCTCCACGTCGAGCTTGCCCATGCCCATCATCGCCTTCATGGCGCGGTCGGCGCGGGCCCGGTCGGGGCCGCCGAGGATGTCGGGGAGGGCGCGCGGCACGATCTGCCAGGACAGCCCGAACCTGTCCTTGAGCCAGCCGCACCGGCTCTCCTCGCCGCCCTCGGTGAGCGCCGCCCACAGCCGGTCCACCTCGGCCTGGTCCGCGCAGTCCACGGAGAGCGAGACGGCCTCGGTGAAGTGGAAGGCGGGTCCGCCGTTGAGGCCGAGGTACTCCTGGTCCGCGAGCCGGAAACGGACCGTCATCACGGCGCCGTCCTCGCCCGGGGAGCCCTCGGGGTAGTGGCTGGTCTCCAGGACGCGCGAGTCGCCGCCGAACGTGGAGACGTAGAAGCCGGCGGCCTCGGCGGCCCGGCCGTCGAACCAGAGACAGGGGGTGATCTTCTGCATGGTCTTCTCCTCCAGGGGTCCCGCCGGTCGGTGTCCCGAGCCCGGGTTCGTCACCGGTCCGGGGTCTGGAAGGTAGACCCGGCGGGCGCCCCGAACTCATCGGACACGCGGAGCCGCCGCCCGTACGGACGCCCGCCCGGGCCGGCCGGTCACGGGCCGCCGGGCGCACCGCTGGAAGCGGCGGCGGGTGGCCGGCCGGGCGGCCGGCGGCGCGCCACCGGCCCCTGCCGCCCGTCGCCGGCCGCAGTCCTCAGGAGTCGACCGGCCCCAGCGACTCGAAGCGCCAGCGGTGCACCGCGCGGGTGATCAGCCGCGCGTCGGGCTCGGGGAGTTCCGGCAGCTCGTCGCCGTACTCCCCCGGCCACCAGGTGATGACCAGGACCCGGTCCTGCGGGGCGCGCAGCAGTTCGGTGCGCAGCGGGGTGCGGGCGAGTTCGCCGGCGCGGGCGCGGGCCCACTCCAGCAGTTCGGTACCCCGCCCGCCGGTGGCGCGGGCCTCCCACATCAGCGCGACGGTCATGAGTACAGATTGTCCTTGCTGATCTCGTGCACGTGGTCGTGGTCGTGGGTGGGGCCGTGTGCGTGACCGTCGTGCTGGGCGCCGGGGACGTGCGGGTCGGTCACCGGCAGCGAGGAGTCGGCGGACAGCTCCCAGTCGGAGGCGGGACGGTTGCGGGCGACCATCTCGGCGCCGAGGGCGGCGACCATCGCGCCGTTGTCGGTGCAGAGTCCGGGGCGGGGTACCCGGAGCCGGATTCCGGCGCGCTCGCAGCGTTCCTGGGCCAGTGCGCGGAGCCGGGAGTTGGCCGCGACGCCGCCGCCGATCATCAGGTGGTCGACGCCCTCGTCCTTGCAGGCGCGGACGGCCTTGCGGGTGAGCACGTCCACCACGGCTTCCTGGAAGGACGCCGCCACGTCGCGTACCGGCACCTCCTCTCCGGCCGCACGCTTCGCCTCGATCCAGCGGGCGACCGAGGTCTTGAGCCCGGAGAAGGAGAAGTCGTACGCGGGATCACGGGAGCCGGACAGGCCGCGCGGGAAGGCGATGGCCTTCGGGTCGCCCTCGCGGGCGAGGCGGTCGATGACCGGGCCGCCGGGGAAGCCGAGGTCGAGGACGCGGGCGATCTTGTCGAATGCCTCGCCCGCCGCGTCGTCGATGGTGGCGCCGAGCGGCCGTACGTCACTGGTGATGTCGGGGGCGAGGAGCAGCGAGGAGTGGCCGCCGCTGACCAGCAGGGCCATGGTCGGCTCGGGCAGCGGGCCGTGCTCCAGCTGGTCGACGCAGATGTGCGAGGCGAGGTGGTTCACGCCGTAGAGCGGCTTGTTCAGGGCGTACGCGTACGCCTTGGCGGCCGAGACGCCGACGAGGAGCGCTCCGGCGAGGCCCGGACCGGCGGTGACGGCGATGCCGTCCAGATCGCGGGCGCTGACGCCGGCCGTCTCCAGGGCGCGCTCGATGGTGGGGACCATCGCTTCCAGGTGGGCGCGGGAGGCGATCTCCGGGACGACTCCGCCGAAGCGGGCGTGGGTGTCCACGCTGGACGCGACGGCGTCGGCGAGGAGGGTGGTGCCGCGCACGATGCCGACGCCGGTCTCGTCGCAGGAGGTCTCGATGCCGAGTACGAGCGGTTCGTCAGCCATTGCCATCAGCCATTCTCTGTTCCTTGTACGTGGAGGCGCATGACGAGTGCGTCGATGTTGCCCGGCTGGTAGTAGCCGCGCCGGAAGCCGATCGGCTCGAAGCCGAAGCGTTCGTAGAGCTTCTGGGCGCGGGTGTTGTCGACGCGGACTTCGAGCAGCACGGTGGCGCATTCGAAGGCGGTGGCGTGCTTCAGCAGGTCGGTGAGGAGTTCCGAGCCGAGGCCGCCGCCCCAGTGGTCGCGGGTGACGCCGATGGTCTGGACGTCGGCGAGGTCGCCGGCGGCGGCGAGTCCGGCGTAGCCGACGATCCGCCCGGTGGCCGGTTCCTCGGCGACGACGTAGCGCCGGGTGGCGTGCGGGCCCCGGGCGTGGGCGAGTTCGGACCAGAACATCCCGGCCGACCAGGCGTCGTCGGGGAAGAGCTCGTGTTCGAGTTCCAGCACCGGTTCGATGTCCCACCAGCGCATTTCGCGCAGCTGAGCGGTCGGGACGGTCACGTCGGTCACTTGGGGGTGACCACCTTGTAGTTCTTCGGGACCTGCGCGTCGGGCCGGCGGAGGTAGAGCGGCTGCGGGTCGAGCAGCTTCTCGCCCGCGGCGAGGCGTTCCGCGGCGAGCGCGGCGAGCGCGCCGGCCGAGACGTGCTCGGGGCCGCGCGCGTCCGGGAAGGAGTCGGGGTAGAGCACCGCTCCGGCGCCGACGACGGGCAGTCCGGCCAGCTCCTCGGCGATGTCGGCGGGCCGGTCGACGGAGGGGCCGCCGGTCCGGGTGCGGGAGTCCGTGTACCGCGCCCAGTAGACCTCCTTGCGGCGGGCGTCCGTGGCGACGGCGAAGGGACCGGTGATCCCGGCCTCTCCGGCGGCGTACGCGAGTCCGTCGAGGGTGCACAGGCCGTGCACGGGGACGGAGAGCGCGGAGGCGAAGGTCGCGGCGGTCACCAGGCCGACACGCAGCCCGGTGTAGGGGCCGGGGCCGACGCCCACGACGATGCCGGTGACGGCGTCGAGGGTGGTTCCGGCCTCGGCGAGGACGCGGTCGACGGTGGGGAGCAGCAGCTCCCCGTGGCGTCGGGCGTCCACCTGGCCGGACTCCGCGACGACGGAGGTGCCGTCGTGGAGGGCGACGGTGACGGCGGGGGTGGCGGTATCCATGGCGAGCAAGAGCACGCAAACAGCCTACGGCTCCCCCGGCCGAGGCATCGCGCCCGTACGTCGTCCCGGTGGGCCCCGTGGCTGCTGCTACCGTCACCCGGGATACACGAGTACGACGTAAACCTTGTACGACATGCGACAAGTGGCATGCGGCGGACCGTATGCGAAAGGGGAGCTCAGGTGGCAAGGGGCAGCTCGGGAATCGTGGCCGGGCTCACTGCGGCGGCCGTCGCCGCGGTCGCATTCCTCGCTTACCAGGCATCGGCGAACGCCCCCGATTCGGTGGCCGACGTCTCGGCGAGCGCCTCCGCGCCCGCGTCCGCGAAGAAGCCCGAGACGAAGCCCGTGCCCACCGTCGACCCGCTCGCGGTTCCGGCCGGTTCCGGGACCGGCCTGCGGGTCGTGTACGCCCTCAAGGACAAGCGGGTGTGGCTGGTCGGCGAGGACGGCAAGGCGTCGCGGACGTTCCAGGTGGTGCCGAGCAGCGTCAGCCCCGCGCCGGGTTCGTACGCGGTCTACTCCCGCACCGGCACGGTGACCGGCTCGGACGGTGTGCCGATCGAGCACGTGGTGCGGTTCGCCGAGGTGGACGAGACCGTGATCGGCTTCAGCGCGGCGCAGGACGGCTCGCTGCCGACCCCGGACCCGACGCTGAAGACCGGCGGGGTGCGGATGACGCGGAAGGACGCGGACGCGCTGTGGTCGTTCGCCACGGTCAGCGTGAAGGTCGTCGTCGTCCGTTGAGGGCGTCCCGCCGCCGGTGGGTGATCAGGCCGCTTCGCGCTGCGCGGGCGGCCTGATTCCGTGCACCGTGGCGGCGGTGTCGTCCTCGTTCGCCGCGTCACCGTGCGCGTCGCCGTCCTCCGTCGCGCGGGCATCGGCCGCCGCCTCCGCGGAGGCGGCCGGTGGGGTCGACACGGCACTGGCCGCCGCACACGACGCGAGCAGAACCTTCATCGGCACCCCGGACGGGGACGGGTACCGGACTTCTCGCTCGGGCGTCGGCATGGATGCCTCCTGGGCTCCACTGGAGGAGTAGTTAGGTATACCTAACCAGTTCGCCACCCCATACCACCACGGGCGGGGCGGTCTGTGCAACATTTTACCGACGCCTTGTCGGAAACCACCCCCGGATACGGCAGCGGGACGCCCGGCTCGGCCGGACGCGCCCGCGCGCGCACCCGGCCGCACCCACGCCCGCGGGGCGCCTCCCCCTGGGAAGGCGCCCCGCGACGATGCTTCCGGCTCCCGCCGTCGGTCCGTCCTCAGCCGGTCGAGCCGCCGCCGATCCGGGTCCGCAGGTCCGCCCAGCGCGCGCCGACCCCCGCGAGGGTCACCTCGCGCCGTTCGTCGTCGGTGTCGCCGGTGGCGCGGTCGATGACCACGTGGAGCCGGTCGTCGGAGAGCTCCTCGACCTTGCCGTCGCCCCACTCCACGACCACCACGGAGTCCGGCAGCGACACGTCGAGGTCCAGGTCCTCCATTTCGTCGAGCCCGCCGCCCAGGCGGTAGGCGTCGACGTGGACCAGGGCGGGGCCGTCGCCCAGCGGGGGGTGGACCCGGGCGATCACGAAGGTGGGGGACGTGACGGCGCCCCGCACCCCGAGCCCCTCGCCGAGTCCCCGGGTCAGGGTCGTCTTTCCGGCGCCGAGCTCGCCGGTGAGCATCACCAGGTCGCCGGGGGCCAGCAGCCCGGCCAGCTCCCGGCCGAGCTCGGTCATCTGCTCGGGGGACTCGACGGCGATGCGTACGGTGACGGCGTCCGGGGCCGCCACGCTCTCGGCGGCCTGGCCGTTGTGCGGTGCTTCCATGTCAGACCACGTTAGTCGGAGCGGGTACGGCTCCGATCCGCACCAGCAGGTCCGCGAGCCGGTCGGTCACCGTCTCGGGGTGCTCCAGCATCACCAGATGGCCCGCGTCCGGCACGATGACCAGCTCCGCGTCGGGCAGCACGTCGGCGATGGCCTCGCTGTGCGGACTGGGGGTGACGAGGTCCTTGTCGCCCGCCAGGATCAGCACCGGCATGTCCCGGAAGGCGGGCAGCGCGGCGCTCTTGTCGTGTTCGGTGAACGCCGGGTAGAACTCCGCGACGACGTCGATCGGGGTCGCCTCGATGAGTCGCTCGGCGAACCGGGCGACCGCCGGGTCCACGTCCCGGGAGCCGAACGAATACCGCTTGATCAGGCTCGCGAAGAGGTCGGCGGTGGCCCTGCGGCCCCGCTCCACCAGCTCCGTCTGCGTACCGAGCGCCTTCAGCACGCCGGGGAGCACCCGGCGCACCGCGTTGACGCCCGCGACCGGCAGCCCGAAGTTGACCTCTCCGAGCCGGCCGCTGGACGTACCGACGAACGCGGCGGCGGCGACCCGGTCGCGGACCAGGGCCGGGTACTGGTCGGCGAGCGCCATCATCGTCATGCCGCCCATCGAGTGCCCGACCAGCACGAGGCGCCCCTCGGGGGCCGCCGCGTCGATGACCGCCTTCAGGTCCCGGCCCAGCTGGTCGATGGTGACCGGCACCCCGTCCGCCTGGGACCGGCCGCGCGCCGACCGGCCGTGGCTGCGCTGGTCCCAGTGGACCGTGCGGACAAGCCCGCGCAGCGCCGCCCGCTGGAAGTGCCAGGAGTCCTGGGCGAGGCAGTAGCCGTGGCTGAAGACGACGGTGACGGGGCCGGGGGTCTTGCGTCCGAAGAGGCGGCGCTTGCGCGGCCCGGTGCCGCCCGCGTTCGGACCGGCCGCCGGCTCGACCTCGTCGATCTCGTAGTACAGCGCGGTGCCGTCGTCGGCGACCGCCTGGCCGGGGGTGCCGCGCAGGGCTCCGTACGGCCCGGAGGCGTCCAGGGCGAGGCGCGCCCTCTTCCGCATGCCCCGGCCGACCGTGAGCCGTTCCACGGCGACCCCGGCCGCCGCACCCGCGGCGAGTACCCCTATGGCGGCCCCGGCGACCGAGGCCCTGCGCCATCCGGTCGCCGCGGCGGTCGCCGCCGCCACCACGTCTCCCGCGGCCCCCGCGCTGCTGTCGCTCACCGTGCCCGCTCCTCGTCCGTGGTCGTGGTCCGTGCTCGTCGGTGGTGCCGTACGGCGTGGCCGCCGCTACTCGCCGACGTGTACCCGGGGGACCCGCGTACCGATCCTGGTGACGATCTCGTACGCGATGGTGTCCGCCGCCACCGCCCAGTCCTCGGCGGTCGGCTCGCCCCGGTCGCCCGGCCCGAAGAGCACCGCCTCGGCGCCCGGCTCGGTGCGGTCGCCCTCCAGGTCCACGACGAACTGGTCCATCGCCACCCGCCCGGCGACGGTCCGCACCCGGCCCGCGACCAGCACCGGACCGCGCCCGGAGGCGTGGCGCGGGATGCCGTCGGCGTAGCCGAGCGGCACCAGGGCGAGGGTGGTCTCGGTGGGGGTCGTGTAGTGGTGGCCGTAGCTGATGCCGTGTCCGGCGGGGACCTGCTTGACCAGGGCGACGGAGGCGGAGAGCGTCATCACCGGGCGCAGCCCGAAGTCGGCGGGGACGCCGAGCTCGGGGCTGGGCGAGATGCCGTACATGGCGATCCCGGTGCGCACCAGGTCGAAGTGGGACTCCGGCACGGTCAGGGTGGCCGGGGAGTTGGCGATGTGCCGGACCTCGGGCTCCACGCCGGCCTTCTCGGCGTACGCCACCATGTCGCGGAAGACCGTGAGCTGGGCGGCGATCGAAGGGTGGCCGGGTTCGTCGGCGCAGGCGAAGTGGGACCAGAGGCCGGTGACGCGGACGGCCCCGCTCGCCTCGGCGGTACGGGCCTCGGCGACCAGTTCGGGCCAGTCGGCGGGCTGGCAGCCGTTGCGGCCGAGGCCGGTGTCGGCCTTGAGGTGGATACGGGCCGTCCGGCCCGCCTCCGCGGCGGCGGCGACCACCTCGCGCAGCGCCCACAGCCCGCTGACGGAGACGTCGATGTCCGCCTCGACCGCCTCGCGCCAGGGGCCGCCGGGCGTCCACAGCCAGCACATGACCCGGCCGCCGAGCCCGGCGGCGCGCAGCGCCAGGGCCTCCTGCGGGGTGGCGGTGCCGAGCCAGGTCGCCCCGGCTTCGAGCGCGGCCCGCGCGCAGGGCACGGCCCCGTGGCCGTAGGCGTCGGACTTCACCACGGCCATGAGTTGGGCCCCGCCCGCCCGCGCGCGCAGCACGCGCACGTTGGCGCGGAGTGCGGCGAGGTCGATCTCGGCCCGGGCTCTCAAGGACGCTTTCTCGTTCATCGCGGCCAGTGTCTCAGGTCGGCCGCCGGGGACCCGGTGCGCGGGGTCTTCCGTGCCGTGTGCTCAGGCGCCGCCGGGGCGGTGGGCCCGCGCGTGTTCCAGGTACTCGACGAGGACGGGCACATGGCCGGCGTCGATGTCCTTGACGGAGGTCACCAGCGTCACCGGGTCGTCGCCCTCCAGCAGCCCCAGCAGGAGGGCGACCGACTCGGCGTGCGCGGAGTCGTCGAGCTCGGCGCGGTAGCGGTCCACGAACGCGTCGTACCGGGCGCCGGAGCGGTCCTGGTGGTACCAGCCGCGCAGTTCGTTCGAGGGGGTGATGTCCTTCAGCCACCGGTCGACGGCGGCCCGCTCCTTGGAGACCCCGCGCGGCCAGAGCCGGTCGACCAGCACCCGGACGCCGTCCGCGCGCGGCTCGGGCGGGTCGTAGACCCTGCGGACCCGGATGCCGCTGCCGCCGTCCTCACCGCTCATGCGTACCGCCTCCCGTTCCAGAGTGGTCCCGGCGGGTGGGCCCCGCACGCTCAGCCCCTGCGCACGTCCCGCCAGGCGGCCGGGATGCCCTCGGCGATGTCCTGGGCGGAGACGGGCGCCCCGTCGGCGCCGTGCCGCCCGGCGAGTCCGTGCAGGTGGGCGCCGACCGAGGCGGCGTCGCGGGGGGCGAGGCCGGCCGCGAGCAGTGAACCGATCAGCCCGGAGAGCACGTCCCCGCTGCCGGCCGTGGCGAGCCACGCGGTGCCGGTCGGGTTGACCCGTACGGGCGTGTCGCCGGCCTCGGCGATCAGCGTGGTGGACCCCTTCAGCAGGACCGTGGCGCGGTAGCGGGCGGCGAGTTCGCGTACGGCGGCGAGCCGGCCCGCCTCCACCTCCGCGCGTTCCACGCCGAGCAGGGCCGCGGCCTCCCCGGCGTGCGGGGTGAGGACGGTGGCCGCCGAGCGGGAGCGCACGGTGTCGCCGTCCATCAGCCGCAGCCCGTCCGCGTCGATCAGCACCGGTACGTCCGTGGCGAGCACGTCCTCGACCGCGGCGGTGGCCGCCCGCCCGTCGCCGAGACCCGGCCCGACCACCCAGGACTGCACCCGGCCCGCCTGCGAGGGCCGCCCCTCGTGCACCAGCGTCTCGGGGAACCGGGCGATCACCGTCTCCCCGCCGGGACCGGCGTACCGCACCGCACCGGCACCGCCGCGCAGCGCCCCGGCGACGGCGAGGACCGCCGCGCCCGGGTAGCGCTCGGAACCGGCGACCACGCCGACGACGCCCCGGCCGTACTTGTCGCTCTCCGCGCCGGGCAGCGGCAGCAGCGCCGCCACGTCCGCGAACTGGAGCGCCTCCAGGTCGGGGCGCTCCGGCAGCTCCGGGCCGAGGCCGATGTCGACGAGCCGCAGCCCGCCGGTCCGCTCGGCGCCGGGATCGATGAGCAGCCCCGGCTTGTACGTACCGAAGGTGACGGTGGCGTCGGCGCGTACCGCCTCCCCGTGCACCTCGCCGCTGTCCGCCTCCACTCCGCTGGGCAGGTCCACCGCGAGGACCGGCGCGCCGTGCCCCTCGGTGACCGCCTTCACCAGGGCGGCGGCCTCCGGGCGCAGCCCGCCCCGGCCGCCGATGCCGGTGATCCCGTCCACCACGAGGTCCACGATCCCGGCCTCCTCGGGGTGGTCCAGCACCCGTCCGCCGGCCGCGCGCAGCGCGGCGAGCCCGCCCGCGTGGGCCTGGCCGGGGGCGGTGAGCAGGACGCTGACGCCCGCGCCGCGCCGGGCGAGGCGGGCGCCCGCGTAGAGGGCGTCGCCGCCGTTGGCGCCGCTGCCGATCAGGAGCAGCACCCGGGACCCGTACACCCGGCCGTTGCGCCGCAGCAGGTCCCCGCAGGCCACCGCGAGCCCGGCTGCGGCCCGCTGCATCAGGGCGCCCTCGGGCAGCCGCGCCATCAGGGCCCGCTCGGCGGCCCGTACGGTCTCCACGCTGTAAGCGGTACGCATCGGTCAGCCCTTCGCAGGTCAGGAGGAACGCGCCTTCGCGGATCAGGAGGGACACGTCCGGGAAATGATCATTCGGCGGGTCGGCTCACACGTACCCGTGCGCCCACCCGGACAAGCCCTCGGCCTCAACCTTCCGCGACGACCATGGCCGACGCCACCCCCGCGTCGTGGCTGAGGGAGAGGTGCCAGTTGCGGACGCCGAGGGCCTCGGCTCGGGCGGCGACCGTACCGGTGACCCGCAGGCGGGGCTGCCCGCTGTCCTCGACCCAGACCTCGCAGTCGGTCCAGAGGAGGCCGCCGGGCGCGCCGAGCGCCTTGGCGACGGCCTCCTTCGCGGCGAACCGGGCGGCGAGCGAGGCGATGCCGCGCCGCTCGCCGCCCGGCAGCATCAGTTCCTCCGCGAGGAAGAGCCGCTCGGCCATCTGGGGCGTACGTTCCAGCGCGGCGTCGAACCGCGCGATCTCGGCGACATCGATCCCGACCCCGATGATCACGGGCCCACCCTCGTTCCTCTGCTGCCGCGGAGCTATTCCACGGTCACGGACTTCGCCAGGTTGCGCGGCTGGTCCACCTCGTTGCCCCGGGCCGTCGCGAGTTCGCAGGCGAAGACCTGCAACGGGACCGTGGCGACCAGGGGCTGAAGCAGCGTAGGCGTCACCGGAATCGTAATGAGGTGGTCGGCGTACGGGGCGACCCTCTCGTCGCCCTCCTCCGCGACGACGATGGTGCGGGCGCCCCGGGCGCGGATCTCCTGGATGTTGGAGACGATCTTGTCGTGCAGGACGGACCGCCCGCGCGGGGACGGGGCGACCACGACGACCGGCAGGTCCTCCTCGATCAGCGCGATCGGCCCGTGCTTCAGCTCCCCCGCCGCGAACCCCTCCGCGTGCATGTACGCGAGTTCCTTGAGCTTCAACGCCCCCTCCAGCGCCACCGGGTGGCCGACGTGGCGGCCGAGGAAGAGCACGGTGTTCTTGTGCGCGAGGGAACGGGCCAGCTCGCGGACCGGCTCCATGGTGGCGAGGACGCTCTCGACGGCGTCCGGGATGTCGGCCAGTTGACGGACGATCGTACGGATCTCGTCGCCGAACTTCGTCCCGCGCACCTGTGCGAGGTAGAGCGCGACGAGGTAGCAGGCGACGAGTTGGGTGAGGAACGCCTTGGTGGAGGCGACCGCGACCTCGGGCCCGGCGTGCGTGTAGAGGACGGCGTCGGACTCGCGCGGGATGGTCGAGCCGTTGGTGTTGCAGATGGCCAGCACGTGCGCGCCCTGCTCACGGGCGTGCCGGAGCGCCATGAGGGTGTCCATGGTCTCGCCGGACTGCGAGATCGCGACGACCAGGGTGTTCGGCGAGAGGATCGGGTCGCGGTAGCGGAACTCGCTGGCCAGCTCGGTCTCGCAGGGCAGCCGGGTCCAGTGCTCGATGGCGTACTTGGCGATCAGACCCGCGTGGTACGCGGTGCCGCAGGCCACCACGACCACCTTGTCGATCTCCCGCAGCACGCTCGGCGTCAGGCGCACCTCGTCCAGCGTCAGCGCGCCCTCGCCGTCGATGCGCCCGAGGAGGGTGTCGGCTACGGCCCGGGGCTGCTCGGCGATCTCCTTGAGCATGAAGGAGTCGTACCCGCCCTTCTCGGCGGCGGAGGCGTCCCAGTCGACGTGGTAGCCGCGCACCTCGGCGGGCGTACCGTCGAACCCGGTGACGGTGACCCGGTCCCGGCGTACCTCCACCACCTGGTCCTGGCCCAGCTCGACGGCGTCCCGGGTGTGCGCGATGAACGCGGCGACGTCCGAGGCGAGGAACGCCTCCCCGTCCCCGACCCCCACCACCAGCGGTGAGTTGCGCCGCGCGCCGACGACGGTGTCCGGCTCGTCCGCGTGTACGGCGACCAGGGTGAAGGCCCCTTCGAGGCGTCGGCAGACCCGCCGCATCGACTCGGCGAGCCCGCTGCCCGCCCCGAACTCCTCGGCCAGCAGGTGCGCCACCACCTCGGTGTCGGTGTCCGAGGTGAGGTCGTGCCCGCGCCGGGTCAACTCGGTGCGCAGGGTGGCGAAGTTCTCGATGATCCCGTTGTGCACGACGGCGACCCGGCCCGCGTTGTCCAGGTGCGGGTGCGCGTTGGCGTCCGTCGGCGCCCCGTGCGTCGCCCACCGGGTGTGCCCGATTCCGGTGAGACCGGCGGGCAGCGGCCGGTCCTTGAGCTCCTTCTCCAGGTTGACCAGCTTTCCCGCCTTACGGGCGCTGGCCAGTCCCCCGTCCGCCAGCACGGCGACCCCGGCGGAGTCGTACCCCCGGTACTCCAGCCGCTTGAGCCCCGCGACGACTACGTCCTGCGCCGACTGTGATCCGACATAACCCACGATTCCACACATGTCGGCACGATAAGGCGCGGGAGGCGGGGAGGGCGGGGGTTACGGAAGGGGTGGGCGTGGGCCGGTCCGGCCACACCGGTCTCAGCGGGCGGCAGCGAGCCAGGCGGCCACGGCGGCGAGCACGATGAGCGCGGCGTTGAGCCCGGTCTCCTTGACCTCGCCCCGGAACAGGTGCAGCCCGCCCGCGAGGAGTTGGAGCACGACGAGGCCGAGCGCGGCGACCAGCGCGAGGACGGGGGCGATCCCGGTGAGCGGCGGCAGGATCAGCCCGGCCGCCCCGAGGATCTCGACGGCCCCGATCCCCCGGACCGCCCCCATCGGCACGGTGTCCACCCAGCCCATCATGGGCGCGAGCCGCTCCTTGCTCTGGGCGGCCTTCTTGCCTCCGGCGTAGAGGTAGAAGACCGCCAGAAGCGCTGCGACGATCCAGTACGCGATGTCCATCCTCGTCCTCCGTCATGATGGTGAGCGGTCCGGTGCGGACCCACATGATGGGGGCGGACGGAACCGCGTACAAAAGGCACACCGGTGTGCGTGAGCGGAGAAGAGGACGGTTGCCCATGTCGAAGAACCGAGGCTCCTGTCTCATCCGCGGCGACGGCGGCCGTACGATCCGGGGCCTGCTGGACCGCATCGGCGACCGCTGGTCCCTGCTGGTCGTGGCCACCCTCGACGGCGAACGCCTCCGCTTCGGCGAACTCCAGCACCGCGTCCCCGGCATCTCCCAGCGCATGCTGACCCGCACCCTGCGGAACCTGGAGCGGGACGGGCTGGTGCGCCGGACGTCCTACCCGGAGGTGCCGCCCCGGGTCGAGTACGAACTCACGGCGCGGGGGCGGACCTTGATCGGGCCGGCGGTGGCGTTGGCGGAGTGGGCCGTGGATCACGGCCCGGCGGTGGAGGTCAGCCGGGCGGAGTACGACGGCGCGTAGTCGGGCGATCCCGCCGCGCGCGACCCACCCGTCACCCTGCCGCCGGATTCGAGGCAAGCACCCGCCCTGTCGAGCGGGGCGGCGCGTAGCCCAGGCCCGCCGACCACTCCCGCCCCTCCTCCCGCGTCCGGGTCCACCCGTCCTTGAACGTGCGGGGAAGGCTCACCGCGTTCACCTCCAGGATGGTCCCGGTCGGAAACGGAATCCGGTGGCAGGTGTTCGCGATCATGTGGACGCGCTGCCGGCGCAGCAACCCGGCCGCTGCGGCGTCCGTCCGCCCGGCGGCGAGCTCCTGAATCTCCGCCGGCCCCGCCAACGCCATGTCCTCGCACCAGCGCGTCGCCAAGTACCTCCCACGGCGCCCTGTCGACGCTCCTAGCCCATCTCCAGCGGGAATCAGCTTCGGCGGAAAGCGATCCGGTAAGGCGGCAGAGGCGCCGCACGGTGAATTGTTCGCTCTTTACCCGGAAAGGCCCGGCGAGGGCTCACCTTCGGGGAATTTGCCCGACCGCTACACATCCGGCCACGGTGAGACGGAGCGGGTCGAGGTAGAGGTGAAACCACCACCCCGTACGTGCGCGATCGTCCACGAAGCCCAGATAGACGTCCTGATCGCCCATGTCGGCAAGGCCCGCAAGACACTCCGCGTCCCCGAGGGTTAGCCCCCCACGCATGCGCACGATGCGCAACCGCATATGGCACATAACCCGAATGGACGCCGCGGAAGCAGAAAAGGGCAGGACCGTGAGATGCGCTCCGGAAAGAAGTGCGTCCTTGGCCAGTCCGGCAACTTCGGAATCGAACGCGAATGAGGTCAGCAGTTCACTCGCGGATATCTCGCCCATCTCATTCACGCCTCTGCTCCCATGCTGGAGTCGCACACGATTTCCTCGGCAGCGGATTTCTCGGACTGCGGGATGCCCATTCTCGACCGACCCGATGCGCGGTCAGGACCATGGGTCCGGGACCTGTTTCGTCGGCCCCACGAGGCATGCGACGTGAGCGGTTCCGGCCATGATGGCACCCTTCCCCGCCTGCCTGCCGCACGGGCCGGCCGTCGGCGGTCCGCCCTGCGGGCCCGTACCGCCCGGGCGCGGGCTCATGATCGCTCCCCGAACCGCGTCCCGCGCAACCCCCACCCCGCGTGAGGGACCCCACCCCCCGCTCCGTTCAAACTCCCGTAACAATGAGTACGTGATCACAACGCCGCCCCGTGGCAGCCAGCGTCGCACCGAGCACGGGCCGACGCCCTACGTCGACCTCTCGCGCGCCGAGTGGAGTGCCCTCCGCGACAAGACCCCGCTGCCGCTGACCGCCGAGGAGGTGGAGCGGCTGCGCGGCCTCGGGGACGTCATCGACCTCGACGAGGTCCGCGAGGTCTACCTCCCGCTCTCCCGGCTGCTCAACCTGTACGTCCAGGCCACCTCGGGCCTGCGCGGCGCCCTGAACACCTTCCTCGGGGACGCGGGCAACGGTCACGGGGCGCAGCGCGGTACCCCGTTCGTCATAGGGGTCGCGGGGAGCGTGGCGGTCGGCAAGTCGACCAGTGCCCGGCTGCTCCAGGCGCTGCTGGCGCGGTGGCCGGAGCACCCCCGGGTGGAGCTGGTGACCACGGACGGGTTCCTGCTGCCGATGAAGGAGCTGCGGGCGCGCGGGCTGACCTCGCGGAAGGGGTTCCCGGAGTCGTACGACCGGCGGGCGCTGACCCGGTTCGTCGCGGACGTGAAGTCGGGGAAGGCGGAGGTCACGGCCCCCGTCTACTCGCACCTGATCTACGACATCGTGCCCGACGAGCGGCTCACCGTGCGCCGCCCGGACATCCTGATCGTGGAAGGGCTGAACGTCCTCCAGCCGGCGCTGCCGGGCAGTGACGGCCGGACCAGGGTGGGGCTCGCGGACTACTTCGACTTCAGCGTGTACGTGGACGCGCGTGCCGAGGACATCGAGAGCTGGTACCTCGCCCGGTTCCGCAAGCTCCGCGCAACGGCGTTCCAGGACCCGTCCTCGTACTTCACGAAGTACACCCAGGTCTCCGAGGAGGAGGCCATGGAGTACGCGCGCACCACCTGGCGGACCATCAACAAGCCGAACCTGCTGGAGAACGTGGCGCCCACCCGCAGCCGGGCGACGCTGGTGCTGCGCAAGGGCCCGGACCACAAGGTGCAGCGGCTCTCCCTGCGGAAGCTGTAGCGGCTTGTCGACAGCACGACGGGGCGACCCCGAAAGGAGCCGCCCCGTTGTGACGTGTGGTCAAGAACCTCAGCCGAGCGCGGACTTCACCACGTCGGCGAGCCGGCCCGCGATGGCCTGGGCCTGGCCGAAGTCGGCCGCCTCCACCATCACGCGTACCAGCGGTTCGGTGCCGGACTTGCGGAGCAGGACCCGTCCGGTGGCACCGAGTTCGCGCTCGGCCTCGGCGACGGCGGCGGCCAGCTCGGCGGAGGTGGAGACGCGGGACTTGTCGACGTCGGGGACGTTGACGAGAACCTGGGGCAGGCGCTGCATGACGCCCGCGAGCTCGGCGAGGGTACGGCCGGTGGCGGCGACGCGGGCCGCCAGCATCAGGCCGGTCAGGGTGCCGTCGCCGGTGGTGGCGTGGTCCAGCACGATGACGTGGCCGGACTGCTCGCCGCCGAGCGCGTACCCCTCGGCCTTCATGGCCTCCAGGACGTACCGGTCGCCGACCGCGGTCTGGACGAGCTCGATGCCCTCGCGCTCCATGGCCATCTTGAAGCCGAGGTTGGACATCACGGTGCCGACGACGGTGTTGCCGCGGAGCTGTCCGGCGTCGCGCATCGCGAGGGCGAGGACGGCGAGGATCTGGTCGCCGTCGATCTCGTTGCCCTGGGCGTCGACGGCGAGGCAGCGGTCGGCGTCGCCGTCGTGCGCGATGCCGAAGTCGGCGCCGTTCTCGACGACGGCGGCCTGGAGGAGGCCGAGGTGGGTGGAGCCGCATCCGTCGTTGATGTTGAGGCCGTCGGGGTCGGCGCCGATGGTGACGACCTCCGCTCCGGCCCGCGCGAACGCCTCCGGGGAGACGTAAGCGGCGGCGCCGTGCGCCTCGTCGAGCACCACCTTGAGGCCGTCGAGCCGGTTCGGCAGGACGCCGATGAGGTGGGCGACGTACCGCTCGAAGCCCTCGGTGTAGTCGGTGACTCGGCCCACGCCGGCTCCGGTGGGGCGGGCCCAGGGCGCGCCGGTGCGGTGCTGGTCGTAGACGGTCTCGATGCGGTCTTCCAGCTCGTCGGCGAGCTTGTGGCCGCCGCGAGCGAAGAACTTGACGCCGTTGTCGGGCATGGCGTTGTGGCTGGCGGAGAGCATGACCCCGATGTCGGCGCCGAGCACGCCGGTGAGGTACGCCACGGCCGGCGTGGGCAGCACACCGACCCGCAGGACGTCGACGCCCGCGCTGGCGAGACCGGCCACCACGGCGGCTTCGAGGAACTCTCCGGAGGCGCGGGGGTCACGGCCGACCACGGCCGTGGGGCGGTGCCCCTCGAAGGTGCCCGCCTCGGCGAGCACGTGCGCCGCCGCGACCGACAGCCCGAGCGCCAGCTCGGCCGTGAGATCCGCGTTGGCGACCCCGCGCACGCCGTCCGTACCGAAGAGTCGTCCCACTGGTGTCCTCCGAAATGCTCCGACAACCGCAAAAGCACAACAATTAACAAAAGCCAAAGGGGTGCACATCGCCACGCTTCGCACCCGGGAGGGCGGGATGCGCCGATGAACGTCTTATGCCGTTATACGCCCGTGAGGGGCGATAAACGAACGCCCCGACAGCACGGTGTGTGCCGCCGGGGCGAACGTGTGAAGCAGACGAGCAGGCGGGGTTTAGCGCTTGCTGTACTGCGGCGCCTTGCGGGCCTTCTTGAGACCGGCCTTCTTGCGCTCGACCGCACGGTCGTCGCGGGAGAGGAAGCCGGCCTTCTTCAGCGTGGCGCGGTTGTTGTCCACGTCAGCCTCGTTCAGCGCACGGGCGACGCCGAGGCGCAGGGCACCGGCCTGACCCGAGACGCCGCCACCCGAGATGCGGGCGATGACGTCGTAGCGGTTGTCGAGCTCGAGCACCTTGAAGGGCTCGTTGACTTCCTGCTGGTGCACCTTGTTGGGGAAGTAGTCCTCAAGGGTGCGACCGTTGATCTTCCACTTGCCGGTGCCCGGAACGATCCGGACGCGGGCGATGGCGTTCTTGCGACGGCCAAGGCCGGCGGCGGGCTGCGGGTCGCCGAAGCGGCCGGCGAGCGACTCGGAGGTGTACTCACCCTCGACGGGGACCTCGGACTCGAAGGTGGTCACCTCGGCGAAGGTCTCCTCGCCCTCGGTGCCCTCGACGGTCTCAACAGTGGTCTCGGCCACGATTCTCCTCAGATCTTTCTTATGGTCTTAGGGGGAGGCCGGAACTACTGCGCGACCTGGGTGATCTCGTACGGGACCGGCTGCTGCGCAGCGTGCGGGTGCTGGTCGCCCGCGTACACCTTGAGCTTCGACAGCATCTGCCGGCCCAGGGTGTTCTTGGGGATCATGCCCTTGATGGCCTTCTCGACGGCCTTCTCCGGGTTCTTGGAGAGCAGCTCGTCGTAGCGGACCGAGCGGAGACCACCCGGGAAGCCGGAGTGGCGGTACGCCATCTTCTGGGTCTTCTTGTTGCCGGACAGGTGAACCTTGTCGGCGTTGATGATGATGACGAAGTCGCCCATGTCCATGTGGGGGGCGTAAATCGCCTTGTGCTTGCCTCGGAGGAGGTTCGCAGCCGTGGTGGCCAGACGACCCAGGACGATGTCCTGGGCGTCGATGACGTGCCACTGGCGCGTCACATCTCCGGGCTTGGGGCTGTACGTACGCACGGTCGTAGCCTTCGCTTCTTCAGTGAGTGGAGTCCTGACAAGGCCACCCGGACGATCACACCAGCCTTGGCGGCGCTGCGGGGACGCAACCCGAGTGCCTGCCGCTGGTCATCGGCCCGGTGGACCGGCGTAAGGGCCCCTCGCGTGAGAACGACCAAGCCAATACGCATAACAAACCAGAAGACTACCCGGGGGCCCCCGCACGGGTCAAAATGACCCTCGCCCGGCCCCGCCGAACCCCGTGGTTCCGGGGCGGACGGAGGTCCGGCCACCCCACGCGGAACACGAGGAACACGGCGGGGAGGGCCGGACTGCGAACGCGAAGCCTACGGGACGGCCCTCAGCGGGTCCGCTCGACCCGTCGTTCGTCCCAGACCGGCTCGGTCGTCTCGCGCACCACACCGTCCGAACCGAAGACGAGGTACCGGTCGAAGGACTTCGCGAACCAGCGGTCGTGGGTGACGGCCATCACGGTCCCGTCATACGCCTCCAGGCCGTCCTGGAGCGCCTCCGCGGACTCCAGGTCCAGGTTGTCCGTGGGCTCGTCCAGCAGCAGCGCGGTGGTGCCCGACAGCTCCAGCAGCAGGATCTGGAAGCGGGCCTGCTGGCCGCCGGAGAGCTTCTCGAAGGGCTGGTCGCCCTGGCGCTCCAGCTCGTACCGGCGCAGCACGCCCATCGCCGCGCCCCGGTCCTTCGCCTGCTCGCTCCAGAGGATCTCCACCAGGGTCTTGCCGAGCAGCTCCGGGTGGGCGTGGGTCTGCGCGAAGTGGCCGGCGACCACCCGGGCGCCGAGCTTGTACTCGCCGGTGTGCGCGACCGGCTCCCCGGCGAGGAGGCGCAGGAAGTGGGACTTCCCGGAGCCGTTGGAGCCGAGGACGGCGACCCGCTCGCCGTAGAAGATCTCCAGGTCGAACGGCTTCATCAGGCCGGTGAGCTCCAGCTGTGTGCAGGTCACCGCACGTACGCCGGTGCGTCCGCCGCGCAGTCGCATCCGGATGTCCTGCTCGCGGGGCGGCTCGGGGGGCGGGCCGGCGTCCTCGAACTTCTTGAAGCGGGTCTGCATGGCGTGGTAGCGGTTGGCCATGTCGGGGCTGATGGCCGCCTGCTGCCGCATCCGCAGGACGAGGGCGCGCAGCCGGGCGTGCTCCTCCTGCCAGCGGCGCAGCAGCTCCTCGAACCGGGCGAACCGGTCCTTGCGGGCCTGGTGGTAGGTGTCGAAGCCGCCGCCGTGCACCCAGACGTCGCTGCCGGCCGCGCCGGGCTCGACGCTGACGATCTTCTCGGCGGCGCGGGAGAGCAGCTCGCGGTCGTGGGAGACGAAGAGGACCGTCTTGCGGGTCTCCTTGAGTTTCTCCTCCAGCCAGCGCTTGCCGGGGACGTCGAGGTAGTTGTCCGGCTCGTCGAGGAGCAGCACCTCGTCGGGTCCGCGCAGCAGCGCTTCGAGGACCAGGCGCTTCTGCTCGCCGCCGCTGAGGGTGCGCGCCTCGCGGTACTGCGCCTTGTCGTACGGGACGCCGAGCGCGGCCGTGGTGCACATGTCCCAGAGGGTCTCCGCCTCGTAGCCGCGCACCTCCGCCCAGTCGCTGAGGGCCTGCGCGTACTTCATCTGCGCGGCCTCGTCGTCGACGGTGAGGATCAGCTCCTCGGCGGCGTCCACCGCCTTCGCGGCGGCCCGGATCTGCGGGTGCGCCACGGAGACCAGCAGGTCACGGACGGTCTGGCCGTCGCGTACGGAGCCGACGAACTGGCCCATCACGCCGAGGCCGCCGCTCACCGAGACCGTGCCGCCGTGCGGCTGGAGCTCGCCGGAGAGCAGGCGCAGCAGTGTCGTCTTGCCGGCTCCGTTGGCGCCGACGAGGGCCACCACGGCACCGTCGGCGACCCGGAAGGAAGCGTCGCCGAGCAGCACCCGCCCGTCCGGTAGGTAGTACTCCAGGTGGCCCGCTTCGAGATGTCCCATGCCGCCATTGTCCCGGGCGGGGGCGCTTCGACCCAACCGGATTCCGTGGGAGCCCCGGCACCCGGGCCTCTCACTGTCCGAGAACCTCTAGGATGCGCCCCATGAGCTTTGGGCATGGGGGGCCCTCCTGGGGGCCCGGGGAAAGCCGGACTCCGGACTGGGCGGCACTGGCGGAGGAGTCCGCGGCGAAGAGCCGGCGCCGGAAGTGGCTGCTGATCGGGGGCGGTGCGCTGGCCACGGCGGCCGTCGCGGCGATCGTGGCGACCGCCGTGGTGTCGGCGGGCGGCGGCGGCGCGGAGGCCGGACCGAGCGCGAGCGCGCTGCCGGGACCGGAGGATCTGCCGCCGGAGTCCGCGGAGCCGGCTCCGTCCTTCTCCTCGGTGGCCCCCGCTCCCCCGCCGGACCCGATGGACTTCATCTCGGACGAGAAGAAGGACAAGCTGCCGATCACGGTGGACGGGTTCTTCCCGGGCAAGAAGCTGACCTCCGGCGACCGCGTGCACCTCAAGGGCCCCACGGACCGCACCACGCGGTGCGCCGCGGGGACCCAGGGCGCGCTGGGCACGGTCCTCACCAGGAACGGCTGCGACCAGCTGATCCGGGCCACGTACTCGCGGGACGGGGTCGCGGTCACGGTGGGGGTCGCGGTGTTCGGCACCGAGGCGCAGGCGAAGAAGGCCGTCGAGGAGTCGGAGGGCCAGGTCGCCTCGCTCAGCGGCGGCGGCGTGCCGACGTTCTGCCGGGCCGGGGTGATCTGCCGCCGTACGGCCAACTCCTACGGCAGGTACGCGTACTTCTCGGTCAGCGGCTTCACCGACGGGGTGAACGTCACCAAGGACGACAAGGACGTGTTCTCGGCCGGCGACGACCTGACCAACTTCACCTTCCACCAGATCCGCAGCCGGGGCGAGACCCAGGCGTCGGCCGCCGCGTCGGCCGCCACCGGCTGACCCGCCCGCAGGCCCGGCGGCGCCTCCGCCTCTCCCGGGCCCGCCCCGGGAGAGGCGGGGTGACGTCGACTCAGCAGCAGCCGAATCCGTCCGGGTCCACGCTCCCGTCGGGCAACGATCGGACGTGACGGGCCTCCTGGGCGCGGGCGGCCAGCAACTCGTCCACCGGGTAGGCCACTTCCTCCAGGGTGAGCCCGTGCGGCTTCACCACGTGGACTCCGGGGTCCCGCACCCGGGCCGCCAGCACCTCGGCGGGCCAGGGGGCGGGGCGCCGCCCGTCGCCCACGAACAGGGCGGCGCCGATCAGCGCGCGCACCATGTTGTGGCAGAAGGCGTCCGCCTGCACGGTCGCGGTGAGGGCGCCCGACTCCTCGTCCCGTACCCACCTCAGCTTCTGGAGCGTCCGGATGGTGGTCGCGCCCTCACGCTTCTTGCAGTACGCGGCGAAGTCGTGCTCGCCGACCATCGGCGCCGCCGCCTCGTTCATCGCGTCGACGTCCAACGGCCGGTCGTGCCACAGCACATGACCGCGCGTCAGCGGATCGACCCCGCCGGGCCGATCAGCCACCCGGTAGGCGTACCGCCGGTGCATCGCCGAGAAGCGGGCGTTGAACCCCGCCGGGGCTTCGGCAGCCCGCCAGATACGTACGTCCAGCGGCAGCCGCCCCGCCATCCGGCGCAGCAGCTTCTCCCGGTGCTCCTCCCACACCTCCACCGGCAGGTCGACGTGCGCGACCTGCCCCCGGGCGTGCACCCCGGCGTCCGTACGGCCCGCCACCGTCAGGTCGTACGTCCGCGCGGAGCGGGTCACCGTACGCAGGGCGTCCTCGATCTCCCCCTGCACGGTGCGCCGGGACGTCTGCTTCGCCCAGCCGGAGAAGTCCTTGCCGTCGTAGGAAAGGTCCAGCCGTACGCGTACCGCACCGGCCTCAGGCTCGTCGCTCACCCGCGCATCCTCTCAATACCCATCGCAAACGGAACGGGCCCGCACCGCCCCGAAGGGTGGTGCGGGCCCGCACAGTGGTCTCAGAACGCTCAGGCGTCCTTGGACTCCGTGTCGGCCTCGGCCGGCTTGGCGTCCTCGACGACCTCGGTGGACTCGGCCTTGGCCGCGTCCTCCTTGACCGCACGCTTGGTGGCGGCCTCGGCCTCACCGGTGGCCTGCTGGGCCACGGTCAGGGCCTCGACGAGCTCGATGACGGCCATCGGGGCGTTGTCGCCACGACGGTTGCCGATCTTGGTGATACGGGTGTAACCACCGGGGCGGTTCTCGTACCGGGGGGCGATCTCGGTGAAGAGCGTGTGGACGATGCTCTTGTCCGTGATCGTCTGGAGCACCAGGCGACGGTTGTGGATGTCGCCCTTCTTCGCCTTCGTGACGAGACGCTCGGCGACGGGGCGCAGACGACGGGCCTTGGCCTCGGTCGTCGTGATGCGGCCGTGCTCGAACAGCGACTTCGCGAGGTTCGCGAGCAGCAGACGCTCGTGCGCGGCGCTGCCGCCCAGACGTGCACCCTTGGCGGGACGCGGCATGGTGTTTCTCCTTGTGTGCTGCACCGGCCGTATCAGGTACCGGTGTCAGTTCCCGTGAGGCGGTCGCCCCGCGGAAGTCCATGGTTGCGAGGACCCGGAGGCCCTCACGGACGGGCCGAGGAAATCCAGCCCGTCCGGCGTTCGAGGACAAAGCCTCGACCCCGGCCCGGGGCACGCGGTACGAACCCCGCGCACCCCAGCCGGAGGCGTCCTAGTACTGCTCGGTCTCCACGAAGCCCGCGTCCGCGTCGTCGTCGGCGCCGAAGGCGTCGGCGGCGGCGGTCGGGTCGAATCCGGGCGGGCTGTCCTTGAGGGCCAGGCCCATGCCGGCCAGCTTCGCCTTGACCTCGTCGATCGACTTCGCACCGAAGTTGCGGATGTCGAGCAGGTCGGCCTCGGAACGCGCCACGAGCTCACCCACGGAGTGGATGCCCTCGCGCTTGAGGCAGTTGTACGAACGGACCGTGAGCTCCAGCTCCTCGATCGGCAGCGCCAGATCGGCGGCGAGCGCGGCGTCCGTGGGCGACGGGCCCATGTCGATGCCCTCGGCGTCGATGTTGAGCTCGCGCGCCAGACCGAACAGCTCGACCAGGGTCTTACCGGCCGACGCCATGGCGTCACGGGGACGCATGGCCTGCTTGGTCTCGACGTCGACGATCAGCTTGTCGAAGTCGGTGCGCTGCTCGACACGGGTCGCCTCGACCTTGTACGTGACCTTGAGCACCGGGGAGTAGATGGAGTCGACCGGGATGCGGCCGATCTCCTGGCCCGCCTGCTTGTTCTGGACGGCGGAGACGTAGCCGCGACCGCGCTCGACGGTCAGCTCCATCTCCAGCTTGCCCTTGCCGTTCAGCGTGGCGAGGACGAGGTCCGGGTTGTGGACCTCGACGCCGGCCGGCGGCGCGATGTCGGCAGCGGTGACCAGGCCGGGACCCTGCTTGCGCAGGTACATCACGACCGGCTCGTCGTGCTCCGAGGAGACGACCAGCTGCTTGATGTTGAGGATGAGGTCGGTCACATCCTCCTTGACGCCCGGCACGGTGGTGAACTCGTGCAGGACACCGTCGATCCGGATGCTGGTGACAGCGGCACCGGGGATCGAGGAGAGGAGGGTACGGCGCAGGGAGTTGCCGAGGGTGTAACCGAAACCGGGCTCCAGCGGCTCGATGACGAACCGGGAGCGGAACTCGTCGACGACCTCTTCGGTCAGCGACGGGCGCTGGGCGATCAGCATGCTGATGTCCTTCAGTCGTGGGCACCCACTATTTGATGCCCGACAGATACAACAAGGGTACGGGCGGTACGCCCCCGAAGGGAGGTACCGCCCGGTCCCACAGGTGTGCGTGAACACAGACGGCCGTCACCGGCCGTCATGCGTCAGACGCGGCGACGCTTCGGCGGACGGCAGCCGTTGTGCGGCGTCGGGGTGACGTCCTGGATCGAACCGACCTCGAGGCCCGTGGCCTGGAGGGAGCGGATCGCGGTCTCGCGGCCGGAGCCCGGACCCTTGACGAAGACGTCGACCTTGCGCATGCCGTGCTCCTGCGCGCGGCGGGCGGCCGACTCGGCGGCCATCTGCGCGGCGAAGGGGGTGGACTTGCGCGAGCCCTTGAAGCCGACGTGGCCGGCGGAGGCCCAGGAGATCACGTTGCCCGAGGGGTCCGTGATCGAGACGATGGTGTTGTTGAACGTGCTCTTGATGTGCGCGTGGCCGTGAGCGACGTTCTTCTTTTCCTTGCGACGCACCTTCTTGGCTGCGCCCTGACGACCCTTGGGGGGCATGTCTTACTCCAGATGGAGAGGGGAGGTGATCGGTCCTACAGCGAAGACCGCTGGTTGCTGCTCGGCCGGAAGTCCGGACCTCGCAGTGCGTCCGCTGAGGACTACTTCTTGCCCGGCTTCTTCTTACCGGCGATGGCGCGACGCGGGCCCTTGCGGGTACGCGCGTTCGTGCTGGTGCGCTGACCGTGCACCGGCAGGCCACGACGGTGGCGAATGCCCTGGTAGCAGCCGATCTCGATCTTGCGGCGGATGTCGCCCTGGATCTCGCGGCGGAGGTCACCCTCGGTGCGCAGGTTGGCGTCGACGAACTCGCGGATCTTGACGAGGTCCTCTTCGGCCAGGTCGCGAACACGGGTGTTCGGGTTCACGCCGGTCGCGGCGAGGATCTCCTTGGACCGGGTGCGCCCGATGCCGAAGACGTAGGTGAGGGCAACCTCCACGCGCTTTTCGCGCGGGATGTCAACACCTGAAACGCGTGCCATTCAATGGCTCCAGTTGTTAAGTCGGGGGTCTTCCACAGTGCCGCTCCCGACCGCCGACCGCTCGAACGAGTCAGTGGTACGCCCGGGTCCCCGGCCCCCGCCGGAGGTGTCGTCAGCCGTGGCTTGGACGGGCACTGCGTATGTACGTATTACGTGCGTCGCGCGAAGAACTGCGAGATGCAGGGGGTCGTGCGTCAGCCCTGGCGCTGCTTGTGGCGCAGGTTTTCGCAGATGACCATGACCCGGCCGTGACGGCGGATCACCTTGCACTTGTCGCAGATCTTCTTGACGCTCGGCTTGACCTTCATGGGATGTCAGGTTCTCCGGGTCAGTGCCATCACCGCGCCGCAGCGCGATGGGGGCAAGATCTACTTGTACCGGTAGACGATCCGGCCACGCGTCAGGTCGTACGGAGAGAGCTCCACCACGACCCGGTCATCGGGGAGGATACGGATGTAGTGCATCCGCATCTTGCCGCTGATGTGCGCGAGGACCTTGTGACCGTTCTGGAGCTCCACCCGGAACATTGCGTTCGGGAGGGACTCGATCACGGTGCCCTCGATTTCGATGGCACCTTGCTTCTTGGCCACGCTTCGCCTTTCGAATCGGCTACCTTGATCGACTCCCGCTCTGCCCTGCTACCACCAAGTGGACACACGGATGCACGAGAGCCGACGAGTCAGTCTACGTCAGCGGACTCCAAAAGACGAATCCGTCAAGTTTGCCCAGCGTCCGTGATCCTTACGCCCCGACGGGCGAGGCGATCGGCCGGCGCCGGGCCGCGTGCTCAGGCCAGCGGGTCCGGCGCCGCCTGGACGCCGTACGGGGCGAGCTTCTCGGCTCCGCCGTCCGGGGCGGTCAGCACCAGCGGGCCGTCCTCCGTGAGCGCGATGGAGTGCTCCCAGTGGGAGGACCAGCTGCCGTCGGTGGTGAGCACGGTCCAGTCGTCGCTGAGCACCTTCGTCTGCGCGGTGCCGAGCGAGACCATGGGCTCGATCGCCAGGCAGACGCCGGGGACCAGCTTGATGCCCTTGCCCCGCTTGCGGGAGACGTAGTTCAGCAGGTGCGGGTCCATGTGCATCTCGGTGCCGATGCCGTGGCCGCCGTAGTCCTCGATGATCCCGTACTTGCCGGTGGCGGGGCGGGGCTGGCGGCGGATGTAGCCCTCGATCGCCTTCGAGATGTCGAGGAGGCGGTTGTTCACCTTCATCGCGGCGATACCGGCCCACATCGACTCCTCGGTCACCCGGGAGAGCTCGATCAGTTCCGGAGCGTGTCCGGTGCCCACGAAGGCGGTGTACGCGGCGTCGCCGTGCCAGCCGTCCACGATCGCGCCGCAGTCGATGGAGATGATGTCGCCGTCCTTGAGGACGGTCTTCTCGTCCGGGATGCCGTGGACGACGACGTCGTTGACCGAGGTGCAGATGGTCGCCGGGAACCCGCCGTACCCGAGGAAGTTCGACTTCGCGCCGTGGTCGGCGATCACCTTGCGCGCGACCTGGTCGAGGTCGTGGGTGGAAGCGCCCGGTACCGCGGCCTCGCGGGTGGCGGCGTGAATGGCGGCGACCACCAGGCCCGCCTCACGCATCTTGGCGATCTGCTCCGGGGTCTTGATCTGCACCATTGCTGGGCGCCTCTCTGCATCTGCGTCTCTGGGGACGGGGACCGTCTCCCGCCTCCGGGGACGGGGGGCCGCGACGTGACCGTGAATCCACGATACGGCGACAAACAGCCGGCCGCGGCGCCCTGGGGCACCGCGGCCGGCTGTGGAAGTTACTGCGTGGGTGGTGCTCAGCCCTCGTCGGACTTGAGCGCCGCCATGGCCCGCTCGGTCACTTCGGTGACCTTGCCGAGGGCGGGGATGGTCACGACCAGCCCCTGCTCGCGGTAGTAGTCGATGATCGGCTCGGTCTGGGTGTGGTAGACCTCCAGCCGGGTGCGGACCGTCTCCTCGTTGTCGTCGTCCCGCTGGTACAGCTCGCCGCCGCAGGTGTCGCAGACACCCTCGGTCTCCGGCTGGTTGTACGCGACGTGGAAGACGTGCGAGCTGTCGTTGCGGCAGATGCGGCGACCCGCGATCCGCTTCACGACCTCGTCCTCGGGGACCTCCAGGTCCAGGACCGCGTCGAGTGCCACACCCTTGCTCTTGAGCATCTCGTCCAGCGCCTCGGCCTGGCCGACGTTGCGCGGGAAGCCGTCGAGCAGGAAGCCACCGGCCGCGTCGGGCTGGGACATGCGGTCCTCGGCCATCGCGTTGGTCACCTCGTCCGGCACCAGCTGACCCTTGTCCATGTAGGACCGGGCCTGCTTGCCAAGGTCGGTGCCCTGGCTGATGTTGGCGCGGAAGAGGTCGCCCGTGGAGATGTGCGGAATCGACAGGTTCTTGGCAAGGTACGCGGCCTGCGTTCCCTTGCCGGCACCAGGAGGCCCGACGAGGACGATTCGCATCAGCGGAGGAACCCTTCGTAATTGCGCTGCTGGAGCTGACTCTCGATCTGCTTCACGGTTTCCAGACCCACACCCACGATGATGAGGATGCTCGTCCCGCCGAACGGGAAGTTCTGGTTCGCACCGCCGAAGCCTGCCAACGCCATCGTCGGCACCAGAGCGATCAGACCCAGGTACAGCGAGCCCGGCCAAGTGATCCTGTTGAGCACGTAGCTCAGGTACTCGGCTGTAGGTCGACCTGCCCGGATACCCGGGATGAACCCACCATACTTCTTCATGTTGTCGGCTACTTCTTCGGGGTTGAACGAGATCGCCACGTAGAAGAACGCGAAGAAGACGATCAGGAGGAAGTAGGACGCGATGTAGTACGGGTGGTCGCCCTTGACGAAGTGGTCCTTGATCCAGTTCGCCCAGCCCGCGTTGGAGTTGGAGAACTGGACGATCAGGGCCGGGATGTAGAGGAGCGAGGAGGCGAAGATGACGGGGATGACGCCCGCCTGGTTCACCTTGAGCGGGATGTACGTGGACGTACCGCCGTAGGAACGGCGCCCGATCATGCGCTTCGCGTACTGCACCGGGATGCGGCGCTGGGCCTGCTCGACGAAGACGACGAGGCCCACCATCACCATGCCGATGAGGATGACCGTGCCGAACTCGATCCAGCCGTCGGCGAGCTTGCCGCTCTCCTTGATGGCCCACAGGGCGCTCGGGAAGCTGGCGGCGATCGAGATGAACATCAGGATCGACATGCCGTTGCCGATGCCGCGGTCGGTGATGAGCTCACCGAGCCACATGACGCAGGCGGTGCCGGCCGTCATCGTGACGACCATGACGATCGTGGTGAAGATCGAGGAGTTGGGGACGATCTGGTCGCCCACCGAGCAGCTGCTGAAGAGCGCGCCGCTGCGGGCGGTCGCCACCAGGCCGGTGCCCTGGAGGATGGCCAGCGCGACCGTGAGGTAACGCGTGTACTGGGTGATCTTGGTCTGCCCGGACTGTCCCTCCTTCTTGAGGGCCTCCAGTCGGGGGATGACCACGGTCAGCAGCTGAAGAATGATGCTGGCCGTGATGTACGGCATGATGCCGAGCGCGAAGATCGTGATCTGCAGCAGCGCACCACCGCTGAACATGTTGACGAGACCGAAGAGGCTGTTATTGCCCTTGCTGGCCTGGTCGATACAGGTCTGGACGTTCTCGTAACTCACTCCCGGTACGGGGATGTGTGCCCCGAGCCGATAGAGAACGATGATGCCGAGCGTGAAGAGCAGCTTCTTGCGCAGGTCGGGCGTCTTGAACGCCCGGGCGAACGCGGTGAGCACGGTGCCTCCTGCGACCCCCGCGCTATGCGTAGAGGTGACGGTCTTGAGGTTCGACGGATACGACGGACACAAAAAAAGTCAAAGTGTCCCAGGGCGGGTGCCCGAGGGGTTAGCACACAACTCACGCCACCTTACCGGCGACCATGCCCCCCTAGGAACGACCAACCGGGGATGCCTCTTGGAAGAGGCATCCCCGGTCGGGTGTTCAGTACATCGAGTTGTCCGAGTTGTCTCAGACGAGCTCGGTGACGGTGCCGCCGGCGGCGGCAATCTTCTCCTTGGCGGAGCCGGAGACGGCGTCAACCGAAACCTGCAGCGCCACGGAGATCTCGCCCTGTCCGAGGACCTTGACGAGGTGGTTGTTGCGCACGGCGCCCTTGGCGACCAGGCCGGCCACCGTGACCTCTCCACCCTCGGGGTAGAGCGTCGCGAGCTTGTCCAGGTTCACGACCTGGTACTCCGTGCGGAACGGGTTCTTGAAGCCCTTGAGCTTCGGCAGGCGCATGTGGAGGGGCATCTGGCCACCCTCGAAACGCTGCGGAACCTGGTAACGAGCCTTCGTTCCCTTGGTACCACGACCTGCGGTCTTACCCTTGGACGCCTCACCACGACCCACACGGGTCTTGGCGGTCTTGGCGCCCGGGGCAGGCCGGAGGTTGTGGGCCTTCAGCGGGCTGTTCTCCGCCATGTCAGTCAACCTCCTCAACCGTCACGAGGTGGCGGACGGTGTGAACCATTCCGCGGAACTCGGGGCGGTCCTCCTTGACAACCACGTCGTGCAGGCGCTTGAGCCCGAGCGAACGCAGGGTGTCGCGGTGGTTCTGCTTGCTACCGATGTACGACTTCGTCTGCGTGATCTTGAGGCTGGCCATTACGCACCAGCCCCGGCACGCGCACGGAGCAGAGCCGCGGGGGCGACGTCCTCGAGGGGCAGACCGCGGCGGGCCGCGATCTCCTCGGGACGCTGCAGGCCCTGAAGGGCCGCCACGGTCGCGTGCACGATGTTGATCGCGTTGGAAGAACCGAGCGACTTCGACAGGACGTCGTGGACGCCGGCGCACTCGAGCACGGCACGCACCGGACCACCGGCGATGACGCCGGTACCCGGGGAAGCAGGCTTGAGCAGGACGACGCCCGCGGCCTTCTCGCCCGTGATCGGGTGAGGAATCGTGCCCTGGATGCGCGGAACCTTGAAGAAGGACTTCTTGGCTTCCTCGACACCCTTGGCGATGGCCGCGGGAACTTCCTTGGCCTTGCCGTAACCGACACCGACGGTGCCGTCACCATCGCCCACCACGACCAGCGCGGTGAAGCTGAAGCGACGACCACCCTTCACAACCTTGGCGACGCGGTTGATCGCGACAACGCGCTCAACGTACGCGGTCTTCTCGGCGGCGCTGGGGCCACCGTCACGGCCCTTCCGGTCCCGCCGCTCGCCGCCACCGGCACCGCTTCCGCGGCGCTGGGGTCCAGCCATTGGAATTACCTCTCTCTGTTACGTCCGCTGTGCGTAGGAACCGGGGCTTAGAACTTCAGCCCGGCTTCACGGGCGGCGTCAGCCAGAGCGGCAATCCGCCCGGCGTACTGGTTACCACCGCGGTCAAACACGACGGCCTCGACGCCTGCGGCCTTGGCGCGCTCGGCGACCAGGGCGCCGACCTGCTGGGCCTGAGCGCTCTTGTCACCCTCGCCACCACGGATGGAGACGTCCAGGGTCGACGCCGACGCGAGCGTGTGGCCCGCGATGTCGTCGATGACCTGGGCCACGATGTGACGGTTGGAACGCGTCACGACGAGGCGGGGACGCTCCGGCGAACCGGAGATGTGCTTGCGGACGCGGATGTGGCGCCGCTTGCGGGAGGCGCGCTTGTACGCGTCGCCCTTGGCGATCTTCACGCCGTATGCCATGGCTACTTACCAGCCTTTCCGACCTTGCGGCGGATGACCTCGCCCGCGTACTTGACGCCCTTGGCCTTGTACGGGTCGGGCTTCCGCAGCTTGCGGATGTTGGCGGCTACCTCGCCGACCTTCTGCTTGTCGATGCCCTCGACGCTGAGCTTCGTGGGCGACTCGACCTTGAAGGTGATGCCTTCCGGAGCCTCGATGAGGATCGGGTGGCTGTAGCCCAGGGCGAACTCCAGGTTGGAGCCCTTCGCCTGGACGCGGTAACCGACACCGCTGATTTCGAGCGCCTTGCTGTATCCCTGGGTCACGCCGGTGATCATGTTCGCCACCAGCGTGCGGGACAGGCCGTGAAGGGCCTTGTTCTGACGCTCGTCGTTCGGGCGGACGACGTTCAGAACGCCGTCCTCACCCTTGGTGACCTCGATCGGCGCGGCGACGGTGTGCGAGAGGGAACCCTTGGGGCCCTTCACCGCGACCGTGCGGCCATCGATGGTGACGTCCACACCGGCGGGAACCTGGATGGGGAGCTTGCCGATTCGCGACATGAGCTATTCCTCCGATTCCCGACTACCAGACGTAGGCGAGGACTTCCCCACCTACGCCCTTCTTGCTGGCCTGCTGGCCGGTCAGGAGACCGTGGGACGTGGAGATGATCGCCACGCCCAGGCCGCCGAGGACCTTCGGCAGGTTGGTGGACTTTGCGTAAACACGCAGACCCGGCTTCGAGATTCGCTTGATGCCGGCGATCGAGCGCTCGCGGTTCGGACCGAACTTCAGGTCGAGAACGAGGTTCTTGCCAACCTCGGCGTCCTCGACCTTCCAGCCGGTGATGAAGCCCTCCTGCTGGAGGATCTCCGCGATGTGCGACTTGATCTTGCTGTGCGGCATCGCGACGGAGTCGTGGTATGCCGAGTTCGCGTTGCGCAGACGCGTGAGCATGTCTGCGATCGGATCAGTCATGGTCATGAGTTGGCCTTCGGCCTCTCTCGCCGGGGTTTCCTGTATGCGCCATCCCTCTCCCCACTCAGTGGCGGGACGGGTGCGGTGCGGGGACCTACGGCGTAGTAAGTCGGTCTAGGGCGGCAGGCGCCCAACCCTTCTAGCCTACGGCATGAAAGGACGGGCTCCTGCCGACCAGATGCTTACCGAGAGTCTCCTGGTCATCCCAACGCCCAAAGGGCGAAGGGGTGATTACCAGGAGCTCTTGGTCACGCCCGGCAGCTCGCCACGGTGAGCCATCTCACGAAGGCACACGCGGCACAGGCCGAACTTGCGGTAGACGGAGTGCGGGCGGCCGCAGCGCTGGCAACGCGTGTACGCGCGAACGCCGAACTTCGGCTTGCGGGCAGCCTTAGCGATCAGGGACTTCTTCGCCACGGTCAGTTCTCCTTGAACGGGAAGCCGAGGTGACGAAGGAGGGCACGACCCTCGTCGTCGTTGGTCGCCGTGGTGACCACGGTGATGTCCATGCCCCGGACCCGGTCGATCTTGTCCTGGTCGATCTCGTGGAACATGACCTGCTCCGTGAGACCGAAGGTGTAGTTGCCACGGCCGTCGAACTGCTTCGGCGACAGGCCGCGGAAGTCACGGATACGCGGCAGCGCGAGCGACAGCGTACGGTCCAGGAACTCCCACATCCGGTCACCACGAAGGGTGACGTGGCAGCCGATCGGCTGGCCCTCGCGCAGCTTGAACTGCGCGATGGACTTGCGGGCCTTGGTAACGGCAGGCTTCTGGCCGGTGATCGTGGTGAGGTCGCGCACGGCGCCGTCGATCAGCTTGGAGTCGCGGGCGGCGTCGCCCACACCCATGTTGACCACGATCTTGACCAGACCGGGAATCTGCATGACGTTCTCGTACGAGAACTCCTCACGCAGCTTGCCGGCGATTTCCTCGCGGTAGCGCGTCTTGAGACGCGGCGAAGTGGTGGCAGTCATCAGATGTCCTCACCAGTCCGCTTGGCAACGCGGACCTTGTTGCCCTCGTCGTCAAAGCGGTAGCCGACGCGGGTGACGACCTTGTTGCCGTCCTTCTCCACAACCAGCTGAACGTTGCTGACGTGAATCGGGGCCTCAGTGGTGACGATGCCGCCGGTCTGCGAACCGCGAGCCGTCTGACCGGCCTTGGTGTGCTTCTTGACCCGGTTGACACCCTCGACGAGGACGCGGTCCTGAGCGGGGTAGGCCACGATGACCTTGCCCTGCTTGCCCTTGTCCTTACCGGTGATGACCTGAACCAGGTCGCCCTTCTTGATCTTCATGCTTACAGCACCTCCGGCGCGAGCGAGATGATCTTCATGAACTTCTTCTCGCGCAGCTCCCGGCCCACCGGGCCGAAGATGCGGGTGCCGCGGGGGTCGCCGTCGTTCTTCAGAATGACGGCTGCGTTCTCGTCGAAGCGGATGTACGAGCCATCCTGACGACGGCGCTCCTTGACGGTGCGAACGATGACAGCCTTGACGACGTCACCCTTCTTCACGTTACCGCCGGGGATCGCGTCCTTGACGGTGGCGACGATGACGTCACCGATGCCCGCGTAGCGGCGACCCGAACCACCGAGAACACGGATGGTGAGGATTTCCTTCGCACCCGTGTTGTCGGCGACGCGAAGTCGCGACTCCTGCTGGATCACGTCTATCTCCTGATCGTCTGCCGGTTCCCGGCGGGGAGCTCCGTAAGTGGATTACGGAGCTCCCTCACCGAGCCTGGCGGAACCGACCTGAGGGGAACCCCTCAGGAATTACTTGGCCTTCTCGAGGATCTCGACGATGCGCCACCGCTTCGAGGCGGACAGCGGACGCGTCTCCATGATGATGACGCGGTCGCCGACGCCGGCGGCGTTCTGCTCGTCGTGAGCCTTGAGCTTGTTCGTACGGCGGATGACCTTGCCGTACAGAGCGTGCTTCACGCGGTCTTCGACGGCGACGACGACGGTCTTGTCCATCTTGTCGCTGACGACCAGACCCTCACGGGTCTTGCGGAAGCTACGGTCGGTGTTGGTCTCAGTCACAGTCTTCTCGCTCATCAGGCGCTCTCCACCGTTTCGATGCCCAGCTCGCGCTCACGCATCAGGGTGTAGATCCGCGCGATGTCCTTACGGACGGACTTGAGCCGACCGTGGTTCTCGAGCTGACCAGTTGCCGCCTGGAAGCGGAGGTTGAACAGCTCTTCCTTGGCCTCGCGGAGCTTGTTGAGGAGCTCCTCGTCGCCCAGTTCGCGCAGCTCGGACGCCTTGGTACCGACCGACATCACGACTCACCTGCCTCGCGCCGAACAATCCGGCACTTCATCGGAAGCTTGTGAGCAGCGCGGGTAAGCGCCTCACGAGCAATCTTCTCGTTCGGGTAGGACAGCTCGAACATCACCCGACCGGGCTTGACGTTCGCGATCCACCACTCGGGAGAACCCTTACCGGAACCCATGCGGGTCTCGGCGGGCTTCTTCGTCAGGGGGCGGTCCGGGTAGATGTTGATCCAGACCTTGCCGCCACGCTTGATGTGGCGGGTCATCGCGATACGAGCTGCTTCGATCTGGCGGTTCGTCACGTACGCCGGGGTCAGCGCCTGGATGCCGTACTCGCCGAACGCAACCTGCGTACCACCCTTGGACATACCGCTGCGCTTCGGGTGGTGCTGCTTGCGGTGCTTGACCCTACGGGGGATCAGCATTTCGGTCAGGCCTCCGTTCCGGTGCTCTCAGCAGCCGGAGCAGCGGCGGCGGGGGCGTCGGCCTTGGGGGCCTCCACCGTGCCGGGCTGCTGCGGCTTGCGTCCGCGACCGCCACGCTCGCCACCGCGGCCACCACGGCCGGCCGGGCGGTCGGTGCCGCCACGGGCCGGGCGGTTGCCTGCGCGGGCAGCGGCGTTCTCGGCGCGGACCTCGGCGATGTTCTTGACGTCGCCCTTGTAGATCCAGACCTTCACGCCGATGCGGCCGAAGGTCGTCTTGGCCTCGAAGAAGCCGTAGTCGACGTTCGCGCGGAGCGTGTGCAGGGGCACGCGGCCCTCGCGGTAGAACTCCGAGCGGGACATCTCGGCGCCGCCGAGGCGGCCACCGCACTGGATCTTGATGCCCTTGGCGCCGGCCTTCATCGAGCTCTGCATGCTCTTACGCATGGCGCGACGGAAGGAGACGCGGGAGGAGAGCTGCTCGGCGACGGCCTGGGCCACCAGCTGAGCGTCCACCTCGGGGTTCTTGACCTCGAGGATGTTCAGCTGGACCTGCTTGCCGGTCAGCTTCTCCAGCTCGCCGCGGATGCGGTCGGCCTCGGCGCCGCGGCGGCCGATGACGATGCCCGGACGAGCGGTGTGGATGTCGACGCGGACGCGGTCGCGGGTGCGCTCGATCTCAACCTTCGAGATGCCGGCGCGCTCCATGCCCTTCGTCATCATGCGACGAATGGCGACGTCTTCCTTGACGTAGTCCTTGTACAGCTTGTCGGCGTACCAACGGGACTTGAAGTCCGTGGTAATGCCGAGCCGGAACCCGTGCGGGTTTACCTTCTGGCCCATTACCGGGTTCCTTCCTTGCTGCTGACGACCACGGTGATGTGGCTGGTCCGCTTACGGATCCGGTAGGCACGGCCCTGAGCACGCGGACGGAACCGCTTCAGGGTCGGGCCCTCGTCCACGTACGCCTCGCTGATGACCAGCGAAGAGGCGTCAGGGTGGTCGTAGTTGTGTGCAGCGTTGGCGATGGCGCTGTCAAGCACCTTGCCAACCGGCACGCTCGCGGCCTGCGGGGCGAAACGCAGGACCGCCTGAGCCTCCGTGGCATCCATGCCACGGATGAGGTCCACCACGCGGCGGGCCTTCATGGGCGTGACGCGGATGTACCGCGCCTGGGCCCTGGCTTCCATGGTTGTCCCTTCGGTGTGAGTCATAGTCGTTTCCACCCCGCGCTAGCGGCGCTTCGACTTCCGGTCGTCCTTGACGTGGCCGCGGAAGGTGCGAGTCGGCGAGAACTCGCCGAGCTTGTGGCCGACCATCGACTCGGTGACGAACACCGGGACGTGGATCTTGCCGTTGTGCACCGCGATGGTGTGCCCCAGCATGGCCGGGACGATCATCGAGCGACGGGACCAGGTCTTGATGACGTTCTTGGTGCCTGCCTCGTTCTGTACGTCCACCTTCTTGATGAGGTGTCCGTCGACGAAGGGCCCCTTCTTGAGACTGCGCGGCATCTAAACCCGCTCCTAGCGCTTCTTGTTCGTCTTGCGGCGGCGGACGATGTACTTGCTCGATGCCTTCTTCGGCGAGCGAGTACGACCCTCCTTCTGACCCCACGGCGAGACCGGGTGACGTCCACCGGAGGTCTTGCCTTCACCACCACCGTGCGGGTGGTCAACCGGGTTCATCGCGACACCGCGGACGGTCGGGCGAACGCCCTTCCAGCGCATACGGCCGGCCTTGCCCCAGTTGATGTTCGACTGCTCGGCGTTGCCGACCTCGCCGATGGTGGCGCGGCAGCGGGCGTCGACCAGCCGGATCTCACCGGAAGGCATACGAAGGTGGGCCATCGTGCCCTCCTTCGCCAGCAGCTGCACGGAGGCACCCGCGGAACGGGCGAACTTCGCGCCGCCGCCGGGCCGCAGCTCGATGGCGTGGATGGTCGTACCGACCGGGATGTTGCGCAGCGCCAGGTTGTTGCCGGGCTTGATGTCGGCGGTCGGGCCGTTCTCGACACGGTCGCCCTGCTTCAGGCCCTTCGGAGCGACGATGTAACGCTTCTCGCCGTCCGCGTAGTGCAGCAGCGCGATGCGCGCGGTGCGGTTGGGGTCGTACTCGATGTGCGCGACCTTGGCCGGCACGCCGTCCTTGTCGTGACGACGGAAGTCGATCACGCGGAAGGCGCGCTTGTGGCCACCACCCTGGTGGCGAACGGTCACACGACCGGTGTTGTTACGGCCGCCCTTGCTGTGCAGGGGGCGGACCAGCGACTTCTCCGGCGTGGACCGCGTGATCTCGACAAAGTCGGCGACGCTGGAGCCACGACGGCCCGGCGTCGTCGGCTTGTACTTGCGGATACCCATGTTTTCTCAGTCCTCGGAAATATTCCGGATCCTGGACGTCCCTACCTCCGTCAGGAGGTCGGGCCGCCGAAGATGTCGATACGGTCGCCCTCGGCGAGGGTCACGATGGCGCGCTTCGTGTCGGCGCGCTTGCCGAAACCGGTCTTGGTGCGCTTGCGCTTACCCTGACGGTTGATCGTGTTGACCCCGGTGACCTTGACCGAGAAGACCGCCTCGACGGCCTGCTTGATCTGGGTCTTGTTGGAGCCCGGCGCGACGATGAACGTGTACTTGTTCTCGTCGAGCAGCGCGTAGCTCTTCTCGGACACGACCGGCTTCACGAGGATGTCGCGCGGGTCCGAGTACGTCTTGCTGGTTACGGTCGCCGTGCTCATCAGGCGTCGCTCCCTTCGGTCTCAGCGGTCTGGGGGCCAGACACGAAGGACTCGAAAGCGGCCTGGGTGAAGACCACGTCGTCAGAGACGATCACGTCGTACGTGTTGAGCTGGCCCGGCTCCAGGATGTGCACCTGGGGCAGGTTGCGCGCGGAGAGCCACGCGGCCTCGTCGGCGCGGTCGACGACCAGGAGCAGGTTGGGGCGCTCCGAGATCTTGCCGAACAGCGTCTTGGCGGCCTTGGTGGAGACTCCACCCTCGACCACGCCGGTGATGACGTGGATGCGGGAGTGACGCGCCCGGTCCGAGAGGGCACCGCGGAGGGCGGCGGCCTTCATCTTCTTCGGGGTGCGCTGCGAGTAGTCACGCGGCTGCGGGCCGTGGACGACGCCACCGCCGGCGAACTGCGGCGCGCGGGTCGAACCCTGGCGGGCGCGGCCGGTGCCCTTCTGGCGGTACGGCTTGCGGCCACCACCACGGACTTCGCCACGACGCTTGGTCTTGTGCGTGCCCTGACGGGCAGCGGCCAGCTGAGCGACAACGACCTGGTGGATCAGCGGAACGCTGGTCTTCGCGTCGAAGATCTCCGCGGGGAGCTCGACGGTACCGGCCTTGTCGCCTGCCGGCGAAAGGATGTCAATGGTGCTCATTACCTCAAGCCCCCTTGGCCGCGGTACGGACCAGTACGAGGCCGCCGTTCGGACCGGGGACCGCGCCCTTGATGAGGAGCAGACCCTTCTCCGCGTCAACCGCGTGGATGGTCAGGTTCTGGGTGGTGACGCGCTCGTTACCCATGCGACCGGCCATGCGCATGCCCTTGAAGACACGCCCAGGGGTGGCGCAGCCACCGATCGAACCGGGGGAACGGTGCTTGCGCTGGACGCCGTGACCGGCGCCGAGGCCCTTGAAGTTGTGACGCTTCATGACACCGGCGAAGCCCTTGCCCTTGCTCTTGCCCGTGACGTCAACCTTGACGCCGGACTCGAACACCTCGGCGGTGAGCTCCTGGCCCAGCGTGTACTCGCTGGCGTCCGGGGTGCGCAGCTCCACCAGGTGGCGGCGCGGGGTCACGTCGGCCTTGGCGAAGTGACCCTTGAGGGGCTTGTTCACCTTGCGCGGGTCGATCTCGCCGAAGGCGATCTGGACCGACTCGTAGCCGTCGTTGTCGTTGGTGCGGACCTGGGTGACGACACAGGGCCCGGCCTTGACGACGGTCACCGGGACAACCCGGTTGTTCTCGTCCCAGACCTGGGTCATGCCGAGCTTCTCGCCCAGGACGCCCTTAATGTTCTTAGCCATCTCGCGCGTCACCTCAGAGCTTGATCTCGATGTCGACGCCGGCCGGCAGGTCGAGACGCATCAGCGAGTCAACCGTCTTCGGCGTGGGGTCGAGAATGTCGATGAGGCGCTTGTGCGTGCGCATCTCGAAGTGCTCGCGCGAGTCCTTGTACTTGTGCGGCGACTTGATGACGCAGTACACGTTCTTCTCAGTGGGCAGCGGCACCGGGCCCGCGACCGACGCACCAGTGCGGGTCACCGTCTCGACGATCTTCTTCGCCGAGGAGTCGATGACCTCGTGGTCGTAGGCCTTGAGCCGGATGCGGATCTTCTGTCCCGCCATGGCTACTAGTAGTCCTGTCTCTCGAAACGCTCTGGAACCCGGGGGTTCTCCAGTCCTCCGCATCCGACCCACGCGGTCGGGCGTGTCGCATCCCCTCTACGAAAATCTCCCGAAGGAGATCCCAACCAAGGGGGTGCGGGCCCAAAGACCGCGCTGCGCTCAATGAAGAGCAGATCGGGGGCGGAACGCCCACCGGGTGCCTGGTCTATGCCCCTCTGACGCTTCCCGGAAGATTCCCGTACTTCCGACCCGTACAGGGTCGACGAGTACTGTGGGACTCGCTTCCGGTCCTCCCGGCGGGAGGCGCGCAGCATTGACACTCAACCGAGCAACCTGGCCAGTGTGCCACACGGAAAGCGACCCTGGCCAATCGGCCGAGGATCTTACCCCCCACGAGCGACTGCTCAAACGCGGGCGCGCTTCGGGGGGCCGCCGGTGCCCTTGCCGCGCCCCGTCGATCCCGCGAGGACGCCCCTCGCCCGCGCGAGGGAGAGCAGCCTGATCGCCGCGCTTCCGACGGGCGGGAAGACGGGCGGGAGGGAAGCCGGCCCGGCGGTCGCGGACAGCGGGCCCGGACCCGTCGCGGGGCCGTGCCACCCTGATGCTCCGCAAGGCCCGGGCCCGTACGGTCCGGCGCCGTCTCCGACCACTGGGAGTGGCCCCGTGCTGCATCTGCGCCTGATCGTCCCGGCGGACCGCACCGACGACGTGGTGCGACTGCTGGAGGGGAGCGTGGGCGCCACCCACCTCGTGGTCCTGCCCGGCGCGGCCCGCTCCCCCGCGGGCGACCTGGTGCTCTGCGACGTGGCACGGGAGGCGGGCGACCCGCTGATCGGGGCGCTGCGCGGGCTCGGGATCGACCGCGAGGGCTCCATCACCGTGGATAACCCGGAGCTGACCCTCTCCGCCCGGGCCGACGAGGCCGAGGAGCAGGCGCCCGGCGACGGTGCGGACGCCGTGCTCTGGGAGGAGCTGACGGAGGTCACCCACGAGGAGTCGACCTTCAGCATCACGTACGTCGCCTTCCTGACGATCGCCACCATGCTCGCCGCGGTCGGCGTGATGCTGGACAACGCGATCCTGATCGTCGGCGCGATGGCGGTGGGGCCCGAGTTCGGCCCCCTGGCCGGGGTCTCGACCGCTCTGGTGCAGCGGGCGCCGCGGCTGGTCTCCCGTTCGCTGGTGGCGCTGGTCGGCGGCTTCGCGGCGGCGATGGTGATGACGGCCGGGTTCGCGTGGCTGCTGGACGCGTGCGGACTGTTCAGCCGGGCGATGGTCGAGGGCGACCGGCCGAACACCGCCTTCATCTGGCAGCCGGACTGGATGTCGTTCGTGGTCGCCTTCCTCGCGGGCGTCGCGGGCACCCTGTCGCTCACCTCGGCGAAGTCGGCCGCCCTGATCGGGGTCACGATCTCGGTGACCACGGTCCCGGCGGCGGCCAACGCGGCGGTGGCGTTCAGCTACTCCGACTACGCGCAGACGGTGGGCTCCTCGCAGCAGCTCCTCGCCAACCTGGGCGGCATCGTGCTGGCCGGCACCCTCACCCTGCTCGCCCAGAAGGCGCTCTGGGCTCGCCAGTTGAGACGCTCCACCGCGACGGCTGGCGCCGGGCCTCAGCGCGGCTGAGGTGCGGCCGAAGTCCGGCTGAGGTGCGGGAGCGTGCGGCCGCGGGTGCGGGTGGCGCCGTTCGCGTGCGCCTGATCTCCACGCCGTTCGTGATCGAGGAGAGCCAGGGCAGGGCCGCGACCGACCTGGCGTCCTCGGGCCCGGCGCTGCCGGCCGGAGCGGTACGGGCCATGGTGGACGCCCAGGAGGAGCGCGGCGCCCCGCTGCCGAGGGAGCCGGCCGAGGCCCTCGCCGTACAGAGCCTGCACGCGCTGAGCCTGCACGCGCTGAGCCGGCTGCTCGGGGAGGGCGCCTCGCTCGACGAGGTCGTGGACCGGGTCGCCGTACCCGGGGGCAACACGGCCGCGGGGCTGGAGGCCGCCCGGGACGGCCTCGCCGGGGCGTGGGGGGCGGCGTTCCGGGCTACGGAGGAGAACGAACGGTCCAGGTCCGCGCCGGAATTGGGCCCGGAGCGGGCGGAACAGGGCCGAGGGCAGGTGGACGGCGACCGGCGGCAGGCGGCTGTCGCGGGACTCCGCGAGCTCGGGAAAAGCCACGACTACCGCGACCGGGCGGACGCCGGCCGCGGCCTGGCGGGCTTCGCGGAAATACGGGAAGCCATCGGGCCGCCGTGGGAGCTCGTGCTCGACCCGTTCTCCGCGCCGTGTCACAGGGGCCGAGGCCGCCGCGCAGTCGCCCCGGGGCTGCTCAGAGCCCGTACCAGTCGTCTCCGCCGGCGCGCAGCGAGCGACCGAGATAGTCCCGCAGGCCGTTGGCCACCCACCTGCGGCTGTCGCTCTCGTGCTCCCAGACGAACACGTCGGGCCGCTCGGGCCTCTGCACGAAGGCGAACTGGTCACCACCTCCGTCGTCCCCGAAGAACAAGAGGGCGTCGAAGGGCATGTACAGCTGGGCGAAGGCGGCGTCGGACCAGAAGAGCAGGTTCCGCTCGACGATCCGGTCCACGGTCCAGACCGTGTCCACGTGGGTGTGTCCGATCACCCCGTCGCTTTCGAGGAGCAACTCCTTGAGTTCCGTCGGCAACGCCCGCTCGAGCCGCTTCTCCGCTTCGGCGATCTCGGACACCGAGGCGGGCTCCCGGAAGCCCGCCTCGGGAAACGCCTCCTGGACCGCTCGTATCCACATGGTCGCGAGCTTAAGGGCTGTCCCGGCTGCGGCTTCAGCCCGGGAGAGCACCGGGCACCCCGTAGCGGGCGTGGCCGGCGCGCACCGGCGCGGATCGTGCTCACCGGCACCCTCACCCTGCTCGCCCAGAGGGCCTGGGGGCGAGCCGGCGCGGCCGTTCCGCCGCGAGGAGCGCGAAGTGGGCTCCTCGCGGCAGAGTGCGGGCACGACAGCCCTCAGGCGTGGACGACTGCGGGGAATGCCTCCGTCGTGTCGACGTAGTACTTGCGGACCAGCGGGCCGAATCCGTCCTGCGACGCGCCGAGGATCATTTTCTTGATGACCTCGGTGCACTTCGCGTCATTGAACACCGACACCTTCGCAACGGTGCCCTTGCCGCCGAGGGCGACCGGAGCCCACGCCATCCGGGACTCCCTCGTGGCGCTGACGTCCGGGTCGAGACCCAGAAAGAAGGGGCTTCCGCCGGGCTCCTGCCCGGTGGCCAGAAGCACGATCACGTGGAAGCCGATCCCGTTCTTGGCGAGGAAGACGCTCTTGTCTCCGCCCACGTGCCCGGGCGGCCCCTTGAGGATCACGGCGCGGTCGCCGTGCAGGATCTTACCGATCCCTTCCCACTTGACCGCGATGTCCGCGGCCGCCGACAGATCCGCGGGGTTGTAATGTCCCCTCGGATCGGAGCTGAGCCGGTCGCCCACCTTCTTGGCGCGCTCATCGCAGTCCCTGTCCAGCATGCTCGTGACGAGGGAATCAGTCGGCATCTGCAGCCAGACCTTGAGATGTTCGAGAACGGTGGCCTCCGCCGTCTCGTCCATCGCCTGCGAGATCCGAGCCCGCAGTGTCGCGATCGCCGGAGTGGTCACGTCCCCGGCTCCAACGTACGCCTGCCCGATCATGAAAGCTCCCCCCGGTCAACTCCCTTGCTTTCACTATGGCGTACGGGGTGTGCCGTCGGTGATGCAACCGGGGAAGAGGCAGTCGCGGCCGGTGCGGCCAGGTCCGGGACTTCGGCGTGTGGATGGTGGTGGGACTTCGGCGTGTGGGTGGTGGCGGTTCATCGCCGTCCCGTGCCCTTCCGCGTTTCCGCCCGGCCGCCGGTCACCCCTGGCCCGGCCGCTGCCGGGGCTGATACCGCCGGGGCGCGAACGGGCCGTCCAGTGCCGCCCATTGCAGCAGCATGATCGTCTTGCCGTCGGCGACGCGTCCGTCGCGGGTCATGGCGAGGGCCTCGGCGAAGGGCACGTCGAGGACTTCGATGTCCTCCCCCTCCGCCTCCACGCCACCACCGGCTCCGGTCCGGTCGGCCTCCGTGTACGGGGCGGCGAAGAAGTGGAGCCGTTCGGTGACCGAGCCGGGGCTCATGTACGCGTCGAAGACGTGCGTGAGCGGGCCGAGGGTGATGCCGAGTTCCTCGGCAGCCTCGCGGCGGACGGCGGTGAACGGGTCGTCCGCGTCGAGCAGCCCGGCGGCGGCTTCGACGAGCATGCCGTCGGGGTGGTCGTTGACGTAGGCCGGGTACCGGAACTGCCGGGTGAGCAGCACGCACCCCCGCTCGGTGTCGTACGGCAGGACGACGGCACCGTTGCCCCGGTCGTACGTCTCGCGCTGCTGCGTCTCCCAACGCCCGTCGCGGCGGCGGTAGTCGAAGGTGGTGCGCCGCAGGACGTGCCAGCCCTCGGAGGTGAGTTCGACGGCCTGGACCACAACGTCAGGATTGCGGTCCAGGCCGCGTCCCGCCCGGTCGAGGCCGGTACGGCCCCGATGGTCGGGGGTATCGACGCCGGGGCGGGCGGTCATGCGACCTCGCCCGGGGTACGGCGGGGGATCTCGCTCGCCTCGAAGTAGACGGGCAGGCCGCGGCGGCGGGCGGTGGCGACGTCCTGATCGGCTCCGGCGGACTCGCCGGGGAGGCGGAGTACGGCGTCGCAGTGCGCGAGCAGCCGGTCGGCGACCGGGTAGAGGACCTCGTCCGCGAGGGGGTCGGTGGGGCCCGCACCGGCGGAACGCAGCACGGGCAGGGCGACCCACTCACCGATGACGGGGACGTGCCCGGCGGCGAAGACCGGCCAGGCGGCCCTTTCGAGGCTGCGGAGGTTGTCGGCCATGGCCTGCGGGTCGCCGTCGGTACCGGAGCGGTAGGGGCCGGCGATGAGGATGAGCATGAGCTTGTTCGTCACGAGTGTGTCGTTCACGCCGACTACACTACATGCAGAAACACGCAAGAACAGGAGAGAACGTGCATGCTGGCTGCTGAACGACGCGATCACCTACTCGGTCTGCTCGCCCGCGAGGGCAAGATCGTCGCCAAGAACGTCGCCGCCGAATTGGGCATCTCCGAGGACAGCGTCCGCCGCGACCTGCGCGACCTCGCGGCCGAGGGACTGTGCCAGCGGGTCTACGGCGGGGCGCTGCCCGTCTCTCCGGCGGTGGCCGACTACGCCGCCCGGCAGGACGTGGCCGCAGACGGAAAGCAGCGGGTCGCCATGGTGGCGGCGGGTCTGGTGCGGCCGGGCGGCTCACTGATCCTGGACGGCGGCACCACCGCCCTCGCGGTCGCCCGCGCACTCCCGGCGGATCTCGCCTGCACCGTGATCACCCACAGCCCGACGATCGCCGCCGCCCTGATCGTTCATCCGCAGGCGGAGCTCTTCCTGCTCGGGGGCCGCGTCTTCAAGCACTCGGCGGTCACCTGCGGCGCGGCGGCGGTCGAAGCCGCGCAGAACGTCTCCGCCGATCTCTGCCTGCTCGGCGTCACCGGCGTCCACCCCGAGGCCGGACTGACGACCGGGGACGCGGAGGAGGCGGCCATGAAGCGGGCTCTCTCCGCGCGGGCGGCGGAGACGTACGTCCTGGCGTCCTCGGAGAAGATCGGCACGGCCTCGCAGTACCGCGTCCTCCCCTGGGAACGGGTCACCGGGCTGATCACCGACGCCGACCCGGGCAACCCGGTGATCGAGCGGCTCGTGGCGGAGGTGGGGGTGGAGGTACTGGCTGCCGGGTGACGGTGTGGGGCGGGTTCGGGAGCGGCGCAGGTGGGGGCGGCGGCGCAAGACACGAGACGCGTCGGCCCGCGCCTCAGTCGCTCCCGTTCCTCCGGGGCGTGGTCAGCTCTCGGCCGCGAACCCGACGAACGCGGTCCAGGTGGCGGCCCGGAACCTGATCTGCGGACCCGGGACGGTCTTGGAGTCCCGCAGATGGACAGTCGAGGCAGTCGTATAGACCTCAACGCAGTCGGAATTGGCGTCACTGCTGCTGTAACTGCTCTTGAACCACGCCGAAATCTCTTCGACCGTGGGTTTGGTACTCATGTCTCTCCCAGCAGTTTCTCAATGAAGGCAAGCGACTCTCTTGGAGTGAGCGCCTGCGCCCGGATACTCCCGTACTGCATCTCCAGCATCTGGACCTCACGAGGCTCGGTGATCAGCATCGACAGGTGCTGAACCTCCGTGTATCCCAAGGTAGTACCGCCTCTTAGCCGGAGGATACGGAAGCCTCCCATCAGCCCGGCATGGTCCTCAAGGTCGGTCGGCATCACCTGAATCTCCACGTTGCGCATCTGCCCCAGTTCGAGGAGGCGCTCCAGCTGTCCCCGCTGGACGAGCTTGCCTCCGAGCGGGCGGCGAAGCGTTGCCTCATCCTGGACAAAACTGAAGACCGGCACGGTCTCTGACTTCCCGATGACGTTCTGCCGTGCGGTCCGGGCTGCCACGGCTCTCTCGATGACCTCAGCGGAATACAGGGGACGGCGCGTCCCGAAGAGGGCTTTCGCGTACTCGTGCGTCTGCAGGAGGGCATGAAACGTCTGGTGCGTGTACGCGCCCATTTCAACTGCGTCTGCTTCCAACCGGGCCATGTCCCGGACCTTCTTCGGGTACCTCGCCTCCGCCACGTCCTGTTTCATCGCGGCGATCTTGCCGCCCGCGCCCAGGACTTCGTCCGCCTTGTCCAGGAACTCCGGCTTGGGGATGCGCTTGCCGGACTCGACCTTGTAGATCTGGTTCTCGCCGTAGCCGATGGCCCGGCCGAGTTCGGCGGCGCGCATGCCGGCCGCCTCCCGCCAGAGGCGGATCTGCCTGCCCACGGCGGCGATCACCGCGCCGGAGTCGTCCTCCAGGCCGAAGTCGCCGACGTCCGGCTCGTCCAGACCGTCCGCCGTACCGTCCCTGCCGTCTTCCTCCAGCATCAAAGTTCCCCGCCTTCTCGACCCGTCGCTCAGGCATGCGGTGCCGTACGAGGTGGACAGGAGGGGGCCGCGACTGGACAGTCACCGTCCGTACCCGCGTCGGCGCTTCTCAGCGTAGTGACCTGCGGCCACGCTGAGTGACATGAATCAAGAAATCATCCAACCGCGCGCGACTTCGGGGAAGTTCACGCTTCAGCTTTCGGCCACTCGCCGGGGCGCCCGGCTGGCCCGGCTGTTGGCGACGGAGCAGCTGCGTGCGTGGGGACTGACGCCGGACACGGCCGCTCTGGTGGTGGCGGAGCTGGCGGCGAACGCCGTGGTGCACGGGTACGTCCAGGGCCGCGACTTCCGCCTCGGGCTCACTCTCTCGGATGACACGCTCCGTATCGAGGTGATCGATACGCGCGGGGAGCGGCTGCCGCGCGTACGGGCTTCGGGGGCGGAGTCCGAGTCGGGGCGGGGGCTGGTGCTCGTGGAGGCTCTGGCTGAGCGCTGGGGCGTGGAGCACGGGCCGTTCCCCCGGAAGACGGTGTGGGCGGAGGTGGCGCTCACCGGGTCCTGACTCCCGGGCCACCCGGGTTCCCGGACGTTCCGTCCCACCGGGTCCCGCCTCCCGGGACCCGGTGGGACGGGTCCCCGCCCTCCGTATCCCGGACGGCGGGGACATGGCGCTTCGGGACTCCAAAAGCTTCAAAGAACTTGAAAAAGAACCAAACCGAACCCCTCCCCCACCAGGCGGTTCGGGGGCGGCTCCACGCCGCTCGGCGTGTCCTCACCCGGACGGGTGAGTTTCGGTAACTCAGCTGGATTTTCGTCCGGTTGGCAGGCATATGCTCCCCCCAACAGCAGGGGCATCCGCCCCTCACCAGACATAGGACGGCCCCCGCCGGGACTGGCATCCCGATCGAGGGCCTGACCAACCAGGAAGTCTCAACCTTCCCAATGGATACGCATGAGGTTAGCGCGCACCCGCGCGCCCGGACAGTGGTCATCGACCGCAGTCGCACCCGGACCACCGGGCTCTCGCACGTCACCGTGCCGCTCACCAGCGAGTTCGTGGTGGTCGGCAACCATCTGGCGCAGCACCCCGAGCTCTCGCTCGTCGCGATCGGTGTCTCGGTCCACATCCAGTCGCTGCCGCCCGGCCGCCGCGTGGGCATCAAGGCGCTCGCCGAGCGTTTCCAGGAAGGCGCCGAGACCATCGCGCGGGCCATGCGCGAGCTGGAGCGCTGCGGATACCTGGACCGGCCCCGGGACCGTGTCGGCGAGGGACGGTTCATGACCCGCACGATCGCGTACAACCACCCCGACGCCGCCCAGCAGGACCGCGCCGCCCGGGCAGCCGTGGCCGAGCGCCAGGCCGCCGAGCGCAGGGCCTCCGGCCGGAAACCCCTCGGGCGGCGGGCTCCCGGCGTACCGCAGCAGCGGGTGGGGGCTACGGGAAGCACCAGACCCGGTGGTGCTCGGGGCGCCGCCCGTGGACGGCGCCCCGAGCAGCGGCCCGTACGGGCGATGTGCACGGCGGCGGACGCGCTGCGGGAGCTGTGGGAGCCGGTGGGCGTCGCCGCCGCGACTGGGGCTGCGGCTGCGAGTGAGGCCGCGCCCGCCCCGGTAGCGGCTGTCGTCGAACTCTCCCGGCCTCACGCGGACGCGCCCGCAGGAGTGCCCCCGGCCGCCGAACCGAACGCGCCGTGCGCACCGCTGGTCGAGACCGTGCGTACGGAGCCGGACGCGCCACCGCAGCCGCCGGAACCCGCCCCGCCCATGCCCGCACCCGCACCCGCACCCGCACCCGCACCCGCTGAGCCTTCGGCACCTTCCGTGCCCAATGCCGCGTCCATCCGCGCCTCCCTGCCGCAGCCGGTCCGGCCGACCGCGTCGCCCGCCGCCGAACTGGCACGGCTCGCGGTCGCCGCCGAGCTGCTCAGCGGGCTGCGGGGCGAGGAGAAGCGGCTGCGGCTCAGCGAGAAGGAGGTGCGGGAACTCGCGCCGTCCGTGGCGGTCTGGCTGGAGCGGGGCGTCCACGCGGACCACGTGCGGGAGGCCCTCCTCAGCGATCTGCCCGGGCAGGTGAAGTACCCGGCGAAGTTCCTCGTCAAGCGGCTGACCAGCCAGCTTCCCCCGCCGCTCCCGCTCCCCGCCGAGCGCGGGAGCCGACCGGCGCCGAACCGACCGGCGGTCCTCCCCATGCAGAACTGCCCCGCCTGCGACCGGGCGTTCCGGGCCCCCGAGCAGAGCAGGTGCGACCGCTGCCTACGGGCCGACGCGGTGGACCCGGGGATCGAGGGCGTGTGATGAAGGTCCCGCCTGGCCGGCGGGCGGACGACGTACTCCGCGACGCCTCAGGCTGTCCCGCCGGACACCTCCTGGGTGCCGCATCCGGCGCCGAGCACCCGCCGAGAATCGCGAACAGCCCTGAGGACGTCGCCGGACAGCGGCGATGCCGTGGGCGCCGGTGACGGAGCCCACGCCGGCCAACTGGTCCGGCCCTGCTTCCGCCAGATCAGGTGGTGCGTCACGCCGCTCGGGCTGGGCACGACGTCCTGGTGGAACCGGTCGAGCAGCTCATCGGGGGACTCCCACAGCCGGGCCCCGGAGCCGAGCTTCGTCGGCGCGACCGCCACATGCGGGGTGTCGACGAGGCCGGCCTCGATGAACTCCCGGATGATCGTGGCCCCACCGCCGAGCCGGACGTCCTGACCCTGTGCCGCCTCCTTCGCGCGGGCGGGCACTGCGGCCGGGTCGCCGTCGAGCTCCCGCGGGGCGACGACTCCCAGCGGAAATCCCGTCGCCCGCCCTCCCCGCCGCTGCATAGAGTGACAGTCGTTTTCCATCCGCACCGGGGGCCCGACCATCATGCGTACGCACTACCCCCGCACCCCGCACCTGCCCTGGTCGCCCGGTGCCACCTCGGACGACGTGCGGGTGGCGGACCTGGCGGCGCTCGTCGGGCGCGAGGTCGTCGCCACGGAGAAGCTCGACGGCGAGAACACCACGCTCTACGCGGACGGGCTGCACGCCCGCTCGCTGGATTCGGCCCACCATCCGTCCCGTGGCTGGGTGAAGGCGCTCCAGGGGCGGGTGGGTTCCCGCATCCCGGCGGGGTGGCGGGTGTGCGGGGAGAACATGTTCGCGCGGCACTCGATCCCGTACGACCGGCTGGACGGCTTCTTCTACGGCTTCTCCGTCTGGGACGGCGACCGCTGCCTCGGCTGGGACGAGACCACCGCGTTCCTGCGCGGGCTGGGCATCCCCGTACCGCCGGTGCTCTGGCGCGGGGTGTTCGACGCGCGGGCGGAGAAGGCGCTGCGGAAGCTGACGCTCGACACCGGCCGACAGGAGGGGTACGTCGTCCGGCCCGCCGAGGCGTTCCGGGCCGAGGAGTTCGGGCGGGTCGTGGCCAAGTGGGTGCGGCCGGGGCACGTGACGACCGGCACGCACTGGATGCACGCGGCGGTGGTCCCGAACACGCTGGGCCCGTCCGCCGCCCTGTGGGCCGTACGTTCGGGGGGTGCGGTCGACGCGGACGCCCTGCGCGAGGCGCTCCCGCCCTCGCCCTCGCCCTCGCGGGAGGACCAGCCCGACGCCCGTACGGCGGAGGCCCTGGGCGAAGTCTCCGGCGGCTCCGGCGCCTTCGGCGACGAGCGGCTGGCCGGGGTCCTGGCCGGGCTGCTCCACCAGGACCGGCGGGCCTCGATCGCGCCCCGGCTCGCCCCCGTCGTCGGCATGCCGCTCGCGGTCCGGGTGGCCGACCTGGTGGGGCTGCACCGTTCACTGCACCGCCCGTACCCGGACGAGGCGCGCCGGACCGGACTGATCCGCATGTCGTGGGCGGCCGACCTGGGGACGCTGCACGCGCTCGCGGCGGCCACCGCACCCACGGACGAGGCGCGCGAGCAGGTCGCGTGGTCCGCGCTCCACGCCGAGGACGTCCGCGAACCGGCCGGGCTGCGCGAGGCGTTCGACGACCTTGAGCCGGACGCCGCCGACCGCTGCCGGGCGCAGGTCCGCGAGGCGTACGCGCTGGGGCGGGTCACCACCGCCGAGGAGGCGGTGGCCGCCACCTGGCGTTGGCGATCCGGCGACTTCCCGCGCTTGGTGCTGCTGTGCGGGCCGTCCGGCAGCGGCAAGAGCACGTACGCCCGCACGCTGCCCGGGATCGCCACGTACCTCGCCCTCGACGACCTGCGCGAGGCGCGCGGCGACCGGGCCGACCAGAGCGCCAACGCCGAGGTGGTACGGGAAGCGGCCGAGCGGCTGGACCGCGCGCTGCTGCCCCGCACCACCACCGTGTGGGACGCGACCTCGCTCACCCCGAGGCAGCGCGCCCTGGTGCACTCCACCGCCGCGCGCCGGAACGCGATGGTCACGCACGTGGTGGCGGTGGTGGGCGCGGCGGAACTGGCCCGGCGCAACGTCCACCGCACCCATCCCGTACCGCCCCGGGTGCAGGAGGCGCAGCTGCGGCGGTACGTCCCGCCCTACCCGGGCGAGGCGCACCGGACCTTCTACCTGGGCGCGAGCGGGACGGTGGAGGCGACAGCCTGATGCGGACGAGCGGAACAGGGACGGCGAAGGTCTGATGCGGACGAGCGACGAGATCTACCACCGGATTCGCTGGGACGCCCGCTTCGATCCGGCGCGGTTCACGATCGGGGTGGCGCAGCGCGGCCGGGAGCCGAAGCGGGTGCCGTTGCCGCGCTTCACGCCGGGCGGGGAGGTCCCCTGGCACCGGGTGCTGTTCTTCGAGGCGGACGGCGAGACGGTGTGGGACCGCGCCTCGGGTCTGGACCGGGTGGACTCGACGGAGGCCGGGCGGGTGCGCGAGACGCGGCTGCTCCCGTCGCCGTACTTCGCGGCCCGCACCCCGCACACCTTCGACGGCCGGAGCTGGGCTCCCGCTTCCCCGGCCCAACCGGCCTCCCCCGCGACCGGGTTGACCGTGCTGACGTGGAACACCCTGTGGGACCGGTACGACTCCGAACGCATCGGCACAGCCCGCCGCCGCCCGCTGCTGCTCGACGCGTTGCGGGCCGCCGACGCGGACGTCATCGCCCTCCAGGAGGTCGAACCTCCGCTGATGGACCTGCTGGCAGGAGTTGCGTGGGTCCGGGACGCGTACGCGTTCGGCGCGGGCCTGGACGGGCGGGAGGTCGCCGACTGCGGGCTGCTGGTGCTCAGCCGGCTGCCGGTACGCGAGGCGGGGTGGCACCCGCTGGGGCGGCACAAGGCGGTCGCGGCGGTCGTCGTGGAGGCGGCGGGCGGGCCCGTCACCGTCGCGGTGACGCACCTCAGCAGCGATCACTCCCCCGCGGGCGCCGCCCGCCGGGATCGTGAACTCGCCGATCTGGCAACGGGGTTCGCGGATCTGGACGGTGACCTTCTGGTGGTCGGGGATTTCAACGACGGCGGCCCGAACCCGCAGTCGCGGCTCGGCCTGACGGATGCCTGGACGACGGTCCACGGCCCGGACGACGACACCCCCACCTTCGATCCCTCGGTGAACCCGCTGGCCGCCGTGGGCTCACTGACGGGCCGCGTGTCCCGCCTGGACCGGGTGCTGTACCGCTCGCGGCGGCTGCGCCCGGTGGCGGCCGGGCTGGTGGGCGCGACCCCGGACGCGACCGGACTGTACGCCTCGGACCACTTCGGGGTACGCGTCGAGCTGTCCACGGCGGACGGGCCGGAGGCCGAAGGCGCCTCGGACGCGGGGGAGTTGGTCCTCGCCCGGGTGGCACGGGCGCTGCCCGGCGCGGGCGTCCACCTCGTGGGCTCGCGGCGGATGGGCGGTGCGCTGCCGGGGGCGGACGTGGACCTGGTGGCGGCGCTGCCCACACCGATCGGCGCCCGGGCGCTGGGGCGTCGGTTGCCCGAGGCCGAGGAGGTGCGGGAGGTGGCCGGGGCCCGGGTGCCCGGCCTGCGCTTCCTCCTCGACGGGCTGCGGGTGGACCTCGTGACGGTCGTCCCGGTCGGCGTTCCCCCGGCGGAGGCGGTCGGGCGGCGCGTGGAGCTGGGCCCTGCGGCGGCCGTCGCGCTGAGCGCGGTGAGCGACGCGGAGGAGCTGCTCGGGGCGACCGCCCCGCACCGCGCCGCCTTCACGGAGCTGGTCCACGACGTGAAGGCGTGGGCGCGGGCGCGCGGGCTCGACTCCGCGCCCTGCGGCGGACTGCCGGGGCTCGCGTGGACGGTCCTCGCGGCGCGGACGGTCCTGGAGGCGGGTGGTGCCCGGTCGACACCCACGGTCCGGCCGACGCGTACGGCGCTGCTGCGACGGTTCTTCGCCCAGTGGGCCGAGTGGGACTGGTCCCGGCCAGTGGCGTACGCGGACGACCCCGCCGCCCCCGCCACGGGTGACGCGGGTGACGCGGGTGACGCGGGTGACACCGTCACGATCCTGACCCCGACGACCCCCGTACGCTCCTGCTCCACGCAGGTGTCGGCGGCTGGCCGGGAGCTGATCGCCGAGGAGCTGTTCCGCGCGTGGGAGGTGCTGGACGCGGCGGTGGACGCCGGCCCCGTCCCGTACGCCCGGCTCTGCGCCCCGCCGCCGCTCCACCTGCGCCACACGGCCTGGGCGGTGGTCTCCGTACGCGAAGGCGCTGACGAAGGCCGCTTCCGGGGACGCCTCCTGGCGTTCCTCGACGCCCTCGCCCGGTCCGGCTCCCCGGACACCCATGCCTGGCCCCGCCCGGTGGCCGGGGGCCCGGACGCCACGGCGGACGCGGGGTTCGTCCGGTACGCCGTCGGGCTCGGCGCCACTCCCCCGGGCCCGCAGCGCCTCACGGAGATCGGCGCGGAGATCCTGCGCGGACTGCCCGGCGCCCGGGTGAGCCGCGTGCCGGGCCCGCCCCCGCTGGGCTGAGGCCGCTGAGGGGCCGCGTATCCCTCTCGCGCGGCCGACTTCCCCCGAGCGGACGCAGGAGGGATGCTCCCGGCGGTGGCACGGCTACGGCACCGAGCTCGGTCGCTCACCCCGTCGACGGGGAGCGGAAGTTCGGCTGAAGACGGCGGCTCGCCTGTGGAGGAGGCGCTAGCCTCTGGCCCTGAACCCCGCGTCGCGGTGGTGGGACGGGGGCGCAGAATGGCACTTCTCCAGGGCGATCCGCCGTCGATCGGCGGCTATCGGCTTCTCGACCGGCTCGGTTCGGGCGGGATGGGCACGGTGTATCTGGCCCAGGGGGGCGAGTCCGGACGGATGGTCGCCGTGAAGGTCGTCCACCAGCAGCTGGCCGACGACATGGAGTTCCGGATTCGCTTCCGCCAGGAGGTGGCGGCGGCGCGCAGAGTCTCGGGCGCTTTCACGACGCCCGTCGTGGATGCGGATCCGGAGGCGGAGCGGCCGTGGATGGCGACCCTGTACACGCCCGGCCGCTCGCTGCGCGCGGTGGTACGCGATGAGGGGCCGCTCACGGACACCGGGTTACGGCAGTTGGCGGTGGGGCTCGTCGAGGCACTGCGGGACATCCACCGGGTCGGGGTCATCCACCGAGATCTCAAGCCGGACAACGTGCTGTTGACCGGGGACGGGCCCCGAGTCATCGACTTCGGCATCTCCCGGGCCCCGGACCACCAGACCCTCACCGTCACGGGCAGAATCCTGGGAACCCCTCCCTACATGTCTCCCGAGCAGCTGTCCGCGCCACACGGGGTGAAGCAGGCGTCCGACGTCTTCTCCCTCGGTTCCGTCCTCGTCTTCGCCACGACGGGGCACGGCCCGTTCGATGCCGGATCGCCCTTCCTGACCTACAACGTGGTGCACGAGCCGGCCGCCGTCGCCGAACTGTCGGGCACGGTCCGCGAAGTCGTCCAGTGGTGTCTCGCCAAGGACCCGGCCGACCGGCCCACTCCGGACGAGCTCCTCGTCGCGTTCCGGTCCGCACCGGAGGACGACTGGGGCCGCCGCGCGGCGTTGCCCCCGGCCCGCGCAGAGGCCGACGCCGCTCCGGTACCGGCACGGAAGCCGCTGTCGCGACGTGGCGCACTCATCGCGGGGGCGGGGGCTCTGGCCGCTGCGGGTGGCCTCGGCTCGTGGGCGGCCAGAGTGTGGGACGGAGCCGATCGTCCGGGGACGACCGGCTCCGGTAAGCCCGTGCGACCCCTCACGGGCTCGTCCGCGGCCGGAGCGGTTCCCGCGCTGGAGAAAGCCAACGCTCTGCAGCCCGCCGGATGGGCCCGCTGGCAGCAGAAGGCGACCGCGCGGGACGGGGACGAAAACATCAGTTCCTGCCACGCCTCTGCCACCGTCCTCGTGTGTGCGTCGTCCCCTTCGACCGGCCAGATCGCGGCCTTCGCGACGGGGACGGGTACACGGCTCTGGAGCCGCGACTCTCCCCTTCAGACAGAGCTTCTGGGCCTCTCCCACGACGGTCGCCTCGCCTACACCCTCGAAGAGAGCGACGCCCGCGACGGCGAGGGACGCGTCGTCGCTGTCGACGCCGCGACCGGGAAGCCCGTCTGGTCGACCCCTCCGGGATCGGCGAATCCGTACGCGACATGTGTCCGCACGTCCGATCTCATCATCGTGTTCGACGTCCCGAACGGCCTGGTCGCCTGGCACGCACAGACGGGCGACAGAGTGTGGCAAGCCGAGGACCGGGGGAGCAATACCCAGCTGTACACCGCTCATGACCGCGTTTACCGCCTCACGGACGACGAGACCCTCAATGGGCGGAGGTTGCAGGAGCTCTCGACCGAGGACGGCAAGATCCTGAGCGCCCAATCGCCCGGCTCCATGGTCCCCGTGGCCTTCGCCGCCGAGACCGTACTGCTGCGACGCCCCGACGGGGCTCTCGTCATCAGTGACTGGCAGACCCAGCCGACGTCCACGACCCTTCCCAGCAGCATGGAATTCGTCGAGGAGGACGGGACCTTCTACGGAGTGGATCCGGACGGCACCGTCGTCGCGGCCGACGCCCGAACCGGGAAACGGCGATGGACGACGAAGACGCTGCCCACCACCGTCCAATGGCCGTGGAGTGACAGACACTTCCTGCACGTCAGCGGTAAGCGCGTCCATGTCTCGAACGCGGACGGAAGCGTCCACTGCTTCGCCTCCGCGAGCGGCGCCCCTCTCTGGCAGACGGCGCCTCGCGAGGATCACCCCATGAGCGCCACGGGGGGCCGGCCGGCCATCGCGGTGTACGGCGACACGGTGTACCTGCTGACCGAGGGCACGGTGACAGCCCTGCGCCCGCCGCAATCGGACGAAAGCTGACGACGGCGGACCCGAGGACCCGCGCGGGCCGCCCGAGTACACCGCACGGTGACCCCGCCCTCCCTGCTCCGGGGCCGCGCCGCCCCGCATGCTCCGGGCGCTCCGGGCGCTCCCTCTCGCGTGGCCGACTTCCCCGAGCGGGCGCAGGATGGATGCTCCCGGGGGTGGCACGGCTACGGCACCGGGCCAGGCGCCTGGCTACGGCACGGGCTCTGGCTCCGACAGGAGAGAACGATGAACGACAGCGTGTACCTCGCCTACGACTATCCGGTCCTCGGAGCCTTCTGGACCGCGATGTGGGTCTTCATCTGGGTCCTGTGGCTGGTGCTCCTCTTCCGGATCATCGCCGACATCTTCCGCGACGACGACATGAGCGGCCTCGCCAAGACCGCCTGGCTCCTCATCGTGATCCTGCTCCCGTACATCGGCGTCTTCGCCTACGTGATCGCACGCGGGCGGGGCATGGGCCGCCGCGAGCACAGGCACGCCAAGGAGCAGCAGAACGCGTTCGAGACGTACATCCGCGAGACGGCCGGCAACACCAGCCCGGCCGACCAGCTCGCCAAGCTCTCCGAGGTGCGTGCACGGGGCGACATCTCGGACGAGGAGTTCCAGCGGGCCAAGGCGAAGATCCTCGGCTGACCGCCGCGCAGGACCCCGGGACCGGGTCGCCTCCCCACCACGGGAAGGGAACCCGGTCCCGGCGCCGCGCTCAGCCTTTGGCCCACTCCGCCACGGTGACCACGTCGGCCTGCGACGGGAAGACCTTCTCCGTCAGAACCCGGTGCACCTCCGGATCGCCGTCCGCGCAGGCGTCCGAGAGGACCGTGAGCCGGTAGTCCAGGTCGGCGGCCTGGCGCACGGTCGAGAGCACCACCCCGCTGGTCGCGATACCGGCGAGAACCAGGTGCTCGATGCCTCCGGCCCGCAGCACCATGTCCAGGTCACTGCCCGCGAAGCCGCTCACCCGCCGCTTCACGACCACGACGTCCTCCGGCCGGGTCTCCACCCGGGGGTGGACCGGGTTGGGGTCCGCGCCCGCGGGCGCCGCTTGGCGCCCCGCCAGGCCGGCGAACATCTTGTTGCGCGGGTGGATCTCGGGCGCACCGGGACGGAACCCGACCGTCACGTGGATGACCCGCATCCCCTCGCTCCGGGCGTGGTCGACGGCCTCCCCCAGCCGGTCCAGGTACCCCGGCCCGGCAAGTCGCTCGACGATGAGTGTCTGGACGTCCATGATCAGCAGGGCTCGCTCGGTCATCGGGTTCCTTCTCTCGTACGGGGTCAACGGCCTCTCGCCGGGGCGACGTTACCTACGCCTCCCGGCCCGACGCCCCGCAGGGGTGCGCCGGCCGTGACCGGGCGGAGCGCGCCGGACGCGACACTAGATACTTGACGGATGAACAACAGCACCATGCCCCCTGCGGCTGCCACGTGGGCCCTGCGCCCCGCGCTCCCCGGTGACCTCGAAACCATCGCGGAGCTGCGCGCCGTCGTCCTGCGGCCGGACCTGGAGCGCCTCGGGCGGTACGACGAACACCGCGTACGCCAGCGGCTGCGGGACACCTTCGTCCCCGAGCACACCTCCGTCATCGAGGTGGACGGGGCCTTCGCCGGAAGCGTGACGCTGCGCCCCGCCGAGCGGGGCCGCCTACTGGAGAACTTCTACCTCGCCCCCGAAGCGCAGGGCCGGGGCGTGGGTACCGCGGTCCTCCGGACTCTTCTCACCCGCGCCGACGAAGCGGGTGCGGAGGTCCGGCTGATCGTCGTGCAGGGCAGCTCAGCGCGCCCGCTGTACGAGCGCCACGGATTCATGGAGGAGAGCCAGGACCCGATCGACGTGTACATGGTGCGCCGCCCGGTCCGTAACGCCTCGGCGGCCGTCACCGACTGAGCCGGGCGGGGCGGGCGGCCCGGGCGGGGCGGGGCGGAGGCGGGGCACGCTTCCCGAGCGGCCGAGCCGGGATAGGCCGACCCGGATCGTGGGCAGGCTCCCGCCGCCCGCGCTTCCCGCCCCGGTGGCCCGAGCAACCGGAATCACATATTCCAGGAACGTATGTGCGAACGAATCGGGCTACTGTCGCGGGGAGCGAGTCAAGGAGAAGCATGAACACCCGCATCCGGACCGGTGCACTCGTCGGCACAGCCTCCGCCCTGCTGCTGGCCACCGCCTGCACGGCCGATGCCACGGCCCCCGTCATCTCGGTGGAGGGCGGACTCGGCACGGCGAAGATCCACGGAAAGCCCCGTACCGTCGTCGCACTCGACAACGCCAGCGCCGACATCGCGCTCTCCCTGGGCTTCGAGCCGGCGGCCATGCCCGCGGCCGCCGAGGGAGTCCCCGGCGGCATCACGCCCTGGACCCAGACCGCACTCAGCGGCAAGCACCCCCACCTGCTCCGGGCCGACGGCGACCTCGTCGCCCAGGTCGCCTCGTACAAGCCGGACGTGATCCTGGCGACCCGGGACCGCACCCTCGACCCGGTGTACGCGAAGCTCTCCGCCATAGCTCCCGTCGTGCACTACATCAAGGGCCCCGACGCTGACCCCTGGCAGACCAGCACCCGCGTCATCGCCAAGGCGCTCGACGTCAAGGATCAGGGCGAACAGCTGATCAGCGCCGCCGAACAGATCACCCTCGACGCCCGCGCGGCCTTCCCCGCCATGGCCGGAACCCGCTTCAACCTGCTGGTCTCCCCCATGCCCCACGGCGTCGGGGCGGTGAAATCGCGCGAGGACACCTCGGCGCGCGTCCTGCGGAAGTTCGGGATCAAGCTGAACGAACTCACCACCCAGCTCCCCGGTGCCAGCAACCCCGCACGCACCTACCTCGACTACGCGGACGTCGGCCGGGCCGACACCGACGTCGTCTTCGCCGCCGGCACGCCGAACGCCCTCGCCACCCTGGAGAAGGCCCCCGCCTTCCGCACGATGCGGGCGGTCACCGAGGGCCGGTACATCCCCCTGAACCCCGCCTTGGCCGAGGCCCTCGCGGAGCCGACCCCGCACAGCATCGAATGGGCCGTCGAAGAGCTGGCCCCGAAGATCGGCGCGGCCGCCATGGCAGCCCGCGCCTGACGGAGGGCCGCGCCGGCCGCCGCGGGCTCCCCGGTACGAACCACGAATCCGGCCGAAGACAGGAAAAAGAAGGGCCCCGTCCCACCGCTCGCGCGGCGGGACGGGGCCCTTCTCGGTGCTCGGTGAGGAGCAACCAGGTCAGACGATCAAGTGATTACTTGATGATCTTGGTGACCTGGCCGGCGCCCACGGTCCGGCCACCCTCACGGATGGCGAACTTCAGGCCCTCTTCCATGGCGACGGGCTGGATCAGCACGACGTTCATGATCGTGTTGTCGCCCGGCATGACCATCTCGGTGCCCTCGGGGAGGGTCACGACGCCGGTCACGTCCGTGGTACGGAAGTAGAACTGCGGGCGGTAGTTGTTGAAGAACGGGGTGTGACGGCCACCCTCGTCCTTCGACAGGATGTAGGACTGGGCCTCGAACTCGGTGTGCGGCGTGACCGAACCGGGCTTGATGATGACCTGGCCGCGCTCGACGTCCTCGCGCTTGATGCCACGGAGGAGCAGACCGACGTTCTCACCGGCCTGGCCCTCGTCGAGCAGCTTGCGGAACATCTCGATGCCGGTGACCGTGGTGGTGGTCTTCTCCTGCTTGATGCCCACGATGTCAACGGTCTCGTTGACCTTCAGGACACCACGCTCGATACGACCGGTGACGACGGTGCCACGACCGGTGATCGTGAAGACGTCCTCGATCGGCATCAGGAACGGCTTGTCGACGTCGCGCTCGGGCTGCGGGATCGACTCGTCGACGGCGGCCATCAGGTTCAGGACCGACTGGCCCCACTCCTTGTCGCCCTCGAGCGCCTTGAGCGCCGAGACCTTGACGACCGGCAGGTCGTCGCCCGGGAACTCGTACTCGGAGAGGAGCTCACGGACCTCGAGCTCGACGAGCTCCAGGATCTCCTCGTCGTCCACCATGTCGGCCTTGTTCAGGGCGACGACGATGTACGGAACGCCGACCTGGCGGGCCAGGAGCACGTGCTCCTTGGTCTGCGGCATCGGGCCGTCGGTGGCGGCGACCACGAGGATGGCGCCGTCCATCTGCGCGGCACCCGTGATCATGTTCTTGATGTAGTCAGCGTGACCCGGGCAGTCGACGTGCGCGTAGTGACGCGACTCCGTCTGGTACTCGACGTGCGCGATGGAGATCGTGATTCCACGCTGACGCTCTTCGGGAGCCTTGTCGATCTGGTCGAAGGCCGAGGCCTCGTTCAGGTCGGGGAACGCGTCGTGCAGCACCTTGGTAATGGCGGCCGTGAGGGTCGTCTTACCGTGGTCGATGTGACCAATGGTGCCGATGTTGACGTGGGGCTTAGTCCGCTCGAACTTCGCCTTCGCCACTGGGTCCTCCTGGGGAGTGGTTCTGTACGCCTTGCTTCATCGGCGCCAGGTGATCTTTGCTGGGATGCCGGAGCCCGGGGCATCCACCGCAACACTCGCGCGTTGCGGTGAAAGCCCACCAGGCTCCGGTGACAAGCCTAAAGCGTGAGCTCGGGAGAGTTACTCGCCCTTGGCCTTCGCGATGATCTCCTCGGCGACGTTCCGCGGAACCTCGGCGTAGGAGTCGAACTGCATCGAGTAGCTTGCGCGACCCGAGGTCTTGCTACGGAGGTCTCCGACGTAGCCGAACATCTCCGAGAGGGGCACGAGGCCCTTCACGATGCGAGCACCGTGGCGCTCCTCCATGGCCTGGATCTGGCCACGGCGGGAGTTGATGTCGCCGATGACCTCACCCATGTAGTCCTCGGGCGTGGTGACCTCAACGGCCATCATGGGCTCGAGAATGACGGGAGAAGCCTTGCGCGCGGCCTCCTTGAAGGCCTGCGAACCGGCGATCTTGAACGCGAGCTCCGAGGAGTCGACCTCGTGGTAGCCACCGTCGAGAAGAATGACGCGGACGCCAGTCATCTCGTAGCCGGCCAGGATGCCGAACTGCATGGCCTCCTGCGCACCCGCGTCCACCGACGGGATGTACTCCCGGGGGATGCGGCCACCGGTGACCTTGTTCACGAACTCGTACGAGGCGTCGCCGCCCTCGATCGGCTCGATCGCGATCTGCACCTTGGCGAACTGACCGGTACCACCGGTCTGCTTCTTGTGGGTGTAGTCATGACGCTCGACGGCCTTGCGGATCGTCTCGCGGTACGCGACCTGGGGCTTGCCGACGTTCGCCTCGACCTTGAACTCGCGACGCATACGGTCGACGAGGATGTCGAGGTGGAGCTCGCCCATACCACCGATGATGGTCTGGCCGGTCTCCTCGTCCGAGTGAACCCGGAAGGAGGGGTCCTCCTCCGCGAGACGCTGGATGGCTACACCCAGCTTCTCCTGGTCACCCTTGGACTTGGGCTCGATGGCGACCTCGATGACCGGCGCCGGGAAGTCCATGGACTCCAGGATCACCGGGTTCTTGTCGTCGGACAGCGTCTCACCCGTGGTGGTCTGCTTCAGGCCCATGACGGCGACGATGTCACCGGCGCCCACCGACTCGATCTCCTCACGCTTGTTCGCGTGCATGCGGTAGATCTTGCCGATGCGCTCCTTCTTGCCCTTGACGGAGTTCAGCACCGCGGTGCCGGCCTCCAGGCGACCCGAGTAAACCCGGATGAAGGTGAGCTTACCGAGGTGCGGGTCGCTCGCGATCTTGAAGGCGAGCGCGGCGAGCGGCTCGTCCACCGAAGGCTTGCGAGTGATGACCTCGTCGGCGTTGTTGACCGCGTGGCCCTCGATGCCCTCGACGTCGATCGGCGACGGCAGGTAGCGGACGACGGCGTCGAGCAGGGGCTGAACGCCCTTGTTCTTGAACGCCGTGCCACAGAACACCGGGCTGATCGTCGTGGCGCCACCCTTGCCGGAGGCAATGGTGATGCGACGGACGGCCGCGTAGAGCTGCTCCTCGGTGGGCTCGGTGCCCTCCAGGAAGAGCTCCATGAGCTGGTCGTCGTTCTCGGCGACGGTCTCGACGAGCTTGCCGCGGTACTCCTCGGCGAGCTCGGCGAGGTTCGCCGGAATGTCGACGACCTCGTACATCTCGCCCTTGGAGGCTTCGGCCGTCCACACGAGGGCCTTCATGCGGACCAGGTCCACGACGCCCTCGAAGTCGGCCTCGGCACCGATCGGCAGCTGCATCACGATCGGGGTGGCGCCGAGGCGGTCCACGATCATGTCGACGCAGCGCAGGAAGTCGGCGCCGGTCCGGTCGAGCTTGTTGACGAAGCAGATACGCGGCACGCCGTAGCGGTCCGCCTGACGCCAAACGGTCTCGGACTGGGGCTCGACGCCGGCAACGCCGTCGAACACCGTCACGGCGCCGTCGAGGACGCGGAGCGAACGCTCCACCTCGACGGTGAAGTCCACGTGGCCGGGGGTGTCGATGATGTTGATCGTGTGATCGACATCTTCGAGGGGCCAGTGGCAGGTCGTCGCGGCAGACGTGATCGTGATGCCGCGCTCCTGCTCCTGCTCCATCCAGTCCATCGTGGCAGCGCCGTCGTGGACTTCACCGATCTTGTACGAAACACCGGTGTAGAACAGGATCCGCTCAGTGGTGGTCGTCTTGCCCGCGTCGATGTGGGCCATGATCCCAATGTTGCGGACCTTGGCCAGGTCAAGCGAAGTGGTAGCCATAAGGCTTCAGTCTTCTCTCGGTCTCGATGTGGGTAACGACTACCAGCGGTAGTGCGCGAAGGCCTTGTTGGACTCGGCCATCTTGTGGGTGTCCTCGCGCTTCTTGACGGCCGCACCGAGGCCGTTGGAGGCGTCGAGCAGCTCGTTCATGAGGCGCTCGGTCATGGTCTTCTCACGACGGGCGCGGGAGTAACCGACGAGCCAGCGCAGAGCGAGGGTGGACGCGCGACCGGGCTTGACCTCGATCGGCACCTGGTAGGTGGCGCCACCGACACGGCGGGACTTGACCTCAAGGGCGGGCTTGACGTTCTCAAGCGCGCGCTTCAGCGTGATGACCGGGTCGTTGCCGGTCTTCTCGCGGAGGCCTTCCATGGCGCCGTACACGATCCGCTCGGCGGTGGAACGCTTGCCGTCGAGCAGGATCTTGTTGATCAGCGACGTGACAAGAGGAGAGCTGTAGACCGGGTCAATGATGACCGGGCGCTTCGGGGCGGGGCCCTTACGAGGCATTCTTACTTCTCCTTCTTGGCGCCGTAGCGGCTGCGGGCCTGCTTGCGGTTCTTGACACCCTGGGTGTCGAGCGAGCCGCGGATGATCTTGTAACGAACACCCGGCAGGTCCTTCACACGGCCACCACGCACGAGCACGATGGAGTGCTCCTGCAGGTTGTGTCCCTCACCCGGGATGTAGGCCGTGACCTCGATGCCGGAGGTCAGACGCACACGCGCGACCTTACGGAGCGCCGAGTTCGGCTTCTTCGGGGTGGTCGTGAAGACACGCGTGCAGACGCCGCGGCGCTGGGGCGAACCCTCGAGCGCGGGCGTCTTGTTCTTCTCGACCTTGTCCTGCCGGCCCTTCCGGACCAGCTGCTGGATCGTAGGCACTACTTCTCCGGTTTCTGTGTGCCGTTCGTTGAAACTAACCTGGAACGTCGCCGACCCACGCGGTCGGGTGTGTCGAATACTGCAAGCCTCTGCCGGAAAACAACGGATGAAGCGCAGATTGCGGTGGCCCTTGTCCGGACCCGGCCTGCGGCTGAGGACACGCATGCCGAGCCCAGGCACACCCCAGGCACAAGGCTTGAGCGTACCTACCTCATCGACTTGGGTCAAAACAAATGGGGCGCGGCCGTACGCGCGACGGCCCGTCCCCCGGCGGGGACCCCGCCGCGGTGTCCCCCGGCTGCCCGCCCCGGTCGCGGTGGAGGGACGCCCGGGCGCGGGCCGGGCCGAGGAAACCCCTGGTCGGTACGGTGGTCAGTCCTGGGGAGCGCAGTCGCCGCCGAGATGTTTACGGATCAGGAATGCGTCCTCCCGGTACTTCCGGCGGGCGGACCTCTCCTTCCGGCCGAGAAACACGCAGAGGACCGCTCCCCGCGATCACGTGGTCGCCGAGCTCCAGGCCCAGGGACATGAGTTTCCTCACGATCGGAGAGACAGGGAGAACACGGCGCTGTCCCGTAGCCACCGTAAAGACCTGCGAACAGCACTGCGGCCAACCAGTCTCGCAGGGTGCCAGTCGGCTCCCCAGGGCGTCGTCGGCGCCGCCGTCACGCCGAAGAACACTCGTGTCGTCTCCATGCGCACACCCCCGTCCTCACGCGTGCCGGCCGGCACGCGCGGGCGCCGGACTCCACCGGCGCAGGGGACATGATGCGGGCCACTCTCACACCAAAGTCCCCCGCACGACGCCGCAGGGCGGCCACCCCTTCCGGGATGACCGCCCTGCGGTTCGATCAAGCGACTCGCTTACTGGTTGTACGGACCGTAGTCGTAGTCCTCCAGCGGAACGGCCTGGCCGGAGCCGGTGCCGAACGGCGAGTAGTCGATGTCGTCGTAGCCGACGGCCGAGTACATCGCGGCCTTGGCTTCCTCGGTCGGCTCGACCCGGATGTTGCGGTAGCGGGCGAGGCCCGTACCGGCCGGGATGAGCTTACCGATGATGACGTTCTCCTTGAGACCGATCAGGGAGTCCGACTTGGCGTTGATCGCCGCGTCGGTCAGGACCCTGGTCGTCTCCTGGAAGGACGCCGCCGACAGCCACGACTCGGTGGCCAGCGAGGCCTTGGTGATACCCATCAGCTGCGGACGGCCGGAGGCGGGGTGTCCGCCCTCGGTGACCACACGACGGTTCTCGGTCTCGAACTTCGAGCGCTCGACGAGCTCGCCCGGCAGGAGCTCCGCGTCGCCGGACTCGATGATCGTCACGCGGCGGAGCATCTGCCGGATGATGATCTCGATGTGCTTGTCGTGGATCGACACGCCCTGCGAGTTGTAGACCTTCTGGACTTCGCCGACCAGGTGGACCTGGACCGCACGCTGGCCGAGGATGCGCAGCACGTCGTGCGGGTTGGTCGCACCGAAGGTCAGCTTCTGGCCGACCTCCACGTGGTCGCCCTCGCGGACGAGCACCTTGGAGCGCTTGGAGATCGGGAAGGGAGTCTCTTCGCTGCCGTCGTCCGGCGTGACGATGATCTTCTTGGTCTTCTCGGTCTCTTCGATCCGGATGCGGCCTGCGGCCTCGGAGATCGGAGCGACACCCTTCGGCGTACGGGCTTCGAAGAGCTCGACGACACGGGGCAGACCCTGGGTGATGTCGTCACCGGCCACACCACCGGTGTGGAAGGTACGCATCGTCAGCTGGGTACCGGGCTCACCGATGGACTGGGCGGCGATGATGCCGACCGCCTCACCGATGTCGACCAGCTTGCCGGTGGCGAGCGAGCGTCCGTAGCAGAAGGCACAGGTGCCGACCGCGGACTCACAGGTCAGGACCGAACGCGTCTTGACCTCCTCGACACCCGCGTTGACGAGGGCGTCGATGAGCACGTCACCGAGGTCCACGTTGGCCGGCGCGATGACCTTGCCGTCGATGACGACGTCCTCGGCCAGCATGCGGGCGTACACCGAGGTCTCGACGTCGTCCGTCTTGCGCAGGACACCGTCCTCGCCCTTGACGGCGATCTTCAGCTTGAGGCCGCGGTCGGTGCCGCAGTCCTCTTCGCGGATGATCACGTCCTGGGAGACGTCCACCAGACGACGGGTCAGGTAACCCGAGTCGGCGGTACGCAGCGCGGTGTCGGCCAGACCCTTACGGGCACCGTGCGTGGAGATGAAGTACTCGAGGACGGTGAGGCCCTCACGGAACGACGCCTTGATGGGACGCGGGATCGTCTCGTTCTTGGCGTTCGACACCAGACCACGCATACCGGCGATCTGACGCATCTGCATCATGTTTCCTCGGGCACCCGAGTCAACCATCATGAAGATGGGGTTCACCTTGGGGAAGTTCGCGTTCATCGCCTCGGCGACCTCGTTGGTCGCCTTGGTCCAGATCGCGATGAGCTCCTGCGTGCGCTCGTCCTTGGTGATCAGACCGCGCTCGTACTGCTTCTGGACCTTCTCGTCCTGCTCCTCGTAGCCGCGCACGATGGCCTTCTTGGCCTCGGGCACGACGATGTCGGAGACCGCGACGGTCACACCGGAGCGGGTCGCCCAGTGGAAACCGGCCGCCTTCAGGTTGTCGAGCGTCGCCGCCACGATGACCTTGGGGTAGCGCTCGGCCAGGTCGTTGACGATCTCGGAGAGCTGCTTCTTGCCCACCGAGTAGTCGACGAACGGGTAGTCCTCGGGCAGCAGCTCGTTGAAGAGCGCGCGGCCCAGGCTCGTACGCAGCCGGAAGGTGTCGCCCGGCTGGTACTCGGGCTCGCCCTCTTCGGCGACCGGCGGCACCCAGCCACGCGGCGGGATGGTGCCCACCGGGAAGCGGATGTCGACCTTCGCCTGCAGCGACAGCTCGCGGGCGTCGAAGGCCATGGTGGCCTCGGCCGTGGAGCCGAACGCGCGGTCCGTGCCCTTGACGTTGCGGCCCTCTTCGTCCGTGGTGAGGAAGAAGAGACCCAGCACCATGTCCTGGGTCGGCATGGTGACGGGGCGACCGTCGGCCGGCTTCAGGATGTTGTTCGAGGACAGCATCAGGATGCGGGCCTCGGCCTGCGCCTCCGCGGAGAGCGGCAGGTGCACGGCCATCTGGTCACCGTCGAAGTCCGCGTTGAACGCGGTGCAGACGAGCGGGTGGATCTGGATGGCCTTGCCCTCGACCAGCTGGGGCTCGAAGGCCTGGATGCCGAGGCGGTGCAGGGTGGGTGCACGGTTCAGCAGCACCGGGTGCTCGGCGATGACCTCTTCGAGGACGTCGTACACGACGGTGCGGCCACGCTCGACCATGCGCTTGGCCGACTTGATGTTCTGCGCGTGGTTCAGGTCCACCAGGCGCTTCATCACGAACGGCTTGAAGAGCTCCAGCGCCATGGCCTTCGGCAGACCGCACTGGTGCAGCTTGAGCTGCGGGCCGACGACGATCACGGAACGCGCGGAGTAGTCCACGCGCTTGCCGAGGAGGTTCTGACGGAATCGACCCTGCTTGCCCTTGAGCATGTCGCTCAGGGACTTCAGCGGACGGTTGCCGGGGCCCGTGACCGGGCGGCCACGACGGCCGTTGTCGAACAGCGCGTCGACGGCCTCCTGGAGCATGCGCTTCTCGTTGTTCACGATGATCTCGGGGGCACCGAGGTCGAGAAGGCGCTTCAGGCGGTTGTTGCGGTTGATCACGCGGCGGTACAGGTCGTTCAGGTCGGAGGTCGCGAAGCGGCCACCGTCCAGCTGCACCATCGGACGCAGGTCCGGCGGGATGACCGGCACGCAGTCGAGCACCATGCCCTTGGGCTTGTTGCTGGTCTGCAGGAAAGCGGAGACGACCTTGAGGCGCTTGAGCGCACGGGTCTTCTTCTGGCCCTTGCCGGAACGGATGATCTCGCGGAGGCGCTCGGCCTCCTCGTCGAGGTCGAAGGACTCCAGGCGCTTCTGCAGCGCGGCGGCGCCCATGCAGCCGTCGAAGTACGTGCCGAAGCGGTCACGCAGCTCGCGGTAGAGCAGCTCGTCGCCCTCGAGGTCCTGGACCTTGAGGTTCTTGAAGCGGCTCCACACCTCGTCGAGACGGTCGATCTCGCGCTGCGCGCGGTCGCGCAGCTGCTTCATCTCGCGCTCGGCACCTTCGCGCACCTTGCGGCGCACGTCGGCCTTGGCGCCCTCGGCCTCCAGCTCGGCCAGGTCGGTCTCGAGCTTCTTGGCGCGGTTCTCCAGGTCGGAGTCGCGACGGTTCTCGACCTGCTGACGCTCGACGGAGACGTGGGCCTCCAGCGACGGGAGGTCGCGCGTGCGGCGCTCCTCGTCGACGAACGTGATCATGTACGCGGCGAAGTAGATGACCTTTTCGAGGTCCTTCGGCGCGAGGTCCAGCAGGTAGCCGAGGCGCGACGGGACGCCCTTGAAGTACCAGATGTGGGTGACGGGAGCGGCAAGCTCGATGTGGCCCATGCGCTCGCGGCGCACCTTGGCGCGCGTGACCTCGACGCCACAGCGCTCACAGATGATGCCCTTGAAGCGGACACGCTTGTACTTGCCGCAGTAGCACTCCCAGTCCCGGGTCGGACCGAAGATCTTCTCGCAGAAGAGTCCGTCCTTTTCGGGCTTGAGCGTGCGGTAGTTGATGGTCTCCGGCTTCTTCACTTCGCCGTGGGACCAGGTCCGGATGTCGTCCGCGGTGGCAAGGCCGATCCGCAGCTCGTCGAAGAAGTTGACGTCGAGCACTTGTCGTCAATCCCTCTTTCGGGGGTTCGAGCCCCTCGCCGTCAAGCGAAAAGATGGGGCACTTCAGCAATGGTCTGAACGGGTCCCGGGAGGGCCGGCCGGATCACGGGGATCCGGCCGGCCTACCCGTCAGACCTCTTCGACGCTGCTCGGCTCGCGCCGGGACAGGTCGATACCGAGTTCCTCCGCCGCGCGGAAGACGTCCTCGTCCGTGTCGCGCATCTCGATGGACATGCCGTCCGAGGACAGCACCTCCACGTTGAGGCAGAGCGACTGCATTTCCTTGATGAGCACCTTGAAGGACTCAGGGATGCCCGGCTCAGGGATGTTCTCGCCCTTGACGATGGCCTCGTAGACCTTCACGCGGCCGGTCACGTCGTCGGACTTGATCGTCAGCAGCTCCTGGAGTGCGTACGCGGCGCCATAAGCCTCGAGCGCCCACACCTCCATCTCTCCGAAGCGCTGGCCACCGAACTGAGCCTTACCACCGAGCGGCTGCTGGGTGATCATGGAGTACGGGCCGGTCGAACGAGCGTGGAGCTTGTCGTCGACCAGGTGGTGCAGCTTGAGGATGTACATGTAACCGACCGAGACCGGCTCCGGGAACGGCTCTCCGGAACGGCCGTCGAACAGGTTGGCCTTTCCGGTGGGCTGCACCAGGCGGTCGCCGTCGCGGTTCGGGATCGTGGCGTTGAACAGGCCGGAGATCTCGTCCTCGCGCGCACCGTCGAAGACGGGCGTGGCGACGTTGGTGCCGGGAGCGACCTGGTCGGCGCCGATGGCCTGGAGCCGCTTGGCCCACTCGTCACCGAGGCCGGAGACGTCCCAGCCACGACTGGCGAGCCAGCCGAGGTGGATCTCCAGGACCTGTCCCGGGTTCATTCGGGACGGGACACCAAGCGGGTTGAGGATGATGTCGACCGGGGTGCCGTCCTCCAGGAACGGCATGTCCTCGATCGGCAGGATCTTCGAGATGACGCCCTTGTTGCCGTGACGGCCGGCGAGCTTGTCACCATCGGTGATCTTGCGCTTCTGCGCGACGTAGACGCGGACCAGCTGGTTCACGCCCGGCGGCAGCTCGTCGCCCTCTTCGCGGTCGAAGACGCGGACGCCGATGACCTTGCCGATCTCACCGTGCGGCACCTTCAGCGAGGTGTCGCGCACTTCGCGCGCCTTCTCACCGAAGATCGCGCGGAGCAGGCGCTCCTCGGGGGTCAGCTCGGTCTCGCCCTTGGGCGTGACCTTGCCGACGAGGATGTCACCGGCGACGACCTCGGCACCGATACGGATGATGCCGCGCTCGTCGAGGTCGGCGAGGACCTCTTCGGAGACGTTCGGGATGTCCCGGGTGATCTCCTCCGGGCCGAGCTTGGTGTCACGGGCGTCGACCTCGTGCTCCTCGATGTGGATCGAGGAGAGGACGTCGTCCTGCACGAGGCGCTGCGACAGGATGATCGCGTCCTCGTAGTTGTGACCCTCCCACGGCATGAACGCCACGAGCAGGTTCTTGCCCAGGGCCATCTCACCGTTCTCGGTGGCCGGACCGTCGGCGAGCACCTGGTCGGCGACGACCCGGTCTCCCTCGGACACGACGACCTTCTGGTTGACCGAGGTGCCCTGGTTGGAGCGCATGAACTTGGCGATGCGGTACGTGGTGTACGTGCCGTCGTCGTTCGTGACGGTGATGTAGTCCGCGGAGACCTCCTGGACCACACCGTCCTTCTCGGCCTTCAGCACGTCACCGGCGTCGGTGGCGCAGCGGTACTCCATGCCGGTGCCGACGAGCGGCGCCTCGCTCTTGATGAGCGGGACGGCCTGACGCATCATGTTCGCGCCCATGAGGGCACGGTTGGCGTCGTCGTGCTCCAGGAAGGGGATCATCGCGGTGGCGACGGACACCATCTGGCGCGGCGAGACGTCCATGTAGTCGACCTCGGCCGGCGGCACGTAGTCGACTTCACCGCCGCGGCGGCGGACCAGGACGCGGGGCTCGGTGAAGCGCAGCTCGTCGGAGAGGGTCGCGTTCGCCTGGGCGATGACGTAGCGGTCCTCCTCGTCGGCCGTGATGTAGTCGACCTCGTCGGTGACCTGGCCGTCGACGACCTTGCGGTACGGCGTCTCGATGAAGCCGAACGCGTTGACGCGGCCGTACGAGGCGAGCGAACCGATCAGACCGATGTTCGGGCCTTCAGGGGTCTCGATCGGGCACATGCGTCCGTAGTGGGACGGGTGCACGTCTCGGACCTCGAAGCCGGCCCGCTCGCGGGAGAGACCACCCGGGCCAAGAGCCGACAGGCGGCGCTTGTGGGTGAGACCCGACAGCGGGTTGTTCTGGTCCATGAACTGCGACAGCTGGCTGGTGCCGAAGAACTCCTTGATGGAGGCGACGACCGGCCGGATGTTGATCAGGGTCTGCGGCGTGATCGCCTCGACGTCCTGGGTCGTCATGCGCTCACGCACGACGCGCTCCATACGGGCGAGACCCGTACGGACCTGGTTCTGGATCAGCTCGCCGACGTTGCGCAGGCGGCGGTTGCCGAAGTGGTCGATGTCGTCGGTCTCGACGACGATCGAACGTCCGGACTCGCCGACCGTCTCGGTCTCACCGGCGTGCAGCTTGACCAGGTACTTGATGGTCGCGATGACGTCGTCGGTGGTGAGCACGCCGGCGTCCAGCGGCTCGTCGGCGCCGAGCTTCTTGTTCACCTTGTAGCGGCCGACCTTCGCGAGGTCGTAACGCTTCGGGTTGAAGTAGAGGTTCTCGAGCAGCGTCTGAGCGGCCTCACGGGTCGGCGGCTCGCCCGGGCGGAGCTTGCGGTAGATGTCGAGCAGCGCGTCGTCCTGGCCCTGGGTGTGGTCCTTCTCCAGGGTGGCGCGCATCGACTCGTACTCGCCGAACTCCTCCAGGATCTGCTCGGTCGTCCAGCCGAGAGCCTTGAGGAGGACGGTGACCGACTGCTTGCGCTTGCGGTCGATGCGGACACCGACCATGTCGCGCTTGTCGATCTCCATCTCCAGCCAGGCACCCCGGGACGGGATGATCTTGGCGGAGTAGATGTCCTTGTCGGACGTCTTGTCGATCGAGGAATCGAAGTAGACGCCGGGGGAACGGACGAGCTGCGACACCACGACACGCTCGGTGCCGTTGATGACGAAGGTGCCCTTGTTGGTCATGAGCGGGAAATCGCCCATGAAGACCGTCTGAGACTTGATCTCGCCGGTCTCGTTGTTGGTGAACTCGGCCGTGACGAAGAGCGGGGCGGCGAAGGTGAAGTCGCGCTCCTTGCACTCGTCGATCGAGTTCTTCGGGGGCTCGAATCGGTGGTCGCGGAACGTGAGCGACATCGACCCGGAGAAGTCCTCGATCGGTGAGATCTCCTCGAAGATCTCCTCCAGGCCGGACTTGGTGGGGACGTCTTGTCCACTGTCCAGAGCAGCCTCGACGCGAGCCTTCCAGGCGGCGTTGCCGAGGAGCCAGTCAAAGCTCTCGGTCTGCAGCGCGAGGAGGTTCGGAACCTCGAGGGGCTCCTTGATCTTTGCAAAGGAGATGCGCAGCGGGGCGGTGCTGGCACCGTTGTTCGTATTCGCGGTCGAGGCGTTGCGCGAGGCGGCCAAGAGGGGGTCCTTCCGAGGGCTCGGACTCACTACGCGCGTACCGGTCCCATGCCGACACGAAGACGGAAATCCCGGTTCAAGGGGAATCTGTCATCGATGCTCAAGCGTGGGCATGCCCCTGGTGACGGGCAGGAGGCAGCTAACAGGCAGCGCAAAGGGACAGTGTAGCCAAGCGGCACACTGATGTCCAGTCGGGGTTCTCAGAGACCCGCGTCGCTGTCAACAGCTGTTCTCAACACCTTTTCAGCCCTCGCGCGGCTCGTGCCGCGCGCTTCTTTACTTCCCGCTTCGTATCCGATCCATGCCTCGGATGAGGATCGAGATGAAGACGCGTCCTGAGAATTGCGCGCCGCGTGCGGTTCGTCAAGGCCCCCCGGCCCGCTCGCGCCCCCTGAAGCCCACTCCGGGGCTCCTGGGCCCTCACCGGCGCCCTCAGGAGGCGTACGGCGATGATCACCCTACTACCCGCCGACGGAAGAGCAAGGCGGACGACTCGGATACGCCGAAGGGCGACCACCCGGTCGGGTGATCGCCCTTCGCGTTCGCGACGGACCCCGCCTCACGGCAGGGGCGTCGCTGGTGAGTCAGAAGACTCGTGAAGTCACTTGACCTCGACGGAGGCGCCGGCGCCCTTGAGGGACTCGGCAGCCTTCTCGGCGGCCTCCTTGGCGACCTTCTCCAGGACGGGCTTCGGAGCGCCGTCGACGAGGTCCTTGGCCTCCTTCAGGCCGAGGGAGGTCAGCTCACGCACGACCTTGATGACCTGGATCTTCTTCTCGCCGGCACCCGTGAGGATGACGTCGAACTCGTCCTGCTCCTCGACGGCCTCGACGGCGGCAGCGCCACCACCGGCGGCAACGGCGACCGGGGCGGCGGCCGTGACGTCGAACTTCGCCTCGAACGCCTTGACGAACTCGGAGAGCTCGATGAGGGTCAGGGTCTCGAACTGCTCGAGCAGCTCTTCCTGGGACAGCTTCGCCATGATGGCGTCCTTCCACTAAGTCGGCAGGTGCCGGATGTATATGTCGGCGGGCGTACGTAGGGCCCGCTGGACCGCTGAGTGGTTACTCGGCAGCCTCGGCGGGCGCCGGCGTACCGGCACCGCCCTGCTCTTCCTTCTTGGCACGAAGAGCTTCCGCGGTGCGGACGAACTTCGAGGGGAGCGCCTGGAAGAGCGCGGCAGTCTGCGACTGCTTGCCCTTCATGGCACCTGCCAGCTTGGCGAGCAGAACCTCGCGGGACTCGAGGTCCGCGAGCTTCTTGAACTCATCGGCGGACAGCGCCTTACCGTCAAGGACACCGCCCTTGATGATGAGGTTGGGGTTGTCCTTGGCGAAGTCACGAAGACCCTTCGCCGACTCCACCGGGTCACCGGTGACGAAGGCAACCGCCGTCGGACCTGCGAACAGGTCGTCCAGCGTGTCGATCCCGGCCTCGTTGGCCGCGATCTTGGTCAGCGTGTTCTTCACCACGGCGTACTGGGCGTTCTCACCGAGCGAACGGCGCAGCTGCTTGAGCTGGGCCACGGTGAGACCCCGGTACTCGGTCAGCACGGCGGCGTTCGAGCTGCGGAACTGGTCCGCCAGCTCGGCTACCGCGGCAGCCTTGTCGGGCCTTGCCATGAGCGTCGGCCTCCTTCCGGGTGATGAGGACCGCTCAGAAGGGGCCGGGAAAGACGAAACGCCCCAGCACAAGTGCCAGGGCGCGGCTCGACCGGACGAGTCCGGGAGCGTTCCACAGTCACCTGCGCAGGTCGTCCGTCCGTACGGAACCTTCGGTCAGTGCCCCTTCTCGCGAAGGCACACCGACGACCAGCGGTCTTTGGCTTCTCAAGGAGCGTACGCGACCGGGGCCGTGCGGAGCAAATCCGTCCGGAATCCATGGGGTGGGGGAGGTTTGGTCCCTCACCCCATGGGCCATGGGCGGGGTCAGGAGGCGGTCTGCGCGGCCTGACCGGCGATCTCCTTGAAGTCGACCGTGTCCCCGGCCGGGGGCTGGGCGACGCTCACCGCGGAGCCGTAGTCGCTGAAGAAGGAGGTGCTGTTCACCGCACCGTTGGCGCTGTCGGCGCTCGACGTCTGCTTGATCAGCAGGTCGTTCTCGTCGACCCACAGGTCGACGGTCTCCTTGGTGATGCCCGTCTTGGCCAGCTGCTCCTTGAACTCCTTGAGCTGCGCGGCGTCGAGGCCGGCGGTCTTCTCGGACAGCGCGGCGACGTCGACGGTGCCGGTGTAGTGCGTGGTCGCGACGCCCCGGACGTTCTCCTCGCCGATCTTCTTGATGCTGCCGGACGCCAGCAGGGACTCCACGCTCTTCTCGGGCGTGCTGCCCTGCATCTGGTCCTTGAGCACCTCGCCGGAGGCGCCGGCGATCGAGGCGAGGTCCTCGTAGCCGTACCGGATCCAGTGCTTGCCACCGATGGCCTCCGCGAAGCCGTCGCCCATGTTCGCGAAGTAGGCGTCCTTGAGGTACACCGTCCGCATGGTGCCGTCGGGGCTCATCTGCTTCATGGCCTCGGCCATGGTGCCGCCGGTGTACTTGATGGTGACGTCACCGGTGATGCCGTCGGACCAGTCCATGGCACCGGTCATCGTCATCGACATGGTGGTGCCCATCTCGACGGTGCTCTCGATCTTGGCGGATTCGGCTCCGCCGCTCTTCTGCTGCACCTTCTTGAGCGCGGCGATCGGAGACACCGCGGCCGCGGCCGCCGGGCTCTTGTCGCCGTTCTTGGCGCCCGAGCCGCTCGCCTCGTCCGAACCCCCGCACGCCGCCACCGAAGACAGCGCCGCCACCGTCGCGACCGACACGCACACGCGCCGCAGTATCTTGCTCGTCATCACTGAACCCCACCCCTCGTACGTACTGTCGTCCCACCCTCGCACAGAGGGCTGACAGCATCCGGTGCGGCCTCTTCCGTAAGGACCGCCCCCGGATACGAAGACGGGCCCCACAACCACATGGTTGCAGGGCCCATCTACACGCGTGACGCGGCTACCTGGTGAGCACGGGGGCTCAGACGGCGGCCGGGTCCTCCTCGACGAGGAGGTTACGGGTGCGGTTCTGGTCCAGCGGGATGCCGGGGCCCATCGTGGTGGCCAGTGCGGCCTTCTTGATGTAGCGGCCCTTGGCGGCCGACGGCTTCAGACGGAGGATCTCGTCCAGCGCGGCGGCGTAGTTCTCGACCAGCTTCGTCTCGTCGAAGGAGACCTTGCCGATGATGAAGTGCAGGTTCGAGTGCTTGTCGACGCGGAACTCGATCTTGCCGCCCTTGATGTCGTTGACAGCCTTGACGACATCGGGGGTGACGGTGCCGGTCTTCGGGTTCGGCATCAGACCACGCGGACCGAGCACGCGGCCGAGGCGGCCGACCTTGCCCATGAGGTCCGGGGTGGCGACGACGGCGTCGAAGTCCAGGCGGCCCTTCGCGACCTCGTCGATGAGCTCGTCGGAGCCGACGATGTCGGCGCCCGCGGCTTCCGCGGCCGCAGCACGGTCACCGGTCGCGAAGACCAGGACCCGGGCGGTCTTGCCGGTGCCGTGCGGGAGGTTCACGGTGCCACGGACCATCTGGTCGGCCTTGCGAGGGTCGACGCCCAGGCGGAAGGCGACCTCGACGGTGCCGTCGAACTTGGTGGACGCGGTCTCCTTGGCGAGACGGACGGCCTCGAGCGGGGCGTAGAGACGCTCCCGGTCGATCTTCGCGTCCGCAGCGCGGAGGTTCTTGCTGCGCTTCACAACTGCTCCTGTGTGTTTCAGAGTGTGGAGTCGTGGTGCGGACCAGCGCCTGGTCCTACCACTTGAGGCCGTGGAGGCTGGACTCAGCCTTCGACCGTGATGCCCATGGAACGGGCGGTGCCAGCGATGATCTTCGACGCGGCGTCGAGGTCGTTGGCGTTCAGGTCGGGAAGCTTCGTCGTGGCGATCTCGCGGACCTGGGCGGCCGTCAGCTTGGCGACCTTGGTCTTGTGCGGCTCGCCGGAGCCCTTGTCCACACCAGCGGCCTTGAGGATCAGCTTCGCGGCCGGCGGAGTCTTGGTGACGAAGGTGAAGGAGCGGTCTTCGTAGACCGTGATCTCCACCGGCACGACCATGCCACGCTGCGACTCGGTCGCGGCGTTGTAGGCCTTGCAGAACTCCATGATGTTGACGCCGTGCTGACCCAGTGCGGGGCCGACCGGCGGGGCCGGGTTGGCCGCACCGGCGTTGATCTGGAGCTTGATAAGCCCCGTGATCTTCTTCTTCTTGGGAGGCATTGCTCTCTCCGGGTCCTAGTGAGAGTGTTTCGCCGCCATTCCGGTCATCCGGACGGAGGCATACCGCACAACGATAACGGGTATAGCTGCGCGACCAAAAACCGAGCAGGTCAGACCGGCTGCGAAGCCTGTCTGACCTGCTCGGTAAGCATGCGTCCAGAAGGAGGCGAAAGCCGTCAGTTCTTCTGGATCTGGTCGAAGCTGAGCTCGACCGGGGTCTCGCGGCCGAAGATCTCGACGAGACCCTTGACCTTCTTCGAGTCGGCGTTGATCTCGTTGATCGTCGCCTGGAGGGTCGCGAACGGTCCGTCGGTGACGGTGACCGAGTCGCCCACCTCGAAGTCGAGCACCTGGACCTCGACCCGACGGGCCGGAGCCGGCTTGCCCGCGGCCTCGGCGGCCTCGCGAGCGGCCTTCTCCTCGGCCTCGGGAGCGAGCATCTTCACGATCTCGTCCAGGGTCAGCGGGTACGGGTCGTAGGCGTTGCCCACGAAGCCGGTGACGCCGGGCGTGTTGCGGACGACGCCCCAGGACTCGTTCGTCAGGTCCATGCGCACCAGGACGTAGCCCGGGAGCTTGTTCTGGCGGACGTTCTTGCGCTCGCCGTTCTTGATCTGGACGATCTCTTCCTCGGGGACTTCCGCCTGGTAGACGAACTCCTCGACGTTGAGCGAGACGGCACGCTGTTCGAGGTTGGCCTTCACGCGCTTCTCGTACCCGGCGTACGTGTGGATGACGTACCACTCGCCGGGCAGGGTGCGGAGTTCCTCGCGCAGGGCGGCGACGGGGTCGACGGGGGCGGCCGGCTCGGCGGCCTCCTCGGACTCCTCGTCGGCTTCGTCCTCGGCGGACTCGTCGGCGAGCGCCTCGTCGTCGGACTCGTCGGAAGCGTCCTCGTCGGACTCGACCGGAGCGTCCTCGTCGAGTTCGGCGTCGGCGCTCTCGTCAGCAGCTTCGACCTGGTCCGAGGACTCGGAGGACTCGGACTCCGAGGCCTCAACGATGTCGTGCTGGTCCTCGGCGGACTCGAAGGCGTCCGTCCCGGACTCGGCGGCGTCGTTCAGGTTCGGGTCAGACACGATGGCTGCTTCTTCCTGGATACAAATGGGTGGAACATGCGAAAGGGGCGCCGGTGAGGCGCCCTCCGCGGGATCAGCCGAAGACGTACTTGATGACCCGCTGGAATCCGAAGTCAATCACGGTTACGAGACCAATCATGACGACTACGAACACAATCACCACGGTGGTGTACGTGCTCAGCTGCTTGCGCGTGGGCCAGACGACCTTGCGCAGCTCGGCGATGATCTGGCGGTAGAAGAGCGCGAGACGGCCGAAGGGGCCCTTCTTGCCGCGCTTGCCGCCCTTCCGAGTCTTCTTGGACTCGGGCGCTTCATCCTCAGCATCAGGCATGTCGATGGAGCCCACGGCGTCCGTCACGCTACTCACCTGATTCCGGGTCGTGGCCGTGCCGCGCCCGTTGGAGCCGCGCACGGCTGTGCAATGAAGTACGTACATGCGCACACATCCCGGCGAAGGAGTGTGTAGCAGGGCCGGAGGGACTTGAACCCCCAACCGCTGGTTTTGGAGACCAGTGCTCTACCAATTGAGCTACGACCCTTTGTGGTTTCCCCAACCTACCGCATGTTCCCTGGTGACCAGGAAGTCATTCCGGCGCGGTTGGTGAAGGCCAACGACAGGTGAGTGTACGTGTTCACGGGCCCCGCGTCGAACAGAAGATGAGCGGGCCATCCGGACGGAGGCCGGCGGGGCGTGTCCGAGGGCTTCCCGGGGCCCTCGTTCCGGCCCTGGCCAGAGCCCGTGCGGCGGGTTCGGGGACGCCTTCCACCCGTGGGAAAGGCCGCGCAGGGAGGGCTGCGGGTCATGCACCATGGGGGCATGAGCGCTGCAACTTCTCCGACCGAACGCCGGGTCTCCGTCCGCGTCGGTGCGATCTCCGAGTCCGCCACCCTCGCCGTCGACGCCAAGGCGAAGGCCCTCAAGGCCGCCGGCCGTCCGGTGATCGGGTTCGGTGCCGGTGAACCCGACTTCCCGACGCCCGACTACATCGTCGAGGCCGCGATCGAGGCGTGCCGCAACCCGAAGTACCACCGCTACACCCCCGCGGGCGGGCTGCCGGAGCTCAAGGCGGCCATCGCGGCGAAGACGCTGCGCGACTCCGGCTACGAGGTCGACCCCTCGCAGATCCTGGTGACCAACGGCGGCAAGCAGGCCATCTACGAGGCCTTCGCCGCGCTCCTCGACCCGGGCGACGAGGTCATCGTCCCCGCCCCGTACTGGACCACCTACCCCGAGTCCATCCGGCTGGCCGGCGGTGTCCCGGTGGACGTCGTCGCCGACGAGACCACCGGGTACAAGGTCACCGTCGAGCAGCTGGAGGCCGCCCGTACCGAGCGGACGAAGGTCGTGCTGTTCGTCTCGCCGTCGAACCCGACCGGCGCGGTGTACTCCCGGGCCGAGGCCGAGGCGGTCGGCCGCTGGGCCGTCGAGCACGGGCTGTGGGTGCTGACCGACGAGATCTACGAGCACCTCGTCTACGGCGACGCGGAGTTCACCTCGCTGCCGGCCCTCCTTCCGGAGCTGCGCGACAAGTGCGTCGTGGTCAACGGGGTCGCCAAGACGTACGCGATGACCGGCTGGCGGGTGGGCTGGATCATCGGTCCGAAGGACGTCGTGAAGGCGGCGACCAACCTCCAGTCGCACGCGACCTCCAACGTCTCCAACGTCGCCCAGGCCGCCGCGCTGGCCGCCGTCTCCGGTCCGCTGGACGCGGTCGCCGCGATGCGGACCGCCTTCGACCGCCGCCGGAAGACGATGGTGCGGATGCTCGACGAGATCGACGGCGTCCTCTGCCCGGAGCCCGAGGGCGCGTTCTACGCGTACCCCTCGGTGAAGGGGCTGCTCGGCAAGGAGATCCGCGGCAGGCGTCCGGCGACCTCGGTCGAGCTGGCGGCGCTGATCCTGGACGAGGCCGAGGTCGCCGTCGTACCGGGTGAGGCCTTCGGTACGCCGGGTTACCTCCGCCTCTCCTACGCGCTGGGCGACGACGACCTGGCCGAGGGCGTCTCCCGGATCCAGAAGCTGCTGGCGGAGGCGCGCGACTGACCGTGCGCGCAAGCACGGGAGAGTGCCCCCGGGCCGCGGACTTCATGTCCCGGGCCGGGGGCGTTTCTTTGTTCGCCCCCCTCCCCGAAAGGGAAAGCGGCTTCCGCTCCGGGGCGTGGGTGCGGCAGGATCTTCCAATGGAGCGTGATGTACGTCTGTTGCCCAAGGCCCACCTGCACCTGCACTTCACCGGGTCGATGCGGCCCACCACTCTGCTCGAACTCGCCGACAAGTACGGCGTGCGCCTGCCCGAGGCCCTCACCGGCGGTGAACCTCCCGAACTGCGGGCGACCGACGAGCGCGGCTGGTTCCGGTTCCAGCGGCTCTACGACATCGCCCGGTCCTGCCTGCGGGAGCCGGAGGACATCCAGCGCCTGGTGCGGGAGACCGCGCGGGAGGACGTCGCGGACGGTTCCGGCTGGCTGGAGATCCAGGTCGACCCCACCTCGTACGCGCCGCTGCTCGGCGGGCTGATCCCGGCGATCGAGATCATCCTGGACGCCGTGGACAGCGCCTCCCGGGACACCGGGCTGGGGATGCGGGTGGTGATCGCGGCGAACCGGATGAAGCACCCGCTGGACGCCCGCACGCTGGCCCGGCTGGCGGTGCGGTACGCGGACCGGGGCGTCGTCGGGTTCGGCCTCTCCAACGACGAGCGCCGGGGCATGGCACGGGATTTCGACCGGGCCTTCGCCATCGCCCGCGAGGGCGGGCTGATCGCGGCCCCGCACGGCGGCGAGCTGGCCGGCCCGTCCAGCGTCCGCGACTGCCTGGACGATCTGGACGCGTACCGGATCGGGCACGGGGTGCGGGCGGCCGAGGACCCCCGGCTGATGCGCCGGCTGGCGGAGCGCGGGATCACCTGCGAGGTCTGTCCGGCGTCCAACGTGGCGCTCGGGGTCTACGAGAAGCCCGACGACGTCCCGCTGCGGACCCTCTTCGACGCGGGGGTGCCGATGGCGCTCGGCGCGGACGACCCGCTGCTCTTCGGCGCGCGGCTGGCGGACCAGTACGACCTGGTGCGCAAGCACCACGCCTTCACCGACGCGGAACTCGCGGAGCTCGCCCGGCAGTCGGTGCGCGGTTCGGTGGCACCCGAGGACGTGCGGCAGAAGATGCTGACCGGGATCGACGACTGGCTGGCGGCCCCGGCCGCCTGAGCGGGCGGGGGCGGCCCCGCCGGGGCTCAGAGGCTGACGCCGACCGTCACCGGCTCGTTGACCAGGGTCACGCCGAAGGCCTCGCGCACCCCGGCCACCACCTCGCGGGCGAGGGCGAGCAGGTCCTCGGTGGTGGCCTCGCCCCGGTTGGTGAGGGCGAGGGTGTGCTTGGTGGAGATGCGCGCGGGCCCGGTGCCGTACCCCTTGGTGAAGCCGGCCTTGTCGATCAGCCAGGCGGCCGAGGTCTTGGTCCGCCCGTCGCCCGCCGGATAGGCGGGCGGGGTGGTGTCCGGACCCAGGCGCTCCGCGGCGCGGGCGAGGAAGTCGGCGTACTCCCGCTCGTCGAGGACCGGGTTGGTGAAGAAGGAGCCGGCGGACCAGGTGTCGTGGTCCTCGGGGTCCAGCACCATGCCCTTGCCCGCGCGGAGTGCGAGGACGGTCTCCCGGGCGACCGCGGCCGGAACCCGGTCACCGGCCCGGACGCCGAGGGCGCGCGCGGTCTCCGGGTACTTGACGGGTGCGGACAGCCCGTCCGCGTCCTCAAGCTCGAACCGGACGCGCAGGAGGACGTACCGGTCGGGGTGCTGCTTGAAGGTGCTGTGGCGGTAGGAGAAGCCGCACGCGGCGTTGGGCAGGGTCACCGTCTCACCGGAGCGCCGGTCGTAGGCCACGACCTCGCTGATGGTGGTGGAGACCTCCTGGCCGTACGCACCGACGTTCTGGATCGGCGTGGCACCCGCGCTGCCGGGGATTCCCGCGAGGCACTCGATGCCCGCGAGCCCGGCTCCGACGGTACGGGCGACGGCGTCGGTCCAGACCTCGCCCGCCGCGAGTTCGAGGCGGGTGCCGGTCAGCTCGAAGCCCTGGGTGGCGATGCGCAGGGCGGTGCCGTCGAAGCCCTTGTCGCCGATGACCAGATTGGAGCCGCCGCCGATGACCAGGAGCGGGGTGCCCGCGTCGTCGGCCTCGCGGACGGCCGCGATCACCTCGGCATCGGTCGTCGCGGTGACGAGCCGGGTGGCCGGGCCGCCGAGCCGGAAGGTGGTCAGGGGGGCGAGGGGGGCGTCGTGGAGTACCTGCACGGGTCAAGAGTACGGGCCCCGGTCCAGCCGCCCCCGCCGCTCGGGCGGGGTGGCGGACCGGGGCCCGTACGGCGCGGTGCGCGGGCGGTGCGGCGCCGGTCAGGCCGGGACGCGGAGGGCCTGTGCGGCGGGCGCGGACTCGGGCTCCGGCACCTGCGGGCCGCCGCGCCGGCCCGGTACCAGCAGGGCGACCAGCGCGGCGAGGGCGACGACACCGGACCCGATCCAGACCGCGGGCACGGTCCCGTCGGCGAACTGCTGCGGGGAGCCGAAACCGCCCCGGGCGGAGAACACGGAGGCCAGTACGGCGACCCCGAGCGCTCCCCCGACCTCGCGCAGCGCGTTGTTGGCACCGGAGGCGATCCCCTGCTCACCGGGCCGGACGCTGGACATGACGAGTCCGGAAGCGGGCGCGAAGTACAGCGCCATGCCGACGCCGCCGATGATCAGGCCGGGCAGCTGGGCGGCGTAGGAGACGTCCGGACTGAGCACCCGGGCGAAGAGCGCGAGGCCCACCGCCTGGAGCGCGAGGCCGGTGACGACGATGGGCCGGCCGCCGAACCGGTCGCTGAGGTGGCCGGCTACCGGCGCGACCAGGATCGGCATGCCGGTCCAGGGCAGCATCCGCAGGCCGGCCTCGGTGGGCGAGTAGCCGAGCGCGCTCTGCAGGAACTGGCTGAGCAGGAAGATCGAACCGAACATCCCGAGGAACATCAGCAGGCTCGCGATGTTGATGCCGAAGAAGGCCCGGCTGCGGAAGAGCCGCATCGGCAGCATCGGGCGCTCGGCGCGGAAGCCGTGGCGGACGAAGGCACCGATCAGCGCGGTGCCGGCGATGAGTCCGGTGAGAACGGGGGCGCTGGTCCAGCCGTCGGAGTCGGCGCTGACGAGGGCGTACACGATCCCGAAGAGGCCGCCGCTGACCAGCAGGGTGCCGGGGACGTCGAGCCGGGCGTCGGGGGCGTGGGACTCCGTCAGCCGCAGCCGGGCCAGCGGCAGCAGCACGAGGCCGACGGGAACGTTCAGCCAGAAGATCCACTGCCAGGAGATGTGCTCGGTGATGCTGCCGCCGATGAGCGGGCCGCTCGCCACGGCGAGGCCGGTGACCGCGCTGTAGATGCCGAGCACCGCGCCCCGGCGGGCGGCCGGGACGGCGGCGGTGAGCAGGGTGAGGGTGAGCGGCATCATGATCGCCGCGCCGACGCCCTGGACCGCCCGGAAGGCGATGAGTTCACCGATGCCGGGCGAGAGGGCCGCCGCGGCGGAGGCGCCGGTGAAGACGGAGAGCCCGACGAGGAAGAGCCGGCGGCGGCCGAACCGGTCGCCCAGGGCCGCGCCCGTCATCAGGAGCACGGCGAAGGTGAGCGTGTAGGCGTTCACCGTCCATTCGAGCTCCGTCAGCCCGCCGCCGAGGCTCATCCGGATGGACGGCAGGGCCGTGGTGACGACCAGGTTGTCGAGCGCCGCCATGAAGCCGGCGAGGCTGGTGACGACGAGGGCCCAGACGGCTCCCCCGCGCAGGGCTGTGGGCGTGGGCTGATTCATGTCTCCCCCGGAGGGTTAGTTATTGATGACTAACTTTGCTGGGCAGCAAAGGGGCCTCCTCCGGACGCGATGTCCGGCGGGGCCTGAAGCACTGTTCTCAGTGGGGGGACGTGTCGGGTTCCGGAGCGTGGGGGCTCAGGGCGTGGGGCCAGGAGTGTCCGCCCGGGCGGCCTCCGCGGTCCCCGGACCAGGCACGGCGGACTCGGCCCCGGACGCGACGGGTTCGATGCCCGTCGGGCGGCTGTTGTCCCAGAAGCACGACCAGACCCGGTGGTCCGGCGGGAAGCCGAGCGAGGTCAGGGTGTTGATGAGCATGCCGTGGGCGAAGTAGTTCTTGGTGTCGTCGGCATCGGCGCCGAGGGCGAGGTGGACCTCGTCCCACATCCGCGCCCAGGAGGCGCGCACCGAGGCGCCGAACTCGCGGTCGCCCGCCGCCTCGGCCGCCGCGACGGCCGCGTACGTCTGCATCTGCATCAGCAGCTTGTCGGGGTCCTCGGAGATCAGACGCCCGTAGGCCTCCGCCATGCACCTGGCGGAGTCCTCGCCCTGACCCGACTTCACGAGGATGTCCATGGTGTCCGTCAGGCAACGCTCGGCGGCGGCCAGGAACATCGCCTGCTTGCTGGGGAACAGGCGGAAGAGGTACGGCTGCGAGACGCCGACGGCCCGCGCGATCGTCTCCGTGGAGGTGCCGTCGTACCCCCCGCGGGCGAACGCGGTGATCGCCGCGTGGATGACGCTCTCACGCCGCTCGTCCGCACTCATTCTCACCATGCGAGTAAGTTATTGCTCACTCACCAATCGTGTCAAGGAGCCTGCCCGGTACGCGGAAGGGGCACCCGCGCGAAGCGGGTGCCCCTTCCGTACGCCTGCGGCCTCCCGCACGGCGAGGGTTCAGGCGAGACGGACCACGGCGCGGGACATGCCCAGCACCTTCTGGCCGTCGCACACGGCGACCAGGTCGACCCGGACCTGGTTGTCGTCCAGCTTGGCGGCGACCTTGCCGCTGACCTCGATCAACGCGCCCTTGTCGTCGTTCGGCACGACGACCGGCTTGGTGAAGCGCACGCCGTACTCCACGACCGCACCCGGGTCGCCGGCCCAGTCCGTGACCACTCGGACGGCCTCGGCCATGGTGAACATGCCGTGCGCGATGACGTCCGGCAGCCCGACCTCGACCGCGAACTTCTCGTTCCAGTGGATCGGGTTGAAGTCGCCGGACGCACCCGCGTACCGCACCAGCGAGGCCCGGGTGACCGGGAAGGAGCGGGACGGCAGCTCCGTACCGACCTCGACCGACTCGTAAGCGACCTTCGCGGTCATCACGCCTCCTCGGCGGCTCGCGCCACCAGCTTCGTCCAGGCCGTCACGACGTGTGCGCCGGCCTCGTCGTGAACCTCGCCGCGGATGTCCAGGATGTCGTTCCCGGCCATCGACTTGATCCGCTCGATCGTCGAGGTGACCGTCAGCCGGTCCCCCGCCCGCACCGGGCGCGTGTAGGCGAACTTCTGGTCACCGTGCACGACCCGGCTGTAGTCCAGCCCCAGCTGCGGGTCCTCGATGACCTGCCCGGCGGCCTTGAACGTGATCGAGAAGACGAAGGTGGGCGGCGCGATCACGTCGGGGTGACCGAGCGCACGGGCCGCGTCCGCGTCGACGTACGCCGAATGGGCATCGCCCACCGCCTCGGCGAACTCGCGGATCTTCTCCCGGCCGACCTCGTACGCCGGGGTGGGCGGATAGGTCCGCCCCACGAAGGACTGGTCGAGCGCCATGAGCTCGCTACCTCCTGATGAAGAGAAAAAAGAGGGTCGAGGGAGGTCGAAGAAACCAGCCCCACGACCCCATACAACGACACGAGGCCGCCCCCAGTGGGGACGGCCTCGTGTACGAGCCTGTTTCAGCGCGTTTCGCGGTGCGCAGTGTGCGAGTTGCAGCGCGGGCAGTGCTTCTTCATCTCAAGACGGTCCGGGTTGTTACGCCGGTTCTTCTTGGTGATGTAGTTCCGCTCCTTGCACTCCACGCAGGCCAGCGTGATCTTCGGGCGGACGTCGGTGGCAGCCACGTGAGTGCTCCTAAGACGGACGGATGGACGGATGAACGCATAAAAGAGTAGCCGATCGAAGGACCGACCCCACAATCGGCTACCGTTTGTAGCGGTGACCGGACTTGAACCGGTGACACAGCGATTATGAGCCGCTTGCTCTACCGACTGAGCTACACCGCTTTGATGAAAAGGTCCCCCTGCCGAAGCAGGGTTTCCCGATCACCAGAGCCCCAATGCGGAATCGAACCGCAGACCTTCTCCTTACCATGGAGACGCTCTACCGACTGAGCTATTGGGGCGAGCGAGGAAGACATTACACGGTTCTCCGCCGATCCCCCAAATCCGTTTCCGCGCACCCCGTCGACGGCCCCGCGCGAGGTGTCCCCGGGGGCCCACCAAGCCTCTGATCAGGGGCTGAGCGGCGGGGAGCGGAACCACTGGAGTCCCACGGAACCCCTCCGTCCGGGGCGTCCCGTCGCACCTCACCGGTATGACTATTTCGCTCCTCCACGGGACAGGTCGGACTCCGCCCTAGGCTCGGGCCGGTTCGATCTTGAAATCGGCCGTTCCGGCGGCGTTCCGGCACCGTTCCGTCGGCGTCCGGGCGTCGCGAGGACCATCACCCCTCCCGGGAGCGCGATGCCCGACAGCCGGCCGAGGCGGCCCGACCACGACCCTGCGGACGGCCCCGGCCCGGCCCCCGAACCGCTCCTGCTGTGCGGCGCCCGGCTCACCGACGGCCGCCTCGTGGACGTACGGGTGGCCGGCGAGCGGATCGAGGCCGTCGGGGACCCCGGCACCCTCGGCACCCGGGGCTCACGGGTCGACCTGCGCGGCTACCTGCTGCTCCCCGCCCCCGCCGAACCTCACGCCCACGGCGACACCGCCCTCACCGCCCCGGACTGCGACGGTGACCCACGCCGGCCCCAGGACCTGCGCCGGCGCGTGACCGAGGCCGCCCTGCTCCAGCTGGGGCACGGCGCGACCGCGCTGCGCACCCACGTCCGGGTGGGCGGTGCGCAGGGCCTCGGGCCGCTGGAAGCCGTCCTGCAAGCGCGGTACGCGCTGCGCGGACTGGCCGACCTCACGCCCGTCGCGGTCCCCCGGCGCCTCGCCGGAGCCGCCGACGGGGACGTCACGGCTCTGCTCCGCGACGCCGTCGCGATGGGCGCGGGCGCGATCGGCGGGCGCCCGGACCTCGACCCCGACCCGGACGCGTACGTGGAGCGGGCGCTCGCGGTGGCCGCCGAGCACGGACTCCCGGTGGACCTGCACACCGACGCGGCCGACCCGACCCGGCTGGCCCGACTCGCCACGCTGGCAACCGGGTTGACGGCAGGGCAGGGGGCTGGGGCGGGGGCCGGACCGGGCGCTGGGGCGGGGGTCACCATCGGCCCCTGCGGCGGCCTGTCACGGCTGCCTCCGGAGACCGCGAGGCTGGCGGCCGGCCGGCTCGCGGCGGCCGGGGTGACGGTCGTCTGCCTTCCCCAGGGCGGCTGTTCCGGCGCGAAGCGCCGACTCACCGCCCCCGTACGCCTGTTGCGCGCGGCCGGAGTGCGAGTGGTGGCGGGCAGCGGGGCGTTGCGCGACACCGCCAACCCGGTCGGGCGGGGGGACCCGCTGGAGGCCGCGTACCTGCTGGCCTCGCAGCACGGACTGCCCGTCAGGGCCGCGTACGACGCCGTCGCGGACACCGCCCGGCAGGCGATGGGGCTGCCCGGGGTGCGGGTGGAGGCCGGCTTCCCGGCCGAGTTGCTCGCGGTGCGCGGGGACGGCCTCGCGGGCGTGCTCTCGCTCGCGTACAGCCGGATCGTGGTGCACCGGGGGCGGATCGTCGCCCGGACGAGCGCGGTGCGGGAGTACTGCGACTCGGAGCTGCCGGAGCCGTACGGGCTGCCGCGTCAGGGCAGACCCGGCCCGGGTCCCGGCCCGGGTCCCGGCCCGGGTTGATCTTCCGCCGGGCGTGCTCCCGGCGCGCGGGCCCGCTCCGGCGTACGGTCGTGACCATGCGCATTGTCATCGCAGGTGGACATGGTCAGATCGCACTGCGGCTGGAGCGACTGCTCGCCGCGCGCGGGGACGAACCGGTAGGCCTCGTCCGTGATCCGGGACAACGCGGGGACCTGGAGGCGGTGGGCGCCGAAGCGGCCGTCCTGGACCTCGAATCGGCCTCCGTGGACGAGGTGGCCGGGGTGCTGAAGGGCGCGCACGCCGTGGTCTTCGCGGCGGGCGCGGGCCCGAACAGCGGCGCGGGGCGCAAGGACACCGTGGACCGGGCGGCGGCGGTGCTGCTCGCCGACGCGGCCGAACGCGCGGGCGTACGCCGGTACGTCATGGTCTCGGCCATGGGCGCCGACGCCACGCACGCCGGGGACGAGGTCTTCGACGTGTACCTGAGGGCGAAGGGCGCGGCCGACGACGCCGTACGGGCGCGTCCCGGGCTCGACTGGACGATCCTGCGCCCCGGCATGCTCACCGACGACGCCGGCACCGGCCTGGTCCTGCTCTCCCCGTCCACCGGCCGGGGTCCGGTCCCCCGCGACGACGTGGCGGCGGCCCTCGCCGAGCTGCTGGACACCCCGAGTACGGCGGGGCTCACCCTGGAGCTGATCTCGGGCAACGTGCCGGTGGCGGTCGCGGTCCGGAACGTCGCGGGGAACTGAGGGGGCGCCCGGGGTCGCCGGCGCCCTGCGGGCTGCCGGGGTCCCGTGCGAGCCGCTTCCGGCGGGTCGGGTCAACTACCCTGCGGGGTCTCCAGGGCCGACGGGAAGACGACACGGCCGGCCCCTGTGTCGACTACGGCCAAGTCCTCGGGCGGCACCCTCTCGGCGAGGCTCTTCCAGGCAGCGAGAGCGAGATCTCCCAATCCCGGCAGGGACTGCGACCTGAGAGCGCCTCGTGAGCGACTGCGCGCCAGATTCCGCGGCTGCCAGTCCCCGGCCGATCGGCGGCGGCGGCTGTTCAGTGGTGGTGCCGTTTCGATCTGGAGCATGTGTTCCAGGGCGAGCCCGCAGGCCTCCAGCCCCATCTCGTTCACCGCTGCCTGTTCGTCCGCGGGCGCTGCGGGGAGCAGCAGGGGCCAGCGGATCACCACGACTCTCTCCCAGAGTTCGGGCGGAACCGTGTTGGCCAGATGGTGGCTCTCCCCCACCGGCAGATCCCGCAGCCGACGGCCGGCATCCTGCGTCTGGCCCACGTAGCAGAGCCCGGCGCCGGAGGAGAAGACGCCGTACAGCACAGGACCCGTCATCGCGGGCCCCTCCCCCGACGAGTCGGTCAGGAGCGCGCCGACTCGGTGCGCGAACCGGTAACGGCGCTCCTGCCAGCTCGCGAGCAAGGGTGCGTCCCCGAGCAGCGTGGTCAGTGCCGACCGCCAGGCTTCGTAAGCGTCTTCGTAGGTCTGATCGTCCACGGGCTCCAGTCTGAACCCGGTGCCGGGCCGCAGATCCTTGCCGACGGGTTTTCGAGACGGGCAGCACGTGGCCCGGACACGAAGAAAGCCCCCGTCCACATTGCTGTGGACGGGGGCTTCCCGTTCGGTGGCGGCGCCAGGGTTCGAACCTGGGTAGGCTGAGCCGGCAGATTTACAGTCTGCTCCCTTTGGCCACTCGGGCACACCGCCTCGAACATCACTCCGGAGCCCCGCTGGGGGACTCCTTGGCGACGACGTAAACGATACCCGATGCTCAGGGGTGCTCCGCCACTCGATTGATCAGCGTCCGGACGCGGGGGCAGCCTTTAGGCCAAGGCCGTGAAGTTACGGCTCGGGGGACGGGTTGGCGTGTGGGTTGATCTGGTGCGATCCGGGACGTGAGAAGCGGAGCCCCGGTAGAACTGGCAGTCGACCAAGACAGCCGTTCACAGCACCGGAGGCTCCGCTGTCCGATCAGTGTGTCATCACGAGTGAAATCACGGTAGCCAAGGGCCTGTTCGCTCCCGGGCATCTGGGGGAACTCACCCGGATCGTCCCGTTCGAGATGGTCGACGCGGCCCTTGCCGAAACAGGTGCGGTCCAGCAGCGGCTGCGGAAGATCCCTGCCCGGGTGGTGGTCTACCTGCTGCTGGCCGCGGCCCTTTTCGACGACTGCGGCTACCTGGCGGTCTGGCGCAAGCTCACTGCCTCACTGGAGGCGATACCGGTCGCGAACGTGACCGGCACGGCGCTCTGGCACGCCCGGACACGCCTGGGGGCGCGTCCCATGCAGGCCCTGTTCGACCTGTTGCGCGGGCCGGCCACGGCGATCCGTACCGCCGGCGCCCATTTCAAGGGCCTGCTGACCGTCGCGATCGACGGTACCTGCCTCGACGTCCCCGACAGCCCGCTGCACCGGGCCCGTCTGGGCGGGATCACCAACCAGTACGGGACCTCCGGCTACCCGCAGATCTGCCTGACCGCGCTGGTGGCCTGCGGCACCCGCGCGGTCCTGGACGCCGCCTTCGGCCCCCGCACCAGCGGCGAAACCGTCTACGGCACACGACTGACCCGTTCCCTGCACGCGGGAATGATCGTCCTTCTCGACCGGGGCTTCTCCGGCAATCCGTTCCTGACCGCCGTCGCCGGCACCGAGGCCGCCTTCCTGGCCCGTATCTCGGCCGCCCGCAGACCTCCGGTCCTGGAGCGTTTCGAGGACGGCTCCCACCTCTCCCGCTTCGGCGGCCTCGAAGTCCGCATCATCGAATGCGAGATCACCATCATCACCAGCCAGGGCCGCACGACCGGCCTCTACCGAATGGCCACCAGCCTCCTCGACCACCACCGATACCCGGCATCCGACCTGGTCAGCCTCTATCACGAGCGATGGGAAGTGGAGTCTGCCTACTTCGCGATCAAGAAGTCGATGCTGGGCCGACGAGTCCTGCGCTCCCAGACCTGTGCAGGCATCTCCCAGGAGGTCTACGCCCTCCTGAGCGCCTACCAGGCCCTGCGGATCGCGATCGCCGACGCCACCGGGACCACACCCGGAGCCGACCCCGACCGGGGAAGTTTCAGCGTCGCACTACGATGCGCCCGCGATCAGATCGTCCGAGCCGCAGGCATCATCGCCGACACCGCGATCGACCTCGTCGGAACGATCGGCCGAGCCGTCCTGGACCAGCTCATGCCCGCCCGCCGCCTCCGCGTCAGCCCCCGAGCGGTGAAACGACCCCTATCCCGATACGCATACAAAAGCCTCAGAGTCGACCGGCACACCCACACAGCCACCCTCAACATCAAGATCTTGACGCCAACGCCCACGTCTTAACTTCACGGCCTTGGCCTTTAGGCTTTCTCCTGCATCGCAGTGCAGATCCATGCCTACGACCGTCTACGACGCAAGGAGCCACACGTCATGGCCGACTCCAGTTTCGACATCGTCTCGAAGGTCGAGCGGCAGGAGGTCGACAACGCCCTCAACCAGGCCGCCAAGGAGATCTCCCAGCGCTACGACTTCAAGGGCACCGGCGCGTCGATCGCCTGGTCCGGCGAGAAGATCCTGATGGAGGCGAACGGCGAGGAGCGCGTCAAGGCGATCCTCGACATCTTCGAGACCAAGCTGATCAAGCGCGGGATCTCGCTGAAGTCGCTGGACGCGGGCGAGCCGCAGCTGTCCGGCAAGGAGTACAAGATCTTCGCCACCATCGAGGAAGGCATCTCCCAGGAGAACGCCAAGAAGGTCGCCAAGGCCATCCGCGACGAAGGTCCCAAGGGCGTCAAGGCGCAGGTCCAGGGTGACGAGCTGCGCGTCAGTTCGAAGAGCCGCGACGACCTCCAGGCCGTCCAGGCGCTGCTCAAGGGCAAGGACTTCGACTTCGCGCTGCAGTACGTCAACTACCGGTGACGGACGGGCCGATGCCCGTACCCCCGCGCGCTCACTGAGGTTCCCCACGGCGGTGTCGTCTTCGGCACCGCCGTGAGCCGTTTCCGGCCCCGGGTCGACGGGATCGACCCCGGTGCCCCATGTCGGATTTCCGCCAGCCCGAACGCGATGGTGTGCCGCAGACTCGTAGGTGGGGTACCGAGTGGCGCGCGAGAGGGACGAGGGCCGATGAGCACGGTGTACACGAGGTTCGACAGCCCGCTGGGCGAGCTGCTGCTGGTCGGCGACGAGGCGTCCGGGGGCCTGCTCTCCGTGTCCGTACCGGAGCAGAGGGGCGGGGCTGTCGTCCTGGCGGGGTGGCGGGAGGCGCCGGAGCTCTTCGAGGAGGCCCGGGAGCAGCTCTCGGCGTACTTCGCGGGGCGGCTGACGCGTTTCGCGCTGCCGTACGCGCCGGGGGCCGGGACGGAGTTCCAGCGGCGGGTCTGGGGGGCGCTGGAGGAGATCCCGTACGGCGGGACGGTGTCGTACGGCTGGGTCGCCGGGCGGGTCGGGGTGGCGGGTGCCGGGGTACGGGCCGTGGGCACCGCGATCGGGCGCAATCCGCTGCTGGTGGTACGGCCGTGCCACCGGGTGATCGGCGCGGACGGTTCGCTGCGGGGGTACGCGGGCGGCCCGGAGCGCAAGGAGCGGCTGCTGACGTTCGAGGGTGCCTGGGCCGACGGCCGGGCGGCCGGGGACGCGGCGGGGCGGGAGACCGGGCGGAACACCGCCGGGCGGGGCTGACGGTGCCGGCGGGGCTGTTCCCGAGGGAACGGCGGACCGTCGCTCCCGGGGCGGTGCACGTGCCGGGGTGGCTGTCCGTGGAGCGGCAGCGGGAGCTGGTGGTGGCCTGCCGGGAGTGGGCACGAGGTCCGGTGCCGCTCCGGCACACCGAGCTGCCGGGCGGCGGGGTGATGTCGGTGCGGACGGTGTGCCTGGGGTGGCACTGGCTGCCGTACCGGTACGTCCGGACCGCCGACGACGTGAACGGTGCCCGGGTGCCGGCCTTCCCCGGGTGGCTCGCGGAGCTGGGCCGTGCGGCGGTGGCGGAGGCGTACGGGGACGAGGCCGCGGGCCGGGCGTACGCGCCGGACGCGGGGCTGGTGAACTTCTACGACGGCACGGCCCGGATGGGCATGCACCAGGACCGGGAGGAAGTCTCCGGGGCGCCGGTGGTCTCGCTCAGCATCGGGGACACCTGCGTCTTCCGGTTCGGGAACTCGGAGGACCGGGGGCGGCCGTGGACGGACGTGGAGCTGGAGTCCGGTGATCTGTTCGTGTTCGGCGGCCCGTCGCGGTTCGCGTTCCACGGGGTGCCCAAGGTGTACCCGGGGACGGCCGGCCCGGATACGGGGATGCGGGCCGGCCGGCTCAATCTGACGCTGCGGGAGACCGGTCTGGAGGACCGGTGACCGGCGGAAGGGCGGCGCGGGTCAGCGGCGTTCGCGGGAGTTGCCGAAGAGCAGCCGGTAGACGATGAGCAGCACCAGGGAGCCCGCGATGGCGGCCACCCAGGTCGCGAGGTCGAAGAAGTCGTCGTTGATGGGACGGTCGAGGAACTTCGCGGAGAGCCAGCCTCCGACGAACGCTCCGGCGATCCCGATGAGGGTCGTGATGATGATGCCGCCGGGATCGCGTCCCGGCAGCAGAACCTTGGCTATGACTCCGGCGACTAGCCCGAGGATGATCCACGCGATGATGCCCATGCGGCGCACCTACCCCTTTCCTGGTTACGGAATCAGGGACGCGCGGGGCACCGGATCGGTTGCCCGGAAAAGTCGGATTACCGCACCGGACGGGGTGGTCAACGGGCGGCGAAGGGCTGGTCCGTGGGGACGACCTCCTTGCCGAACGGCATCAGCGACACCGGGATCAGCTTGAAGTTCGCGATGGCCAGCGGGATGCCGATGATCGTGACGAAGAGCGCGATACCGGTGACGATGTGGCCGAGGGCCAGCCACCAGCCGGCGAGGACCAGCCAGAGGACGTTGCCGACGCAGGAGGCGCCGCCCGCGTCACGGCGGTCGACCACCATGTAGCCGAAGGGCCAGAGGGCGTACAGGCCGATGCGGAACGCGGCCACGCCGAACGGGATGCCGATGATCGTGATGCAGAGGACGAGACCGGCGGCGAGGTAGCCGAGGCACATCCAGAAGCCGCACAGGACCAGCCATATGACGTTCAGGATCGTCTTCACGGTCGATGACCTGCCATCTTCTCTAGTCGGGCGATGCGCTCCGCCATCGGCGGATGCGTGGAGAACATCTTGGACACACCCTGGCCGGGCCGGAAGGGGTTCGCGATCATCATGTGGCTCGCGGTCTCGATCCGGGGCTCCGGAGGCAGCGGGAGCCGTTTCGTGCCCGCGTCGAGCTTGCGCAGGGCGCTCGCCAGGGCGAGCGGGTCCCCGGTGAGCTGGGCTCCGGAGGCGTCGGCCTCGTACTCGCGGGAACGGCTCACGGCGAGCTGGATGACGGAGGCGGCGAGCGGGCCCAGGATCATCACGAGGAGAAGGCCGAAGATGCCGGGGCCCTCGTCGTCGCTGGAGCGGCCGACCGGGATCAGCCAGGCGAAGTTGACCAGGAACATCACGACGGAGGCGAGTGCTCCGGCGACGGACGAGATGAGGATGTCGCGGTTGTAGACGTGGCTCAGCTCGTGGCCGAGGACACCGCGCAGCTCGCGTTCGTCCAGGATCTGGAGGATGCCGTCGGTGCAGCAGACCGCGGCGTTGCGCGGGTTGCGTCCGGTGGCGAAGGCGTTGGGCGCCTGGGTGGGCGAGATGTAGAGCCGGGGCATCGGCTGCCGGGCGGCGGTGGAGAGCTCGCGCACGATGCGGTAGATCGTGGGGGCCTCGAACTCGCTGACGGGCCTCGCCCGCATCGCCCGCAGGGCGAGCTTGTCGCTGTTCCAGTACGCGTAGGCGTTGGTGCCGACCGCCACGAGGAGCGCGACGATCAGGCCCGTACGCCCGAAGAAGCTGCCGATGACGATGATCAGCGCGGACAGACCACCGAGGAGTACTGCGGTCTTCAGCCCGTTGTGCCGGCGGTGCACGGTACGCCCTCCAAGTGGTGCAGCAGGGGAACCCTTGCTCGATGGCTCGACAGGAGCCCACTTCTTTCAGTGGAGCTTCCCGCTCTGGTCAACGCCAGGCGAGGTGAGCTAGTTCCCTTGTGCGCGGGCCCGGAGGGCGGGGCCCGCGCGCCCGTACGGGCCCCGGGGAGGGTTCGACCGTACGGGTGGTGGCACTCAGCGCTGGGCGGGGAGCTTCTGGGCGCCCACGGGCTTTCCGGTGACCTGCTCGGCGAGCGCCACGGCGGCCGGGTCGGGCTCGACCTCGCTGGTGCAGTGGCCGCAGCGCGAGGCGATGGCCGGGATGGCGGTGTAGCAGCGCGGGCAGTCGCGCAGGGCGGCCTTGATGTCGGCGGGCTCGTCGGCCTTCTTGGCGGTGAAGCGGTCCTGGACCTTCTGCATGGGGACGACGACGCAGAAGTAGAGCACGGCGGCGGTGATGACGAAGGCGATGGCCGCGGCGATGAACAGGCCGTAGGGGAAGGTGACGCCCTCGACGTCGAAGGACGCCTTGTTGAAGTCGCCGGTGCCCCGGGTGATGACGCCGATGAGGGGCACGATGAAGGCGTTGCTGAATCCGGTGACGACCGCGGTGAAGGCCGCTCCCACGGCGAGGCCGATCGCCATGGAGATGACGTTGCCCCGCAGGATGAAGTCCTTGAATCCGTTCAGCACTGCGCTGTCTCCCTCGTCCGCTCTTGCCTGCCCGGTGCGTCGCCCGGTGCGTGATGGATGCACGCAAGACCCTGCCCTGTTCCGGCCCGCCGGGGCAAACCGGTGAGGTGGGGGCCGGGGCGGGTGGTACGGAACCGTCAGAAAAGCGTTCCGCCGGCGAACCTCAGAACGATCTGCGGCGCCCCGGAGAGGACGAGCGCGGCGGCGGCGGTGAGGACGAGCGCGGCGACGAGGGGGGCGGGGGCGGCCGCCGGGGCCGTCCCCGCGGCGGCCACTGCCGGTACGGCCCGGGAAGTGTCCTCCCGTACGGCCTCCGGGGCCTCGGCGCCTCGGAAGAGCAGGGCGGTCCACCGGAGGTAGTAGGCGAGGGCGATCACCACGTTGACGGCCATCACGACGGCGAGCCAGCCCAGGCCCGCGTCGACGACGGCCGAGAAGACGGTGACCTTGGCGAAGAGGCCGATGATCCCGGGCGGCAGTCCAGCCAGGCAGAGCAGGAAGAAGGCCAGCGCCAGGGCGGTGAGGGGCCGGCGCGCGTAGAGGTTCCGGTAGTCGGTGAGCCGGTTGCCGGGGCTCGTACGGGCCACGAGGGCGGCGACCGCGAAGGCGCCGAGGTTCACGACGGCGTACATGAGGGCGTACGCGACGGTGGAGCCCACGTGGACGTCGTCGGAGTACGCGGACGCGGCGATCGGCACCAGCAGGTAGCCGGCCTGGCCCACCGAGGACCAGGCGAGCAGGCGTACCGCGCTGCGGGCGCGGCCCGGGTCCTGGCGCAGCGCGGCGACGTTCCCGGCGGTCATGGTCAGCGCGGCCAGCACGGCGAGCACCGGCCCCCACACGTCGGCGTAGGCCGGGAAGGCGATCACGGTGACCAGGATCAGGCCGGAGAAGCCGACCGCCTTGCCGACGACCGAGAGGTACGCGGCGATGGGCAGCGGGGCGCCGACGTAGGTGTCGGGGACCCAGAAGTGGAAGGGCGCGGCGGCGGTCTTGAAGGCGAAGCCGACGAGGGTGAGCGCGACGCCCGTCGCCGCGAGCGTGGAGAACCGGGCGGGCAGGTCGTCCAGGGCGTGGGACAGCTCGGTGAGGTGGGTGATGCCGGTGGCCGCGTACACGAAGCTGACGCCGAGGAGCATCACGGCGGTCGCGGTGACGGACGACAGGAAGAACTTGAGGGCCGCCTCGGAGGAGCGGCGGTCGCCGCGCTTGATGCCGACGAGGGCGAAGGCGGGGAGCGAGGCGACTTCCAGAGCGACGACGAGGGTGATCAGGTCGCGCGAGGCGGGCAGCAGCGCCGCGCCGGAGGCCGAGGAGAGCAGCAGGAACCAGAACTCCCCGGCGGGGAGCTTGCGGGTGTCGTCGAGCGAGAGCAGCGCGGTGAGCAGCGCCCCGACGAGGACCAGGGCCTGGATCACCAGGGCGAAGTTGTCGGCGGTGTAGCTGCACGCCTGTACCGACCCGGGACCGGCGGCGGCCGTGCAGAAGGTCGAGCGGTGGTCTCCCAGCAGCGGGACCAGGGAGGCGAGGGCGACGACGAGCCCGGCGACGGTGGCCCATCCGAGCAGCGGCTTGTGGCGTTCGGCGAGGAAGAGGTCGGCGACGAGGACGGCGAGCGCCAGGACCGCGACGACGAGCGGCGGGGCGACGGCGAGCCAGTCGATGGACTGGACGAGGCTCGCGGCGGACTCCACGGCCTGCGCTCCGGTCGGGCCGGTCGCTCCGGTCGGGCCGGTCGCGGGGCCCGGGGCCGCTCCGACGGCGGCGGTCACGAGGTCCGTGATCACGACTTGCCTCCTGCGAGGAGCTTCTGCACGGCCGGATCGCTGAGTCCCAGGAGGACGGCGGGCCAGAGTCCGGCGAGGACGGTGAGGGCGACGAGCGGGGTCCAGGTGGCGAACTCGTACGGGCGGACGTCGGCGATCTCCGTGGTGGACGCCGAGTCCGACACCGTCGTGTCCGTGGCGGTGGCCGCGGTGCTGGTGGCCACCGCGGTCCTGGTGGCCACCGGGGTCCCGGTGGTTCCGGCGGCTTCCGTGCTCCCGGGCCCGGCGCCGAGGCCGGTGGCGTTGCCCGTCCGCGCGGGCGGTTCGCCCATGCAGACGCGGCGGACGACGACGAGCATGTACGCGGCGGTGAGCAGGGTGCCGAAGGCGCCGATCGCCATGAAGGTCAGGAACGCCGGGCGGTTGAGGCCCTCGGCCGGGTCGAACGCGCCGAACAGGGTGAGCATCTCACCCCAGAACCCGGCAAGGCCCGGGAGTCCGAGGGAGGCGACGGCGGCGAAGGCGAGCAGGGCGCCGAGGCGGGGGGCGCGGCCGTAGAGGGCGGCTCCGGTGGCGCCCGCGAGGGTGTCGAGATCGGCGGTGCCGTGCCGGTCCTTCACCGCGCCGACCAGGAAGAACAGCAGGCCGGTGATGAGGCCGTGGGCGATGTTGGCGAAGAGCGCGCCGTTGACGCCGGTGGGGGTCATGGTGGCGATGCCGAGGAGCACGAAGCCCATGTGGCCGACCGAGGAGTACGCGATCAGGCGCTTGAGGTCGCCCTTGGCGCCCGGGCGGGCGAGGGCGAGGCAGGCGAGCGACCCGTAGACGATCCCGGCGACCGCGAGGGCGGCGAGGTACGGCGCGAAGGTGTGTATGCCGTCGGGGGCGATCGGCAGGAGCACCCGGACGAACCCGTACGTGCCCATCTTCAGCATCACACCGGCCAGGAGCACCGAGCCGACCGTGGGGGCGGCGGTGTGCGCGTCGGGCAGCCAGCTGTGCAGCGGCCACATCGGGGTCTTCACGGCGAGCCCGACACCGATCGCCAGAACGGCGATGACCTGCACGGACGTGGAAAGGCCACGGCCGTTGTCAGTGGCGAGTGCCACCATGTCGAAGGTGCCGGCGTCGAGTCCGACGAGCAGCAGGCCGAGCAGCATGACGACGGAGCCGAGCAGCGTGTAGAGGACGAATTTCGAGGCCGCGGCCTGCTTGCCCTCGCCGCCCCAGCGGGCGATGAGGAAGTACATCGGGATGAGGACCATCTCGAAGGCGAGGAAGAAGAGCAGCAGGTCCAGCACGGCGAAGGTCGCGAGCGTGCCGGACTCCAGGACCAGGATCAGTGCGACGAAGGCCTTCGGGGACGGGCCCGCGGGCATCTTGAAGTAGCTGTACAGCGCGCAGAGGAAGGTCAGCAGCGCGGTGAGCACGACGAGGGGGAGAGAGATGCCGTCGATGCCGAGGTGGACGCGGACGTCCAGCGCGGGGATCCAGCCGATGTCGGTGGTGGCCTGCATGGCCGACGCGTGGTCGCGGTCGAAGCCGGCCGCCAGCAGCAGGGTGACGACCAGGATCGCGCCGGTCACGGTGACGCCGTGGCGGAGCACGGCCTGGTCCGGGTCGCGGCCCTTCAGTCCGGGCGGGGCGGGGAGCAGGGCGGCGACGGCGCCGACCAGCGGGCCGACGACGGCCAACGCCAGAAGGGCCTGCATCACGGACGGGCTGATATCGATCACGGTTCACGCCCCGGCGTTGACGTTGGCATAGACGACGACGGCGATCGTCAGGACGAGTGACCCGGCGAGCAGGGCGGAGACGTAGGTCTGCGCGTTGCCGGTCTGGGCGCGGCGGACGGCGGTGCCGAGCAGTCGTGCGGTGGTGCCTGCGCCGCGTACGTACGTGTCGACGACCTCGCGGTCCAGGAAGCGGACGAGGCGGGCCGCGGCCAGCACGGGCCGGACGAACAGCCGCGAGTACAGGGCGTCCAGGTGGAATCCGGCGGCTGCCGGGCCGTGCAGGGGGCCGAGCAGCAGGCGTCCGGGGTCGGCCGGGTCGGCGGCTCCCGCGATGTCGCCGTAGACGGTGGCGTGGGCGCTGATGGCCTCGGCCTCCACCAGGGCGGGTTCGGCCCGCGGGTTCGCGGTGACGGCGCCGAGGGGGTGGCCGGTCGCGTGCGCGGTGGTGTGGCGCCACGCGGCGTAGGTGACGAGTCCGCCGACGAGTCCTACGCCCGTGGAGAGGACGGCGGTGGTCAGCGTCGGGGTGAGGCGGTGTCCGTCGAACCAGTCGCCGATCACGCCGACCGTCAGCCCGAAGCCGAGAGTGGGGACGGCCAGCACCCAGAGGACGCCGGTCATCGCGACGGGCTGCTTGCCGTGGTCCGCCGCTTCGGGGCCGCGGCCCTTGAAGGTGAGGAGCCAGAGGCGGGTGGCGTACGCGGCGGTGAGCACGGCGGCCAGCAGGCCGGCGACGAGGATCGTCCAGCCCGCGGCGGCCGGGGCGACGTGGCGGTCGCCGAGGGCGGTGTGCTCGGCGGCGACGAGGACGGCCTCCTTGGAGAAGAAGCCGGCGAACGGCGGAATGGCCGCCAGCGCCAGCAGGGCGACGGTCATCGTCCAGTAGGCGTCGGGGATGCGCTTGGTGAGCCCGCCCATGCGGGACATGGCGGCGAGCGAGTTGGTGCCGGTGGCGTGGATGACGACTCCGGCGGCCAGGAAGAGGACGGCCTTGAAGGCACCGTGCGACAGGAGGTGGAAGACGGCGGCCCCCCGGTCGCCGACGGCCAGTGCCCCGGCCATGTAGCCGAGCTGGCCGAGGGTCGAGTAGGCGAGGACGCGTTTGATGTCGTCCTGGGCGAGCGCGGCCAGACCGGAGCCGATCATCGTGACGGCGGCCATCACGGAGAGGACGACGAGGGCGGCGCCGGAGGCGGCGAAGACGGGCAGCAGCCGGGCCACGAAGTAGATTCCGGCGGCCACCATCGTCGCGGCGTGGATGAGCGCGGAGACGGGGGTCGGGCCGGCCATCGCGTCGGGCAGCCAGGTGTGCAGCGGGAACTGCGCGGACTTGCCCGCCACCCCGGCGAGCAGCAGCAGCGCGATGAGCGTGGGGTGGTCGAGTCCGCCGTTCGCGACCGCGCCGAGGATGCCCGTGATGCGGAAGGTGCCGGTGTCGGCGGCGAGCGCGAAGAGGCCGATCAGGAACGGCACGTCGCCGAGCTTGGTGACCAGGAACGCCTTGAGGGAGGCGGCGCGCGCCTCGGGCGTCTCCCAGTAGTGGCCGACGAGGAAGTACGAGCAGATGCCCATGACCTCCCAGCCGACCAGCAGCACCATCAGGTCGCCGGAGTAGACGACGAGCAGCATCGCGGAGGTGAAGAGGGAGACCAGCGCCGCGTAGGAGGGGTAGCGGGGGTCGTCGCGGAGGTAGGCGAGCGAGTAGACCTGCACGCAGGTCGCGACGAGCCCGACGAGGACGGCGACGAGGGCGGCGAAGCCGTCCAGGTGGAGTGCGAGGTCGATCGGTACCGAACCGGTGGGCGTCAGCCGGGTCGCGGCGTCGATGGCCGGGCCGCCGCCCTGGTCGGCGGCGACGGCCACGGCGAGCACCGCCGCGGCGAGCACCGGGAGGACGGCGAGCGGCCGGACGAACCCGGGCGCGGTGCGGCCGAGCAGCAGTCCCGCAACGGCCCCCAGGAAGGGCAGCAGGGGGACGAGGACGGCGAGGGTCGTGGTGGTCACGCGGTGGCCTCTGTCTTCCGTGCCTTCCCCGCCGGAGCGGCGGCCGGTTCATCGGGGTTACTGCCGGTGCTCCCGTCGGCGGGCCCGCCGTCGCCGGTCCACTCGTCGGGGAGGGTCTCGGCGGCATCGGTCTCGGCGGTGTCGCGGAGGCGGTCGACGTCGGAGGAGCCGCGGTTGCGGTACACGGCGAGCACGATCGCGAGGCCGATGCCGATCTCGGCGGCGGCGATGGCGATCGTGAAGAGGGTGAGGGCCTGGCCGGCGTGGAGCGAGTCGCGGAGCCAGACGTCGAAGGCGACCAGGTTGAGGTTGACGGCGTTGAGCATCAGCTCGACGGACATCAGGACCAGGATCGCGTTGCGGCGGGCGAGCACGCCGTAGACGCCTACGCAGAAGAGGAGGACGGCGAGCACGGCGGGATAGGCGAGGTGCATCAGCTCTTCCCTTCTTCCGGGGTGCCGGGGGCGGGCGGGCCGGGGGTGGTCGCGGGGCCGGACTTGTCGCCGGTCCCGCCGCCGGGCCGGTCACCGGCGCGCGTACGCCCGGGGGCGGTGGCGCGGCGGGCGGTGGTGCGGGTACCGGGACCGCCGAACGTACGGCCGCCGGGTGTACGGCTTCCGGGTGTACGGCGGGTCCCGGGAAGGGCCGCGCGGGTCTCGGGGTCGCGGCGGGACAGCACGATCGCCCCCACCAGGGCGGCGAGCAGCAGCACGGAGAGCGCCTCGAACGGCAGCACCCAGTGGCGGAAGAGGAAGGTGCCGGTGACGGCGGTGGAGCCCTGGACGGGCCCGTCCAGCTCGATCCAGGTGGTCCGGAAGGCGTCCACCACGACCCAGACGAGGGCCGCCGCCGAAGCGACCGCCACACCGAGCGCGGCCCACCGGTTCTCCGAGTCGGCGTCCGGCGACCGGCCGATGGGGGCACGGGTGAGCATCAGGCCGAAGAGAAGGAGGACCACGACCGAACCGACGTAGATCAGTACCTGTACCCAGGCGATGAACTCCGCCGTGAGCAGGAGGTACTCCACCGCGAGGCCGCCGAGGGTGACGACGAGCCAGAGCGCGGCGTGCACCAGCTGACGGGTCGTGACGGTGACGAGGGCCGCGCCGAGGGTCACGAGTCCGACCAGGACGAACGCGATCTCGACGCCGGACGGGGAGAGGAAGCCGGGGTGGGCCGCCACGCTCGCGGCGAGTGCGGGCATCATGCCTGGCCCTTCTCGTCGTGCGGCGGTTCAGCCTGTGTCTGCTCTGCCTGTGCTGCCTGCTCTGCCTGCTCTGCCTGGGCACGCTGGGCTTCGAGTTTCTCCGCCGTCTTGCGGGCGGCGGAGATCTCCTTGGGCTCCTCCGCGCCCGGGTCCAGCGCGGGTGGCTCCGGCACGGTCCACATCCAGTCCCGGAGCTTGTCGCGCTCGTGGGTGAGTTCGTGGATGTCCGTCTCGGCGTACTCGAACTCCGGCGACCAGAAGAGGGCGTCGAAGGGGCAGACCTCGATGCAGATACCGCAGTACATGCAGAGGGAGAAGTCGATGGCGAAGCGGTCGAGGACGTTGCGGGAGCGTTCACGTCCGCCGGGGGCGGCGGGCGGGCTCGTCTCCTTGTGGGAGTCGATGTAGATGCACCAGTCGGGGCACTCGCGGGCGCAGAGCATGCAGACCGTGCAGTTCTCCTCGAACAGCCCGATGACGCCGCGGGAGCGCGGCGGGAGTTCGGGCTGCGCGTCCGGGTACTGCGCGGTGACCGTGCGCCTGGTCATGGTCCGCAGGGTGACGGCGAGGCCCTTGGCCAGGCCGGAGCCGGGGATCGGAGGCACTAGTTGATCGCCACCTTCACGATGCCGGTGAGCGCGATCTGCGCGAGGGCGAGCGGGATGAGTGTGGTCCAGGCGAGCTTCTGGAGCTGGTCCTCGCGCAGGCGCGGGAAGGTCACCCGCAGCCAGATGACGACGAACGCGAGGAGCACCGTCTTCAGCAGGGTCCAGAGCCAACCGAGACCGTCCCCGCCGAACGGGCTGTGCCAGCCGCCGAGGAAGAGCACGGTGGTCAGACCGCACAGGACGACGATTCCGGCGTACTCCGCGAGCAGGAAGAGCGCGAAGCGCAGCCCGGTGTACTCGGTGTACGCGCCGAAGATGATCTCCGAGTCGGCCACCGGCATGTCGAAGGGCGGCCGCTGGAGCTCGGCGAGCCCGGCGACGAAGAAGATCAGGGCGCCGGTGATCTGCCAGGGCAGCCACCACCACTCGAACGCGTCGGCGATCCCGGTCAGCGACACCGTCCCAGCCGCCATCGCCACGGAGGCGGCCGCGAGCAGCATCGGCAGTTCGTACGCCAGGAGCTGGGCGGCGGTACGGAGCCCGCCGAGCAGGGAGAACTTGTTGGCGGACGCCCACCCCGCCATCAGCGAGCCCAGGACGCCGATCCCCATCACGGCGAGCACGAAGAAGATCCCCGCGTCGACGGCCTGGCCGACCGCGCCCTCACCGGGCCCGACCGGGATGGCGAGCACCACCAGGAGGTACGGCAGCAGCGCGACGGCGGGCGCGAGCTGGAAGATGCGGCGGTCGGCGTCGGCCGGGACCACGTCCTCCTTCTGCACGAACTTGACCCCGTCCGCGACGAGCTGCGCCCAGCCGTGGAATCCGCCCGCGTACATGGGGCCGAGGCGGCCCTGCATGTGCGCCATCACCTTGTGCTCGGTCTGGCCGACGACGAGCGGGAAGACCAGGAAGACGACGAAGACGATGAGGAGCCGGAGGGCGACGTCGAGTACGTCGTTCACGCGGTATCGCCTCCGGAGGGACGGTGGTCGGGGTCTTCGGGCACGTCGGGGTCTTCGGGCACGTCGGGGCCTTCGGGCTCTGCGGGCTCTGCGGGTCGCTCGGGTTCGGCGGTTTCCGCGGACCCCTCAGGGGCTGCGGGCCGCTCGGGCTCGGGCGTCACCGGCTGCTCCGGCTCGGGCGTCACCGGCTCGGGCGTCACCGGCTGCGCGGGCTCGGCTTCCGGCTCGGGCTTCGCGGGCTGCTCCGGCTCGCGCTTCGCCTCCGCCGACCCGTCGTCGAACGCCGGGCTGGCGTGGTGCCACGGGGCGTCCGCGCTTCGGGGCGTCCGGGGGGCCGCGGCGCCGGAGTCCGCTGCCGTACCGGTCCGCCCCGAGGCCTCCGGGTCCGTCGCGGGGGTCTGCGTACCGTCCGGGGCACCGCCCTCCGTGCGCTGGCTGGCGGAGCCCGCCGAGACGCTGCGGGACCTCCGGGCGGGACGGGCGGGCGGGGCGCCCTGGCCCGCCCCCGGCGACGGGTCGTCGGGCGCCGGGGGCGCGGTGGCGGGACGCTGTCCCGCCGAGCCCTCGGTGACGCTCCGGGCCCGGCGTACCGGTCGCTCGCCCGCGGCGGCACCGGCAGCGGTACCGGCGGCGCGGGCGCCGCGCGCCGGGCGGGCCGGTGCGGGCGGCAGTTGCCCCTTGAGCGGTCCCCACTCGTTCGGATCGGGTACGCCCGGCGGGAGCATGGCACGCCGCTTGGGCCCGCCGTGGTCGGACTCGCCGGGCTCCTTGGCGCCCGGCCACGCCTTGGCGACCCGGGCGGCGAGGACGAAGTCCTTGCGCAGCGGGTGGCCCTCGAATCCTTCGGGCAGCAGCAGGGGCACCAGGTGCGGGTGGCCCTCGAAGCCGATGCCGAACATCTCGTGGGTCTCGCGCTCGTGCCAGGCGGCACCCGCGTAGACGTCGATCGCGGTGGGCAGCACGGCCGCTCCGTGCGGAACCGTCGTACGGACCAGCAGCCGCCGGACCGTACCCGTGGAGAGGGCGGCCACGTGGGCGCTGACCAGGAAGCCGGTGCCGGGTTCGTCGACGGCGCTCAGCCAGTCGAAGTAGGTGCAGCCGAGCCGGTCGCGCGCGGTCGTGAGCGCGGCGGTCCAGGTGTCGGCGGGTACGTCCACGGTGAGCAGGTCGTACGCGTGGGCGGCGGTCGCCCCCTCGCCGAAGAGCCCGGCGACGGCCTCGGCGACGGCGGCCTCGTCGGCGTCCGCACCGAGCAGCCGGTCGTACAGTTCGGCGGACGTCCCGGCCGTGTTCTCGGCGGAACTCCCGGCCGGCGTCCCGGCCGCGTTCTCGGAGGCGTTCACCGCGACTCCCCCGGCTCGGCGGGCGCGGCGACGAGTCCGCTGCGCAGCGCGGCGGTCGAGGGCCGGGCGGCGGTGCCGGTGGCGTAACGCTCCGCCAGCGACTCGCGGGCGATCCGCTCCTGCAGCTTGAGGATGCCCTGGAGCAGCGCCTCGGGCCGGGGCGGGCAGCCGGGGACGTACACGTCGACGGGGATGATCTGGTCGACCCCCTTGGTGACCGAGTACGAGTCCCAGTACGGCCCACCGCAGTTGGAGCAGGCGCCGAAGGAGATCACGTACTTCGGTTCGGGCATCTGCTCGTACAGCCGCTTCACCGCCGGGGCCATCTTGTCCGTCACCGTGCCGGACACGACCATCAGGTCGGCTTGGCGGGGGCCCGGGGCGAAGGGGATCACACCGAGCCGCATGAAGTCGTGACGGGACATCGAGGCGGCGATGAACTCGATGGCACAGCAGGCGAGTCCGAAGTTGAAGACCCAGAGGCTGTAGCGGCGGCCCCAGTTCAGGACCACCTTCATCGGTTCCGGCGCGAGGCGGGACAGCACGCCGAGCCGTTGGGGCTCGGGCAGCGGGACGGGCCCGGGGCCGTTCACCGCCTCCTGCGTCGCGGCTGCGGGCTGCGGCTCGGGGGTCGAGCGGCTCGTCACGCCCATGTGAGGACGCCCTTCTTCCATGCGTAGAGCAGTCCCACGGCGAGGAAGCCGAGGAAGACGAACATTTCCACCAGGGTGGTCGCGCCGAATCCGGGCGCGGCGAACACGGTCGCCCAGGGGAAGAGGAAGACCGAGTCGACGGCGAAGATCACGTAGAGGAAGGCGTAGACGTAGTAGCGCACCTGCGTGTGCGCCCAGCCCTCCCCCACGGGGTCCACACCGCATTCGTAGGTGAGGAGTTTCTCGGGCGTCGGAGCCACGGGCCTGAGCAGGCGTCCCGCCCCGAAGGCGACGGCGACGAAGAGCACGCCGACGAGGGCGAGCAGTCCGACGACCGAGTAGCTGTGGAAGTAATCCGACGCGAGAGCGGTCGGCTCCGGCAGTTCCGGCACGTCCGCCACGTCCGTTCCTCGCTCCCTCGAACCGCTCGACGATCTGTACGCACGGGAGTCTAGGCCCTGTTAAAGAGACGGTAAGCAGCCGCGTCCCGGGCACGTGCGGGGTGCGGGCGGGTGGGGGCGGGTCGAGAGGTGGGGGTGGGGTGGGGTTATCCCCACTTCCTCGCACCCACGAGCCCCATGGCGTGCGCGGGGGTCGGACCGGCAGGCTTGGACGCATGACGACGAGCCCTCCCGAGAGCCCCTTCGCGCCGGACGACCCCCGGCCGCCCCGACTGCGCCCGGCCCTCGACGTGTGGACGTGGAAGGAGATCGCCCATCTGCTGGCGAACCTGCCGGCCACGATCATCGGCTTCGTCTACGCGGTCGTGCTGGTCAGCGTCGGTGCCGGACTGTCCGTCACGGTGGTCGGACTGCCGCTGCTCGCCCTCGGCATCCAGGGCTCGCGGGGGCTCGGCCGGTTCGAGCGGGCCAGGGCCCGCGTCCTGCTCGGGGTCCACGTCGAGGAGCCCGGTGCGATCGCGCGGACCCGCCGCGAGAAGGGCTTCTTCGCCTGGCTCTGGTCGGGACTCGGCGACCCGGTGGGCTGGCGGGCGTTGCTGTATTCGTTCATCAGACTGCCGTGGGGCGTGGTGACGTTCACCGTGACGCTGGTGGGGTTCTTCACGTTCTGGCCCGTACTCCCCTACGTGGCACGGGCGCTCGCCAACGTGGACCGCGCGATGGTGCGGACGCTGCTGGCGCCCTCGGACGAGCTGGAGCGGCGGATCGCCGAGCTGGAGTCGGACCGGGGTGTGGTCGTGGACACGGCGGCGGCGGACCTGCGCCGGATCGAACGCGATCTGCACGACGGCGCCCAGGCACGGCTGGTGGCGCTCGCCATGGACCTCGGGCTGGCGAAGGAGAAGCTCGGCGCCGATCCGGAGGCGGCCGCCCGCATGGTCGACGAGGCGCACGGCGAGGTGAAGGTCGCCCTCCAGGAGCTCCGCGACCTCGCCCGGGGAATCCATCCGGCCGTCCTCACCGACCGGGGACTGGACGCGGCCCTCTCCTCGATCGCCTCGCGCTGCACCGTGCCCGTGACGGTCGGCGTCGATCTGCCGGGCCGGCCGGCCCAGGCGATCGAGGGCATCGCCTACTTCACCGTCTCCGAGCTGCTCCAGAACGTCAGCAAGCACAGCCGGGCGCGCTCGGCCACCGTGGACGTGTGGCGCGCGGGCGACCGGCTGATGCTCCAGGTGCGCGACGACGGGAAGGGCGGGGCACGGGCGGAGGGCGGCACCGGTCTGGCCGGGCTGTCGGAGCGGCTCGGCGCGGTGGACGGCCTGCTCATCGTGGAGTCGCCCGAGGGCGGCCCCACCTCGGTGACCGCCGAGCTGCCGTGGCGCGACGGCGCGGCCGGACCGGGCTGAGACCGGCGGCGGACCGGACCGGCAGGGATCCGGGGACCCGGAGCAGGGGCACCGGAGCAAGGGGTCGGAAGCGGGGCCGGAAGCAGGGAGGGCCGGGGCGCGTGCGCTCCGGCCCTCCGGCGTGCGCACGGCGCGCACGCCGGGGTGGGGGTAACCCCCCACCGGATACGGAGACCGCCCTCATGGTGCGGAGCACCCGTACGGAAGAGGCTGGAGTCATCGGCCGGCAAGCCGCGCACGGGCCAGGGACGACGTCCCCGGAAACGGCGTGCACGGCCGTCGCGCGCACCGAGCGGCCCGCGACGGGACGGCATACGGAGAACGGCCCACGACGGGCCTCACCGGAGAACGGAAACGGACGGCAGCGATGGCCACGGCATACGGATCGGACGCACGGAACGGGCAGGGCGGCGGCACCGGCTCCTGGGACCGCCCCGACGAGAAGCACTTCTTCCCGGCCGTGCTCCGCGCGCCGGTCGAGGGGCGGACCTGGCGGGAGCTGCTGTACCTCCTGCTGAGCCTGCCGGTCAGCATCGCGCTCTTCACCCTCGTGGTCACCACGGTCTCGCTGAGCGCCGGCCTGATGGTCACCTTCCTCGGCATCCCGGTCCTCGCCGCCGGCCTGGCGGTGTGCCGGGGGTTCGGCGCCCTGGAGCGCCGGCGCGCCCGCGCCCTGCTGGGGCTCGACCTGGCCGATCCGGAGCCCGTGCGGGGCCGGACCGGCGGGGTGTTCTCGTGGGCGGGCGCGGCGCTCCGCAACGGGGCCTCCTGGCGCCACCTGCTCTACGGGTTCCTGCACTTCCCGTGGGCGGTCTTCGCGTTCACCGTCTCGGTGACGGTGGTGACGACCGCGTGGAGCATGTTCACGTACCCGCTGTGGGCCTGGATCTTCCCGGCGTACGTGGGCATCGACGGGCTCCAGCTGTACGGGGACGCCACGCACCGCGTCTATCTGGACTCGGCCTTCGAGCTGACCGCGACCTGTGGTGCGGGTCTGGTCCTCGTGCTCGTGTCGCCGTGGATCGTCCGGGGGCTCGCCTCGGTGGACCGGGTGATGGTCGCCGGGCTGCTCGGCCCCTCCCGGCTGGACTCCCGCGTGGTGGAGCTGGAGTCGGACCGGGGCGTGGTCGTGGACACGGCGGCGGCGGACCTGCGCCGGATCGAACGCGATCTGCACGACGGCGCCCAGGCACGGCTCGCCGCCCTCGCGATGGAGCTCGGGCTGGCGAAGGAGCGGCTCGCCGAGGACCCCGGAGCGGCGGCGCGGCTGATCGACGGGGCGCACGGCGAAGTGAAGGTCACCCTCCAGGAGCTCCGCGACCTCGCCCGGGACATCCACCCCGCCGTCCTCACCGACCGGGGTCTGGACGCCGCCCTCTCCTCCGTGGCCTCCCGCTGCGCGGTCCCGGTCTCCGTGGACGTGGAGCTGCCGGTGCGCCCCGCGCGGGCGATCGAGAACCTCGCGTACGTCACCGTCTCCGAGCTGCTCCGCAACGTCACCCGGCACGCCCGCGCCACCCGGGCGTCGGTCACGGTGCGTCGGACGGCGGACCGGCGGAACCGCTACGACCGCAAGGACGGGCAGCATCGACCCGAGCACCTGGTGATCCGGGTCGACGACGACGGGCGGGGCGGCGCGGACGTGACGGCGGGCGGCCGGCTGGCCGGACTCGCGGAGCGTCTGCGGGCCGTGGACGGCAGCCTCACGGTGGAGTCCCCGGCGGGCGGACCGACGACGGTGACCGCCCGGCTCCCCTGGCGGGACTGACCGGCACGGGCGGCCCCGGGCCCCGCCGACGGCGGAGGCGGGCACCCCGGTGGGCGTCGCACCGCGCGGGCCCCGCACGCCCGAGCCGAGCAGCGGCACCGCACGGGTCCGCAAAAGAGCGGGAAAGGCGGCCTCGGACGCCGGCACGTCCGAGCCCGGTCCGTGGCATCCGGTCCGTGGCATCCGGGTGTTCCGGAAAACGTGAGGGCCGATGTGGCGAACGCGCGTGTGTCGTCGTGGACCCTGCGATTGCGGGTGTGGGCCAGGACGATGATCCGTACCCGACATTCCCGTCTCCGCTCTGCCGGAAAAGGCGGGAACCGGTGCGGAACCGGTGCGGAACCGGTCAATTCCAGGACTGCCGCGGGCGATATGATCATGAACTTCTTCATGGGCGTGTTTCCCCGTTCCCCACCGCCGTTCATATCTTCGCACCGGGGACCGCCCGCAGTCCCCGGTGCATCCCCGCGCGGAATGCACTCCGCCGATTGCGCCCCATACCCTTCTCACCAGCTAATTCCCACGCACAGGTGAATGTTCGCGCCCGACGTTGCCACGCTCTCCCGCGGCGTCCCCCGAAAGCGGGAATCCACCCCGTTCCGCCCGCGGCGCTCCGGGCTGGGATGCTGGGCACGGAAGCGAACCGCCGGGGTGACCGGCGCCGGACGACGACAGCAGTGGGGGAAGCGGCAGCGTGGAGAGCACAGTGCGGGTACGGGTGGTCATCGCCGAGGATTCGGTCCTGTTGCGGGAGGGGCTGACCCGGTTGCTCACCGATCTCGGGCACGAGGTCGTCGCCGGAGTGGGGGACGCGGAGGCGCTGCTCGCCCTCCTGGCGGAGCTGCACGCACGTCAGGAGCTGCCGGACGTGGTGGTCGCGGACGTACGCATGCCGCCGACCCACACCGACGAGGGCGTCCGGGCGGCGGTGCGGCTGCGCAAGGACCACCCGGGCGTCGGGGTGCTGGTGCTGTCGCAGTACGTCGAGGAGCGGTACGCCACCGAGCTGCTGGCCGGCAGCACGCGCGGGGTGGGCTACCTGCTGAAGGACCGGGTCGCCGACGTGCGGGACTTCGTGGACGCCGTGGTCCGGGTGGCCGCGGGCGGGACCGCGCTGGACCCGGAGGTGGTGGCGCAGTTGCTGGGGCGGAGCCGTAAGCAGGACGTGCTGGCGGGGCTCACGCCACGCGAGCGGGAGGTCCTCGGTCTGATGGCGGAGGGGCGGACGAACTCCGCCGTCGCCAGGCAGCTCGTGGTGAGCGACGGCGCGGTGGAGAAGCACGTCAGCAACATCTTCCTCAAGCTCGGTCTCGCGCCCAGCGACGGCGACCACCGGCGGGTGCTCGCGGTGCTGACCTATCTGAACTCGTAGGACCCGCGTCTCCGGGCCGCCCACCCCCGCCCACCTCGGATGCCGCCCCGCGGCCCGGCGGCGGGCCCGGGTTCCCCCGGGCCCGTTTCCCCGGCTTCCGTCCCTTCGGCCTCGTCCCCCCGGGCGCCGTTCCCCTCCGCCCGCGTCTCCGAATTCCGGACGTGGCGCATTCTTGAACGGTTGTCGGCGCGATCAATCCTCACCGGACGGGAAAGGTGCGGCCTACGCCGAAAGGCCGAGACGGCACCGGCCTCCCCTCTGCCACGGAAGGCTGGAAGTCGTGAGGAAAAAGGGAGGGAACCGGCCTCTCTCGCCGACGTTCCCCATATGATCGACGGAGGAAGACGCCCCTTACCGACGTAGTGTGGGCCCCAGGGACCGTCGGCGGGCCGGCTGTTCCGGGGCCGCCGCCCAAGGGAGGTCCAGTTCAGTGACCAGCCAGGTCAGTAGCCAGGCCGATGTGACCGACGAGGCTGTCCTCGGGGAGCAGCGCGCTCCCCGTGCGACGAATGCGGAGGTCGGCGTGAAGGAAATCCGTCGACTGGATCGGGTCATCATTCGATTCGCCGGGGATTCCGGTGACGGTATGCAGTTGACGGGCGACCGTTTCACTTCGGAGACGGCGTCGTTCGGCAATGACCTGTCGACCCTGCCGAACTTCCCGGCCGAGATCCGGGCGCCCGCCGGGACACTGCCGGGTGTCTCGTCCTTCCAGCTGCACTTCGCGGACCACGACATCCTCACGCCCGGTGACGCCCCGAACGTCCTGGTCGCGATGAACCCGGCGGCCCTGCGCGCCAACATCGGGGACGTCCCGCGCGGGGCGGAGCTGATCGTGAACACGGACGAGTTCACGAAGCGCCCGATGGCGAAGGTCGGTTACGACACCTCTCCGCTGGAGGACGGTTCGCTGGAGGCGTTCAACGTCCACCCGGTGCCGTTGACCACGCTGACGATCGAGGCGCTGAAGGAGTTCGGCCTGTCGCGCAAGGAGGCCGAGCGGAGCAAGAACATGTTCGCGCTGGGTCTGCTGTCGTGGATGTACCACCGGCCGACGGAGGGTACGGAGGCGTTCCTGCGGCAGAAGTTCGCGAAGAAGCCGCAGATCGCGGAGGCGAACGTCGCGGCGTTCCGGGCAGGTTGGAACTTCGGTGAGACGACCGAGGACTTCGCGGTGTCCTACGAGGTCGCGCCGGCCTCGAAGGCGTTCCCCACGGGGACGTACCGCAACATCTCCGGGAACCTGGCCCTCTCGTACGGGCTGATCGCCGCGTCCCGGCGGGCGGGGCTGCCGCTCTACCTGGGTTCGTACCCGATCACTCCGGCGTCCGACATCCTGCACGAGCTGTCCCGGCACAAGAACTTCGGTGTGCGGACGTTCCAGGCGGAGGACGAGATCGCGGGGATCGGCGCGGCGCTGGGGGCCGCGTTCGGCGGGTCGCTGGGGGTGACGACGACCTCGGGGCCGGGTGTGGCGCTGAAGTCGGAGACCATCGGCCTGGCCGTCTCGCTCGAACTGCCGCTGCTGATCGTGGACATCCAGCGCGGCGGCCCGTCCACCGGGCTGCCCACCAAGACCGAGCAGGCCGACCTGCTCCAGGCGATGTACGGCCGCAACGGCGAAGCGCCCGTCCCGGTCGTCGCCCCGAAGACCCCGGCGGACTGCTTCGACGCCGCTCTGGAGGCCGCCCGGATCGCCCTCACCTACCGCACCCCGGTCTTCCTGCTCTCCGACGGCTACCTGGCCAACGGCTCCGAGCCCTGGCGCATCCCGGACCCCGAGCAGCTCCCCGACCTCCAGGTCACCTTCACCACCACCCCCAACCACACCCTGGACGACGGCACCGAGGTCTTCTGGCCCTACAAGCGCGACCCCGAGACCCTGGCCCGTCCCTGGGCGGTACCGGGTACGCCGGGCCTGGAGCACCGGATCGGCGGGATCGAGAAGCAGGACGGCACCGGGAACATCTCCTACGACCCGGCCAACCACGACTTCATGGTCCGCACCCGACAGGCGAAGATCGACAACATCGACGTCCCCGACCTGGAGGTCGACGACCCGACCGGCGCCACCACGCTCGTCCTCGGCTGGGGCTCGACCTACGGCCCCATCACCGCCGCCGTACGCCGGCTGCGCGCGGCCGGGGACACCATCGCCCAGGCCCACCTGCGCCACCTGAACCCCTTCCCGCGGAACCTCGGCGAGATCCTGAAGCGGTACGACAAGGTCGTCGTCCCCGAGATGAACCTCGGCCAGCTCGCCACCCTGATCCGCGCGAAGTACCTCGTCGACGCCCACTCCTACAACCAGGTCAACGGCATGCCGTTCAAGGCCGAACAGCTCGCCACCGCCCTGAAGGAGACCATCGATGGCTGACACCGACCACCCGCTCCTCCAGCTCGTCCCCAAGGCCGACGCGCCGCAGTCGATGAAGGACTTCAAGTCCGACCAGGAAGTCCGGTGGTGCCCCGGCTGCGGCGACTACGCCGTCCTGGCGGCCGTCCAGGGCTTCATGCCGGAACTCGGCCTGGCCAAGGAGAACATCGTCTTCGTCTCCGGCATCGGCTGTTCGTCCCGCTTCCCGTACTACATGAACACCTACGGGATGCACTCCATCCACGGCCGTGCCCCCTCGATCGCGACCGGTCTCGCCACCTCCCGCCGCGACCTGTCGGTGTGGGTGGTCACCGGAGACGGCGACGCCCTCTCCATCGGCGGCAACCACCTCATCCACGCCCTGCGCCGGAACGTCAATCTGAAGATCCTGTTGTTCAACAACCGGATCTACGGCCTGACGAAGGGCCAGTACTCCCCGACCTCCGAGGTCGGCAAGATCACCAAGTCGACCCCGATGGGCTCGCTGGACGCGCCCTTCAACCCGGTCTCCCTGGCGCTCGGCGCGGAGGCCTCGTTCGTGGCCCGCACCATCGACTCCGACCGCAAGCACCTCACCGGCGTGCTGCGGGCGGCGGCCGACCACCCCGGCACGGCGCTGGTCGAGATCTACCAGAACTGCAACATCTTCAACGACGGCGCCTTCGAGGCCCTCAAGGACAAGGAACGCGCCCAGGAGGCGGTCATCCGCCTCGAACACGGGCAGCCGATCCTCTTCGGCGCGGACGGCTCGAAGGGCGTCGTCCGCGACCCGTCCACCGGCGACCTCCGGGTCGTCGCCGTCACCGACGAGAACCGCTCCCGCGTCCTGGTCCACGACGCCCACGCCGCCTCACCCACCACCGCGTTCGCCCTCTCCCGCCTCGCCGACCCCGACACCCTCCACCACACCCCCGTCGGAGTCCTGCGCAGCGTCGAACGCCCCGTCTACGACACCCTGATGTCGGAACAGCTCGACACCGCCGTCGAGCAGCGGGGCAAGGGCGATCTGGCCGCACTCCTCGCGGGCCAGGACACCTGGACGGTCGTCGGCTGAGCCCCGGCGCCGGCTTCTGCCTGAAGGAGCCCGGGTCCCACTGCCTCGTCGATACGGCAGCGGGACCCGGGCTCCGGTGTTCCCGGCGGCTCCAGGGGGCTTTCGGTGTCACGCCTCGCGTGCGTCGTACTCCGCCCGCGCGGCGTCGACCGCGTCCACCTGGTGCTCGGACCAGCGGGCCAGCTCCCACACGCGCCGGGCGGCCTCGTGGCCGAGCGGGGTGAGGGAGTAGTCCACCCGGGGCGGGATGACCGGCTGGGCGTCCCGGTGCACGAAGCCGTCGCGTTCGAGCGTGCGCAGGGTCTGGGCCAGCATCTTCTCGCTGACGTTCTCGATGGTGCGGCGCAGTTCGCTGAAGCGGTACGGGCGCTCCAGCAGGGCCGCGAGCACCAGCACGCCCCAGCGGCTGGTGACGTGTTCCAGCACCACCCGGGAGGGACACATCGCGCGGTTCACGTCCGCTTCGCGCGCCGCCGCGGCCACGAGTTGGCCCGGCGTCTCCGTACGTACCGTCATACGACCACCTTACTTCAAAGTGGGTACTTCCTCTGAGTAAGTACCCGCCCTAGGGTGAGTGGAGCAACCAACGCCAAAACGGCTGAAACGGGTCCATCCCCGTAGGGAACAGTGCGAAAAGAAGGAGAACCACCCATGAGCATCGTCGTCACCGGAGCCACCGGACAGCTCGGACGTCTGGTCGTCGAGCAGCTGCTCACCACCGTCCCGGCCGGCGAGATCGCGGCGGTCGTACGCGACGAGGCGAAGGCGGCCCCGCTCGCCGCGCTCGGTGTCGAGCTGCGGGTCGCCGACTACGACCGGCCCGAAACGCTCAAGACGGTCTTCCACCCCGGCGACCGGGTCCTGCTGATCTCCGGCAGTGAGGTCGGCAAGCGCGTGGCGCAGCACACCGCGGTGATCGACGCCGCGAAGGAGGCGGGCGTGGCGCAGCTGGCGTACACGGGGGTCCTGGGCGGACCGGCCGCCGACTTCCTGCTGGCGGAGGAGCACAAGGCGACCGAGCGGCTGATCCTGGACTCCGGGCTGCCGTACACCTTCCTGCGCAACGGCTGGTACACGGAGAACTACACCGCCAACCTGGCGCCGGTCCTGGCGCACGGTGCCGTGGTGGGCAACGCGGGCGAGGGCCGCATCGCCCTGGCGTCCCGGGCCGACTTCGCCGCCGCCGCTGCCGCCGTGCTGACCGGTGAGGGCCACCTGGACACCGCGTACGAGCTGAGCGGCGACACCGCCTGGTCGCTGGCGGAGTACGCGGCCGAGGTTTCCCGGGCGACCGGCCTGGAGATCGCGTACCAGGAGGTGCCCGCCGCCGTGCACCAGGAGATCCTGGTCGGCGCCGGACTGCCCGCGGGCTTCGCCGAGATCCTGGTCGACGTGGACGCGGCGATCGGGCGCGGTCTGCTCGCCGGCACCACCGGCGACCTGGCCCGGCTCATCGGCCGTCCCACCACCCCGGTCGAGGCGACGGTCGCCGAAGCCGTCGCCGCCGCCTGACCGCCCCGCGCGGGGGCCGCCCACGAGGCGCACACGCGCCGCGCACGGGCCGCGCACGTCCGGGAGGCGCTCGCGTCATGACCGTCGCCGCGATACGGCAATGACGCGGGCCCTCTTCCGGAGCTACCTTCATGGCGTCGGCGGCCGCCGGCCCACGCATGAAGGAGGCCCCGTGGAGGGGAAGGACGAGCAGCGGGCAGGGCTGCTCCACGGAATCGGCGCCTATGGGATGTGGGGCCTCGTCCCGCTCTTCTGGCCCTTGCTGAAGCCGTCGGGTGCGGCGGAGATCCTGGCCCACCGGATGGTGTGGTCGCTGGCCGTGGTCGGCGTCATCCTGCTCGTACTGAAGCGCTGGGCCTGGATCGGCGTGCTGGTTCGCCGGCCGCGCAAGCTCGCGCTGATCACCGCCGCGGCGGCGGTGATCACGGTCAACTGGGGCCTGTACATCTGGGCCGTCAACAGCGATCACGTGGTCGAGGCGTCCCTCGGCTACTTCATCAACCCGCTGGTCACCATAGCCATGGGCGTGCTGCTCCTCGGCGAACGCCTGCGGCCCGCCCAGTGGATCGCGGTGGCGACCGGGTTCGCCGCCGTGCTGGTCCTCGCCGTCGGATACGGCCACCCGCCGTGGATCTCCCTGGTGCTGGCCTTCTCCTTCGCGACGTACGGCCTGGCGAAGAAGAAGGTCGACATGGGCGGCCTGGAGTCGCTGGCCGCCGAGACCGCGGTCCTCTTCCTCCCGGCCCTCGGCTTCCTGATCTGGCTCGGCGCGCGCGGCGAGACCACCTTCACCTCCGGCGGGGGCGCCGGACACGGGCTGCTGCTCGCCTCGACCGGTCTGGTGACGGCGATCCCGCTGATCGCCTTCGGGGCGGCGGCGATCCGCGTACCGCTGTCGACCCTGGGCCTCCTGCAGTACCTGGCGCCCGTCTTCCAGTTCGCGCTGGGGGTGGCGTACTTCCACGAGGAGATGCCGCCGGAGCGCTGGGCCGGGTTCGCGCTGGTGTGGGTGGCGCTGACGCTGCTGACCTGGGACGCGCTGCGTACGGCCCGGCACGGCCGGGCAAAGGCGCTCCGGCTCGCGGCCACGGTCGCGACGACCGGGGCGACGGTGCCGCCGGCCGCCGCGCCCGGTACGGGCATCACCACTGCCACCGGGACCCGTTCCAAAAATTAGTTACCCAGTTGTATTTTTACCTCGGTTGCGTTTCTCTTGGTTGCCACCACCGCACCCGAGGAGCAGCCATGACCACCGACGTACTGATCGTGGGCGCCGGCCCCACCGGCCTGGCCCTGGCGTGCGACCTCGCGCGCCGGGGCGTCGGCGTACGGATCATCGACAAGTCCGCCGCCCATCCGCGCAGCTCACGGGCGAAGGGGCCGAACCTGCGGTCGCTGGAGGTCCTGGCGAGCCTCGGGGTGGCCGACGAGGTGCTGGCGTCCGGGTCACTGCCGCTGCCCATGCGCAAGTACCGCGACCACGCCGCGGTCGCCGACTTCGACCCGTACGCCGACCCGGCCCCGGTCCCCGCCTCCGCCTTCGACTGGCCCCGGCTGATCGCCCAGTGGCGCCTGGAGGCGATCCTCCGCGACCGGCTGGCGAAGGACGGCGTCCAGGTCGAACTGGGCACCGAGCTGACCGGCCTCGACCAGCACGCCACGGGCGTGACCGCGACTCTCGCCGACGGCAGGACCGTCGCGGCGCGGTACGTGGTGGGCTGCGACGGGGCGCACAGCCCGGTGCGCAAGCTGCTCGGCATACCCTTCACCGGCGAGACGCAGGCCGACCAGGTGATGGTCTGCGGTGACGTCGAGATCGACGAGGACGCGCTCGACCGGGGCATCTGGCACCAGTGGTTCGATGCCACCGGCGCCGTGATGCTCTGTCCGATCCCGGGCACCCGGACGGGCTGGTGGTTCCAGGCGGGGCCCGAGCGGGACGGGGCGGGAGTACCGCAGCCGCCGACGGAGGAGGGCTTCCGCCGTCTCCTCACCCGGCACACCGGGCTCCCCGGCGAGGTGCTCCGGCACGCGACCCTGCTCTCCACGTACCGCGTCAACGTCCGCATGGCCGACCGCTTCCGGGACGGCCGGGTGCTGCTCGCCGGGGACTCCGCGCACGTCCACTCGATCGCGGGCGGGATGGGCATGAACACCGGCATCCAGGACGCCTTCAACCTCGGCTGGAAGCTCGCCCACGTCCTGACCGGACTCGCGGCACCGGCGCTGCTCGACACCTACGAGGAGGAGCGGCTGCCCGTCGCCGCCTGGACCCTGGACTTCACCTCGGAGCGGCTGGCCGAGACGATGGCCGCCATCCGCCTTCCCGGCGGCGGGCTGGACTCGGCGACGGCCGCCCCGGAGGCGAGCGGGCTGTCCACCGGCTACTGGTGGAGTTCGCTCGCCGCCGGAGCGCCGGAGTCCGGGCCCCGGGCCGGGGACCGGGCGCCGGACGCGCCGTGCCGCTCGGCGGCGACCGGCGCGCCGGCCCGGCTGCACCACCTCTTCGCCGAGCCGCACCCGACCCTCCTCGGCTTCGGCCCGAAGAGCGAGGAGATCCTCGGCGAGGCGGTGCGGACGTACGGCGACGCGGTCCGCGTCCACCGGGTGTACGGCGTCGAGGAGGTCCACGCCCCCGACGGGGTGCCGGGCGCCCGGGCCGGGGTGATCGACCACGAGGGGCTGGTCCGCACCGCGTACGAGCCCGGCGCCGGCGGCACCGTCGTGGTGGTCCGCCCCGACCACCACGTCGGACTCGTCGCCCCGGCGGCGGAGGCGCCCCGGGTACGGGAGTACCTCGCACGGCTGTGCGGAGGCGCGCAGGCGCCCACTCCCCGCGGGTGAGGGGGCCGGGAGTCGGCACAGGGCAGCCGCCGGCTGTTCCGCTGGGCCGAACGGGCGTCGAAGGATCGTTTCAGCAGCCCCCCACCGGTTCGCCCCCGTCGCACCCCGGGCAGACCAAGGGCACCCCCCTCCTCGGCGGTTCCGCCGCATCCTCCCCCTCGGCCCCGGCCCCACCCGACGCACCGCTTCCCCCACGGCGCGCGTGCGGTACCCCCTCCCGACGCACGCCCCTTCGGGCCCCGCCCGCGCCTCGCACAGGCGTCCGACCGGTACCGCGCACAGGAGGCGGGGATTCCGGTCCGCTCCGGTACGCGCTTCCCCCACGGCGCGTACCGGGGCCATTCACCCGAGACCATCACTTTCCGCCGCCCGCCAGGCCGGCCACCTCCCCGCAGCACCGGGAAGCTGACCGTCGCCCCAGGTCAGGGCCGTCCGGCGAAAAGCCGATCTCCCTACGCTGGAACCATGCATTCGTCACCCGCGCCCGCGCACACCCGGGTCGCGCACACCCTCGTCGCCACGGACCTGGACGGCACCCTGCTGCTGCCCGACGACTCCGTGAGCCCCCGCACGCACGCCGCCCTCCGGCGCGCGGCCTCGGCCGGCGCCCGGCACATGATCGTCACCGGCCGGGCGGTCCCGGGGATACGCGCCCTTCTGGCGGAGCTGGACTACCGGGGCCCGGTCGTCTGCGGGCAGGGCACCCAGGTGTACGACCCCGAGTCGGCCCGGATGCTCCGCTCGGTGCCGCTGGACCGGGAGTTGGCCGACATGGCGCTGGGCAAGATCGAGGCGGAGGCGGGCCCGGTCTTCGCCGCCGTCGACCAGGACGGCCCGGCGGGGCTGACCCTGATCGAGCCCGGCTACCGGATGCCGCACCCGACGCTCCCCGCCCAGCGGGTCGGGCGCCGCGACGACCTCTGGGCACAGCCCGTCATCAAGGTGATGGTGCGCCACCCGGAGCTGACCGACGACGAACTCGCCGCTCTCGGCCGGGCAGCCGTCGGCGACCTGGCGACGGTCACCATGGCCGGCCCCGGCACGGTCGAACTCGCCCCCTACGGCGTGCACAAGGGCACCGGGCTCGCGGTGGCGGCGGAACTCCTCGGCCTGGACCCGGCGGACGCCATCGCCTTCGGCGACATGCCCAACGACCTGCCGATGTTCGGGCTGGTCGGGCACGGGGTGGCGATGGGCAACGCCCATCCCGCGCTGAAGTCCGCCGCCGACGAGGTCACCCTGCCGCACACCGAGGACGGCATAGCGGTGGTGCTGGAACGCCTCTTCGGCTGAACGGGCCGCGGCCCTGGGGTACTTCGGCGGTACGCTCTCCGGCCTGCCCGTCGGCGGAAAACACCGCGCCGGCCCGGTCGGCGGCCCGTACCATCCCGCCCATGCCCTCACTCGTCCCTCCCGCGATCACCGCGGGCACCCTCTCCGCCGCCGTCCAGCCGTCGCTCCGGCTCGGCGGCGGGTCGGTGCTGCGGCCGTGGCTGCTCACCGACGCCGAAGCCGTGCGGACCGCGTTCGAGGACCCGGAGATCCAGCGCTGGCACGTGCGTCGCGCCGACTCCGTCGACGAGGCCCGGGGGTGGATCGAGGCGTGGCGGAAGGACTGGGAGCGGGAGACCGCGGGGCACTGGGCCGTCGCCGACGCGGAGGACGACCGGCTGCTGGGCCGGCTCTCGCTGCGCGACTGGGACCTGGAGTACGGCTGTGCCGAGGTGGCCTACTGGACGACCCCGGCCGCCCGGGGCGCGGGGTCTGCACCCGCGCGGTGACCCGGCTGACGGAGTGGGCGTTCACCACGGCCGGGTTCGACCGGCTGGAACTCAGCCACTCCGTCGCCAATCCGGCCTCCTGCCGGGTGGCGTCGAAGGCCGGGTTCGCGGCGGAGGGAGTCCGCAGGGCGGCCGGCCGCCATCTCGACGGCCGCCACGACATGCATCTGCACGGACGCGTCCGGCAGGACTGAGGCGCTGCCGCACCTGCCACACCCCGGGGGAGCCCACGGGCGCTGTCGGGCCCGGCCACACCCCGGGCGGAGCCCACGCGGCCCACGCGGGGTCCGCCCTCAGGCGAGGCCCGCCACCGCCTCCGCCTCCGCACCCGGCTCCCCGCCCGCCACCGCGCCGGGCCCGCGCAGCACCACGGCGACCAGTGCGGCGATCGTCGCCTCGTCCTGGGGCGGTTTGCGCAGGACGTGGCGGTAGTAGACCGGGCCGTAGAGCAGCTCCACCATCAGCCGCGGATCGGCGTCCGCACGGATCTGGCCCCGTTCCTGGGCGCGCGTGAGCAGGGTGACCGCCAGTTCGACCCGTGGGTCGACGACCCGCTCGGCGAGGTCCCGCGCGAGCTCGTCGTCGTGGTGGAGCTCGGAGAGTATGCCCGCGTACGCCGGTCCGTACGGGGGCGATCCGAGGAGCCGTACCGCCAGTCCGATGTGTACGCGCAGATCGGCCTCGATGTCCCCGGTGTCGGCGAACGGGGCGGCGTCGGACAGGACATCGGTGAAGATCTCCATCAGGATGCCGCTCTTCGCCGGCCACCACCGGTAGATCGTCTTCTTGCTGACACCGGCACGGGCGGCGATGGCCTCCACCGTCACGCGCCCGTAGCCCCTCTCCGTGCAGAGCTCCAGGGCCGCCTCCAGGATCGCGCGTCGGGACCGTTCGCTGCGTCGCACAGAACTCGGCAATGCGCTCATTCCGTGAGCATAGGGCGCCTCTCACCGCTCCTTGTTGACAGGTCGTCGCCAAAAGTCGAACATGAGCGAGGCGGAAACGGAACGTACCGTGTCGACTCCGCCGTTCGCACCGTTCGTGCCGTTCGTGCCGCGACGAGCCGATCGGGGGACGGCTCGGCCGGCCGACGGTACGGACGGCCCGGAGCCGGTCACCCCGATCCTGGATCCAGCCCGATCCCGACAACGCGGCGACCGTGCGTGCCGGGCGTCGCCGACAGGCGGGACCTTCGACACACGCCCTAACGGTCGGCGTTCGCCGCCCGTACGAGGGCGTCCCGGGTGACCGCGCCGACGTAGACCTTGCCCTGATCGGTGATGAGGGCGTTCACCAGGCGCGTGCTGAAGACCGTGCCGGAGCCGAACTTCCCCGAGGTCTTGTCGCCGAAGGCGTCGAGCAGGGAAGAGCTGTCCTTCGCCGACGACAGGCCCTCGCCGCCGGGCACTTCGGCCCGCAGGATCGTGGTCCAGCCCTCCCCCACCGTCTTCGTCTTCAGGTTCCCGGCGCTCCCCGCGCTCCCGGCACCGCCGGTGCCCTCCAGCCCGCCGAGGCCGCCCGGCAGCAGGTCCGCGAGGGGCCCGCCGCCCTGACCGGCCGCCTCCTGGTCCGCGGCGTCCCCTGCCTCGGTCACCTTGGCGCCCTTGGGCGGGGTGAAGTCGAAGGACGAGGCGGCGGGCTCGTCGAAGTCCACCTTGGTGAAGCCGACGTTGACGGCCGCCTTCCCGCCGGAACGGGGGCTCAGGGTGAACCGCAGCGGTACGCCGTTGTCCGCGTCCACCGCGATCCGTACGGAGCCGATGGTGGAGCCGGACTGCTTCGGCTTGATGAGCAGTTGGTACGCGTCGCGCCCGGCCACCCGCACGGTGCCGTCGACGGTGACCGACGTGGTGTCGCCGACCGCCTTCAGGGCCTCGTCGGCGAACTGCTGGGGCGTGCCCTCCGCCGCGCCCCGGCTGCGGCTGTCCGTGTGCCCGGCGGCGCCCGTCTGGGCGTGGAAGACCTCGTCGGAGCCACTGTCGTAGGCCCAGACCTGGTCGCCGTTGTGGATCAGGCTGTACTCCGAGGAGTTCTGGAGGATCGTCAGCCGCTGCTTGTCAGGGCCGTCGGCGGCCACCTTCAGGGTGTGCGTGCCCGAGGCGAGCTCGGTCAGCCGGTCCTCGGGTGCGGCGCCGGCTCCCTCCGTGCCCTGGCCGAGTGAGCCGGCGAGGCCGCCGAGCGAGGGGATACCGAGGTCGGTGGTGATCTTCACGGTGCCGGAGATCCGCTGGGTGTCCGAGGCTGCGATCTTCGCGACGAGTTCCCGCGCGGTGATCTTCGGCAGGTCGGGGTCGCCGCTGTCGGCGAGTGCGGGGACGAGTCCGATGGTCGCGGCGGCCACCCCCGCCACCGCGACGGGGACGACGGTGCGTGATGCCTTCCGGCGGAGCCGGTCGGCGCGGGTGGCCGCTCCGGCGGGATTGCCGGTGGTCCCGCCGTGGTTGTCCGAGCTGTCGATGGGTGCCATGTGTGCCCTACCTCCGTGGTCGGCGGCTTCCGTCACTACGGTCGCGCTCGTCCACTCCCTGCCGCGCTTCTCACCCGATGAGGTCAGGAGGAGTGGTTGTTCTCCATCTGACCTCATCGGGCGGACTCACGCGTCAGTCCGCGGAATCAACCCCGCGTACGGCTCGGGTATGACGTCACTCCACCGGAGGTACGCCACCCCGGGGTTTACCCGGAGGGGTGGCGTCGACGGGGCGTCAGCCCGCCCGGTGCACCACGAGGTCGCACAGTTCGGCGAGCGCCGACTTGGCGTAGCAGTCGGGCAGCGGGGTGAGAGCCGCCCTGGCCTCCTCGGCGTACCGGATGGTGTCGCGGCGGGCCTGCTCCAGCGCCGGGTGGACGCGCAGCCGGCGCAGCGCCTCGGCGAGGCGGGCGTCGTCGGCGAGGTCGCCGTCGAGCAGCTCCACCAGCTCCAGGTCGTCCGGCTTGCCGTCCGCGGCGGCCTGGGCGCGCAGCAGCAGGACCGGCAGGGTGGCGATGCCCTCGCGCAGGTCCGTGCCGGGGGTCTTGCCGGACTCGTGGGAGTCGGAGGCGATGTCGAGGACGTCGTCGGCGAGTTGGAAGGCGACCCCGAGCCGCTCGCCGTACTGGGTGAGTACGTCGACGGTCTTCTCGTCGGCGCCGGACATGAGGGCGCCGAACCGTCCGGAGACGGCCATCAGCGAGCCGGTCTTGCCGCTGAGGACGTCCATGTAGTGGTCGACCGGGTCACGGCCGTCGCGCGGGCCGACCGTCTCCAGGATCTGTCCGGTGACCAGCCGTTCGAAAGCCTCGGCCTGGATGCGGACGGCCTCCGGACCGAGGTCGGAGAGGATGTGCGAGGCGCGGGCGAAGAGGAAGTCACCGGTGAGCAGGGCGACGGAGTTGCCCCAGCGGGCGTTGGCGCTGTCCACCCCGCGGCGGACCTCGGCCTCGTCCATCACGTCGTCGTGGTACAGCGTCGCCAGGTGGGTCAGTTCGACCACGACGGCGGAGGGCACGACGCCGGGGGCGTCGGAGTCGCCGAACTGGGACGCCAGCATCACCAGCAGGGGCCGGAACCGTTTGCCTCCGGCCCGCACCAAGTGCTGCGCGGCTTCCGTGATGAAGGGGACGTCACTCTTGGTGGCATCGAGAAGCCCGGCCTCGACAGCGGCCAGGCCGGTCTGGACCTCGGCCTCAAGAGCCTGGTCCCGCACGCGCAGCCCGAACGGCCCGACGACGGTCACGAGAGGGTCTCCTGTCTGCTGACGATCACACGAATGTCGATCTGTCGGCTGTCTTCACTCATGCCAGCGTATCCGGTCCCCTTTGGATCACCGTGGGCGGCTTCCCGCCACCGCCGGTATGTTCGGGATCGGCTCATACGATCACGAGTTGCCGCTTTGTCGCACCGTGCGGAGACCGCCGGTCCCCCGGGCCTCCGGCCCCGTACACCGAGGTACGCCATGCACATCCGGACCGATTTCCCGTACGAGACCGTCCGCGAGGACCTCCGCGTCCCGCTGCCGGACGGCACCGAGCTGTACGCGCGCGTGTGGCGGCCCCTCACCGACGAGCCGGTCCCCGCGCTGCTGGAGTACCTGCCGCACCGGCTCGGCGACGGGACGGCGCCCCGCGACCGGCAGCGGCACCCCTGGTACGCGGGTCACGGCTACGCCTCGGTACGGGTGGACGTGCGGGGCCACGGCAACAGCGGAGGTCTGCCGGGGGACGCGTACGGGGACGCCGGAGTGGCCGACGGGGTGGCGGTCATCCACTGGCTGGCGCAGCGGGAGTGGTGCTCGGGCCGGGTCGGGATGTTCGGCATCTCCTGGGGCGGCTCCGCCTCGCTCCGGCTCGCCGCGGTGGCCCCGGACGCGCTGCGGGCGGTCGTCGCGGTGTGCTCCACGGACGACGGGTACGACAACGGCGGCGCGTACTGGGGCGGCTCGGTCCTCGCCTCGGACCTGCACGCCCGGGCCGCCGGCCTGCTCGCCGCCGCCTCCGAGCCGCCGGACCCCGAGATCGTCGGGGATGGCTGGAAAGAGATGTGGCTCGGCCGGCTGGAGTCCCTCGACCCCGTCGTCCACACCTGGCTGGCCCATCAGACCCGGGACGGCTACTGGGCGCGCGGCAGCGTCCGCGAGGAGTACGGGGCGATCCGGGCGGCGGTCCTCGCGGTGGGCGGCTGGCACGATCCGTACCGGGACACCGTGCTGCGGCTCGTCGAGCACCTGGACCCGTCCCGGGTGCGCGGGCTGATCGGGCCGTGGCCGCACCAGTACCCGGACCGGGGCCGGGCGCCCGGCCCGGCCATCGGTTTCCTCCAGGAGACGCTGCGCTGGTGGGACCAGCATCTGAAGGAGAAGGAGACGGGGGTGATGAGCGAGCCTCTGCTGCGGTCCTGGATCAGCGGCTCCCACCCGCCCGCCACCCGGTACGAGACGCTGCCCGGCCGCTGGGTCGGGGACGGTACCTGGCCCTCGGAGAGCATCACCCCGGTGGCGTACGCCCTGCGGGGCGGTGGCCGGATCGTCCGCTCGCCGCAGCAGACCGGGCTGGACGCGGGCCGGTTCTCGCCGTGCGGGAACGACGCCGACCTGCCGCCCGACCAGCGCGACGAGGACGCCAAGTCGGTCGCCTTCGAGTTTCCGGTGGAGGGGGCGCCCGTCGAGATCCTGGGCCGTCCCCGGGTGCGGTTGCGGCTGACCCTGGCCGTGCCGCGCGGCCAGGTCGTGGCCCGGCTCTGCGACGTGGCGCCGGACGGCTCCTCCGCCCTCGTCACCCGGGGTGCCCTCAATCTGGCCGGCCGCCACGGCCGCGACCGGGCCGAGGACTGGCCGCCCGGGACGACCGAGGACGTCACCTTCGAACTCGGGGGCATCGGGCACGCGTTCGCGCCCGGCCACCGCATCCGGCTGGCCGTCTCCTCCTCGTACTGGCCCTGGGTCTGGCCGCAGGCCGACTCGGCGGGGTTCACGCTCCAGGCGGACGGCAGCCTGGTGGAGCTCCCGGTCCGCCGGCCCACCGCGGACCCCGCCCCCGTCTTCGGGGAGCCCGAACAGGCCGAGCCGCTCGGCGAGGCCGTACCGGCCACCCTGGACGGGGAGCGCCCGGAGCGGCGCATCGTCCGGGACCTCGCCCGGGGCGAGTGGCGGCTGGAGGCCGACCCGAGTCCGGGCGGGACGCGGTTCCACCCGGACGGGCTGGAGATCACCGAGGACGCCCTCGACACCTTCACGATCCAGCAGGACGACCCGCTGTCGGCGCGGGCCCGGTCGGAGCGGACGGTCCTGTTGCACCGGCCGGAGACGGCCTGGCGGACGGAGATCACGACCCGCTCCCGGACCGGTGCGGACGCGACGCACTTCCTCACCTCCAACGAGGTGATCTGCAAGGACGGCGACGAGATCGTCTTCCACCGCACCTGGGAGAAGCGCGTCCCGCGCACGGCGGGCTGACGGGCAGTCCGCGCACCCCGCGGAGCGCCGGAGTGCGGGCGAACACCCGGGGTACGAGGCCCGCTTGCGGACACGACCGCGCCACACGGACGTAACGTGGTCCTGAGCGACGTGTCTCCGACGCGACTGGAAAGCGAGGCAGCACCCCATGCCCGAGCAGAGCAGCCCGCTCGACACCGACGAGGGCGACCCCTTCGGCCCGCACAACCTCCCGTACGGCGTGTTCTCGCTCCCCGCCGGCCCGTCCGGCGACCCCGCCCGGCGGCGGGTCGGTGTCCGGATCGGCTCGCACGTGCTGGACGCCGGGGCGGCGGCCCACGCCCTCGGCTCCCCGTACGCCGGGCTGCTGGACCGGCCCAGCCTGATGCCGCTCCTCGCGGCCGGGCGCACCGCGTGGCGGGACGTGCGGCGGGCGCTCACCGGCTGGCTGACCGTCCCCTCGCACCGCGTCGAACTGGAGCCGCTGCTCCACCCGGTCGACGCGGTGACGCTCCATCTGCCGTACGAGGTCGCCGACTACGTCGACTTCTACGCCAGCGAGCACCACGCCACCAACGTGGGCCGGATCTTCCGCCCGGACGGTGCCGCGCTGACGCCCAACTGGAAGCACCTGCCGATCGGTTATCACGGCCGGGCCGGCACGGTCGTGGTCTCCGGTACGGACGTGGTGCGCCCGTCGGGGCAGCGCAAGGCGCCCACCGACGCGGCGCCCGTCTTCGGGCCCTCGGTGAAACTGGACATCGAGGCCGAGGTCGGCTTCGTGGTGGGGGTGCCGTCCGCGCAGGGCACGGCGGTGCCACTGGCCGACTTCCGCGAGCACGTCTTCGGTGTCCAGCTGCTCAACGACTGGTCGGCACGCGACATCCAGGCCTGGGAGTACGTCCCGCTCGGCCCGTTCCTCGGCAAGTCCTTCGCCACCTCCGTCTCCGCGTGGGTGACCCCGCTGGAGGCGCTGGACGCGGCCCGGACCGCCCCGCCCGCCCGGGACGCCGCACTCCTGCCGTACCTCGACGACGCGGACGAGGAGGAGCCGGGCGGCATCGACCTGCGGATCTCCGTCGCGATCAACGGGAAGCCGGTCGCCGAACCGCCGTTCTCCACCATGTACTGGACGGCGGCCCAGCAGCTGGCGCAGATGACGGTGAACGGCGCCTCGCTGCGCACCGGCGACCTCTACGGCTCCGGCACGGTGAGCGGGCCCGAGCCGCACCAGCGCGGTTCCCTGCTGGAGCTGACCTGGAACGGCCGCGACCCGCTCGACCTGCCCGGGGGGGCCCGGACCTTCCTGGAGGACGGCGACACGGTGACCCTCACCGCGTGGGCGCCGGGCCCCCACGGCACCCGGGTGGGGCTCGGCGAGGTGACGGGGACGGTCGTGGCGGCGGGGTGAGACGGGGTGAGACGGGGTGAGGCGGCCGGCCGCGGCCCGGGCGGTGGCGCGGCCCTCGATCTTCCACGACCGGCTGAAGGTCTCCGTGCCCTTCCGATCGACCCGGATCTCACGGCGATCCTGCCGCCGCGCAGGCCGGTGGAGCCGGAGTAGCTCCGGGTCCGCCGTCCCCTCGCCCGCCCCGGCTCACTCGTACTCCGGGGGCTCCTCCTCGTCCCAGCGGAAGTCCGATTCGGCGTACGGCTCGACCGGGCCCGCCGTGCGGGCGGGGGCCGGTGCGGGCTCCGGGGCCGTCCTGGCGGGCGTCCGTACCGGGGTCTCGGCGGCGGGGCGTTCCGCAGGCGTTTCGCCGGGTGCTCCCAGCCCCGCCAGGACCTCCAGTACGCCCTCGCCGTAGGTCGCCAGCTTCTTCTCGCCGAGGCCGCTGACCCCGCCCAGCTCGGCCAGGGACGAGGGGTGCAGGGTGGCGATCTCGCGCAGGGTCGCGTCGTGGAAGATGACGTACGCCGGGACGCCCTGTTCCTTCGCCGTCGCCCCGCGCCAGGCGCGCAGTGCCTCGAAGACGGGCACGGCGGACGCGGGCAGATCCGCGGCAGCGGCAGCCGACTTGGCGCGGCGCTCGCCCTTGGCCGCCGTCCGCTCGGTGGCTCGCTTGGGCTCCTTGCGCAGCAGCACCTCGCGCTCCCGGCCGAGGACCGTGGCGCTGGCGTCGGTCAGTACGAGGGTGCCGTACTCCCCTTCCACGGCGAGCAGGCCCTGAGCGAGCAACTGGCGGACGACTCCACGCCACTCGGCCTCGGCCAGTTCCTCGCCGATGCCGAAGACGGAGAGCTGGTCGTGGTCGAACTGGATCACCTTCGCGGTCTTGCGGCCCAGCAGGATGTCGATGATCTGCCCGGCGCCGAACTTCTGGTTCCGCTCCCGCTTCAGGCGGACCACGGTGGAGAGCATCTTCTGTGCGACGACCGTGCCGTCCCAGGTCTCCGGGGCGACCAGGCAGGTGTCGCAGTTGCCGCAGGAGGCGGCGGTGGGTTCCTGGCCGAAGTAGGTGAGGAGCTGGGCGCGGCGGCACTGGACGGTCTCGCAGAGCGCCAGCATCGAGTCCAGGTGCGCGGAGGCTCGGCGGCGGTGTGCCTCGTCGCCGTCGCCGCCCTGGATGAGCTTGCGCTGCTGGACGACGTCTTGGAGGCCGTACGCCATCCACGCGGTGGAGGGGCCGCCGTCACGTCCGGCGCGGCCGGTCTCCTGGTAGTACCCCTCGACGGACTTGGGGAGGTCGAGGTGGGCGACGAAGCGGACGTCCGGCTTGTCGATGCCCATGCCGAAGGCGATCGTCGCGACGACGACGAGCCCCTCCTCGCGCAGGAAGCGGGACTGGTGGGTGGCGCGGGTCCCTGCGTCGAGACCCGCGTGGTACGGCACGGCCTCGATGCCGTTGCGGCAGAGGTACTCGGCCGTCTTCTCCGTGGAATTGCGGGAGAGGCAGTAGACGATGCCCGCGTCCCCGGTGTGCTCCTCCTTGAGGAAGGTGAGCAGCTGCTTCTTGGGGTCGGACTTCGGGACGATGCGGTACTGGATGTTGGGCCGGTCGAAGCTGGCCACGAAGTGCTTCGCGTCCGGCATGCCCAGGCGGCGGGTGATCTCCTGGTGCGTGGCGTTCGTCGCGGTCGCCGTGAGGGCGATGCGCGGGACGTCCGGCCAGCGTTCGCCGAGGACGGAGAGGGCGAGGTAGTCGGGGCGGAAGTCGTGGCCCCACTGGGCGACGCAGTGCGCCTCGTCGATCGCGAAGACGGAGACGGTGCCCCGGGAGAGCAGCGAGAGCGTGGAGTCCAGGCGGAGCCGCTCGGGCGCGAGGTAGAGGATGTCCAGCTCTCCGGCGACGTACTGCGCCTCCATGGAGCGGCGCTCGTCGAAGTCCTGGGTGGAGTTGATGAAGCCGGCCCGGACGCCCAGCGCGCGCAGGGCGTCGACCTGGTCCTGCATGAGGGCGATCAGCGGGGAGACGACGATACCGGTGCCGGGGCGGACCAGGGCGGGGATCTGGTAGCAGAGGGACTTGCCGCCGCCGGTGGGCATCAGCACGACGGCGTCGCCGCCCGCGACCACGTGTTCGATGATCGCGCCCTGCTCGCCCCGGAACGACTCGTACCCGAAGACCCGGTGCAGGGTCCGCCGTGCCTCGCTGTCGCCGGTGGCCTCGGTCACGTCCTCGGTCACGTCCTCGGTCACGTCCATGGTGTCGCCCGTCCTGCTCGTCGCTCTGTTCGCCGTCGTCGCATCGTGCTGCCGTCGTCGCTCGTGTGGTCGTCGTCCGGCCGTCCTCCTTCACCATAGGCGGCCCGTACGACAACGCCGGACGGGCTTGACTCCAGCCCGTCCGGCGTTGGGGGAACGGCGTGTGCACCACACCGCCACGCACCGCTACCGCACGAAGATCCCCGCCTGGCTCGCCAGGTCCAGGAAGTACTGCGGGGCGAGGCCGAGCACCAGGGTGACCGCGACGCCGATGCCGATGGTGGTCATCGTCAGCGGGGACGGGACGGCGACCGTGGGGCCGTCCGCCTTCGGCTCCTGGAAGAACATCAGGACGATGACCCGGATGTAGAAGAACGCGGCGATCGCCGAGGAGATCACACCGACCACGACGAGTCCGCCCGCGCCGCCGTCCGCCGCCGCCTTGAACACGGCGAACTTGCCGGAGAAGCCGGAGGTGAGCGGGATACCGGCGAAGGCCAGCAGGAACACCGCGAAGACGGCGGCGGTCAGCGGGGAGCGCCGGCCGAGCCCGGCCCACTTCGACAGGTGGGTCGCCTCGCCGCCCGCGTCGCGCACCAGGGTGACGACGGCGAAGGCGCCGACCGTCACGAAGGAGTAGGCGACGAGGTAGAAGAGGACCGAGGAGATGCCCTCCGCAGTGGTCGCGATGACACCGGCGAGGATGAACCCGGCGTGCGCGATCGAGGAGTAGGCGAGCAGCCGCTTGATGTCGGTCTGGGTGATCGCGACGATCGCACCGCCCAGCATGGTGACGATGGACACGCCCCACATGACCGGCCGCCAGTCCCAGGCGAGGCCGGGGAGCACGACGTACAGCAGCCGGAGCAGCGCGCCGAACGCGGCGACCTTGGTGGCGGCGGCCATGAAACCGGTGACCGGGGTCGGTGCGCCCTGGTAGACGTCCGGGGTCCACATGTGGAACGGCACCGCGCCGACCTTGAAGAGCAGCCCCATCAGGATCATCGCGCCACCGATGAGGAGCAGCGCGTCGTTGCCCATGGTGGAGGCGAGGGCGGGGTCGATCTCGGTGACCGAGCCGTCGACGACGCTCGCGATGGTGGCGTACGAGACGGAGCCCGCGTAGCCGTAGAGGAGGGCGATCCCGAAGAGGAGGAACGCCGAGGAGAACGCGCCGAGCAGGAAGTACTTCACCGCGGCCTCCTGCGACATCAGCCGCTTGCGGCGGGCGAGGGCGCAGAGGAGGTAGAGCGGCAGGGAGAAGACTTCGAGCGCGACGAAGAGGGTCAGCAGGTCGTTGGCGGCCGGGAAGACCAGCATGCCCGCGACGGCGAAGAGGAGGAGGGGGAACACCTCGGTGGTGGTGAACCCGGCGCGGACCGCCTGTTTCTCGCTGTCGCTGCCCGGGACGGACCCGGCCTGTGCGACGAAGGAGTCGACCCGGTTGCCCTGCGGGGCGGGGTCGAGCCGCCGCTCGGCGAAGGTGAAGACCGCGACGATCGAGGCCAGCAGGATGGTGCCCTGCAGGAAGAGCGCCGGGCCGTCCACCGCGACGGCGCCCATCGCGGCGATGTGGGCCTTGGTCGTGCCGTACCCGCCGGCGGCGAGCCCGACGACCGCGGCGAACGCGGCGGCCAGGGCGACGACGGTGAGGAGGACCTGCGTGAGGTACCGGCCCCGGCGGGGCACGAAGGCTTCCGCCAGGACGCCGAGCACCGCCGCGCCGACCACGATCAGGACGGGGGTGAGTTGGGCGTACTCGATGGTGGGGGCCGTGAACTTCACGTCCGGTGCGGCCGTCGTCACCCCGCCCGCCACGGTCCACAGGCTGTGGACAGCTGTTGCGCTCACTTGGCGGCCTCCACCTCGGGCTGGGGGTCCTGCTTCTGTACGTCGGACATGGTGTGCTCCACCGCCGGGTCGACGATCTCGGTGAGCGGCTTCGGGAAGACGCCCAGGAAGATCAGCAGCGCGATCAGCGGTACGACCACGGCCAGTTCGCGGACCCGCAGGTCCGGCATGCCCTGGACGGTGGCCTTCACCGGGCCGGTCATGGTGCGCTGGTAGAGCACCAGGACGTAGAGCGCGGCGAGGACGATGCCGGTGGTGGCGATGATCCCGACCACCGGGTAGGCGCTGAACACCCCGACCAGGACGAGGAACTCGCTGACGAACGGGGCGAGTCCGGGCAGCGAGAGGGTGGCGAGGCCGCCGATGAGGAAGGTGCCCGCGAGGATCGGGGCGACCTTCTGCACTCCGCCGTAGTCGGCGATGAGACGGGAGCCGCGCCGGGTGATGAGGAAGCCGGCGACCAGCATCAGCGCGGCCGTCGAGATGCCGTGGTTGACCATGTAGAGCGTGGCGCCCGACTGGCCCTGGCTGGTCATCGCGAAGATGCCCAGGATGATGAAGCCGAAGTGGGAGATCGACGCGTAGGCGATCAGCCGCTTGATGTCGCGCTGGCCGACCGCGAGGAGCGCGCCGTACACGATGGAGACCAGCGCGAGGACGAGGATCACCGGGGTGGCCCACTTGCTGGCCTCGGGGAAGAGCTGGAGGCAGAAGCGGAGCATCGCGAAGGTGCCGACCTTGTCGACGATCGCGGTGATCAGCACGGCGACGGGTGCGGTCGCCTCGCCCATGGCGTTGGGCAGCCAGGTGTGCAGCGGCCAGAGCGGGGCCTTCACCGCGAAGGCGAAGAAGAACCCGAGGAAGAGCCACCGCTCGGTACTGGTCGCCATCTCCAGCGAGCCGTTCGCGCGGGCCTCGGCGATCTCCGAGAGCGAGAAGCTTCCGGCGACGGCGTACAGCCCGATGACGGCGGCCAGCATGATGAGGCCGCCGACGAGGTTGTAGAGGAGGAACTTCACGGCGGCGTACGAGCGCTGGGCCGAGGCGTTCTCGTCGGTGCCCGCGTGGGCCCGGTCCCCGAAGCCGCCGATGAGGAAGTACATCGGGATGAGCATGGCTTCGAAGAGGATGTAGAAGAGGAAGACGTCGGTGGCCTCGAAGGAGAGGATCACCATCGCCTCCACCATCAGGATCAGGGCGAAGAATCCCTGGGTGGGGCGCCACCGGGAGGACTGGGTCTCCAGGGGGTCGGCGTCGTGCCAGCCGGCCAGGATCACGAACGGGATGAGCAGCGCGGTGAGCGCGAGGAGCGCCACCCCGATGCCGTCCACGCCGAGTTCGTACCGGACGCCGAAGTCGGCGATCCAGGCGTGCGACTCGGTGAGCTGGTAGCGGTCGCCGCCGGGCTCGAAGCGGACGAACACGATCGCCGCGAGCACCAGGGTGGCCAGCGAGACGAGCAGCGCCAGCCATTTCGCGGCGGTGCGCCGCTGGGCCGGGACGGCGGCGGTGGCGATGGCGCCGATCGCGGGGAGTGCCGCCGCCGCTGTCAGGAGGGGAAAGGACATGTGATCAGACCGCCCTCATCAGCAGGGTCGCGGCGATGAGGACCGCCGTACCGCCGAACATCGAGACCGCGTAGGAGCGGGCGTAGCCGTTCTGCAGGGTGCGCAGCCGGCCGGAGAGCCCGCCGACCGAGGCGGCCGTGCCGTTGACGACGCCGTCGACCAGCGTGTGGTCGACGTAGACCAGGGAGCGGGTGAGGTGCTCGCCGCCGCGGACCAGGACCACGTGGTTGAAGTCGTCCTGGAGGAGGTCGCGGCGGGCGGCCCGGGTGAGCAGCGAGCCGCGCGGGGCGAGGGCGGGCACCGGCCTGCGGCCGTACATCGCCCAGGCGATGGCGACACCGATGACGAGCACCACCATGGTGGCACCGGTGACGGTGCTCGCGCCGACCGGGGAGTCCCCGTGGTCGTGGCCGGTAACCGGCTCCAGCCAGTGCAGGAACCGGTCGCCGATGGAGAAGAAGCCGCCCGCGAAGACCGAGCCGAAGGCGAGCACGATCATCGGGATCGTCATCGACTTCGGGGACTCGTGCGGATGCGGTTCACGCCCCTCGGCGTCCGGCTGCCAGCGCTTCTCGCCGAAGAAGGTCATCAGCATCACGCGGGTCATGTAGAACGCGGTGATCGCGGCGCCCAGCAGGGTCACGGCGCCGAGGATCCAGCCCTCGGTGCCGCCCTTGGCGAAGGCCGCCTCGATGATCTTGTCCTTGGAGAAGAATCCGGAGAGGCCGGGGAAGCCGATGATGGCGAGGTAGCCGAGGCCGAAGGTGATGAAGGTGACCGGCATGTACTTCCGCAGGCCGCCGAACTTCCTCATGTCGACCTCGTCGTTCATGCCGTGCATGACCGAGCCGGCGCCGAGGAAGAGTCCGGCCTTGAAGAAGCCGTGCGTCACCAGGTGCATGATCGCGAAGACGTAGCCGATGGGGCCGAGGCCCGCGGCGAGGATCATGTAGCCGATCTGCGACATCGTCGAGCCGGCCAGCGCCTTCTTGATGTCGTCCTTGGCGCAACCGACGATCGCACCGAAGAGGAGCGTGACCGCTCCGACGACGGTGACGACGAGCTGTGCGTCCGGGGCGGCGTTGAAGATCGCGCCGGAACGGACGATGAGGTACACACCGGCGGTGACCATGGTCGCGGCGTGGATGAGGGCGGAGACCGGGGTCGGGCCCTCCATCGCGTCGCCGAGCCAGGACTGGAGGGGCACCTGCGCGGACTTGCCGCAGGCGGCCAGCAGCAGCATCAGGCCGATCGCGGTGAGCTTGCCCTCGCTGGTGTCGCCGGTCGCCCCGAGCACCGGCCCGAAGGCGAAGGTGCCGAAGGTGGTGAACATCAGCATGATCGCGATGGAGAGGCCCATGTCGCCGACCCGGTTGACCAGGAAGGCCTTCTTGGCGGCGGTCGCCGCGCTGGGCTTGTGCTGCCAGAAGCCGATGAGGAGGTACGAGGCGAGGCCGACGCCCTCCCATCCGACGTACAGCAGAAGGTAGTTGTCGGCGAGGACCAGGATGAGCATCGCCGCGACGAAGAGGTTGAGATAGCCGAAGAAGCGGCGACGGCGTTCGTCGTGCTCCATGTAGCCGATCGAATAGATGTGGATCAGGGTGCCCACACTGGTGATCAGCAGGACGAACGTCATCGACAGCTGGTCGAGCTGGAAGGCGACGTCGGCCTGGAAGCCCTCCACCGGAATCCAGCTGAACAGCTTCTGGTGCAGCAGGCGTTCTTCGGCGCCCTTGCCGAGCATGTCGGCGAAGAGCGCCACCGCCAGGACGAACGACACCCCGGCGAGCAGGGTGCCGAGCCAGTGTCCGGCCCGGTCGAGCCGGCGGCCCCCGCACAGCAGGACGGCCGCTCCGAGCAGGGGCGCCGCGATGAGCAGCGCGATCAGGTTCTCCACGATTCAGCCCCTCACAGCTTCATCAGGCTGGCGTCGTCGACCGAGGCCGAATGGCGGGAGCGGAACAGCGACACGATGATCGCCAGCCCGACGACGACTTCCGCGGCGGCGACGACCATCGTGAAGAACGCGATGATCTGGCCGTCGAGGTTGCCGTGCATGCGGGAGAAGGTGACGAAGGCGAGGTTGCAGGCGTTGAGCATCAGCTCCACGCACATGAACACCACGATCGCGTTCCGCCGGATCAGCACCCCACTGGCGCCGATGGTGAACAGCAGGGCTGCCAGGTAGAGGTAGTTGACGGGATTCACTGGGTGTCCTCCGCATTCCCTGCACGGTCGCCCTGCCGCCTCGACGGCGCTCCCGCGCCGCGGGCGGTGAGGGCGGTGGAGCGGCCGAGCCGCTCACCGGACCGCTGTTCCAGTGCCTTGAGATCGGCGAGCGCCTCCTCGGAGACGTCGCGGATCTGTCCGCGGTCGCGCAGGGTGCGCATCACGGTCAGCTCGGCCGGGGTGCCGTCGGGGAGCAGGCCGGCGATGTCCACGGCGTTGTGCCGGGCGTAGACACCGGGGGCGGGCAGCGGCGGCAGGTGGTTCGAGCGGACCCGGGCCTCGGACATCTCCCGCTGGTTGAGCGCGCGTTCGGTGCGCTCCTTGTGGGTGAGCACCATCGCTCCGACCGTGGCGGTGATGAGGAGGGCGCCGGTGATCTCGAAGGCGAAGACGTACTTGGTGAAGATGAGGTTGGCGAGTCCTTCGACGTTGCCCCCGTGCACGGCGTTGGCGGTGCCCAGGCCGTTGAAGCTGTTCAGGGAGGCGTTGCCGATGCCGGCGACGAGCAGCACCCCGAAGCCGAGACCGCATCCGGCGGCCAGCCAGCGCTGGCCCTTGAGGGTCTCCTTCAGCGAGTCCGCGGCGGTGACGCCGACGAGCATCACGACGAAGAGGAAGAGCATCATGATCGCGCCGGTGTACACGACGACCTGCACGATGCCGAGGAAGTAGGCGCCGTTGGCGAGGTAGAAGACCGCCAGCACGATCATGGTCCCGGCGAGGGAGAGCGCGCTGTGCACGGCCCGCCTCATCAGGACGGTGGAGAGGGCGCCGAGCACGGCGACCGTGGCGAGGATCCAGAACTGCACGGCCTCGCCGGTCGAGGTGGTGGAGGCCGCCGCTGCCAGCGCGCTCATGCGCCCGCCTCCCTCTGCCCGTGCGAACCGTGGGTGGGTGAGCCGTGGCCGTGCTCGTGGGACGCGGCCGAAGCGGCGGCGGAGGCCGGCACCACGGCGTCCTCGTCGTCGCCGGACTCCGGCTTCTCGCCCTTGGACACCGCGCGCTGGCGCTCGGTGCCGGGAGCGGCCTCGGTCACCAGGCCCCGGTAGTAGTCCTGTTCGTCCATGCCGGGGAAGATCGCGTGCGGGCTGTCGACCATGCCCTCCTCCAATCCCGCGAGCAGCTCGTCCTTGGTGTAGATGAGGCTGGCGCGGGTGGTGTTGGCGAGCTCGAACTCGTTGGTCATCGTGAGCGCCCGGGTGGGACACGCCTCGATGCAGAGACCGCAGAGAATGCAGCGCGCGTAGTTGATCTGGTAGACGCGGCCGTACCGTTCGCCCGGGGAGTAGCGCTCCTCGTCGGTGTTGTCCGCGCCTTCGACGTAGATGGCGTCGGCGGGACAGGCCCAGGCGCACAGCTCGCAGCCGACGCACTTCTCCAGGCCGTCCGGGTGCCGGTTGAGCTGGTGACGGCCGTGGAAGCGCGGCGCGGTCACCTTCGACGTCTCCGGGTACTGCTCCGTGAGCCGCTTCTTGAACATGGCCTTGAAGGTCACGCCGAACCCGGCCACGGGGTTCTGGAACTTCTCCCCCGAGGAGTTCGGGGGTTGTGGCTCAGACACGGTCGGCCTCCTTTCCGTCACTCACGTTCTCGTCACTCTGAGTATCGGGTCCACCACTGACAACGAGCTCCCGAGCGCGGCGCGGGGTGCGCCGGGGCACGGGCGGCAGGGTCTGTCCGGGCAGCGGCGGTACGGGGAATCCGCCCGCCATCGGGTCGAACTCGGGCGGCGGACCCGCCTTCGCCTCCTCCTCGCGGCCCTTGCGGTCGCGGACGGTGTCGGCGACGAAGGAGATCAGCAGCACGGCGATCACGGCGCCCGCGACGTACAGCACGGTCCTGGAGAAGTCGTAGCCCTCGTTGTTCAGGGCGCGCACGGTGGCGACCAGCATCAGCCAGACCACCGAGACCGGGATGAGGACCTTCCAGCCGAGCTTCATCAGCTGGTCGTAGCGGACGCGGGGCAGCGAGCCGCGCAGCCAGATGAAGAAGAAGAGGAGTACCTGCACCTTGACGACGAACCAGAGCATCGGCCACCAGCCGTGGTTCGCGCCCTCCCAGAAGGTGCTGATCGGGTACGGGGCCCGCCAGCCGCCCAGGAAGAGGGTCGCGGAGACCGCGGAGACCGTCACCATGTTCACGTACTCGGCGAGCATGAACATCGCGAACTTGATGGAGGAGTACTCGGTGTTGAAGCCGCCGACGAGGTCGCCCTCGGACTCCGGCATGTCGAACGGGGCGCGGTTCGTCTCGCCGACCATGGTGACGATGTAGATGATGAACGAGACCGGCAGCAGGATGACGAACCAGCGGTCCTGTTGCGCCTCCACGATCTTCGAGGTCGACATCGACCCGGAGTAGAGGAAGACCGAGGCGAACGCGGCGCCCATCGCGATCTCGTAGCTGATCATCTGGGCGCAGGACCGGAGCCCGCCGAGGAGCGGGTAGGTCGAGCCGGAGGACCAGCCGGCGAGGACGATGCCGTAGATGCCGACCGAGGCGACCGCGAGGATGTAGAGCATCGCGATCGGCAGGTCGGTGAGCTGCATCGTCGTGCGGTGGCCGAAGATCGACACCTCGTTGCCGGACGGGCCGAACGGGATCACGGCGATCGCCATGAACGCCGGGATGGCCGCGACGATCGGCGCGAGGATGTAGACGACCCGGTCGGCGCGCTTGACGATCAGGTCTTCCTTCAGCATCAGCTTGACGCCGTCGGCGAGCGACTGGAGCAGCCCCCAAGGGCCGTTCCTGTTGGGGCCGATGCGCAGCTGCATCCAGGCGACGACCTTGCGCTCCCAGACGATCGCGAAGAGCACGGTCACCATGAGGAACGCGAAGCAGAAGACCGCCTTGACGACGACCAGCCACCAGGGGTCGGTGCCGAACATCGAGAGGTCCTCGGCGGCCAGCGGGGCGTTGCCGGGCGCCGTGGCCAGGTGAGCGAGGCTGTTCACGCTCGCACCTCCGGTGAGTCTGCGGGGGCTGCGGTGGTGGCGGCGCCGATCCGGACCAGGCCGCCGGGGCGGGCGCCCGTCTGCGCCGGGACGCCGCGTCCGGTGGAGTTGAGCGGTACCCAGACCACCCGGTCCGGCATCTCGGTGATCCGCAGCGGGAGTTCGACGCTGCCGGCCGGTCCGCTGACGGCGAGCAGGTCGCCGTCCTTCACCCCGGTCTCGGCGGCGGTGTGCGCCGAGAGCCGGGCGACGGCGGCGTGCCGGGTACCGGCCAGTGCCTCGTCGCCCTCCTGGAGGCGGCCCAGGTCGAGCAGCATGCGGTGGCCGGCGAGGATCGCCTCGCCGTCGCCGGCCCGGGGCAGCGGGCGGCCGATCTCCCTCGGCGTGCTCGCGTACCCGCCCGTCCAGCCGCCGAGCCGGTCGAGTTCGCGGCGGGCGGCGGCGAGATCGGGCAGTCCGAGGTGGACGTCGAGCGCGTCGGCCAGCATGTGCAGCACCCGGCCGTCGGTCGGGGCGAGGGTACGGGTCATCTGCTCGGGCTTCAGCGCCGCCTGGAACATCCGGGCGCGGCCTTCCCAGTTGAGGAAGGTGCCGGACTTCTCGGCGACGGCGGCCACCGGCAGCACCACGTCGGCGCGGTCGGTGACCTCGCTGGGCCGCAGTTCCAGCGAGACGAGGAAGCCGACCTCGTCCAGTGCGGCCAGTGCGGCGGCCGGGTCCGGCAGGTCGCGGGGTTCGACGCCGGCGACGAGCAGGGCGCCGAGTTCGCCGGTGGCGGCGGCGCCGAGGATCTGGCTCGTGTCACGGCCGTGGCGGGCGGGGAGGTCGGCGAGGCCCCAGAGGGCGGCGACCTCCTGGCGGGCGCGCGGGTCGGTGGCCGGGCGGCCACCGGGCAGCAGGGTCGGCAGGGCCCCGGCCTCCAGTGCCCCGCGCTCCCCGGCCCGGCGCGGGATCCACACCAGGTCGGCGCCGGTGGCGGTGGCGGTGCGCAGGACGGCGGTCAGCGCGCCGGGGACCCCGGCGAGCCGTTCGCCGACGACGATGACGGAGTTCTCGCCGCGCAGCGCTTCGGCGGCGGCGGCTCCGGCCTCGTCGAGCCCGACGCCTCCGGCGAGCGCGTCCAGCCACTCGGTCTCGGTGCCGGGGGCGGCGGGCAGCAGGGTGCCGCCCGCCTTCTCCAGTCCGCGGGTGGCGTGCGAGGCGAGGGCCCAGGTCCGCAGGGCGTGCTTGCGGTGGGCCTTGCGGAGCCGGAGGAAGACGCCGGGCGCCTCCTCCTCGGACTCGAATCCGGCGAGCAGGACCGCCGACGCGTTCTCCAGCGAGGTGTAGGTGGTTCCCTCGCCGTCCAGGTCGTGGCCGCGTCCGGCGACGCGGGCGGCCAGGAAGTCGGCCTCCTCGCCGCTGTGCACCCGGGCCCGGAAGTCGATGTCGTTGGTGCCCAGGGCGACCCGCGCGAACTTGCTGTACGCGTAGGCGTCCTCGACGGTCAGCCGGCCTCCGGTCAGCACCCCGGCGCGGCCGCGCGCGGCGCCGAGTCCCGCGGCGGCGGCGGCGAGCGCCTCCGGCCAGGAGGCGGGTTCGAGGACGCCTTCGGCGTTGCGGACCAGCGGGGTGGTGAGCCGGTCGCGCTGCTGGGCGTACCGGAAGCCGAAGCGGCCCTTGTCGCACAGCCACTCTTCGTTGACCTCGGGGTCGTTGTCCGCGAGGCGGCGCATGACCTTGCCGCGCCGGTGGTCGGTGCGGGTGGCGCAGCCGCCCGCGCAGTGTTCGCAGACCGAGGGCGAGGAGACCAGGTCGAAGGGGCGCGAGCGGAAGCGGTACGCCGCCGAGGTGAGCGCTCCGACCGGGCAGATCTGGATGGTGTTGCCGGAGAAGTACGACTCGAAGGGGTCGCCCTCGCCGATGCCGACCTGCTGGAGCGCGCCGCGCTCGATCAGCTCGATCATCGGGTCGCCGGCCACCTGGTTGGAGAACCGGGTGCAGCGTGCGCAGAGTACGCAGCGTTCGCGGTCCAGCAGCACCTGGGTGGAGATCGGGACGGGCTTCTCGTACGTCCGCTTGCGGCCCTCGAACCGGGATTCCGCCTCGCCGTGCGACATCGCCTGGTTCTGGAGCGGGCACTCGCCGCCCTTGTCGCAGACCGGGCAGTCCAGCGGGTGGTTGATGAGCAGCAGCTCCATCACACCCTTCTGGGCCTTCTCGGCGACGGGTGAGGTGAGCTGCGACTTGACGACCATGCCGTCGGTGCAGGTGATGGTGCAGGAGGCCATCGGCTTGCGCTGGCCCTCCACCTCGACGATGCACTGGCGGCAGGCGCCCGCGGGGTCGAGGAGCGGGTGGTCGCAGAAGCGCGGGATCTCGATGCCGAGTTCCTCGGCGGCACGGATGACCAGGGTCCCCTTGGGGACGCTGGTCTCGATGCCGTCGATGGTCAGCGTGACGAGGTCCTCCGGCGGTACGGCCGCCTGTCCGCCCCCGGAGGGCGCACTCGTGGTGACTGTCATGCGTTCACCCCCCGGTGAGCGTCTCGGTCGTCCTGGTCGTCGGCGTCGTCGGCCCAGAGGGTCGACTTCGCGGGGTCGAAGGGGCAGCCCTTGCCGGTGATGTGCTGCTCGTACTCGTCGCGGAAATACTTCAGCGAGGAGAAGATCGGCGAGGCGGCGCCGTCGCCCAGCGCGCAGAAGGACTTGCCGTTGATGTTGTCGGCGATGTCGTTGAGCTTGTCGAGGTCGCCGGGGCGGCCCTTGCCCGCTTCGATGTCGCGGAGCAACTGGACGAGCCAGTAGGTGCCTTCGCGGCAGGGCGTGCACTTGCCGCAGGACTCGTGGGCGTAGAACTCGGTCCACCGGGTGACGGCCCGCACCACGCAGGTCGTCTCGTCGAAGCACTGGAGCGCCTTGGTGCCGAGCATGGAGCCGGCGGCGCCGACGCCCTCGTAGTCGAGGGGCACGTCGAGGTGTTCGTCGGTGAACATGGGGGTGGACGAGCCGCCCGGGGTCCAGAACTTGAGGCGGTGCCCGGCGCGGATGCCGCCGCTCATGTCGAGCAGTTGGCGGAGCGTGATGCCGAGCGGGGCCTCGTACTGGCCGGGGCCGGTGACGTGGCCGCTGAGCGAGTAGAGCGTGAAGCCCGGGGACTTCTCGCTGCCCATCGACTTGAACCAGTCCTTGCCGCGCTGGAGGATCGCGGGAACCGAGGCGATGGACTCCACGTTGTTCACCACGGTGGGGCAGGCGTACAGACCGGCGACCGCGGGGAAGGGGGGCCGCAGCCGGGGCTGGCCGCGCCGTCCTTCGAGGGAGTCCAGCAGGGCGGTCTCCTCGCCGCAGATGTACGCCCCGGCGCCCGCGTGCACGGTCAGTTCGAGGTCGAGCCCCGGGCCGAGCGCGTCCTTGCCGAGGTATCCGGCCGCGTACGCCTCGCGGACGGCTTCGTGCAGCCGTCGCAGGACGGGGACGACCTCGCCGCGCAGGTAGATGAAGGCGTGCGAGGAGCGGATCGCGTAGCAGGCGATCACGATGCCCTCGATGAGGCTGTGCGGGTTGGCGAAGAGGAGCGGGATGTCCTTGCAGGTGCCGGGCTCCGACTCGTCGGCGTTGACGACGAGGTAGTGCGGCTTGCCGTCGCCCTGCGGGATGAACTGCCACTTCATCCCGGTGGGAAAGCCGGCGCCGCCGCGTCCGCGCAGACCGGAGTCCTTGACGTACGCGATGAGGTCGTCCGGCGACATGGCGAGTGCCTTGCGCAGGCCCTCGTACCCGTCGTGGCGGCGGTAGCTCTCCAGCGTCCACGGTTCCGCTTCGTCCCAGTGGGCGGAGAGAACCGGGGCGAGGAGCTTCTCGGGGCTGGTCCCGTTCCTGTCGATCTCGGCGGCCAAGGTCATCACTCCCCCTCCTCGGCTGCGGGTCCGGCCGGGTGGTCCGGGTCGGAGGCCGATGTCTGCTGCGGTGCGTCGTGCGAGCTGAGGTGCTCGGACGGCGAGGGATCGTGCGGCCGGCCCGCGGGTACGTCCCTGCGCTGGGAGACGACCCGGCGGCCCGGGGCGGCTTCGCCCTTGGCGAGGCGGAGCCCGGCCAGCGAGGCGTGTCCGGCGCCGCCGCTCGCGGCGACCGCGCCGGGGCGCTCGTCGGGGAACCCGGCGAGGATGCGGGCGGTCTCCTTGTACGAGCAGATCGGGGCGCCCCGGGTGGGTTCGACGGTCCGCCCGGCGATGAGGTCGTCGACGAGCTTCGTCGCGCTCTCGGGGGTCTGGTTGTCGAAGAACTCCCAGTTCACCATCACGACGGGTGCGAAGTCGCAGGCCGCGTTGCACTCGATGTGTTCGAGCGTGACCTTGCCGTCCTCGGTGGTCTCGTCGTTGCCGACACCCAGGTGCGTCTTGAGCCGGTCGAAGATGGCGTCGCCGCCCATGACCGCGCAGAGGGTGTTGGTGCAGACGCCCACCTGGTAGTCGCCGCTCGGCTTGCGCCGGTACATCGTGTAGAAGGTCGCGACCGCCGTGACCTCCGCCGTGGTGAGCCCGAGGAGTTCGGCGCAGAGGGCCATGCCCGTACGGGAGACGTACCCCTCCTCGGACTGGACGAGGTGGAGCAGCGGCAGCAGCGCGGAGCGGCTGTCGGGGTAGCGGGCGATCACCTCCCGCGCGTCGGTTTCGAGCCTGGCCCGTACGTCGTCGGGGTAGGCGGGGGCGGGGAGCTGCGGCATCCCCAGACTGACCTCTTGGTTCGCGGTCACCGGTCGACGCCTCCCATCACGGGGTCGATGGACGCGACGGCGACGATGACGTCGGCGACCTGGCCGCCCTCGCACATCGCCGCCATGGCCTGGAGGTTGGTGAAGGACGGGTCCCGGAAGTGGACCCGGTAGGGGCGGGTGCCGCCGTCGGAGACGACGTGCACGCCGAGTTCGCCCTTGGGCGATTCGACGGCGACGTACGCCTGTCCGGCGGGGACCCGGAACCCCTCGGTCACCAGCTTGAAGTGGTGGATCAGGGCCTCCATGGAGGTGCCCATGATCTTCTTGATGTGTTCGAGCGAGTTGCCGAGTCCGTCCGGTCCGAGCGCGAGCTGCGCGGGCCAGGCGATCTTCTTGTCGGCGACCATGACCGGTCCGGGTGCCAGCCGGTCCAGGCACTGCTCGACGATCCGCAGCGACTGGCGCATCTCTTCCAGGCGGATGAGGAAGCGGCCGTAGGAGTCGCAGGTGTCGGCCGTCGGTACGTCGAAGTCGTACGTCTCGTAGCCGCAGTACGGGTCGGTCTTGCGCAGGTCGTGCGGGAGGCCGGCGGACCGGAGCACCGGACCGGTGGCGCCGAGTGCGACGCAGCCGGTGAGGTCGAGGTAGCCGACGTCCTCCATGCGCGCCTTGAAGATCGGGTTACCGGTGGCGAGCTTGTCGTACTCCGGCAGGTTCCGCTTCATGGTGGTGACGAAGGAGCGGATCTGGTCGATCGCACCGGGCGGCAGGTCCTGGGCGAGGCCGCCGGGGCGGACGAACGCGTGGTTCATCCGGAGTCCGGTGATCAGCTCGAAGAGGTCCAGGATCAGCTCACGGTCGCGGAAGCCGTAGATCATGATCGTGGTGGAGCCGAGCTCCATGCCGCCGGTGGCGATGCACACGAGGTGCGAGGAGATCCGGTTCAGCTCCATCAGCAGGACCCGGAGCACGGTCGCACGGTCGGGGATCTGGTCCTCGATGCCGAGGAGCTTCTCGACGGCGAGGCAGTACGCCGTCTCGTTGAAGAACGGCGTCAGGTAGTCCATGCGCGTGACGAACGTGGTGCCCTGGGTCCAGTTCCGGAATTCGAGGTTCTTCTCGATGCCGGTGTGGAGGTAGCCGATGCCGCAGCGGGCTTCGGTGACGGTCTCGCCGTCGATCTCCAGGATCAGCCGCAGCACGCCGTGCGTGGACGGGTGCTGGGGCCCCATGTTGACGATGATGCGTTCGTCGTCGGACTTCACGGCCGCCTCGACGACCTCGTCCCAGTCGCCGCCGGTGACTGTATATACAGTCCCCTCGGTCGTGTCGCGGGGCGTTGCGTGGGAAGTGGTCATCAGGAGTACGACCTCCGCTGGTCCGGAGCCGGGATCTGGGCGCCCTTGTACTCGACGGCGATGCCGCCGAGCGGATAGTCCTTGCGCTGCGGGAAGCCCTGCCAGTCGTCCGGCATCATGATCCGGGTGAGCGCGGGGTGCCCGTCGAAGACGAGCCCGAAGAAGTCGTACGCCTCGCGCTCGTGCCAGTCGTTGGTCGGGTAGACCGCGACCAGCGACGGGACGTGGGGGTCGCTGTCGGGCGCGGACACCTCCAGCCGGATCAGCCGGCCGTGGGTGAGGGACCGCAGGTGGTACACGGCGTGCAGCTCGCGGCCCTTGTCGTCGAGGAAGTGGACCCCGCTGACGCCGGTGCAGAGCTCGAAGCGGAGCGCCGGGTCGTCGCGCAGGGTGCGGGCCACGGTCACCAGGTGCTCGCGCGCGATGTGGAAGGTCAGCTCGCCCCGGTCGACCACGGTCCGCTCGATGGCGTTCTCGGGGACGAGCCCCTGCTCGTCCAGAGCGCCTTCGAGCTCGTCGGCCACCTCGTCGAACCAGCCGCCGTACGGGCGGGGGCTCGCGTGCGGCAGCCGCACCGTCCGGACGAGCCCGCCGTAACCGGAGGTGTCGCCGCCGTTGTCGGCGCCGAACATCCCCTTCCGCACCCGGATGACCTCGCCGCCGTCACTGCGGGGGGCGGGGAGCGCGCTGCCGTCAGCGTTGCTCTGGCCGCTCACGCCGTTCTGGCCGTTGGCGCCGTTCTTGCCGTCGGCGGCGGCGCCGTTGCCGCCGCTGGGGTTGTCGCTCACCGGAGGAGCCCCTTCATCTCGATCAGGGGGAGCGCCTTGAGCGCCGCCTCCTCCGCCTCGCGGGCGGCTTCCTCCGCGTTGACCCCGAGCTTGGAGCCCTGGATCTTCTGGTGGAGTTTGAGGATGGCGTCGATCAGCATCTCGGGACGCGGCGGGCACCCCGGCAAATAGATATCGACGGGGACAATGTGGTCAACACCCTGAACAATGGCGTAATTGTTGAACATACCGCCCGACGATGCACAAACCCCCATGGAAATGACCCACTTGGGGCTCGGCATCTGGTCGTAGACCTGCCGCAGCACGGGCGCCATCTTCTGACTGACCCGCCCGGCGACGATCATCAGGTCCGCCTGGCGCGGCGATCCGCGGAAGACCTCCATCCCGAAGCGGGCGAGGTCGTACCGCCCGGCTCCGGTCGTCATCATCTCGATGGCGCAACAGGCGAGGCCGAAGGTGGCGGGGAAGACCGAAGACTTCCGTACCCATCCGGCGGCCTGCTCGACAGTGGTCAGTACGAAGCCACTTGGCAGTTTCTCTTCGAGTCCCATGTGCCCCTCAGCCCCTCAGTCCCATTCCAGGCCGCCGCGCCGCCACACGTACGCGTAGGCGACGAAGACGGTGAGCACGAAGAGCAGCATCTCCACGAGCCCGAACATCCCCAGGGCGTCGAAGGTGACGGCCCAGGGATAGAGGAAGACGATCTCGATGTCGAAGACGATGAAGAGCATCGCCGTCAGGTAGTACTTGATGGGGAAGCGACCGCCTCCGGCGGGAGTCGGAGTGGGTTCGATACCGCACTCGTACGCTTCGAGCTTTGCCCGGTTGTAGCGCTTGGGGCCGATAAGCGTGGCCATGACCACGGAGAAGATCGCAAACCCTGCCCCGAGGGCGCCGAGCACGAGGATGGGCGCGTAGGCATTCACGCTCCTCGCTCCTTCCAGTCGTCCTTGACCGTTGGACCGCATCGGGCGACCGGCTCCCCGCCTCACCAAGATCGTGCACATGTGAGGCAGTTCACAAGCCCGACTGCCCCGCATACTATGCCCGCCATCCTGTGATCTGCGACACGGGGTACACCAACGCCTTTGTGATCTCCACCACCTGACGAACGATCATGAAGTCGGATGAGCGGAGATGTTCGCACGAGAAGGGGCCAAGTGATCACGAGTGGTGACATTCGAAGGCGTTACCGCTGGTCAACGCCCTGGCGCACTATCAACCGATGACCCCTGCGCGCAAATTGGAGATGGACGGACAGGGGTGATATAGGGATTCGCCGGATTCGATGCCACCCGGACGAGCGATTGCGCGGAACGATGTGGACATCGCGGCGGAATGGCGAACTTCCGGGCACACGGGGCACGGAGAGACGTCGGGCAGGGCGGCCGACGACCGCCCGGACTACCGGCCGCGCGAGGGGTCGGGCGACTCTGTGAACGGAGGCACGAGCCCCGGGGTGACCGTCGGGCCGTCCGCGCGGCACCTCCGGAGGGCGTACGGAGAGGAGCGGCCGGACGCTTGGCGGATGCCCGGCCGGGCGCCCGACCGGATGCACGACCCGCCGGTCGAAGGGCGCGCGACACCCGCCGGCCGAAGAGTGCGCGCCAGGCACCGGGCGCGCGTCGGACGGGCGGGGCGCCTACGCAGCCCGCCCGCGCGCGGTTGCCCTTCACAGGCGGCGCACACGGTGACCTGCGTCACCTCGAACCCGATGAGAATCAAGTGGGCTTGGCCATCGACGTGAACGGATGGTAAGTGACGGGCAATTCGGGCGTATTGCCGAAACCCCGTGATCACGGCGTTATGAACCCATGTCCATTTCGTCCGTTACGTCGTCAATGAAGGTTCCACAGAAGCGGATTCTCATATTCCGGACGTAACTGTGTCGCAACACACGTTTCTTGATGGGACCCCTACGGCCCTGATAGCGCTAGTACCCATGTCCCACACCGTTCACATACCCAGCCACCGGAAGCCCCGTCAGCGTTCGTCCAGGACGACGCTGCGGGCCGGAGTTGCCGGTGGCGTGCTCAGCACCATCGCGGTCGCAGGCGCAGCCGGCCCCGCGCAGGCCGAGCCGGTGACCCAGACCATCGAGATGCCCACCCTCACGGCCGGGCTCTCCACCACCGTCGCCGCCTCCGTGCAGGCCACGCAGCAGGTCGCCCTCGACCTCGAAACGCGTGCGTCCGAGGACGCGGCGGCCGAGAGCGCCTCGAAGGCCGCCGCCAAGGCCAAGGCCGAGGCCGTCCGCAAGGCCGAAGCCGAGAAGAAGGCCGAAGCAGCCGCGAAGGCGGAGGCCAAGGAGAAGGCGGAGGCCGCCGAGCGCGCCTCCCGCAGCTCCGCGCGCACCACGCTCAGCGCTTACTCCGGCTCCTCCGCCACCGCGACGACCACCGCCGCCACCTCGTCGTCATCCTCGTCCTCGTCGTCCTCGTCGAGCGTCTCCGGCTCCGCCGCCGCGGTGGTCGCCTTCGCCAAGGCGCAGATCGGCGACGCGTACGTCTCCGGCGGCACCGGCCCGAACTCGTGGGACTGCTCGGGCCTCGTCCAGGCCGCGTACGCCTCGGTCGGCGTCAGCCTGCCGCGCGTCTCGCAGGACCAGTCGGTGGCCGGTACGCAGGTCTCGCTGAGCAACCTCCAGCCCGGCGACATCCTCTACTGGGGCGGCGCGGGCAGCGCGTACCACGTGGCGATCTACGTGGGCGACGGCCAGTTCGTCGGCGCGCAGAACTCCAGCACCGGCACGGTCCAGCGTGACCTCTCCTACGACCAGCCGACGGGCGCGGTCCGGGTTCTCTGATCCCGGCACACCTGATCCGCTGCACACCTGATCCGCTGCACACCCGGTCTGCCGGCGCGCACGCGGACAGCTCCGGGCGGGCGCCTTCACGGGCCGGCCGCACCGAGTGCGTTCACTGATTCACAAGCTCACGGTTCCCCGTGGCGCGCGGCCGAGGGCCGCCCCTCCCCGCTCGGGAGGGGCGGCCCTCGGTGCGTGCGGGGGGGGGTGGGCCCGACCGGGGGGCGGGATCAGTCCGGCAGCCGCTCCAGGAGCCAGCCTCCGAGCTCCCCGGTGATCCGGGTGTGCCCGGTGGTCTCGGACGAGCAGAGGAACTCGTCGAGGTCGCTCTCCTCCGGCGGCAGCCCGTGGACGTTGGCGTAGAGGTCGTCCGGCTGGTCGACGTCGCGGATGGCGACGGCGCTCACGGTCGGGACGAAGCAGATGTCGGCGTGGTTCAGTTCGATCTCGGCGCCGGACTTCTCCAGCATCTCCGCGAGGATGCCGTACGAGTCGAGCGTGCCGCCGGGCGCACCGTCGAGCTCCGGGAAGCCACTGGTGGTGATGGTCTTCTCGGCGGCGGGGAAGAGCCGCTTCAGTTCGGCGACGACGACCTCGTGGCCCTCGGACTGGGTGTAGAAGACGGTGCCGGGATAGATCAGCTCGCCGATGCTGGCGAGTGCGACCTGACCGGGGTTGACGGCCGGCCCGCGGCCGTCGCCGCGCCCGTTGGCCACCGCGATCAGGCGGGGGCGCTGCGGCCAGAATCCGACCGAGCGGAGCTCGGCGAGGAACTTCTCGCGCTCGGGGGCGACGCCGACGGTCTCCGTCTCACGGTCGTAGTGGCGCCACAGCATCTCGCGGGCGGCCGGGCTGTCCATCTGCCGGGCGAACTTGTTGGCCAGGGGGATGAAGTAGGAGAAGGCCTGGAGGCCGATGGGGATGACGGCGCCCCGGTGCGGAGTGTCGTACGAGAGGTACAGCGCCGTCTGGTGGTCGATGCCCTGGCCCTCCAGCTTGGCGAGGACGTACCGGGCGATGATCCCGCCCATGCTGAAGCCGCCCACGGTCAGGGGGGCGTTCCCCTGCCGCTCCGCGATGGTGCGCTGGATGGCTGCGGTGACGGTCTTGGCGTTGTCCAGGATCGAGGCGCTGCGCTCGTCGTAGCCGATGAGGACGACGTCCCGGCCGGACCGGCGGATCTCCGTGAGGAGGGCGTAGTCGCCGCCGTCGTCCAGGCCCTGGAAGAGCTTCTCCAGGTCGGACGGGCCGAGGTTGAAGCCGTCGGCCAGCAGGACCGGCCTACGGATGCCGTCGTGGTTCTCGCCGTAGAAGACGTGGGCGAAGCCGTTCGGGAGTTCCCACTCCTCGTCGGGCCGGGGCGCCGGGTTCGCGCTCGTCGCCTTGGCGTGGGCCGTCCCGCCGACCGCGAACTCGCCGACGCCCTGCTCAGCCTGCTGACCGGACAATGTGATGCTCCTCCGTCTGCGCACGCCCCAGCGACCCGCCGGAACAGCGGGCACGGGAACTGAGGGACGTCACCGAGACAGGGCTCATCATGAGCAGGCCCGGAACACCTGGGCGAGAGGATGCGTCCCGGTTCATCCCTATAGGGGAAGCGGGACGTCCAGGTTTACCGGCCCGCGCGGGCCCTCCGGCCGGCCCGGGCGCACCCCCGGGGGAAGCCCGTACCTGTACCCGTATCCGTAGCCGCCGCCGTGCCGCCGGGCCCGCTCCGTACGTCCAGCAACCGGCGGCGTCGCGGTCAGCCGCGCGCGGACACCGTCTTCTCGATCTGCTCCACCACGAAGTCGGGCCGGTCCTTCGGTACGTCGTGCGAACTGCCGGTCGCGGTGACGAGCGTCCGGTTCGGCGCCTGCCGGACGAACGAGGCGGCGGCGTCGCGCCAGCGCTGGGCGTCCTCGGGCGATCCGTCGAAGGGGGTCTTCTCCGAGACGATGACGTCCACGGGGACGCTGTCCGGCCAGGACATCTTGTTGTACGCCTGGTGGGCCGGGGTGAAGTTCTCGGCGGTCGCGATCAGTTGACGGTTCGCGGGGGCGCTGGGGTCCTTCTTCGCCGCGTCCAGTTCCGGCTGGGTCGCGGCCACGAGCCGGGCGATCTCCTGGTCCGTGAAGAACGGCGGCAGATTGGCGTCCACGAGCACGGAGGCGGAGACCTCCTTCGGGTTCTCCTCGGCGAAGTAGGTCGCGACCTCGCCGGCCTGGGAGTGGGACACCAGGATCACGTCCTTGGTGACACCCAGCGCGGTGAGCCCCGTCCTGAGGTCGCTGACGGCGGCCTCCACGTCCCAGGCCCCCGGTACCGCCTCGCTCTGACCGAGACCGGCCCGGTCGTACGTGATGACCGTCGCACCGGTGTCCGCGTGGAGCCGGGGGACGATGTCGTTCCAGTACGAGGAGTCCTCCCCGCCTCCCGCGTCCAGGACGATGGTGGGGCCGTGGCCGGTGGTGACGTGGAACGCGACCTGGTGACCGTCGCTGTCGATCATGTGCAGCTTCGACGCCCCCGCCGGAGCCGATGCCGATGCCGATGCCGAAGACTTCGGCGGGGCCGCCTTCGGGGCGGCGGAATCCTCCTCTCCGCAGGCGGTGACGATCCCGCCGGTGACTGCCAGCAGAGCGACTGCGGACAGCGCACGGCGGGTACGTCGGGAGAGCGGGAGCATGCGTGACATGGGTGATCCTCGGGTGCCTGGAAACGGAGCACGATCGAAGCCGATCGGTCACGTTCCATCCTCCGAGCGCGCCCGCCCCGGGACCATCCGGTTGGCACGCCGATCGGCGGTGCCGCTGGGGCCAGTGAGCGGGGTGGGGATATCCCCAGGGCGGGCAGGCCGGGCGGGCCGGGCAGGCGGCGGGCGATCGCTTCGTCGCGGCCTCGACTACAGCTCTCGCTCGCCCCGTCGAGGTGATGCCTGGAGTTCCGGTTCCGGCCCCACCAGCACGAACCAGACCGTCTTCGTCTGCCGTCTCCCCCGTCCCTGCACGGTGGCCCCCCAGCGCAGGGACAGTCGGTCCACGATCAGCAGTCCACGGCCGCTCTCCGCGCCGGGCCCCGGAACGGTGAGGGGCAGCGGCTCCGGCTGGTCGTCCGTCACGTGGACGGTGACCCGTTGGGGGGCGATCGCCACGTCCACCCGGATCAGCCTCGACCGCGTGTGGCAGTACACGTTGCCCACCACCTCGCTCACGCACAACCGGGCGTCGTCAACCAGTCCTGGGTGCCCGGTCACCCGTAGGAGTGTGGCCACGAAGTCCCGCGCCAGCTTCGCGGCGTGGGCGTTGTTGGGCGCCACCACCCGGTAGCGGTCGCCGCGTCGGGGCAGCGGCGACCCCTCGGGCGGGGCGGACGGGGGCGGGGTTGCTACGACGGTCATGACGAGTTCTCCCTACGCGATCCGGTCTCCAGTGCGCACGCCCCGGCTCCGACCGCTTCAGCCGAACCATGGTGCGGCTGACCGGTTTGCAGGCGAGACAGCTCAGGCCTCGACGACGCTCGACTGGCACATGCGGAGGACCATAGGGTGCAACTAGGCACCGGAACAAGGTTGCCCCCCGTCTTTCACACGGTCGGGTGGACCATCACGCCACGACCGCGCCAGACTGTGGGGCAGAACAGGGAAGGTGACATGCCACCGAGAGACAACCCGACCGCCCGCCAGGCCCGCCTGGGTGCGGAGTTGAGAAAGTTGCGCGAGAGCGCGGGAAAGACCGCCCGCGAAGCTGCCGGACTGATCTCCACCGACCAAGCTCGCATCAGCCACATCGAAGCGGGTCGCAGCGGCATCGGCGAGGCACGAATCCGACGTCTCGCCATCTTCTACGGCTGCGACGACCGGGCGTTGATCGATGCCCTCTGCGCCATTTCACTGGAGCACCGCGGACAATTCTGGTGGGACGAATACCGCGGCGTACTCGCGCCAGGCTTCCTGGACGTCTCCGAACTGGAGCACCACGCGCGCCACATGCGGTGTCTCCAGTCGGTCACCCTGCCAGGTCTTCTCCAAACCCCGGAGTACGCGCGCGCCCTCTTCGACGGAGTGCTGCCGAAGCTACCCGCCGAAGAGGTGGAGGCGCGCGTGGAGCATCGCATGCGCAGACAGTCGGTCCTCCATCGCGAGAGTCCTCCGCGATTCGAGGCCATCGTCCACGAGGCCAGCCTCCGCATGCGCGTGGGCGGCCGGACGGTAGCGCGCGAGCAACTGGAGCACCTGCTCAAATCGGCCGAGTTGGACGCCGTGACGATACGGGTGATCCCTTTCGCCAGCGACCGGTTCGTGGAGGTCACCCAGACCGTTCTGTACGTCGGCGGCATCGTGCCCGAGCTGGACACCGTGCACGTCGACGCCCCTTTCGGCGGCGTCCATCTGGATGCTGCGGCAGACCTGCGCAGATACCGGATGCAGCTCGACTTCGCGCGAGAAGTAAGCCTGCCGCCGGAGGAGTCGCGAAGCTTCATTCACCACATCGCCCGGGACATGTGAGAATCCGAAGCATGAACACTGAGATCGAGTGGCAGAAGTCGTCCTTCTCCGGAGGCGGCGGCGAACAGTGCGTCGAGATCGCTGAAGAGGCCGGCCAGATCCTGATGCGCGAGAGCGACGATCCGAGCATCGTGACAGTGACGACCCCCGCGAAGTTCGCCGCGTTCATCAAGGGCGTCAAGGCAGGCGAGTTCGACCACTTCGCCCTGTAGGACACTTTCTGCCCCAGTACCGCGCGAGAGCCCCCAGCCGTCCGGCAGGGGGCTCTCGCGCGTGTCTACGACAACAGTGCTCCGGAACACCCTTGCACCGCATTCGGGAGTCAGGCTACCGTCACCCTAAGTCGTTGAGGTCGGTCGGCCACACCGCTCGACCGCACCCCGAACCGGCGTGACGCGCCCTGTCCGCAGCCATGCGGACACATGGGCGCCCCTGCCCCACACTGCGATCGGACGGTCCACCATGCCCAACTCACTCCGGACGACACCCGAGCCCGCCGAGGCACGACGGCGGAGCGGCTTACGGTTCGAGGTGCTCCGCTACGGGCCCGCGAACGGTTTCGTACCCGAACCCCTGGACCTCCGCATCCTGCCCACCCCGCACGACGCCGTCCGCGTCATCCGCAGCCAGCTCCGCGCGAGCCACTTCCTCGGTCTGCCTCCGCACGAAGCCGTGAAGGCCCGCCGCTGGGCGGATCACGGCAGCTGGATTCCCGTCCTCGGCGCGCTGTACCGGGGCGATCCCTGCGGGTTCGTGCTCCGGCTCCGCAAGGGCCGCCACCTGGAGTGGAACGTGCGCCCCCTGACGTACGTACTGCTGTCGCACGCGGAGTGCGGCGCGCACGGCGGCCCCGGAGGCTCCCAGGTCTCCGGACCCGCCGCCGAGCCTCGGCACGCCGTGCCTACCACGTGCAGGGTTTCCCCAAATCCTTGACGCTGTCAGCGAGTTCGATCGGCGATGCGGGCCACCCGACATGCTGCCAGTGGGCGATGCGCCAACTCAGACGCCTCGGCCAGAGCGCCGTGCCGGGCAGTCCGGCCACCGGCATCCACACGGGCCGGCCCCCGTAGTTGTCGAGTTGGTCCTCGGCGCCGGTCTCGCCCTCGGCGTGTACGAGGAAGTAGTGCTGCCGGGTCTCCTCCTTCCACACCCGGGCCACCTCCCGGTCGACGCTCCCGGCGAGCGCGGTCTCCTCCCGCAACTCCCGCAGCACCGCCTCGTGCAGGGTCTCCCCCGCCTCCACGCCGCCGCCGGGGATCTCGTACCAGGTGTAACGGCGGTCGGACTGTTGGATGAGCAGGATCTGTCCGTCGCGGATGACTATCGCACCGGCCCGTACGCGCTTGGGCACGGAGGTCGTCGGGTCCTTCCACCGGGCCGCGCCGCTCTTCGGGCCGCTGACCGCCCAGTCGCGGAGCACCTGCTCCGCCGTGCCGACCGGCCGGATGCGCGCATGCAGCGCCTCCGCGAAGGTGAGGGCCCGGCGGCGGCTCTCGTCCGTCGGTTCTCCGGCACGGGGCAGGTGGTAGAGGCCGACCTCCGTCGGATCGCTCGTGAGCACCAGGGCATCGTCGTCGTACCGCACGTCCGCTCTCATGGACCCGATGGTGTTCGGGGTTCGGAGAGCGCGCAAGGCATTACCCGGCCGAGGGTTCCGCGCTCGCCCAGAAGTTCGCCCGGACACCGCCGGGTCGATCAGGCTTTCGCATCGGCCGGCCGGTAGGTGCACACGTTCACCCCGGCTGCGCTGGTAACCGTCGACACCAGCTCCAGGGTGCGCAGGCCACCGTCCGTCGGGAAGATCGTCTTACCGCCACCGAGCAGTACCGGCATCACCATCAACCGCAACTCGTCGGCCAGGCCCTCCCTCAGGAGGGTCCGCGCAAGGGTGGGGCTGCCCATGACCGCCAGGTCGCCGCCCTCGGTCCCGCGCAGGGCGCGGATGCGGTCGGTGGCCTCGCCGCCGGGGATCAGCGTGGTGTTGGCCCACGACAGGTCCTGGTCGACCAGCGTCTTCGAGACGACGTACTTCGGGATGGCGTTCATCCGGTCGGCGAACGGGTCCCCCGCCCGGTCCGGCCACGCCCCGGCCATCGTCTGCCAGGTACGGCGCCCGAACAGCAGCGCCTCCGCCTTGGCGAGTACCTCGTCGAAGGTCCCGCCCACGACCTCCGGGTCGAAGAACGGGTGCGACCAGCCGCCGTGCGCGAACCCGCCGTCCCTGTCCTCCTCCGGGCCGCCCGGTGCCTGCACGACGCCGTCGAGGCTCATGAACTCACTGATGACGATGCGCACGGGCTCGCTCCCTGGTCTTCCGTCGTCCCACTCGTTGTGTACGTAAGGAAGACAGCCGGCCCGGCGAAAACTCATCGCGGCACGCCGGACGCGGCGGCGAATCCGGAACTTCGGCGACGTCCGGTCGCGCGGCGCCGGAGGCACCGAACCGGAGGTACGGGACCGGGCACGCATCCGCGCCCGGTCCCCCCGCCTCAGGCCTTCGGGGCCACCTTCGACAGTCCGTTGATGATGCGGTCCATCGCGTCGCCGCCGGTCGGGTCGGTGAGGTTGGCCAGCATCTTCAGGGTGAACTTCATCAGGAGCGGGTGGGTGAGGCCGCGCTGGGTGGCGATCTTCATGATCTTCGGGTTGCCGATGATCTTCACGAACGCACGGCCCAGCGTGTAGTAGCCGCCGTAGGTGTCCTTGAGGATCTTCGGGTAGTTGTGCAGGGCCAGTTCGCGCTGGGCCGGGGTCGCGCGGGCGGTGGCCTGCACGATGACGTCGGCGGCGATCTGGCCGGACTCCATGGCGTAGGCGATGCCCTCGCCGTTGAACGGGTTGACGAGGCCGCCCGCGTCGCCGACGAGCAGCAGGCCCTTGGTGTAGTGCGGCTGGCGGTTGAAGGCCATCGGGAGGGCGGCGCCGCGGATGGGCGTCGTCATGTTCTCCGGGGTGTAGCCCCAGTCCGCCGGCATCGAGGCGCACCAGGCCTTGAGGACCTCGCGCCAGTCCAGCTCGCGGAAGGCGGAGGAGGAGTTGAGGATGCCGAGGCCGACGTTGGACGTACCGTCGCCCATGCCGAAGATCCAGCCGTACCCGGGCAGCAGGCGGTCCTGCGGGCCGCGCCGGTCCCAGAGTTCGAGCCAGGACTCCAGGTAGTCGTCGTCGTGGCGGGGCGAGGTGAAGTACGTACGGACCGCGACGCCCATCGGGCGGTCCTCGCGGCGGTGCAGGCCCATGGCGAGGGAGAGCCGGGTGGAGTTGCCGTCGGCGGCGACGACGAGCGGGGCGTGGAAGGTGACCGGGGTCTTCTCCTCGCCGAGCTTGGCGTTGACGCCGGTGATGCGGCCGGTGCGCTCGTCGATGATCGGGGCGCCGACGTTGGCGCGCTCGTACAGCCGCGCGCCCGCCTTCTGGGCCTGCCGGGCGAGCTGCTCGTCGAAGTCGTCGCGCTTGCGGACGAGGCCGTAGTCCGGGTACGAGGCGAGGTCGGGCCAGTCGAGCTGGAGGCGGACGCCGCCGCCGATGATGCGGAGGCCCTTGTTCCGGGACCAGCCGGCCTCTTCGGAGATGTCGATGCCCATGGAGACCAGCTGCTTGGTCGCGCGGGGGGTGAGACCGTCGCCGCAGACCTTCTCCCGGGGGAACGCCGTCTTCTCCAGCAGCAGGACGTCGAGCCCGGCCTTGGCGAGGTAGTACGCGGTCGTGGAGCCGGCTGGGCCCGCTCCGACGACGATCACGTCCGCGCTGTGTTCGGAGAGGGGCTCGGTCACGGTCGGATCTCCCGAAGACTCGAAATCGCGTGCCGCGGGGCACCGGTCCCATGCAGTCTATGGGGACCGGCAGATCAACTTACCGAAGGGCTCCCCGATGACGATCGCGCCTTCCCCCCACCCGACGGTACGTCTGCGGGTTCCCACCGACGAGGACGCCCTGAGCTGGTACCGGACCTTCGACGACCCGGAGGTGATGGAGTTCTTCGGCGGTCGGAGCGCGGAGTTCTCGGTGTACGAGGAGTTGACCGCGCGCCAGCGCCGGCACGACGCCGAACTCGGCTTCTGTCTCTGGACGCTGACCGACGAGGCGGGCGCGGTGCTGGGCTTCACGGGCGCGCAGCCGTGGCCGCACGCCACGTTCGGGCCGGTCGGAGAGATCGAGATCGGCTGGCGGCTGGGACGCGCCGCCTGGGGTCACGGGTACGCCACCGCCGCCGCCCGCACCACTCTGGAACGGGTACGGGCCGCGGGCGTCGGCGAGGTCGTGGCGGTGATCGACTCGCGCAACCGGCGGTCGGCCGCGGTGGCCGAGCGGCTGGGGATGCGCCTCGCCGAGTCGTACGAGATCACCACCGGAATCCCGCGCACGGCGCTCTGCTACCGACTGGAGCTGGGCTGACGGCAGGCGTCTCTGCCCCCGACCGGATTTCGGGGGCAGAGGTGCGCGGCTGCGGATCCGGCGGTCAGGCGCGTACGCCCCGGTGCAGCGCGACCACACCGCCGGTGAGGTTGCGCCAGGCGACGCCCGACCAGCCGGCCTTCTGGAGCAGGGTCGCGAGTCCGGCCTGGTCCGGCCAGGCGCGGATGGACTCCGCGAGGTAGACGTAGGCGTCCGGGTTGCTGCTCACCGCGATGGCGAGGGGCGGCAGCGCCTTCATCAGGTATTCCAGGTACACCGTGCGGAACGGCGTCCAGGTGGGCTGCGAGAACTCGCAGATCACGACCCGGCCTCCGGGCTTGGTGACCCGGTACAGCTCGCTCAGCGCGGCATCGGTGTCCTGGATGTTGCGGAGCCCGAAGGAGATGGTGACGGCGTCGAAGGTCTCGTCCTTGAAGGGGAGCTTCGTCCCGTCGCCCGCCGTGAACGGCATCCAGGGGTGCCGCTCCTTGCCCACCTTCAGCATGCCGATCGAGAAGTCGCAGGGCACGACGTAGGCGCCGGCCTGCGCGAAGGGCTGCGAGGAGGTGGCCGTACCGGCGGCCAGGTCCAGGATCTTCTGACCCGGGCGCGCGTCGACCGCCTTGGCGACCTCCTTGCGCCAGAGCCGGGCCTGTCCGAGGGAGAGCACGTCGTTGGTCAGGTCGTACCTTCGCGCCACGTCGTCGAACATCGAAGCGACTTCGTGCGGCTGCTTTTCCAGGGATGCTCGGGTCACCCACCCATTCAAGCAGCCCGTACCGACAGGGTTCGCGGGGGCCACCCGGGGTGGCGCGCCGGGCCGGTACGAGGCGCCCGTGACGGCTTTCCACTTCCCTCTCAACCTTTCGGTGGCGGGGGTGCTCAGAGAAGGGAGAAAGGACGGACTGGACGGACAGGCCGTCCCGGAAGCAGGACGGGGGACAGATGGACACAGGACCGGGCCGGGAGTCGGGCGGCCCCATGAGTGCCAGGAGCTTCGAGGAGTTCGCCCGCGCGAACCAACGCCGGCTGTACAGGACCGCCTATCTCCTCTGCGGAGACGCGGAGACCGCACGGGACCTCACGCAGACGACGCTGGCCAAGCTCTTCCAGCACTGGCGCCGGGTGGGTGCGGCCGACTCGCCGCACGCCTACGCCCGCACGGTGTTGACGCGCACCTATCTCGCCGAGCGAAGACGGCGCATCCGTGACCTCCTCGCACACACCCCAGTGGCTCCGCCAACCGCCGACATCAGCCCCGACCTGACGGTCACCCTCCTGTCCGCACTGGCCGAACTACCGCCCCGTGCACGGGCGATGGTCGTCCTGCGCTACTGGGAGGACCTGAGCGTCGAGACCGTCGCCTCCCTGATGCGGTGCAGCGAGTCCACCGTCAAGAGCCAGTGCTCCCGTTCTCTCGCCCGGTTGCGCGAGCAGCTCGGCGACGCCCGCACCTACACCGTCCAGGCCTGAAAGAAGAGGTGGAAGACCATGCTGACCGATCCCACGGACGTCGAGCGGGAGATGACCGATCTGCTGAGGTCCGTCATGGAGGAGGCCACGGGCCGGGCGCCGCTGCCGGGCGACCTGGTCGCCGGTGCCGTCGTCCGGGGCCGCAGACGCCGTGCCCGCCGCCAGGTGGCCCTGGGCGCGGGGGTGACGGCGGTGATGGCCCTCGGCATCCTCGCCTCGACGTCCCCCTGGCCGGACGGCGGAGCCACGCCCGCCGTGACGGGCTCGGACTCGGACTCGGAGCTTCCCTTCACCGTCGATCCGGACATCCTTGCGGACGCCGAGCACGTCGACGGCCGGCTCCGCGAGCCGGTGCATGTGGAGCCCTCGCCCGGCGAGTTCTCCATGGCGGATCTGCCCGCCGCCGAACGCAAGATTCAAGTGGAGTTCCAGCAGGGGGCCACCAAGGATCTCAACGACATGCTCTACGCCATCGGCGAGGTGCACCCGGTCGACCTGCGCGTCAGCCAGTACCAGCTCAAGACGGAGGAGGGGTTCGCCTTCCCTCTCACCTTCTCGGTCCGCCCCGTGGACGGGGAGAAGACCGGTGAACAGAAGTGCGAGGACGTCCCCGCGAAGCACATCACCTGCTACAAGTTCCTGATGCGAGGCGGCATATGGGGCACCGCGAGGACCGCCCCGGTCAACTCCGAGGACACCACGGGCGTGCGGATCAGCTTCACCTACCAGGACAACCTGGTCGACCTCTCCGTGGCACCGGACGACGAGCACGGGAAGTCCTCGCCCGTCACGGCCGAGAAGCTGCGCCAGATCGCGCGGGACGGCCGGCTGACCTTTTGGGTGCGGTACGCGGTCCAGCACCCGATGGAGGGGATGTGACGCTGATGCGGGAGGAGACCGGGGCAGGGGCGCCCGGCCTCAGCTCGGTTCCGTCTCAACGTCGCCGGTAGACCATCCGTCCCCCGAGGACGGTGACGACGCAACAGGCCGCGCCCGTCCCGAGGAGAGTCTCGGCGTCGGGGGCGTCGAACACGGCGAAGTCCGCGGGGCGGTTCCCGGTGTCGAGCGCCGGACTTGCGAACATCTCGGCTGCCGTACGACGCCACGCGAGGGGATCGACCGAGGCCCGTGCGCCGGTCGCCTCCTCCGCGGCCCCCTCGGCCGGGGCCCGGCCCAGAATTCGCATCCCCGACCGCTGCACCGCGTCCGCCACCGCAGGCCGTCCGAACGGGCCCACCACGGCAACGGTGCCGTGGGCGAGCATCCGCTGCACTCCGCGTCGCGCGCTCGCACCCCTCCGGCTGTCGCCCATGTCCAGGGCCGTCAGCGCCGCGCCGGTCAGGGGTTCGGTGCCGAGGGCGTCCGACTCGCGCGGGTCGGGGTGGTAGGCCCGTTCCAGCAGCGCCGAGCCGTGTGGCTGGACGAGCCCCGGCGTCAGCATCCCGGGCCAGCGGCGCACTCGGGCCGTCGGATTCCCGGCGGCCAGTTCCTCGTACGGGCCCACGGCGACGACCGATCCGTCCCTGACGAGCACCGCACCACCGGCGATCTGCTGCCGCCCGGGGCCGGGCAGCAGCAGATCGGCGGCGTGGATCGTCAGCACGAGGAGTCACCTGGCCCGGAACCCCGGGCGGGAAGAGACGGAAGGAGGACGAAATGCCGGACAGGCGGGACTTTCGAACCGCTTCAGTTGGCGTTGAGGAGCTTCAGCTCGGGGTGAGCGGTGCCGCCTTCGATGGCGGTGGAGGAGATGTGCGAGACGACACGGTCGTCGACCGGGTCCAGCGCCGGGTCCTCGTGGACGACCAGGTGCTCGTAGGTCGTGGCGCGCTGTGCGGGCACCCGCCCCGCCTTGCGGATCAGGTCGATGATCTCCAGGCGGTTGGAGCGGTGCTTGGCGCCCGCGGAGGAGACGACGTTCTCCTCCAGCATGATCGAGCCGAGGTCGTCAGCGCCGTAGTGCAGCGACAGCTGGCCGACCTCCTTGCCGGTGGTCAGCCAGGAGCCCTGGATGTGCGCGACGTTGTCCAGGAAGAGGCGCGCGATGGCGATCATGCGGAGGTACTCGAAGAGTGTCGCGTGCGTGCGGCCCTTCAGGTGGTTGTTCTCCGGCTGGTAGGTGTACGGGATGAAGGCGCGGAAGCCTCCCGTACGGTCCTGCACGTCTCGGATCATGCGGAGGTGCTCGATACGCTCGGCGTTGGTCTCGCCGGTGCCCATCAGCATGGTGGAGGTGGACTCGACACCGAGGTTGTGCGCGATCTCCATGATCTCCAGCCAGCGCTCACCGGACTCCTTCAGCGGAGCGATGGCCTTGCGCGGGCGGGCCGGCAGGAGTTCGGCACCGGCACCGGCGAAGGAGTCGAGACCGGCGGCGTGGATGCGCTGGATCGCCTCTTCCGCGGACACCTTGGAGATACGGGCCATGTGCTCGATCTCGGAAGCACCCAGCGAGTGGATCACCAGCTGCGGGAACGCCTTCTTGATGGCGGAGAAGTGCTCCTCGTAGTACTCCACGCCGTAGTCGGGGTGGTGTCCGCCCTGGAACATGATCTGGGTGCCGCCCAGCTCGACGGTCTCCGCGCAGCGGCGCAGGATGTCGTCGAGGTCGCGGGACCAGCCCTTGGCGGTGTCCTTCGGCGCGGCGTAGAAGGCGCAGAACTTGCACGCCGTGACGCACACATTGGTGTAGTTGATGTTGCGCTCGATGATGTACGTCGCGATGTGCTCCGTACCCGCGTAACGGCGACGGCGCACGGCGTCGGCCGCTGCTCCGAGCGCGTGCAGCGGGGCCGACCGGTACAGGTCGAGCGCCTCCTCCGCAGAGATCCGCCCGCCTTCGGCGGCGCGGTCGAGGATGGGCTGAAGGTCGGCCTTCTCGGTCACCGGGCTGTCACCTTTCGGCGGTGTTTCGACGGATCCACGGACCGAATCAGCCTACGCCAGCCTTTGCCGCGTTCAGCGGCCGGACCGGGTCAGCGTGCCGGTGGGAAGTCCGGCGGCCTCTTCGTACGACCGGTAGGCGAGGGTTCCGTCCTCGTTCAGGGTGAACGTCAGTTCCGCGTCGGACCCCGTGCAGAACAGGCTCGCGGAGCTGTCGGCGACCGAGCGCTCGTGGATCTTCAGCACCTTCTCGGTGCCGGAGGAGAGCGTGCCGATGCTGGAACAGGAGATCTGCGAACCGAGGTAGCTGATCGACTGGGTCATCCGCACGACGTCCTGCCCCGTCTTCCCCTCGGTGAAGACGGCGGTGAGGGTGCCGTGGGAGACGCCGGAGCGTTCGACGGTCGGGCCGGACCAGGTACCCACGAACGACGCGGGCAGGGCGGTGATCTTGTCGTCGGTCCCGCCGCCGCTCCCGCCGTCGTCCCCGGGGTCGCCGTCACCGGGGGCGGGCGCGGAGGTGGTGTCGCCCGACGGCGTACCGGAGCCGGCGGAAGAGCCCTCGGACGGGGTGGAAGAAGCGGAGGAGGACCCCGGGTCCGGGGAGCCGGAGGGCGGGGAGGCTGCCGTGTCGGAGTGCTTGCGGGTGTCACCGCCCCAGGGCAGCAGGTCGCCGAGCATGCCCGACGTCAGGGCCACCACGGCCAGCGCACCGGCGACGGCCAGCGCGACGGTGCAGCTGACCCTCCGGCCGGGGCGGGCCCCGGGCCGGTGCTCCGGGAGCCTGTCGGCGCTCACCGCGACGGAGAACCGCCGCCCGGGCGGGGAGAAGGGCGAGTCCGACGGGGAGAGACGCGGATCGTTCGCCGGATGGTGAGCGGCCTGCGAGCCCGCGGCACTGTCCGCCCCGTCGACGGCGGGCAACGGAATCGGCGGGCCGAAGACGCCGAGGGCGGCGCCGGAGTACGGGGCTCCGGATGCCTGGGGCCCCGCGTCTTCGCCACCGGTGCCGCCCGTGCCATCGGTGCCCTCCGTGCCCCCGGTACCGCCCGTGCCCCCGGTACCGCCTGTGCTCCCGGCGCCTCCTTCGGCGGGCACCGCCGTACGGTCCTCAGCCCCCCGCGCGTCGGCGGGGCGGGCGTCGAGCGAGGCGCTGCTGAAGGGGACGGGGCCCGACAGCACCGGGCCCTCCTGGGGTTCGAGGTCGAGCAGCGCCACGGCGTCCCTGCTCACCTCGTGCACCAGCGCGGCGGGAAGCCAGCCATCCGACACCAACGCGCCCGCACCGGCGGGGGCGAGAGCGCGGGCGATGTCGGGCGGGGAGGGGCGGGCAGCCGGGTCCTTCGCGAGGCACGCGGCGATGAGATCCCTCAGTTCGCCCCTGAGATCGCCGAGTTCGGGTTCCTCGTGGACCACCTTGTACAGGAGCACGGCGGAGGAATCGCCGGGAAAGGGTGCGGAGCCGGTGGCGGCGTACGCGAGGACCGCGCCGAGCGAGAACACGTCGGCCGCTCCGGAGATGTCGGCGCCCCGGATCTGTTCGGGCGCCATGTAGCCCGGCGAACCCACGGAGACCCCGGTGGAGGTGAGCGAGACCGTGGCGCCGAGGGCCCGGGCGATACCGAAGTCGATGAGCCTCGGCCCGTCCAGGGAGAGGAGGACGTTGGAAGGCTTCACGTCACGGTGGATGATGCCCTGCTCGTGCACGGCGCCCAACGCCTCTGCGAGACCGCCTCCCAGCGTCCGCACCGCGCGTTCGGGCAGTGCGCCGTGGCGGGTCACCGCCTGTGCGAGGGACGGCCCCGCCACGTATCCGGTCGCCACCCATGGCACTGGCGCGTCGGGGTCGGCGTCCAGGACCGGAGCGGTCCAACGGGCCCCCACCCGCCGGGCGGAGTCCACCTCGCGCCGGAACCGGGCCCGGAACTGCTCGTCGAGGGCGAAGTGCGGGTGCACCACCTTCACCGCGACCGTGCGGCCACCCGCGCTACGCCCCAGATAGACCCGCCCCATGCCGCCCGCGCCGAGTCTGCCGAGCAACCGGTAGGCGCCGATGGTGCGCGGTTCGCCGGCTTCCAGCGGCTGCATGACGACTCCCCCTGTGAAGCGACTGGACCTCGCTCGAAGCGTAAGGGCTGCCCGTCACACGGTCACAGGAAACGGTTCACCGATTCCCCTCCGGCGGAAAGGACGCCGCTCCCCGGGCGAGGACGACGAGCGGAATGAGGCATTCCGAATTCACCGCTCCTCCGCCCGCCGACAAGTCGGCCGCCCGCCGCCCCGGAGCTTCCGGCCTGCGACACCGAGGAAAGCCCCCATGTGCAACGCGGTGGACAGGATAGGGAGAACCACCCGGACGCCAACCGGTGGAGAAAGAACGATCGGAAAGAAAAGGGCGGGAAACGGGGTGCGCGAGGACGTGGGACCAGAGATCGACAAGGAGATCGGTCAGGAGAATTAAGGGAGGAGGAATCAGGGATGTCCGTCGGATAACGCCGTCAGGAGGGAAGCTCCTTCGTTGGTGCGCACACCAAAAGATCCGCCGCCCGGCTATTGCTGACGGGACTCCGGAGGGGCTACCGCACGGGAGACCCACGATTCCTTAGGAGCTGCCGCGCCATCACGCCATCACGCAGCCTTGATCCCCTTTCACCCGGCCCGCCCCACGCCGGACGAAAGGACAGCGTCCGGGTGACGAACTATCCGGAGGAAAACCGCCAAACGGCGCGAAAGGCGGGAAGCGAGAGGAAGGGCGAGGAGAGCGCGAAAAGCGCGAAGGGGGAGGAACGGATCGCCGGCGAACGGGCACCCTGAGGACCCGGGTCGCGCGGGTGCGCCGGGACTCCCGGTACCGCCCGCCGGTCCGGCGCACCGGGGGACATCCCTCGGCGCGACCGCACCACCCCGCGACCGCCCGGTTGACCACGTCAGCCTCGGGTCCGCACGGTGACCCGTGTCCGGTCTCGGGTCGTCCTGGGTGCGGGGATGCGCGTCTTCCGAGCGGCCGAGCGCCTCGAACCACGGCGCCCGCCCCGGACGCGCGTTCCGGCACCACGGGGCAGCGCGTGCACACCCTCGGATCGGAGGATCAGAGCCCCGAACCGCACGCGCCGGCCGTCCGAACGCGCGCATGGGGCCGGCGCACACGGCCGGGGGGTGCTCGCCGGAGCCCGTACGGGCCGGGGTGCTCGCCGGAGCCCGTACAAGCCGGGGTGCTCGCCGGAGCCCGTACGGGCCGGGGAGCGTGCGGCATCGGAAGACGCGCGCCGTCCGGACCTCGGAGCCACCCGTCGTACCGGGAGGTCTTCGCCGGGACCCAGCCGGGCCACGCGTCCGCGTCGGACACCGCCCACCAGTCCGCCGCCCGCCGCCCGCCGGTCCGCCGTCACACCGCCCGGCGCACCGCCCGGCGCACGCCGTGAGGGCGGCCGGACGGACTGGCTGACGGGCCGGGCGGACCGGGGCGGACAGGGCGGGTGAACAGGGCGGGCCGGCAGGCCGGTCGACCGCGTCGGTCAGCTGCCGAGGAGTTCGACGTGTACGTCGTCGGGGTAGCCGGTGGCACCGCCGGTGCGCCGGGCGAATTCCTTGACGCCCGCGAGCTGATCGGGGCCGAAGCGGAAGTCGAGAGTGGTGAAGTACTTCTCCAGCACCTGCGCGTCGAAGGCTTCCCAGCGCGCGGCCTGCTCGGCGACCTTGGTGACCTCTTCGAGGGATACGTCCCGCGAGGCCAGGAACGCCTGGTGCACCTTGTCGACGTAGTCCGGTTCGGCGGCCAGGTAGTCCTTGCGCGCGGCCCAGACGGCGAAGACGAACGGCAGCCCCGTCCACTCCTTCCACATCTCGCCCAGGTCGTGGACCTGGAGCCCGAGACGCGGGGCGTCGTGCAGGTTGGCGCGCAGCGCGGCGTCGCCGATCAGCACGGCGGCGTCCGCCTCCTGCATCATCGCGGCGAGGTCGGGCGGGCAGGTGTAGTAGTCGGGCTGCACCCCGTAGCGCTCGGCGAGCAGGAGCTGGGCCAGACGGACGGAGGTACGGGAGGTCGAGCCGAGGGCCACCCGCGCCCGGTCGAGCTGCTCCAGGGGCACCTGCGACACGATCACGCACGACATGACGGGGCCGTCGCAGCCGACTGCGATGTCGGGGAACGCGACCAGGTCGTCGGCGTTGCGCAGGAACTCCACCAGGGTGATGGGGCCGATGTCCAGGTCGCCCTTGACCAGCTGCTCACTGAGCTTCTCCGGGGTGTCCTTCGACAGCTCCAGATCGAGCAGGGTCCCTGTCCGTGCCAGTCCCCAGTAGAGGGGAAGGCAGTTCAGGAACTGGATGTGGCCGACGCGGGGCCGGCTGCGGCGATGGCCGCCTTCGACGGGAGAGACGGTTGAATTGTCCACATCGCGAGGCTAGACCTGCGGCCGGACGACCACACCACCGGGGCGACGCCCCAGGGTCGAGCCCACTCCTCCGCCCGCCCCGCGTCCCGCCTCGCTCCCTTCTCCTCCCCATCCGCTCGCCCCTCCCGCCCTGCGGCAGCCTTGGGGCCCGCCCGTCCCCGCGCGCACGACCCGACGCGCTCCCACGACACCCCGCCCCGGGCTCCCCCGCCCCCTTCCTCGCCCCTCCCCCTCGCCCTCGCCCTCCCCCTCGACCTCACCCGCGACCTCACCCCTCGACCTCGTCCCCTCGACCTCACCCCGCAGCCCCCGCCCCCATCCCCGCGCCTCTCCTCTGCGCCCCCTCACGCCCCTCCCCGACACCCTTGCGCGCCCCTCCGGATCTCCGCCGTGCCCCCTTGGCGCGGAGCCGTACCGAACAGCCTCCGCAGCCGCCTCCACACCGGCCTGCCGACCCACCTCCACACCCACCTCCACACCCACCTCCACACCCGCCGGTCACCTATCGGATCGCCCAATCAAACATTCGAGTGAAGTGATCTTTCCCTCTACCGCTCCCCAGAGACTGCGTGCTAGGCTCGCCCGCAAGTTGCAGTTTGGTTTCCCTTGCAGTACAAAGCCTGCGGAGCATGTAACCCGCAGGCTTTTGTAGTTTTCAGACTTCTTTGCAGGTTCTGGAGCAGGGCAACCCTTTGGCCCAAGGAGGGCTTTATGGCTACCGGAACCGTCAAGTGGTTCAACGCTGAAAAGGGCTTCGGCTTCATCGCCCAGGACGGCGGCGGCCCGGATGTCTTCGTTCACTACTCCGCGATCAACGCGTCCGGGTTCCGCTCCCTCGAGGAGAACCAGGTCGTGAACTTCGACGTCACTCAGGGTCCGAAGGGCCCGCAGGCTGAGAACGTCACCCCGGCCTAGTTGCCCGGGTCGGTCGATCGCGGCCGGCAAGCAGTACCCAAGGAGCCCCGCCCCTCGCTTCGGCGAGGGGCGGGGCTCCTGCCCTTTGCCCGCGCGGCATTCCCCGCACCGCACCGGCCGATTCTCCACGCCGCAATTCCCGCGCGACTCTCCCGCGCTCCGTTTCTCCGCGCCCCGGTCCAGCGCCCGGCGTTTACTCGGGTTCCGCGCTTGCCTTGACCTTCACCCCGTGTGAAGCCGTGCACTCGGAGACATCATGTTCACCATCGGAGATTTCGCCCGGTACGGACGGGTATCACCCCGCATGTTGCGTCACTACGACGCGATCGGGCTGCTGCGTCCGGACCGTACCGACCCGGCCACCGGCTACCGCTTCTACGGCGCCGCCCAACTGGCCCGCCTCAACCGCGTCATCGCCCTCAAGGAGCTCGGCTTCACGCTCCAAGAGGTCGGGAGCATCCTCGACGACGAGATCACCGCACAGGAACTGCGCGGGATGCTGCGGCTGAGGCGGTCGGAGCTTGAAGCGGCCATGGCAGCGGCGGCGGCACGGCTGAACCAGGTGGAGGCGCGACTCCGGACGATCGAGAGTGAGGGACGCATGGACACCGACGACATCGTGGTCAAGCGGGTTCCGGCGGTACGGGTCGCCGAGTTGACCGGTACGGCCGCCGAATTTCGGCCGCAGGACATCACCCCGGTGATCACCCCCCTGTACGAGCGGCTGTTCCCGTTGCTGGCCGAGGCGGGCGTCACGCCCACCGGTCCCGGTATCGCCCGGTACGAGAACACCCCGGACGGGGACACGAGCGAGAACACCGCGGTCGGCGCGATCCTCGTGCACGCCGGGGTGACGGTATCCGCGCCGGTCGGCCCGATCGGCGACACCGGGGTACACGTGGTGGAACTGCCCTCGTTCGAGGCAGCCACCCTCGTGCACCGGGGCCCGATGGACACCGTTCTCTCCACGGAACAGGTCCTCGCGCGCTGGCTGGACGCCAGCGGTTACGGGGCGGTCGGTTACTGCCGTGAGGTCAGCCTGGAGTGCCCCGAGGACCACGAGAAGTGGGTGACGGAGCTGCAGCAGCGCATCGTCCGGGGCTGACCCCTCCCGGTAGGAGGTACCCCCGGTGCCGGCCCGCGCCACGCGTGTTCGCACCGGGGGCGCCTCCCCTGGGATGCCCCTGCGATGCCACTGCGATGCCCCCGGAACGCGGCCCGGAACGCGGCGCGGACCCACCCCCGGGCACACCGCCGACGCCCGCTCCCCTGGGCAAGGTTCCGGAATCGTTGTCGAGGCCTTGTGCAGAGCGTCACGCAGTGCTGACGGGGCAGCCCGCGACAAGGCAGACTGTCAACCGCGGTATCCACGGTACGGAACGATCCGGATGCGCCCTCACGTCACACCCGGGTGCTCCCCCGCGTCCCGTCCCGGTGCCGGCGACCACAGCACGACCGGGCGGAGCGAAGAGCAGGACAGGGGGCATCAATGGACCGCGACAACGGGCCACGCGTGCGCGTTCCGGAGCAGCGCGCCACGCAAGGGCCGGTGTCCGGAGCCGAGCCGCATCCCACAGAGGACCAGGCCCAGGACCATCTCCAGAACCAGGCCCAGGCCCCGGACCACCTCCAGAGCCACGTCCAGGCCCAGGCCCAGGCCCACGATCAGGGTCGGCGCGAGGCCCGGGCCCCGTCCCAACCCCCCCGGCGCGAGTTGCACTTCGCCGTCCTGGGACCCGTTCGGGTCCGGCTCGGCGACGACCCGCTGGCCTCCGGTTCCCCGCAGCAGCGGGCGCTGCTGGCGGCGCTGCTCCTCCGGGACGGCCGTACCGCGACCGCCGCGGAGTTGATCGATGCCATCTGGGGCGAGGAGTCGCCGCCGAAGGCGCTGGCGGCGATCCGTACGTACGCTTCCCGGCTCCGCAAGGCGCTCGGTCAGGACGTGCTGGTCAGCGAGTCGGGTGGCTACGCGATCCGGCTCCGTGAAGGCTCCCTCGACGTGCGTCTCGCGCAGGAGTCGGTGAGCGCGGCGGAGAAGGCGCGGGCGTCCGGCGACCGGGCGCGGGCCCGGGAGCTGGTGGCGGAGGCCCTCGCGTTCTGGGACGGCGAGACGCTGGCTTCGGTGCCCGGTCCGTACGCGGAGAATCAGCGCACCAGGTTGGAGGAGTGGCGCCGTCAGCTGACCGAGACACGGCTCGACCTGGATCTGGAGCTGGGCCACCACGCGGAGGCGGTCTCCGAGCTGACCGCGCTCACCGCCTCGCAGCCCCTGCGGGAGCGGCTGCGGGAGTTGTTGATGCTGGCGCTGTACCGCAGCGGCCGGCAGTCCGAGGCGCTCGCGGTGTACGCGGACACCCGACGGCTCCTCGCGGAGGAGCTGGGGGTCGATCCGCGTCCCGAGCTCTCGCAGCTCCAGCAGCGCATCCTGCGGGCCGACGAGGAACTGGCCCGACCGGTCGACGACGTCGCGCCCGGACCGCCGGCCGCCGTGCGCCCCGCCCAGCTCCCGGCCACGGTCCCGGACTTCACCGGCCGCGGCTCGTTCGTGCGCGAGCTCGGTGACCGGCTGGCGACGGCCGAGGGTTCGGTGATGGCGGTGTCGGCGCTGGCGGGCATCGGGGGCGTGGGCAAGACCACGCTCGCGGTGCACGTGGCCCATCGGTCCAGGAGCCACTTCCCGGACGGCCAGTTGTACGTGGACCTTCAGGGTGCGGGGGCCCGGGTAGCCGAGCCCGAGACGGTGCTGGGTGCGTTCCTGCGCGCGCTGGGCACCCCCGAGTCGGCGATTCCGGACTCGCTGGACGAACGGGCCGCGCTGTACCGGTCGACCCTCGACGGCCGCCGGGTACTCGTGCTGCTGGACAACGCTCACGACGCCGCGCAGGTAAGGCCGTTGCTGCCGGGGACGCCCGGGTGCGCCGCTCTGGTGACGAGCCGGGTGCGGATGATCGACCTGGCCGGTGCGCATCTGGTGGACCTGGACGTGATGTCCCCTGCCGAGTCCTTGCAGCTCTTCACCCGGATCGTCGGTGAGGAGCGGGTGAACGCCGAACGGGACTCGGCCCTCGACGTGGTGGCGGCGTGCGGATTCCTGCCGCTGGCGATCCGCATCGCCGCCTCGCGGCTCGCGTCACGCCGTACCTGGACGGTGTCGGTGCTGGCGGCCAAGCTCGCCGACGAGCGGAGCCGGCTGGACGAGCTGCGGGCGGGCGATCTCGCGGTGAAGGCGACGTTCGAGCTGGGATACGGCCAGTTGGAGCCCGCCCAGGCCCGTGCGTTCCGCCTTCTCGGTCTGGCGGACGGCCCGGACGTGTCTCTGGCCGCCGCCGCCGCGCTCCTCGATCTGGAGCCGCACGTGGCCGAGGACATCCTGGAGTCGCTGGTCGACACCTCCCTGGTGGAGTCGGCGGCACCGGGGCGTTACCGCTACCACGATCTCGTCCGGCTCTACGCGCGTGCGTGCGCCGAGCGCGACGAGCATCCTCCCGAGGAGCGGGAGCGGGCGCTCTCCCGGCTGACCGACTTCTATCTCGCGACGGCTGCCGGTGTGTACGCGCTGGAGCGGCCGGGCGACCGGCTGGTGGACCATCTGGAGCCCACCGGGCGGACCGGGTTGGCCTTCACCGACCGTCATGCGGCACGGGACTGGCTGTACACGGAGGCCGCCACGATCCTCGCCTGTGCGCGCCAGTCCGTCGGGCCCGCATCTCTGCGGCGCGCGGTGGACCTGTTGTGGGCGGCGCTGGATCTCGGGGAGTCGGGTGCCAACGCGAAGGAGTACGAGACGACCGCGCTGACCTTGCTGGGCGCGGCATCGGCCTGCGGTGACCGCCGTGCGGAGGTGCGGGCGCTGGTCACCCTCGCCGATGTGCACCACGCATCGGGCCGGTTCGACCAGGCCGAGCAGGAGGCGGCGCGGATCATGGCGCTGGTCGACCCGGCGCTGGACCCGCTGCCGGGCTGCTGGGCCTCGAACGCGCTCGGGATCATGGCGCTCTACCAGAACCGTCACGACGACGGCGAGACGTACTTCGCCCAGGCCATCGAGGCGTTCCGGCTGATCGGGGACCGGCCGGGCGAGGCGAGCGCCCTGTGCAACCTGTCCCGGATCCACCTGGCGACCGGCCGTACCGGCAGCGCGGTGGAGCTGGCGCAGCGGGGCACGGACATCTACGACGGGATGGGCCACGCGCTCCGCAGCGCCAACGGCCGGTACGCCCTGGGCATGGCGCTCACGCGGCGCGAGTCGTTCTCCGATGCGACGGACCGGTTGCAGGAGGCCCTGGTGGTCTTCCGCGAGAGCCGGCAGCGGCTGTGGGTGGGCATGACCCTGTTCCGTCTCGCGGAGGTCGATCTCGCGGCGGGGCGGGCGGTGGAGGCCGCCGCCGGGGCCGAGCAGTCGCTGACCGCGCTGCGCGGGATCGGGGGCGACTGGCGGAAGGCCAATGTCCTCACCGTCCTCGGTCAGGCCCTGGTCCGGATCGGCCAGTTCGGCCGGGCGCAGGTCTGCTGGCGCGAGGCGCTCGGTATCTACGACGGTTCGGGCTCCCCCGAGGCCGTGGAGGTACGCGCCCTGCTGAACCGGTTCGCGTCCGTGATGCCGGCGTGAAGCGCTGTCAGAGCACGTTCATCATTCGTTTATCGCCGACCGGCACTCTCTAACCAGTCGATCCGTCGCGTCGGGGGGCAGACGGGGCGACCTGTGGGTCGTGGCACTGAGGCCTCGGTACAGGCCCTAAAGTGAGCGGCTCTTGCGAGGCCCGTCCGGCAGTTCGGGGGAACAGCCGGACGGGCCTCGCCCACCCGATACGAGGATTCGCAGGGAGCGGAACATGGCGGACGCCCAGAAGGACACCAAGCTCACGACGCAGGACATGCACGCCACCGGCACCGAGGTCGCCGCCGAGGAGCTGACCACGCTGGACATGCACGCCACGGGCACCTCGAAGCTGCTGACCGCGCAGAGCACCGGTGGCACGGCGACGACCGACGACATGCACGCCACGTCGGAGCCCGTCACCTGACAGACTTTTTTCGCTACGGGGGCCCGGGGCTCGGGGGAGCCGCGGGACACGGGGGAACGGCCGCGGTGGCGCGGAGGGGGAGCCACCGCGGCCGTCGTGCGTCCGGAGCCGGCGGGGACGCCGGGGTACGGCTACGGCGGCGCGGCAACCGGAAGGGGCCCGTCGCGACGGTGTCGGATGCTGTGGGTCACCGCATCCGACACCGTCGCGACGGGCCCCTCCGTGCGCTCCGCCCGGCCGGTCGACCTGGGGTCAGCCGACGAGCACCGCGGTGGCGTTGCAGTCGTAGACCTCGGCCAGCTTGCTCGGGTCCGTCATCGGCACCGTGAACTTCTGGGGGTCGCGCGATGCAGAGGCGTCGAGTTCGACCCGCAGATGAGCCGTGTCGAGCGTGTTGGTGGCGGAGTCGGAGAACGTCACCGTGATGTCGACCTCGGCGATTCCGAAGTCGACCGGGGAGAGCTCCACCTGCGAGGAGGCCACCGCCTTCTTCGAACCGTCCGCCGGATGGGCGCACTTGAGCACGCGGACGCCCGGGTCGGTGGTGGGCACGGCGGTGGGGTCGGGGGTCGGTTCGTCCGTGAACGAGTCCGTGGTGGAGTCCGAGGTCGAGCCCGAGGACGAGCCGGAGCCGTAGTCGTCGTCGTCATAGTCGTCGGTGGTGCTGCCGCTGTTGTAGCCGTTGCTCTTGTGGGAGTTGGAGCACCCGCCGCCGGAGCCGGAGCCGTGGCTCGACCCGCTGTGGCCGTGACCGTGGCTGGACGTCGAGAATCCGGTGAGCGCGAGCACCACCACCGCCAGGACCGCCGCCAGTTTCATCTGTTGCCGCACCATGGATGCAGCCCCCCTCGTGTCTCGTCTTCTTCTTCGCGGCGTCTTCTCCCGGCGCCTTTCCGGGCGTTCTCGTTGCCGCACCAGCATCGGGGCGAAGACCCGCCGCCAGGTCATGACCCTGTCACGGATTGGTCATGGTGTGCGGGGCGGGTCCGAAAATGACGAGCAGAACGGGCCGGAAGTGACACACGGGGTGGGTGCGCACGGTGGTGTTGCGGGGCGGGCTCAGTGACGTGCGGAACGGCCTCAGTGACGTGCGGAGCGGCCGGAGCGATGTGCCGGGCGGGCCGGAAGTGGCGGCGCGGCTTCGGAGTCGCGAGCGCCGGAGGGCGGGCGTAGCGTCGAACGCGAGAGTGTCACGCACGTGTACCCGCGTGCGCCGTCGGTAGGTACGCGCGATGCGCGCAGGAGGCTGACGATGATCCGCAACGTCCTCGGCTCCGTGATCGCTCTCGCCGGAGCGGCGGCCGCCGTCCTGAGCCCCTTCCGCGACTGGTACGACGGCCGCCCCGGGCGCTACTACCGCGTCCGGGACCTCTTCGAAGGCATCACCACCACCTCGTCGGGGGTGATGGTCTCCCTGTTCCTGCCGTTGCTGGTCGCCGCGGTGCTGACCCTCGCCGGGGTCGTGCTCCGCTCGCGGCCGGTGGTGGCGCTCGCCGGGGTGCTGACGCTCGGTTTCACCGTGCTGTGGATGGTCCGGCAGGGCCAGGCGACGGGAAGCCTGACGGTGGACCCGGACGGTTCCGGGCTCCAGTGGGGGGTGGTGCTCGCCCTGGGCGGCGGCCTCCTGATGCTGATCGGGTCCCTGGTCATGTCGGGGCGCCGGCGTCGGCGGGACCGGGTCGGGAGCGCCCCGGACCACGACCCGCGCACCGCGCCCTACCCCACACCGGGCTACGAGCACCCGGACACCTGGCCACCCACGCAGGAGCCGGGCCCGTCCGCCCACACGAGTCCGCTGCCCGAGCCGGAACCGGATCCGTACACCGGCCCGGAGGACCCGCGTCGGCACGACGGCCCCTGAGGCCGCGCTGCGCACGGTGGCTCCGCCGACGAGCCGGGCCTGCCGGGCACGCCACCCGCCGGACCTGCGGCCTACCGGGCCCGGTTGTTCCCCGTCCCCGTGCCCTTCAGCGCGTCCAGCGCGTAGACGCACCGGTCCTTGCTGCAGGCGTAGACGACCCCGTCGCGGGCCACCGGGGAGCCGGTGATCTCGCCGCCGGTGGCGAGCTTCCAGCGCAGGGTGCCGCCCGCCGCGTCCAGGGTGTAGAGGACGTGGTCGGCGGAGCCGAAGTGCACCCGTCCGTCCGCGACGACGGGGCCGCCGACCACGTCACCGCCGGCCGCGAACCGCCACTTCGGGGTGCCGGTCACCGCGTCGAGGGTGTAGAGCGCGCTGCCGCTGCCGACGTGCACGTTCCCGCCGGCGACCAGTACGGGTTCGATGGAGTGGCGGGCCTCCGTGGCGATGCGCCAGCGGTCCTTGCCGTTCGCGGCGTCGAGCGCGTAGACCGTGCCGAGGTAGTCGGCGAGGTACACGCCGCCCCCGGTCACCGCCGGGCCCGGAGCGAAGGCGGGCGGCGACAGGAAGACGGCGGGCGCCTCGAAGTGCCAGCGCACGTGACCGGCGGCGTTGTCCACGGCCAGTACCCGGGTACCCGCGGCGACGTACACGTTGCCGTCCGGCGCGGGGGTCACCCGCACCGGGACACCGCCGCAGGAGGCCGCGTCACCGATGGGGTACGACCAGCGCTCGGAGCCGGTACGCGCGTCGAGCGCACGCAGCCGGGCGTCCTTCCAGACGTACGCGGTCCCCTCGTGGAGCGCCGGACCGGCCTCCGCGGTCTCGAAGTCGGTCTGGGCGCCGTTGATCTCCCAGAGCGGTTCGCCACCCGCCGCGTCCCACGCCTGGACGCCGCCGCCCCGGGTCCCGGTGAGAACGGTGCCCCGGTCGGCCTTGAGGGAGTAGACCCAGGCGTCGGTCCGTCGCCGCCACCGTTCGGTGCCGCCCCTGGCGTCCAGCGCGTAGAGGGAGGGGCCGTCCGAGGCGTGGATCGCCCCGTCGTCGACGGCCATCGCCCAGGCCACGTCCCGCGTCTTGAACTGGCGCCGGCCGTTGCCGATGTCCAGCGCGTGGATCTCGAAGGACGTCACGTAGAGCAGACCGCCGGCGACGACCGGGGTGCCCCAGACGTCGTTGGACATGCGGAACCGCCAGGGACGCCAGCGGTCCGGCGCGGCGGGCGCCGCCCCGGGGGCGGTGGCCGGCGCGGGTACGGGCGCGGTGACCGGGGCGGGCAGCGCACCGGTCAGGCCGGCCGGCGGGCGGACCCAGCCGGTGGCGGCGGCCGGGTGCGCGGCGGCGGCGCCCCGGATCTCGGCGGCGCGCGGGCCGGGCCCGATCGCGACCTTCGCGCCGATCAGCCGGACCGGGCCGCCGTCCGTCGAGGATGCCGCGGGCGCCGCGGGTGCCGGTACGGAGGGGCCGGGGCCCACGGGCGGCGCGGGCCTGGCGTGGGACGGCGGGGGCACCGGGGCGGTCTCGGGCATGCGGCTGGTCTCCCAGTCGCCGAGCGGCGGACGCGGGGGCGGCGGCGGGGCCACCACCTGCGCGGGCGCGGGGGCCATGGTCCGTCCGCCGCCGCGACGCTGCTCGATCATCGCGGTGGCCCGGCCGGGCAGCCAGGCGGACGCGGTGCCGCTGTCGTCGCTGCCCGAGGCGAACAGGTGCGGGGCGAGCTGCGCCTGGAGGTCCGCGGGGCTGGGGCGGCGGGTCGGGTCCATCTGCATGCAGGACTCGATCAGGGGGCGGAGTTCGTCCGGTAGCCCTTCGGTGTCGGGCCCTTCCCGCAGCAGCATGAAGACGGTCTCGACCGGGTTCGCGCCGTGGAAGGGCGCGTGTCCGGTGGCCGCGAAGACGAGGGTCGAGCCGAGCGAGAAGACGTCGCTCGCGCCGGTGACGCTGCGGGAGTCGCGGGCCTGCTCGGGCGACATGTAGGCGGGGGTGCCCACGGCGACGTTCGTCATGGTCAGCCGGGTGTTGGACACTCCGGACGCGATGCCGAAGTCGATGACCCGGGGGCCGTCCTCCACGACGAGCACGTTGGACGGCTTCAGGTCGCGGTGGACGAGCCCGGCGCCGTGGATGGACTGGAGGGCCTCGGCGATACCGGCGGCCAGCCAGCGGACGGCCTGGGTGGGCATGGGCCCGCACTCGTTCACTATCTCTTCGAGCGAGGGGGCCGGCACGTAGGCGGTGGCCAGCCACGGCACGGCGGCGCGCGGGTCGGCGTCGACCACGGCGGCGGTGTAGAACCCGCTCACCGCACGGGCGGCTTCGACCTCGCGGGTGAACCGGACGCGGAAGAGCTGGTCCTCGGCGAGCTCGGTGCGGACGGTCTTGATCGCCACCCGTCTGCCCGACGCCGAGCGTGCGAGATAGACGAGCCCCATGCCGCCGGCTCCGAGCCGTCCCAGCACCTCGAACGGGCCGATCCGTCTCGGGTCGTGCTGCGTCAGCTGTTCCACTTGCCTGCCACCTCCCCGTACGGGCCTTGGTCCCACGACCCTGCCCGCGAATTCCCGCCCCGTGCGGCGTCTCACCACCGGGCACCACCTGGCGGTGCGCACCCCGATTCTTCCTGGCGCGGCCCCCAGTTGCGAACCCGGGGGCGAATCGGGGTGTCACCAGCCTCTGTAGGTGGCAGAAGGACGGGGCTCGCTGCTATGGGAACGTGCCCGCACAACCGCCGTACGGGCGAAGGGCAGGAGTGCGCGGCGCGCTGACGGATACGAAGTGCGCCGGGGCGGGCCGGTGTTGTACGGATGTCCGGCGCATCCGGAACGCGAGCGGGGGCGCGCACAGACCTGCCGTGCACGCCCTCGCCCCCGGGGCGATGCTCGCGCGGGCTCACGTCATCGCCCGTCAGTACCGCTGGAGGTGACCCGGCAGCGCGGTCGGCGACCGGGCGACGATTCTCGTCGCGCCATTGCCGGCGCTGCCCGCCCGTACGCCGGCCGGGGCGTCGCGGTGACAAGGGCGCGAACCCACGGACCGTCCGGCCCAGGACGGCGCCCCGGCATCCCGCCTACGGCAGCGTCGGTTCGGCGGGCTGGAGCACCGCGAACGCGGCGCTCTGGTCGTCCTGGAACGCTGCCATCCGCCCGTACGGGATGTCGAACGGCGCGGCGGTGACCCGGCCGCCCAGTTCCCGGACCCGTTCGGCGGTTCGGTCGCAGTCGGCGACGGCGAAGTACGTCAGGAAGTGGCTGGGCATCATCTCGGGGAAGGCGTCGGTGATGACGCTCCGGCCGCCGACCGCGGTGTCGGGGCCGGGGGTGGCGCCGGGCGGGGACCACATGCGGAAGTCGATGCCGCTCTTCGCCGCCCCGGTGTCCCCGCTCGCGTCCGCGCCCAGGTCGGTGCTGCGGAAACCGAAGACGCGGGCGTAGAAGGGGTCCACCCGGTCGGGGCGCCGGGTGTAGAGCTCGGTCCAGCAGTACGAACCGGGTTCGTTCTGCTTCTCGAAGCCCGGCCGCTCCTCCGCCTGCCACAGCCAGAAGGCGGCGCCGTCGGGGTCGACGGCCTGCGCGAGGATTCCGGCGCGGCCCGCGCGGACGGGGTCGGTGATGATCTGACCGCCCTCCGAGCGGATCGCGTGGACGGTCGCCCGGATGTCGTCGGTGGCGAAGTGGACGCCCCAGGTGGTGGGCATCCGGCCGTCCGTCTTGGCGGCGAGCGCGGCGACGAGCCGGCCCTCGCTGTAGGCGTCGGCGAAGGGCATGCCGTCCCCCGCGCGGAAGGTCCAGCCGAAGAGCCCGCCGTAGAAGCGCTTGCCCGCTTCGAGGTCGGAGAGGTGCACCTCCACCCAGCAGGGAACGGAGTGCGCGAATGCCGCCATGGGCCGGGTCCTTCCCTCGCCGGGAGCGCGCGGTCCTGCCGCGCGGCCGGGCGCGTCACGGGTGCGTGACACCTGTCCCGGCCAACGTAACGGCGCCCGCGCTCCCCCGCCCGCCGGTGAGCCCGCAGGCCGGCGGTCACCGATCCGGGTCAGGGGCCCAGCGCGCCTGGCCGGCGACGGTGCCTTCGTAGCGTTCGTCTTCCCCCTCGTCGTCGACCAGCGGGGCCGGCAGATCCGCGTACGGCTCCGAGCGGGCACCCGGAACCGCGAGGACGTACGCGGCCCAGAGCCTCGCGCCGGGGGCCGGGCAGGTCAGCAGGGTTTCGGCGAAGGAGAGGATCACGGGTTCAGGTCGAGCAGCTCCGTGCGCACGCGGACCCCCGGATCGGCGGCGAGGGCCACGAGGAAGGGCAGCGCTTCGGTCGCCGCCTTGTTCACCCGGTCGCCGCCCCTCCCCCGCAGGCAGTACTCCAGGCACCAGCCGTCCGGAGCCGCGACCACCCCGTCCAGGGCGATGCCCCGCAGCACCTGGGGCACCCGCTCGACCGGGAAGGCCCGGTCCGACTCCTGCGGGTCCCGGCGGACGGCCGCCAGGGCATCGAGCGACAGGGCGGGAACGGCGGTCATTTCCCCTCCCCGGGAACGGTCTGCGGGCGGACTCGCCCCGTGACGGGCGAAAGTTGTCCACCGAAGTTTTCCACAGGCTGTTGATAACACTTACCGATCCAGCCGACCGCCTCGGAGCCTTCGGGCGAACACCCGCTTCGCAAGGGCCCCAGAAGTATCCGTCCCGCCCTGCGGATCGCGCGCAAAAGATGGCCGAAATACCACCCCTCACCCTCTGCGCGCTGGGTAATTCCCCATTTGCACTCGGCCGAATCGCGCTCCGTTCACCCGTCGGTAAGCTGACGGCATGACAGGACAAGTACGCACCGTCGACGGCCGCGTGGCCGGTCGACGCGGTCAGGCGACGCGGCAGAAGCTGCTCGATTGCCTCAGCGAGATGCTCAGCTCCTCGCCGTACCGGGACGTCAAAGTCATCGACGTCGCACGGAAGGCGGGGACTTCACCCGCGACTTTCTACCAGTACTTCCCGGATGTGGAAGGCGCCGTCCTCGAAGTCGCCGACGAACTGGCCAAGGAGGGCACCGGGCTGAACGAACTCGCCTCCGGCCGCTCGTGGGTCGGTAAGGCCGGCTGGCAGGCTTCCGAGGAACTCGTGGACGGTTTCCTCGACTTCTGGCGGCGCAACGACGCGATTCTCCGCGTGATCGATCTCGGTTCGGCCGAGGGCGACAAGCGGTTCAACAAGATCCGCGTGAAGATCCTCAGTTCGTTCACCAACTCCCTCACGGACGCGGTGAAGGAGCTCCAGGGCAAGGGCAAGGTCGACAAGGACGTCAACCCCGCCGCGGTGGCGGGTTCGCTCGTCGCCATGCTGGCCGCCGTCGCCTCGCACCAGAAGGCCCTGACCACGGGGACAGGCGTCAAGGTCGGCGAACTCCGCCCCAATCTCGCCCTGTTGGTGCACCTCGGTGTCACCGGCAAGAAGCCCACGAAGTAGGCGCCCTCGACGGATAGACCCCCTTCACCGGGCGGTGCACGGCCAACCCCGGACGCCCGGCATCCTGTCTCACCGACGGCGGGCCACACGCGCGTTGTGGCCCGCCGTCGGTGTATCCGGAACACGCCGCGCACCCCCTCCACCGCCCCCGCCTGCTGCAATGGGCGCCATGAGCGATGACGACGCGTCCCGTACCGACGCGCACACGGCCTTTCTCCGTCTGCTGCACGCCCAGCGCGTGTGGGACACCGAGCTGCCCGGCTTCGACCCGGCGACCGCGCCCGACGCGCCCGTCCCCCTCTTCCACGCGTGGTTCGCCGAGGCCGTGGCCGCCGGGCAGCCCGAGCCGCACACCATGGCGCTGGCGACCGTCGACGCGTACGGCCGGCCCGACGTCCGCACGCTGATGCTGCACGACGCGGACGAGCGCGGCTGGCGATTCGCGACCCACTCCACCAGCGTCAAGGGCCACCAGCTCGCCGCCCACCCGCACGCGGCGCTCGACTTCTACTGGCCGGTGCAGGGCCGGTCGGTACGGGTACGCGGCCCGGTCGCCCTCGGGCCGGCCGAGGAGAGCCGGGCCGATCTGCACGCCCGCTCCACCGGCGCGCTCGCCTCGGGTCTGGTCGGCCGCCAGAGCGAGGTGCTGGCGGATGCCGGGGAGCTGGCCCGTGCGTCGGACGCGGCGTGGCGTCGGGCGCGGGAAGAGCCGGACGCGGAGGTGGCGAGCTGGCAGCGGTACGTCGTCCAGCCCCAGGAAGTCGAGTTCTTCCAGGGCGACCCCCGCCGCCGCCACGTACGGCTCCGCTACCGCCGCCGGGGAACGGGGTGGGTGCGGGAGCTGCTCTGGCCGTGACGGACCCGGCGGTGTGGGGCGGCCCCGGCAGCCGCCCCCACCGGCCAGGGGGGTTCCGGCTCAGCCCGAGGGCGTGGCGAGCGGCCCCGCGGACAGAAGCGCCGAGGCGGGCGGTCCCGTCGGCCCGGGGATGTCGCTCTGCCAGGCGCTGACGGGGAACCACTCGCCATCGGTGCCTGGCAGGGGAAGCGCGGGTTCCAGGCCCTCGCCGGGCCGCACGGTGCCGGAACCTTGCATTCCGGTTCTCCGTACCCCGACGGCGCACCGGACAGCACACCGGACCAGAGGTGCAGCTCAGCTTTGTCGCCAATTCATCTGGCGTTTCCCCCTCGCTCGTCCGGCAAAAGCAGGCTCACCCCCATGAACACCATGAACCGCGCCAAGGTCTCCGCGGCGGTCGCCGCCGCCGCCCTGCTCGTCGGGGCCGGCGCCTCGGCCGCTTCGGCCACCTCTCACCACGCTCCGGCCCACCAGGGCAAGGCGTCCGCCTCGCGTGAGCACAGCCGGCGGATACCGTTCACCGCCGCGACCGTCACGGCGAACGACAACGGTTCGTACACCCTGTCCTGGACCGCCCCCGGCGTCCGCCAGGTCGCGATCAAGGCGAACGGCAAGGTCGTCGCCAAGGGCGGCAGCCACGCCACGGTGACCGTCAAGGGCCTGCCGGCCGCCGACCGCCAGTGGTTCGACTTCGTCCCGGCGCAGGGTGGTTCGCTCCGCCTCGCGGACCGCGAGATCGCGCTCCAGGGCGCCGTCAACTTCCGTGACGCGGGCGGCTACCGCACCAGCGCGGGCCAGTGGGTCAAGATGGGCGAGGTCTACCGCTCCGGCGCGCTGAACACCCTCACCACCTCCGACGTCGCCAAGCTGAACCGTCTCGGCATCAAGGTCGACTTCGACCTGCGCACCGCCGGCGAGCGCACCTCCGCCCCGGACACGGTGCCCGCAGGCGCGAGGTACGTGGTCGCCGACGTCATCGGCGGCGACGTCACCTCGGCGATCGACCTGTCCTCGGCCGAGAAGTCCGCCCAGTACATGGTGGACGGCGAGAAGGCGATGGTCAGCTCGGCCACCGGCAAGGCTGCCTACCAGCTGGTCTTCGCCGGGCTGGCCGACGACGACCAGCACGCGGTGCTCTTCCACTGCTCGGCCGGCAAGGACCGCACGGGCTGGGCGAACGCCGCCCTGCTGACCGCGCTCGGCGTGCCGAAGGCCACGGTCATGCAGGACTACCTCGCCAGCAACACCTACCGCGCCGAGGCGAACGCCGCCGCGCTGGCCCAGATGCCGGCCGAGACGGCCGCCGCGTACAAGCCGATGCTCGACGTCCGCGCCGAGTACCTGAACTCCGGCTTCGACGAGGTCAAGGCCAAGTTCGGCTCGTTCGAGAACTACGAGAAGAAGGGTCTCGGCCTCTCCTCGAAGGAGATCGAGGAGCTGAAGTCCTCGCTGCTCGTCGGCTGAAGCGTGTCGCGAAAGCAGCGCCGTCCGCCCGGAGGGCCGCCCCGATACCGGATGTACCGGGGCGACCCCCGACTTCGCGGCGAGCGTGCGTGCCGGGCGTAGCCGGACAGGCGGGGCTTTCACCACCCGCCCGGCCAAGGCCGTCCGGTCGGGGCTGGACCTTTTCGTCAAGCCCGGCGAACGGCGCGGCGGAACCGCCGTGGAAGAGGTTGGTCCTCCACGACGTCCTCGCCCCCGAGACTCGGCCGGGAACGCGTCACCAGGGCACCTCCCCCGTGTCGTCGAAGAAGCGGCCCGTCGGTCCGTCGGCCGGCACGGTGGCCAACCGGATCGCGGCGACCGCGCCCTGCTGGGGGGTACGGACACCCTGGAAGGCGTTGAGGTCGGTCGCCGTGTAGCCGGGGCAGACGGCGTTGATCAGGATGTTCGTGTCGGCCAGTTCCTTGGCGTACTGCACGGTGACGGCGTTGAGGAACGTCTTCGACGGCGCGTAGGCGACGGAGATCGGGCCCGTCTCAGTGCCCGGGGTGGTCTGGAGGCCGAGAGAGCCGACACTGCTGGAGACGTTCACGATCCGCGGCGCCGGCGAGCGGCGCAGCAGCGGCAGCATGGTGTTGGTGACGCGGATGACCCCGATCACGTTGGTCTCCACCGCCGCCCGTACCCGGTCCACGTCGACCGTGGTGGGCTCCTGAGGGAGACCTCCGGTGATTCCGGCGTTGTTGACGAGCGCGTCCAGACGCCCGCTCAGGCCCTCGATCAGGCGGGCCGCCGCTGTCACGCTCGCATCGTCGGTCACGTCCAGCGGTACGCCGAACACGTCGGCGCCCGCCGCCCGCAGCTTCTCCACAGCGGCCTCGCGCCGTTCCTCGTTCCGCGCGCCGACCCCGACCGTCCAGCCGAGGGCGCCGAGCCCGGCGGCGATTTCGTACCCGATGCCTTTGTTGGCCCCGGTCACCAGCGCGACCCTGCGGTGGTTCACGGTGTTCGTCTCAGTCATGACCTCGATACTTCTCCGCCGCCGGGCAGGGCGTCCAAGACCGACTGGGTGGGCGGCGATACCTGCCGGGTATCGCCGCAGGCCGACCCGGTTAGGCTGGCCCGATGGAGACGCGAGAGCTGCGGTACTTCGCCGCGGTCGCCGAGGAGCTGCACTTCGGGCGGGCCGCGCAGCGGCTCGGGATCGCCCAGCCCCCGCTGTCGCGGGCGATCGCCGGGCTCGAACGGCGCCTGGGCGCCGCCCTGCTGGAGCGCTCCAGCCGTGGCGTCCGTCTGACCGTCGCCGGCGCGGTGCTGCTGCGGGAGGCTCGGGTGGCGCTGGACGCCGTCGAGGCCGCCGAACGCCGCACCCGCCGGGCGGCCCTCACCGCGACCGGCCGCCCCGTCGTGGTCCTGGCGGCGAAGGCGGGCGCCTCATCCGAACTGCTGGCGAAACTCCTCGACGCCTACGCCGCCGAGCCCGGCGCCGTCACCGTGGACGTCCTGCTGTGCGGGCCGGGCGAGCAGGGGCCGGTACTGCGTGACGGCCGGGCCGACGTGGCCCTGCTGCACCGGCCGTTCGACGACACGGCCGGCTTCGACACCGAGGACCTGCACACCGAGGGGCAGGTCGCGCTCCTCCCGGCCGGCCACCCTCTCGGCGCCCGCCCCCACGTGCGGCTCGCCGAGGTCACCGGGCTTCCCGACCTGCCCCTGCCCCGCTGGCCCCGCCCGGACGGCACCTTTCCGGACGGCCCCGGCCCCCAGGTCCGCGACCACACGCAACTCACCCAGCTCATCGCCCTCGGCCGCGCCTGCGCGATCGTCCCGGAGTCGGGCCGCACCGGCCTGCGTGAAGATCTCACCGCCGTACCGGTGCTGGACGCTCCCGACGTCACCACGGTCATCGCCTGGCCCCCACACAGCCGTTCGACGGCGGTCGCGGGGTTGGTCCGGGCAGCCACTGCCGTGTGACCGACGGTGGTGGTGAACGCCGGAACATCGCGGTGGACTTCGGGGACGGCATGTCGGCTTCCTGGCGGCGAGAGGGCCTTGCGCGCGTCGGCCTCCCGGCCCGCTGGGCTCGCGCAGGATCAGACGCCTGCGGCCCGCCGCCCCAGGACGGGTTCGGCCAGGAACCTCGCCGGGCCGCACAGTGTCTGCCCGTGCACGGCGAAGAGCTCGTCCCGGGAGTCGAAGCGCCCGAGGTCCGTGAGGAGATACGCCGACAGGTCGCACGAGAGCGCGCACGAGGTGTCGCACGAGGCGGTGTCGGACGCGGGGCTGGACGCGCTGTCGGACGCGGGGCCGTCCCAGTGGACGACCGTCCGGGCCAGCGCCTCGAAGAGCGTCTCCGGGCCCTCGTTCGTGAAGGCTCCGCCCCGTCCGGACGGGTCACCGGGGTCGGCGAAGAGTTCGGACACGGTCAGCCAGGGCGCGGCGGCACGACCTTCGCCGTCCGGCAGACCGTCGATACGGAACTCCGGCCATGCCAGCACCACTTGGCTGGGCACGATCCGGCGCAGCCGGGGAAAGCGCGGGTACCAGAACGTGCCGTCCACGACCAGGCCGCGTACCCGGGTGGGGGTGCCCCACGCTCTCGCGACCGCTTCCAGAACGGCCATGCGCTGGCTGCAGGAGCCCCGGCCGAGCCGCAGGACCTGGGACACCGGCCGCGTCTCCTCCACCGAGTAGACGGGGCGCACCTCCTCGGAGATCCACCGGTGCGCACGGCGCAGGGCCGCCACCGTCGCTTCGGGGCCCTCCCCTCCCCCGGTCGCCGTGCCGATGCTCCGCACGAGGGCCCGGACGCGCGGATGTTCCCGGTCGAGAATCCGCGTCGCCCCGATCCCTCCGGCCGCCCCGCGCTCTCCCGCGTCGGTTCGCCGGTCCCGCCCGCACGGTGTCAGCAGTGTGCTCACCATGTCGCCCCCTCCCTCGGCTGTGAGGAAGCTTCTCAGCTTTCTTGAACGTGTTCAAGTGCGTGGGGGGGGTCGAGGCTGCGGCGGGCGTACGGGCCCGTCGGCGCGCGGCCCTCGCGTCACGACGCCTGGATCAGGTCCACCACGAAGACGAGCGTCGAGTTCGGCGGGATCAGGGAGGAGGGCGACTGCTTGCCGTAGGCGAGGCGCGGCGGGACGACGAGCTCGCGCCGACCGCCGACCTTCATCCCCACGATGCCCCGGTCCCAGCCCTTGATGGCCCGGCCGCCGCCGATGGCGAACTTGAAGGGCTCGTCCCGCTCCCAGGAGGAGTCGAACTCCTTGCCCGTCGCGAAGGTGACTCCGACGTAGTGGACCCGGACCACCTGGCCGCGCTCCGCCTCCTTGCCGTCGCCGACGACGATGTCCCTGATCCGCAGTTCGGTGGGCGGGTCTCCTGCGGGGGGTTCGATCTCGGGCTTCTCCATCGCAGCCTCACTTCCTGTCCGCGCTCCGGTCGCCGGAAGTCTCCGTACGCCGCTGATCACGCTATCCGGCGGGGCCTCCCCGTGGGCTCCCTCCCCTTTCCGGCGGACAGGAGCACCATGGAGGCATACGAGGCATTGGAGGCACCCATGGCCAGGACCCGATCCCGTTACGCCCCCGACCGGGGTCTGACCACGCGCATGGTGTCGACCATGTTCTTCATCGGCCTGCTCTACGTGGTCCTGGTCGGAGTGCTGCTGGCCGTGCTGCCCGGCTCGTGGGCGGTGATCCTGATCATCACCGGCGGGCTGTTCGTCGTGCAGTTCTGGTTCAGCGACAGGATCGCCGCGTACGGGATGGGCGCCCGCGAGGTCACCCCCGAGGAGGCGCCCGAGCTGCACGGGGCGATCGACCGGATCTGCGCGCTGGCGGACATGAAGAAACCCCGTGTGGCCATCGCGCAGAGTGACGTGCCGAACGCCTTCGCGACCGGCCGGAACGAGAAGTCGGCCCTGGTCTGCGCCACCACCGGGCTGCTGCGGAGACTGGAACCGGAGGAGCTGGAGGGCGTCCTCGCGCACGAGATGTCGCACGTCGCCCACCGGGACGTGGCCGTGATGACCATCGCGTCGTTCCTGGGCGTGCTGGCGGGGATCATCACCCGGGTGGCCCTGTGGGGCGGCTTCGCCCGCAACAGCCGGGGGAACGACCCGGCGGGCATCATCGTCATGCTGATCCCGCTGATCAGCGCGGTCGTCTACGCGCTCAGCTTCCTGCTCACACGGCTGCTCTCCCGCTACCGCGAACTCTCCGCCGACCGCACCGCCGCCCTGCTCACCGGCCGCCCCTCGGCGCTCGCCTCCGCGCTGACGAAGGTCAGCGGGCAGATGGCGCGCATACCCACCGAGGACTTGCGGAAGGCTGAGCCGTACAACGCCTTCTACTTCGTCCCCGCGTTCTCCTCGAAGGAGAGCTTCAGCCGGCTGATCTCCTCGCACCCGACCCTGGAACAGCGACTCGACCAGCTGGCCCGCATCTCCGCCGACCTGTCCCGCCCGTAGCCCCGGTCACCAGTGGTCCGGTCATCCTGGAGGAGCCTTCCGTGGGTCTGTTCGACGCGATCCTCGGCCGGAGCAAGCCCGTCCGTCCCGATCTCGACCAGCTCTTCGCCGTACCGTCCGCCGCCCTGACCCTCCAGGCCGCCACCGGCTTCACGCCGTCCGGCCTCGGCTCGGTCTGCTTCGCCGGGGTGGAGGGGGCGAACTTCGCCCGGCTCCAGCAGGACGTCCGGGAACTGCTGGACGCCGACACGGACCGGGGCGGGGTGCCGGTGGAGTTCAGCCAGGACGCCTACGGCTACACCTGGCTGCTCGCCCAGCAGCCGCCGGAGGATACCGCCGCGCTGGTCAACGACCTGCACGCGGTGAACACGCTGCTCCAGGACGGCGGCTTCGGCCCGCACCTGCTCTGCTCGCTGATCGGCTTCCGCGACCCGGCAGGCCGCTCGCTGGCGCTGGTGTACCTCTACAAGCGCGGCACCTTCTACCCGTTCGCCCCGGCTCCCGGTGGCGCGGAGAAGCGGGACAACGGCCTGGAGCTCCAGGTCCGCGCCGCGCTCGGGGACGACCTGCGGGTGGAGAAGGAGCTGGCCCGGTGGTTCCCGGTGTGGGGCGCGCCGGGCCTGTGAACCGTACGCGGGTGCGAGCGGTAAGGATCAGGCGCTGACGGCTCCGGCGAGGAACGCGGTCCAGGCGTCGGGGGCGACGGCGAAGGTCGGGCCGTCGGTCACCTTGGAGTCCCGGACGTGGACGGCCCGGGGACAGGCGGCCACCTCCACGCACGCGTCACCCTCGTTGCCGCTGTAGGTGGACTTGTGCCAGTCGTAGCCGACCTCGACGCACGCCTCGCCCTCGTTGTTGCTGTAGCTGGACTTGAACCACGCCAGTCCGGAACCGGTACTCACAGCTGCGCCGCCTTCTTCTCGATGAGTTCGGCGGACTCCCAGGGGTTGAGCGCCTGGGCCCGCAGGATACCGAAGAGGTCGAACAGATCGCTGACCTGCTCGGGTTTGGAGATCAACCTATCCCCGCCCTGACCCGCCACGTACACCAGACTGCGGCCCTCCGCCGTGTTCATCAACTGCATCGGCCCCATCAGCCCTGCGTGGGTGTGCTGGTCGGAGGGAACGACCTGAACGGTCAGGTGATTCATTCGTCCGATGCACTCCAGCAGGCGGAGCAACTGCTCCTTCAACACAGCCGGTCCGCCGAGGGACTTCTCCAGGACCGACTCCTCAATGACGAAGCCGATGCGGGGAGAGTCGTCCCTGGTCAGCACCACCTGCCGTTCGAGTCGCGCTTCCACGTGCCGGACGATCTCGTCCTCGGTGTACGCGGGTTTACGGGACCGGTAGACGGCGTACGCGTACGCCTCCGTCTGGAGAAGCCCCGGGATCAGCATGGTCTCGTAACCGCTGATCACCCGTGCGTCCCGCTCCAACCGTGCCCAGTTCAGAAAGCGGGGCGAGTACTTCTCCTCGTCCACCAACTCGACGCACGCCTTCAACGCCCCGCCCGCGTCGAACACCCGATCGGCGTCGTGCAGGAACTCCAACGACGGGATGCGTTCGGCCCGTTCGTAGGCGCCCACCAGCGATTCGGAGATGAGGAGCCGGTCCGCCGACTCCTTCTGCGTGAGCCCCGCGCGCGTCCGATGGATGCGGATCAGGTCCCCCACGAGCCGTCGTACTCCCGAGGGCGCACCACTCGTTCCCACAGCCACCGCCTTCTCCCCCACATCACCCGATGCGGACCGTGTCGTACTGGTCACGCTAGGCAACCAGCGGGATTCTCGTAGCCATGACGAACAAGAAACTCCCCGAATGGGTCCCGGTGGCCGGACATCAACTCCACCTGACCGGAATTCACTTCGACGCGATCCGGTTGAAGGGCGTACGAGGTGAGGCGGTCGTCCACCACCTGATCTCGCTCACTGCGGGTGAGCCCGGCCCGGTGGTGCGGGAGATCGCGGGGGCGCGGTGGACGTACTTCCTGATCCCGCCCGGATCGAGCAAGGAGTTCGACTGGCCTCCCGGCGCCACCTGTTTCGGCCCGGCCGCCCGGGACCACTGGGTGGGTATCCCCGCCGCCGAGGGCAACACGTACCCGCTGAGCTGGCGGTGCGGGTCGCCGGAGGAGGGCGAGTACGTGGACCCGGAGCTGCTGTACGGGCTGGTGCGCGCGCAGTTGGCATGGGAGGCCGACTCGGACGGGTACATGCCCGAGGGCGGCCCGTGAAATCCGGACCGCCCTCGGGGTTCGCTCTGTGCCGTGTACGGCCCGCCGTCAGTCCAGGGAGTCGGGGATCTGGAGGTTCCCGTCGTCCACGACCTCCTCGTGGTAGCCGAACTTCTGCCCCAGGGCCAGGTAGTTCGTGTACTGCTCGGCGGTGATCGGGACCGCGTACATCTTCATGGCGCGCAGGAAGAGCCGGAAGCCCAGGTCGGGATCGACCTCGGTGACGAACTGCTCCAACGCCGGTACCAGTCCGGGAACGTCCCGGCCGGGGGCGCCGGCGACGGACAAGCTCAGCGTGGGTCCCGCCTCGTCGATCTCGGCCAGCACCTCGCCGGCGAGTCCCAGGTACGGGGAGGGCCCCGGCGGCACCGGTTCGTACGACGGGTCGTCCCGCCGGACGCGTTCGACGCAAGCCCCCACGATCTGGCGCAGCAGGCCCGAGCCGCCGAAGTCGGGGCCGTAGGCCCGACCCAGCGCCGCGCACAGCACGGTGTCGGCCGTCCTGGTGGGGATCGGCGAGTTCAGCACCCGGAGAGCGTCCTCCAGGAGCAGGGGCGCGAATCCGCCCTCGCCCCAGTCGGCGATCTCGGCGATCATCCCGGATGTGGTCGCCCCGGGGTTCCACGGGCCACCGAACCACTTGGTCAGCCCGCTGAGTCCCAGGTCGACCCATATCTCGTGGCGTTGCAGTCCCACGGTCATTCCTCCCTCCGCTCCTCCGTCAGTCTCCCCGATGCTCCCCGCTACTCCGGGAACGCGGTGTAGACCATGTACCCCGGCTTGTGCTTGGACCGCTTCAGCACGATGACCACCGTGCCCCCGGTTCTGGTCCAATCTCCGAAGCGGTCGTAGGCCTTGCCGAGCGACGCGGTGTCGTCGATCTTCATCCTGATGGCCGGGAACAGGTCGAGGGCGCTGTTCGACGAGGGGTCGGTCCTCGCCATCCACTTGTCGATCTTCCTCTGGTTGACCCGATTGGGCGTCATGATCCACCGCTGGAAAGCGGTCTCGACCGAGGCCACCGCGGTGGCCTCGTCGTTCCAGACGCTGCTGGTTCCCGAACCTTTGGGGTTCCTCTTGAAGTTTTCCGCCGCGTTGGCCGTCGCCGTCTCCGCGTCGGCGTCGATGTGATCCAGGTAGGTGTGACCGCCGTCCGCGCCCTCGTGGAGCTTGAGGTTCATGCAGTTGTGGACCAGCACGTCCCTGGGCCGGGAGCCTCCCGCGCTGACATAGAACGTGTGCAGGGAGTCGACCGTGAGGTCGTAGACCGTACGGGAGGCGAGCCCCGAGCGGTCGACCACCGAGGTCACCGCGTGGAGCGAGCCGTCCGGGCCGCGCAGCCGGTCACCGGTGCGCAGATCGGCGACGAGGGTCCAGCCGGCCTCGGCGGTGTAGACCTTGTGGCCCGCCGTGCTGGTGAGCGTGGAGCCGCCGCCCAGCGAGATCTCGACCAGCCGGTCGGTGCCGTGCCGGAAGGTGTCGGTCACCGCTTCGGCGCGCGGGGCCCCGCCGAGCGGGTCGCTCGACGTCAGCAGGTCTCCCTGCCGCACGTCCTCGATCGCCCGGTGCGAGCCGTCCGCCATCAGCACCTGGGTGCCGGCGGGGAAGCTGTTGACGCGGCACGCCGTGAAGGCGTCCTCCAGGACGTTGACCTGGCGCTCGATGTTGGCGAGTACGGCGGGGTCCAGGTCGAGGGTCTTCAGCGCGCGGAAGGCGTCGGTGACGCCGATTCCCGTGTGCATCGCGGCGTCGAGGGCGCGGACCGCGTCGATGGCGTCCGCGATCTTCTTCCCCGGGATGAAGTTGCTGGCCGCCCAGAGACATCCGCTGACGCTGCCCTTGGCGCACTGGACGAAGTCGTCCGTCAGGATGACCCAGAGCGTCTGGAGCACCATCTTGTCGAAGATCATGGTGATCTCCAACCGGCTGAAGTACCTGTCGACGTAAGCCGTCTGGTTCTCGTGCACCTCGTTGCCGAGCCAGAGGACCGCGTCGGCCGGGCAGTTCGCCGCGGTCGCCGCCTCTTCGAGGTCCTCGTCCTGACAGAGGTAGAAGTCGACCGTGACGTCGAACGTCAGCTTGTACTTGACCGTGCAGCCGCCGAAGCCGATGTCGAGGACACAGTCGTTCTGCGGGACGGGGTCGCCCCTCTGCACCAGCTTCTGCTTGGTGAACAGCTTCCCGATGCCGGTGGCACCACCGCTGTCGACCGTGCTTCTGGTCTCCGCTTCCTCGGCCCGGGTGGCCGCTTCCTGGGCCTCCTTGGCCGCCTGCTGAGCCCGTGCCGCCGAAGCCTCGGCCTCGGTGGCGTCGGCCTCTGCCTGGTCGGCGATGCCCCGGGCGGTGGCGGCGTCGCCTTCCGCCGCGGTCGCGGCACTGCGGGCCGAGGCGGCGTCCTGCTCCGCCGCGTCGGCGGAGGCCGCAGCCTGGGAGGCGTATCCGCTCGCGGTGTCGGACGCGTTGAGGGCCGCCGCCGCGTCGGCGGTGGCCTGCCGGTCGTACTCGACGGTGTTGGCCTCGGCCTTCACCGCGGCCTTGGCCGCAGCACTCGCCTCGGCCGCGGACACCTGCGCCTTGGCCACGGATGCCAGCGCCTTGGAGGCGGAGTCGGCGGCCTCGGCCGCCGCCGTCGCGGCTACCTTGGCATCGGCGTCGGCCTTGGCGGCGAGTGCCGCCGCTTCCGTGGAGGCCTTGGCCGCCTGGCTGGCCTTCGCCTGGGCGAGCGCCGCCTGCTGCTGGGCCGCGGTCTTCGCGCCCTGCCCGGTCAGCACCGCGAGGCCGGCCGACGAATCGGTCTCCTTGTACGGCGAGCCGAGCTCGATGGCGTCGTTGGCCGGCTTGATGACCTGGGCCGCCGAGTCACGGGCGGCGAGCGCGGCCTGCGCGGTGGCGTAGGCGAAGCCGGCCGTCTGGACTGCCGACGCGGCCGCGCTGTTGGCCTCCAGCCGGGAGAGGGCCGCGTTGGCCTTCGCCTCGGCGGCCTTGGCCTTCGCGGTGTCGGCCAGCGCCTTGGCGGCGCGCACGTTCTGCGCGGCGGCCTCGGACGCGTCGATGGCGTCCGCCGCGGCGGCGTGCGCCTTCGTCACGGCCGCGTGGGTGATCGCCACGTCCCGCTGCGCGGCGTCCGAAGCCGCCTTCGCGCGCGAGGCGGCCGCTTGCGCCTTGGTCGCCGCCTCACGGGCGTTGGACGCGGCGGTGGTCGCGTCGTTCGCCGCGGCACGGGCGTTGGACGCGGCCGTGGTGGCGTTGTCGGCGGCGGTGCGGGCCTGGGTCGCGGCGGCGCGGGACGCCTCCGCGGCCTCGGTGCCGTCGTCCGCCTCGGCCTTCGCGTCGTAGGCGTACATCCGGGACAGCGCCGCGTCGCGGTCGCTCTCGGCCTGGAGGGCGTTGTTGCGGGCCGTGACGGCTCTGCGTTCGGCCGCCAGTGCCTCGTCCTTCTTGGTGGCCGCAGTGGTGCCGGCGGTCTGTGCGGCGCTCAACGCCGAAGCGGCAGACGCGCGTTCCGCCTGCGCCCGGTCCTCCGCCGCAGCCGCCTTCGCCCTCTCGGACGCCGCGATGTTCTTCTGGGTCTCGGCCTTGTCCCGCTCGGCCTCCGCCGTGAGCCGCTTGGCCTTGGCATCGGCCGCCGCGGCCTTGGCGGTCTGCTCGGCGGCTTCGGCCTTGGCCTGCGCGGCCTTGGCCTTGGTGGCGTTCTCGGCGGCCTTGGTCGCCTGCAGAGCGGCGCCGTCGGCAGCGGCCTTCGCCTGGGCGGCGGCCTCCTGCGCGGCGATCCGGCGGAACTCGGCGGCCGAGGCGTGCGCCTGGGTCTGGGCGAGTGCCATCAGCGTCTTGCTGTCGGCGGCGGAGGCGCGGGTCGCGTTGGCCGCGGTCTCGGTGGCCTTGGAGGCCGCCAGCGCGGCCGCTGCCGACGCCTTGGCGACCTGTACGGCCTGCTGGCCGTACATGAGGCCACGGCCGCGCGGCTGTCCTGCGGCGTCCGCGGTCGCGTACGCGGCCTGCTTCGCCGACTCGGCCTTGGCGGCCTCGTCCCTCGCGGCCAGCGCGGCGCGGGCGGCGACGAAGACGCGACCCTGCGCGCGTGCCTGCGCACTCGCGATGTCCGTCTTTACCTGCGCGAACTCGGCAGCGGTGGGGTAGTCGGTCGCGGTGGTCGGCTGCTTCAGCCAGTAGGCCTGCCAGTCCGTCAGACGGCTCGCGATGATCGACTGGCCGAGGGCCTCACCCATGGCCTGCGACCCGATCGTCAGCTGCCTGGACGCCTGGGACTCGGCGACCATGATCGCGTCACGCTGCGTCCGCTGCGAGGCGAGTTCGGCCTGCCACTCGGTGGAGGCGACCCGGATCTCCTCGCCGAGAACGTTCCGTGGGTCCTGCGGGTTGCCCGTGGTGCAGGACGCGAAGCGGGACTTGAGCCCCTCGACGTCGACCCGGAACTCCATGCTGTCCGGGTCGGGAGCCGTCTCGGGGAATCCGCCGTGCTGGAGGAAGAGGCGCGCGTCGTCGGCGTACATCTCGTGCATGAACGTCATGTCCTCGAACGCCAGCCGTCCCTCGTAATCCGGGTAATCCGGGTACGGGTAGGTGTCCGGGTACCGGGTCTCCGCTATCGCGTTGACGGCGGCCACCGACGCGTCACCTGCGAGCGGCGTCTGGTCGTCGTAGAGGTCGAACTCGTCCTTCCAGAACTCCTCTCCCAGCCAGACGCCCAGGCCGGTGGCGTCGAAGGGGTCGTCCTTGTTCTCGACCCACTGGAATCCCGTGTACGTGTATCCGGGCGGCGGCGTCTCGACGTCGAGCGACTGCTCCCACACGTCGGGGCGGGCGCTCACCTCGTCGCTCTTGGCCTCGACCCATGCGTGATCCTTGGCGAAGGCGAGGGCGAGGGGTGTTTCACCGTTGTACCAGTAGGCGCTGTCGGCGTACTTGTGCAGATCCGCCTCGGTGCCGTTGAGGCCGGCGCGGGCGACGGCCTTGAGTTCCTGGCCACCCTTGCGAAGGGCGTAGTCGAGCAGGCACTGCTCCTCACGCATCGCCACCTGGGCGTCCGGGTCGAAGGCCGGCACCTCGGTGTCGGCTGCGAGGTCGGTGCGCGCGAGGTCCTGTGCGGGTGCGGGGAGTTGGTTGCCGGTCACCGCGACCGCCAGCGCGGTGGCGAGCGCGGTCGAGCTCAGCAGTCGTGTCCACCGGCCAGGCGGACGCGGCCGGTTGGGTGAAAGCAGGGTGTTTCTACGCATGCGTGATCAGCCGTTCGGGTTCAGGTGCGGAGGGTGTGCGGTGGGCGCGGCGGTCCGGCGCTCAGAAGTACGCGTCGAAGGAGGCCCAGCCGCTGGTGCCGTTCTGCACCCTGGCCTCGAAGGGGGTGGCCGACTTGCCGGTCCCCTTGAAGAGCCACGACGCGCCCGCGGAGTCGATCCCGATCAGGTCGGGCTTCCCGTCACCGTTGTTGTCCCCGGTGGACACGAGGGTCTTGTACGCCTCCCACCCGGTCCCCACGGTGATGCGGGCCCCGAGTCCGGCGTCCGCTGCGGCGTTCCCGGTTCCGGGGTAGATGTAGAGCGTGCCGGTGGTGGACCTGGCGAGCAGGTCCCCCTTGCCGTCGCCGGTGTAGTCGCCCCGGCCGACGATCGCGTTCATCCCGTTCCAGCCGCCGGAGCCGATCCGGACACGGGTGGCGAGGGTACCGTCGGCCTTGCTCTGGTAGAGCCAGAGCGCGCCGGCCGCGTCACGGGCGACGAGTTCGTCCTGAGAGGTACCGACCATGTTGCCCGGCGACATCAGCAGGTTGTACTGGCTCCAGCCACTGCCGATGATCTTCGTGTCGTTGCCGCGTTCCGCCGTGTAGTACAGGACGTTGCCGATCCTGAAGTACAGGTCGGTGGCCGTACCGCCCTCCGAGGTGCGCACCCGGGCGAAGGCGTCGGCGGCGCTGAAGCCGCCACCCATGTCGTACGCGGTCTTCCAGCCTCCGGAGCCCGTCGGTTCGTAGTCGTAGAGATGGCCCGTGGACTTGCGGGCGAACAGCGGAAGCATCGGCGCGCCGGTCGCGGCCGCGGCCTGCGTCTGCGCCCCTTGGACCTCGTCCGAGGTGGACGCGGACGACCAGGGGAGCGCGGGCAGCGCGGTCGCGGTGCCGACTCCTAGTGCGACGATCCCGACGGCCGCCGACGCGACCGCCGTTCGGCGCGGGAAGTGTTTCAGTCTGCTGAACATGAGGCGCGAACATCCTTGCGTGGAGGGTCGGCGCGGCCGGTGCATGAGGGGTCGTCATGCAACGGCCGCCCCCCAACGGCCCGCGCGCCGGGGGACATGAGCCCCACGACCCGGCAACCATAGGCGCGTTCATGCAAAAATTTGAACAACTTATGAATGAATGTGGCAGATTCCATTACGCGCGCCTCGCATCCGGCGGCACGCTCCCCCCGACTGCCACGGCACGGAACCGCCTCCGGCCACCGCTCGACCCTCGGATCGAACCCGTGCGTGACGAGCCCTCAACCGACCGCGTCCCGTGATCGATTCGCAACGGATTCCGGTCTCGGTCGAGACCCATTCACCCACCACGCGATTAGGCTCGACGCTCATGTCCGACACCGCGCCCCCCGACGGCAGTTCCGCTCTTCCCGCCGATCGCGCCGCCGATCGCGCCCCCGATGGCGCCACTGATCGACCCGCCGCGATCCCGGCCTCCATCGACCGTACGGAGGACCGTCCCGTCTACGTGATCGGGGGCGGCCCCGGCGGTCTCGCGGCTGCCGCGGCGCTGCGCGCGCAGGGGGTGCGGGTGGTCGTGCTGGAGAAGGCGCCGAAGGTCGGCGCCTCCTGGCGCGGGCACTACGACCGGCTCCATCTGCACACCACCCGGCGCTGGTCGGCGCTGCCGGGGCTGAAGATGCCCCGGAGGTTCGGGCGGTGGGTGGGCCGGGACGACGTGGTGCGGTATCTGGAGAAGTACGCCGAGTTCCACGAGCTCGAAGTGATCACCGGCGTCGAGGTGTCCCGTATCGACCGGGCGCCGGACGGGGCCGGCTGGGTGCTCTCGGCGACCGGCGGGCGGGTGCTCACGGGGCGCGCGGTCGTCGTGGCGACGGGCTTCAACCACACCGCCCGCATACCCGATTGGCCCGGCCGGGAGACCTGGTCCGGGGAGCTGGTGCACGCCGCCCAGTACCGGAACCCGGCACCGTACGCGGGCCGGAGCGTGCTCGTCGCGGGGATCGGGAACACCGGGGCCGAGCTCGCGGTGGACCTGGTGGAGGGCGGGGCCGCCGAGGTGCGGATCGCGGTGCGTACGGTCCCGCACATCGTGCGGCGTTCGACGGCCGGGTGGCCCGCGCAGGCGACCGGCATCCTGGTGCGGCGGCTGCCGGTGTGGCTGGTCGACCGGGCGGGGGCGCTGATGGCGAGGGCCGCGGTGCCGGATCTCGCGGCGCAGGGGCTGCCGCGCCCGGACACCGGGCTGTACTCGCGGGTCAAGGACGGGGCGATCCCGGTGCAGGACGTGGGGCTGATCGACGCGGTGAAGGCGGGGCGGGTGCGGCCGGTGGCGGCCATCGCCTCGTTCGAGGGCGCGGAGGTGGTGCTGACCGACGGCACTCGGCTGACGCCGGACGCGGTGATCGCGGCGACGGGTTACCGGCGGGCCCTGGAGGGGCTGGTCGGACACCTCGGCGTCCTGGACGGGCGGGGCCGGCCGGTGGCGTACGGCGCCAAGGCGCCGAAGGCGGCGCCGGGGCTGTACTTCACCGGGTTCTCCAACCCGATCAGCGGAATGTTCCGCGAGATGGCCCGGGACGCCGTGAAGATCGCTCACCGGATCGCCCGAGCGCCCCGCTGACGGTTTCGAACGAGCGGGCCAGGTCCTCCCGCAGCCGCACGGTCTGGGGGGCGTCCGTGCCGAGCGCCCGCACGCAGTCGGCGAGGGTGCGCTCCAGCTGATCGATCCCCTCGGCCGGGCGCATGAGCAGGATGAGCGCCATCGCCACCTGGGTGCGGGACGACAGGGTGTCCGGGTGGTCCTGGCCCAGGACACGGGCGCGGTCGGCGGCGAGCCGCTCGTGCAGGCGCAGCGCCACCTCGGGCTTCCCCGAGACGAGGAGGTTCTGCGCGACGCCGAACCGGGCCACCAGGGTGTCGCGGTGCTCTCTGCCGAGGACCCGCGCCATGTCCGCGAGCACGCCCGTATAGAGCGTGTGGGCCCGTTCGTGCTCCCCGGCCTCGGCGAGGGCTGCCGCGAGGAAGTGGCGGGCACGCAGCACCTCGGGGTCGTCCAGGCCGCACATCCGGGTGCGCTCGGCCACGTCGTCCTCGTACAGCGCGACGGACTCGTCGTACCGCTTCATCTGCTCGCAGATCCGTGCGAGTTCGTGGCGGAACTGCAGGGTCGCCGAGTGGCCCCGTCCGAGGTGGCGTTCGGCGTCGGCGAGGTTCGTCCGGTGCAGGCCGAGGGCTCGCGCCGGGTTGCCCACCGCCCGGTAGATCTCGGCGAGACGGCTGCGGGTGCGCAGTGTCATGGGGTGGTCCTCGCCCAGCAGGCGCAGGTGGCCGTCCAGGCTCCTGCGGAGCAACGGCACCGCCAGGGTGGGGTTTCCGCTCCGCTCGTGGGTGGACGCCAGGGCGTCGCACGAGGAGAGGGTGTCGAGATGGTCGTCTCCCAGGATGCGGACGCGGTCGGCGAGCACCTCTTTCTGGAGTACCAGTGCCTGCCGGAAGTCCCCCCGCGCCCCGTGCACGTGGGCGAGGCGGGATCTGATGTCCAGGGTGCGCGGGTGCTCGGCGCCTCCGACGCGGAGCGCCTCGGCGAGGGCGTGGTCGAAGAGCGACTCCGCCCGGTTCGTGTCACCGGTCCGGTACGCGACCGAAGCCAGGTTGATCCGGGCGGTGAGAACGTTGGGGTGGTCCTCTCCCAGGGTGCGTCGCATGCCCGCGAGCACGTCGTCGAGGAGCCCGGCCGCCCCCTCCGGATCTCCCTGATCCATGCGGATGGAAGCGAGGTTGCTCCGGATGGTCCACACGTCCTGATGGTCCTCGCCCTTGGCCGCGACCTTGGCCCTCAGCGCCCGGCGGAAGAGGACACCGGCGGGGCTCAGGGAGTCCTGCTCCAGGAGGTGACTCGCCGTCCAGGCCAGCAGGTGGGCCATCGCCTCCGTGTCGTCCTCGGGCGGGCTGTTCCCGGCCAGCGCCTCGGCGTGGGCGAGGAACGGCCGGCCCAGGGGCAGCTTGCCCGGCCCCGGCCTGTCCGGCGCGGCTTCCAGGAGCCCGTCGGTCGCCCGCTCCCGGGCCTCCGCGACGGCGTCCGCCGCGCGGTGCGGGTCGTCCGGGTCGGGGGTGCGGGCGAGGGCCTGCACCAGGCGGTGCACGGACAGGGTGCCGTCCGGCCCGACCGAGACCATGCTGTGGGCCGCCAGCCTGCCGATCGCCCGCGCGAGGACCGGTGGCGGGGCCAGGTCGTCCAGCAGCACACGGGGAATGTGGTCGGGGGCGTACCAGGCGAGGGTGCGCAGCACGTCACCGGCGAGCGGGGTGTCGGCGAGGCGGTCCAGGGTGATGCGCCAGACGCGGGCGACCGTGCGGTCCGCGTCGGTGCTCTCCGCGCCGGTGGCGTAGGTCTCGGCGGGCCAGGAGCGCAGCATGGCGAGGTAGGCGAGCGGGGTCGTGCCGTTCTCGTGGCAGTAGGCGGCGGCCTGCTCGACCGCGAGTGCCAGGTGGCCGAGCTCCTCGCACACCTCGGCGGCGCCCTCGGTGGTGCGGGGCCCGTCCTGGGTGAGGACGCGGTGGAAGAGTTCCACGGATTCGGACGGGTCGAAGACGCCGAGGCGGACGGTGGTGGCGAGTTGGTGCCAGCCGGAGGCGAGGCGGGTGGTGATCAGGACCCGGCCGCCGGTGCCGAGCCGGTCGAGCAACGGGCGTACGTCGTCGGGGTGGTTGACGTTGTCGAGTACCAGCAGCCAGCCCTCGTGGGACGCGAGCCAGGCGAGGGCGCGTTCGCGTTGGAGTTCCTGCGGGAGCCCGGCCAGCCCGGGCTGGAGGGCGCGGGCCAGCGCGGCGAGACCGGTTTCGACGGCTGCCGCGCTGTCGGCGCCGATCCACCACCGCAGCCGGTCCGTGGAGCGCTCGGTCGCCCAGCGGGCGGCGAGGGCGGACTTCCCGACTCCGCCGAGTCCGCTCACCGCCCGCAGCACCACTCCGCCCGGCTCGGCGAACGCCGTGTCCAGGGAGTCGAGGGCGGCGGACCGGCCCACGAAGAGGGTGCCGCGCGGCACGTTCGACAGCCCGTCGCCCACCGCGTCGTCCGGGATGGGGCCGTACGCCTCCGGGGGTGCCAGGGTGGCGTGCGCGACGTGCAGGGCGACGGAGTTGAGGATGTCCCGCCCGGCCGCGTTGGACCCCGTGCGGGCGGAGACGGACGGCTGCCGCGAGGTGTCCGGGCCGGGCGGGGGCGTGCGCTTCACGAGCCGTGCCGGGCGGTCGAGCCGTCGATGTCGCCGCCGGCCGCGTTCGAACCGCCGGTCGCGGTGATGCCCGGAGTCTCCGCTCCCCCCGCCGGTGCGGGGCCGGGCGCGGTGTCGTGCGCGGAGGCGGCCCGGATGCTGCCGCGCGCCGCGTTGGAGCCGCCCGCCGCCCGTACGGACTCGGGGGCCGGGGCGGTGGGCGTACCGTCCCGGAGCTGCCGGAGCGCCACCCCCAGCGCGACCACCCCGGCCACCGTGCCGACCACGCCCGCGATCTGGCTGGACCGCTCCAGGTCCGCCACCGTCACCCAGACCAGCAGCCCCACGGCCACTGCCGCACCGGCCCCGGCCAGCACCCACCACGTCGTCCTGCCCGCTCCGCGCCACCCCGTCATGGAGCCATTCTGGCCCCTGTCCCCTTATCCCGTAATGGAGTTGGCGCCGGCGGGTCCCGGCCGTCAGGCAGCCGTCACCGCGGGCGCGCCCGTGGGCAGCGGCTTGCGGCGGACGACGAGGGACATCAGGGCGGCCACCGCGCACAGCGCCCCGGCGGAGTACCAGACGACGTCGTAGGAGCCGAAGACGTCCCGGGCCACTCCGCCGAGGAACGCGACCACGGCCGCGCCGATCTGGTGCGAGGCCAGCACCCAGCCGAAGACGATCGCGCTGTCGTCGCCGTAGTGCTCCCGGCAGAGGGCGATGGTGGGCGGGACGGTGGCGACCCAGTCCAGGCCGTAGAAGACGATGAAGAAGACCATCGGCGGGTGCACCGAGGGCGCCATCAGGACCGGCAGGAAGAGCAGCGAGACGCCGCGCAGCGCGTAGTAGACGGCGAGCAGCCGGCGGGAGTCGAAGCGGTCGGTGAGCCAGCCGGAGAAGACGGTGCCGACGATGTCGAAGACCCCGATGACGGCGAGCAGCGAGGCGGCTGCCGTGACCGGCATGTGGTGGTCGTGGGCGGAGGGCACGAAGTGGGTGCGGATCAGGCCGTTGGTCGACGCGCCGCAGATCGCGAACGCCCCGGCCAGCAGCCAGAACTGCCCGGTGCGGGCCGCGTCGAAGAGCACCCGCAGGGTCCTGGCGGCGGCGCCCCGGGCGGGGGCGGGCTTCTGGGCGTACGCGCCGCCGTAGGGGGCGAGGCCCACGTCGGCGGGGTGGTCGCGCAGCAGGAACCAGATGAGCGGCACGACGGCCAGGGCGGCGAGGGCGACCGTCATCGAGGCGGGCCGCCAGCCGTGCTCCTTGACGATCCAGGCGCAGAGCGGCAGGAAGATCAGCTGGCCGGAGGCTCCGGCGGCGGTGAGGATGCCGGTGACCAGGCCGTGCCGGGCGACGAACCAGCGGTTGGCGACGGTCGCGGAGAAGGACATGGCCATGGAGCCCGTACCGATCCCCACCAACAGGCCCCAGTAGATCATCAGTTGCCAGGAAGCGGTCATCCAGACGCTGCCGAGCGCACCGGCGGCCACCACGGTCAGCGCGAGGGCGACCACCCGGCGGATGCCGAACCGGTCCATCAGCGCGGCGGCGAAGGGCGCGGTGATCCCGTAGAGCGCGAGGTCGATCGAGACGGCGAGACCGATCTCGCCGCGCGACCAGCCGAACTCCGTGTGCAGGGGGTCGATGAGGAGACCGGGCAGGGCGTTGAACGCGGCGCCGCCGATGATCGTCACGAAGGCGACGGCGGCGACGATCCAGGCACGGTGGATCCGGGGGACGGTCGGGAAGCGGTACGGGCGGGGGGACTTGTCGGCCGGGGCCGGAATCCGGCGCTCGCCCTCGCCCCGGGCGGCGCTCTCGGTTGTCTGGGTCACGTCCATGAGCATCCGGCCGGGGACGGGGTACGGGCGAGTGGCCAGGAGGCCACCTGTCGCAGGGATCGGGCCACCGACCTTCGGACAGATGTGCGGGATGCGTACGATCAACTGCCGGAAGCACCACCACCCTTGCGGCCCACGACACCGGCAGCCGCCCCGACAACGAGGACAGATCACCATGTACTGGGAAACCCGCCAGGAGTTCGACCGCCGCGCCTCCACGCGATCCGCCTGGGGCATGGGCCTCACGGCGGTCGCGGCCGTCCTGCTGGTGTGGCTGGGCTGGCTGCTCCTGGTGCCCTTCAGCGTCACCTCCTCCATCGGCGACCACGAGGTCGACTGCGGAGCCCCCGTCTCGGAGGTGTACTCGCCGAGCAGCGAGAACATCTGCGCGGACGAACGCCAGTGGCCGGAGCTCATCGGTGTCCTCGGCCTCTCGGTGCCCTTCGCGGTGACCGGCGCCGCGCTCTGGGTCTCCGGCAACAGCCGCAAGCGCACCGCCGCACACGTGCTGCGGCTGCTGGAGCTTCAGGAGTCCGAGGGACGGACCCGCCCCGAGGCCTGAGCGGACCGGCCCGTCGCCGTCGCGACGGCCCACCGCCGCGACGACCGGTGCACGCCCCACGAGAACGCCGCGCCCACCGCGTACCAGAGCAGGTCCGGGGCGTTGAAGGTCGAGCCGAGCACCAGCCGGAACACCTCCGAGCGGGCCGACAGACCGGCGGGCACGCCGGTCAGCTGTGCGACCTCCACGGCGCAGCTGAGGACCAGCGCCGCCCCCGCCGCGAGCGCCGGGCGGACGCGCGGGGCGACCAGTACCACCAGGGCGTGGACCAGCACCGTGTAGAGCGCGTCGCCCGCGTACTTCCCGGGGTCTCCGTCCAAGACGGCGCGGGCGGCGAGGGCGGTGGCGACGGTCGGCACGGCACAGGCCGCCGCGACCCCACGGGTGCGCGCGGCGGACATTCCGGGGGCCGGTCGCCGGTCCCGTGCCGTCCCGGTCATCCCGCGCGCCGCAGCCGGCTGATGGGGCGCGTGACGAGCAGCGCGGACACGACGAGCAGGTTGATCACGGCGCCCGCCAGGAACAGTGAGGACGTGCCGACCGCCTCGGCGACCGGGCCCGCCAGCGCGCGGCCCGCCGCGACCATCAGGAGCGACCCCGCCACGTCGTAGGCGTGCAGCCGGTTCAGCGCCTCGGGCGGCACATGCGTCTGGACCGTCGTGGACCACATCACCAGCCAGAACGCGGAGGCGGCGCCGGCCACCAACTGACCGGCGCCGATCGCCGCGACCGGCAGGTCGAGCCCCAGCACCACCAGGTTGACGGCGACGGCCGGGAGCGCCAGCGCCCCGGCGGCGAGCGGGCGACGGGGGCGCAGCCGGAGGGCGAGCAGCCCGCCGGCCACGCTGCCCGCACCGCTGACCGCCATCATCACGCCGTACGTCCCGGAGCCGTGGCCTTCGGTGATCCGGACCGCGGTGAGCGGCTGGACCGGGCCGAGGACGGCGAAGCCGTACACCGTCCAGATCGCGATCACTCCCCAGAGCCAGGACCGGGCACGGAACTCACGCCATCCGTCGACCAGTTCGGCGACGAATCCGCCGCGCGGCACTTCCTCGTGCGGGGCGGGGGCGAGTCTCAGCAGGAAGAGGCAGACGCCGGAGACGGCGAAGGTGGCCGCGTTGGCGACGTACACCGCTCCGGCGCTCGCCAGTCCCACCAGCAGGCCGGCGAAGGCCGGGCCCGCCATCGCCATCAGGGCCTCGGAGACCCGCAGGACCGCGTTGGCGCGCTGGACGTCGGTGGAGATCCGGGGCACGGTCGAGGCGACGCCCGGCTGGAACAGCGCGGCGCCGACACCCGCGACCGCGCTGAGCGAGCAGACCGCCAAGAGGGGCGGGTTGCCGGTGATGAAGAGGACCGCCAGCGCGGAGGCGCCGGCCAGCCGCAGCGCGTCGGCGGCGATCATCATCCGTCGCGGGGTGAACTTGTCGGCGAGCACCCCGCCGAAGAGCACGAACACCGCCAGCGGGGCCATCCAGGAGGCGAGCGCGTATCCCACGGAGGAACTCGGACGGCCCGCGCCCAGCAGCCCGGCGGTGAGCGCCACGGGGATCATGCCGTCGCCGAAGAGGGCGACGGTGCGAGCGACGAAGAAGTACCGGAAGTTGCGGTTCCAGAGCGACTGGGCCGAGCCGCCCCCGGGACCCGCCAGGAGTAGGACCGGGGATACGGGCGGTGGTGCGGCCGGGCCCCTCCCCCGGGTGAGCCGGTGCGGGGCGTGTACCGTCCCATGATCGCTGGGTCCGGGAAAGCGCGCGCCGTCCCGTGGCTTGTCCGTCACACCGCAGAGGTGTACCAGGTAGAGGTATGTACCACCAGGGAGTTAAAAGGAGGCGGTCGTGGTCCATCGTGTGGTGGTGCTCGCGCTGGACGGAGTGATCCCCTTCGAACTGGGCATCCCCCAGAGGATCTTCAAGATCGCCCGGAATCTCGGGCCCGTCGGCGAGGGTGAGCCGCTCTACGACGTCGCGACCTGCTCCGTCCGGCCGCCCGGCCCGGTGCAGACGGACGCGGACTACTCGGTGGTGATCCGCAACGGCCCCGAGGCCCTCGCAGGAGCCGACACGGTCGTGATCCCCGCCTCGTACGAGCTGGGCCCGGTGCACGACGAGGGCCGGCTGACCGGCGAACTCGCCACCGCCTTCGCCCGCATCCGCCCCGGCACCCGGCTGGTCGCCATCTGCACGGGCGGGTACGTCCTCGCCGCCGCCGGCCGGCTGGACGGCCGCCCCGCCACCACCCACTGGGCGTCCGCCGACCACTTCCAGCGGCTCTTCCCCAAGGTCCGGGTCGATCCGGACGTGCTCTTCGTGGACGACGGGGACGTGCTCACCTCCGCCGGGGTGGCCGCGGGCATCGATCTCTGTCTGCACCTCGTCCGCCGCGACCACGGCACCGCCGTCGCCAACGACGTGGCGCGCCGCACGGTCGTACCGCCGCACCGGGACGGCGGACAGCGCCAGTTCGTCCAACGCCCGGTCCCCGAACCCCGGTTCGCCACCACGACCGCGGCCAGGGCCTGGGCACTCACCCGCCTGGACCGCCCGATCCAGCTGCGGGACATGGCGGAGCGCGAGTCGATGAGCGTACGGACCTTCACCCGCCGCTTCCGCGAGGAGGCCGGAATCAGCCCCGGCCAGTGGATCACCCAGCAGCGGGTGGAACACGCCCGCCGACTCCTGGAGTCCTCCGGCCTCACCGTCGACCAGATCGCCCGCCAGTCCGGCTTCGGCACCGCGACCTCGCTCCGCCAGCACTTCCAGGCCGCCTTGGGCGTCCCCCCGACCGTCTACCGCAGAACCTTCCGCGCGACCACCGACGTCCGGGGGTGACTCGATACGGGCCCTGACCGCGGACGTCGGGTAGGGACGCCGCGGACGTCAGGTCAGATCGGGATAGAGATCACTGAAGGCGAGCAGCGGGTCGTAGGCGTCGAGCGCGGCAGGGTCCTCCGCGCGCGCCTCCGACGCCGCGCGGCCGTGGCGGTCGACCTCGCACCAGATCTGTTTCCCGGTGCCCTCGGGCATCCAGCCCCAACGGTCGGCGAGCCCGTCGACCAGCTCCAGGCCGCGCCCGTTGGTGTCGTCGCCCTCCGCGTGGCGCTGCTTCGGCGGGCGGGCGCTGGCGTCCGCCACCTCCACGCGCACCGTGCCGCCCGCCCCCGGCGCACCGGTCGGGCCGAAGAGCATCCGCAGGACGGCCGGACAGCCCGTGTGCACCACCGCGTTGGTGACCAGTTCCGAGATCAGGAGGATGAGGGTCTCGGCGAGCGGTTCGTCGTCCCTTATCCCCGATCCCTCCAGGCGCGACCGCGCCCATCTGCGGGCACGTCCCACCTCTGCGGGATCCGCCCCGACCTCCAGCTGAACCTGAAGCACCTGCACCGCTCACACCATCCGAACCGGCGGACACATCGCCTCGCGCCTCCTCAGGATCACGGAACGTGATTCCTGTGCGCGACAGCATGGTTGACGTACAGTCACCGCAACAAGCGCTTCGGGCATATTCACGCGCGAAGGAGTACGCGTGGTGCATACTGTGCGACGCCCTCGGCCGGAGGCCGCCCAGACGGTCCTCCGCACCCCCGGCATCGCCGTCCGGCCCGGCCCGGTGCAGCTCCCTGTCGTACGAGCAAGGCACCGCACCCGGCCCTCGGCCGCCGCGCGGGCCGCCTCCGGAGCGTCCGGTTCCACTAGCTCTCGCATCCCACGGAGCGTACCCGAGCACGCCGACGACTCCCGCCGGTGACGAAACGACCACGGGGCGTCGCAGGGTCGGCGCGGGGGGCGGCCTTCCTACGTCACCGCACGTCACCGCATGCGGGAAGCGGGCTCACCCCTGGCGGAACGGTTCGCTCCGGCACCGGCGGACGACCGGGCCGGACATCTGCGCGAAGGAGGAGGCAGGACGCCTGAGCGAATGCACGCCCACTCGCACGCCCGGCGCGGCCGGAGCGCGGGGGCTCACTCAGGCCCGACCGCGCGCCCCGGCGCCACGCGTCGGGCACCAGGCGTTCCGGTCCGCCCGCGTCAGGCGTCCCGGCCCGACCGCTCAGGCGTCCGGTTCGACCGCGTCAGGTTTCCGGCCCGACCGCGTCAGGCGTCCGGTTCGACCACGGTGACGTACGCGGCGAGGGCCGCCACGGCGTCGTCCTCCGCGATGTGCCCGTCCTGGTCGGCGTCCAGGCTCCGGGCGGCGACGCGCGCGATGTCCGCGTCCGCGCCGAGCACCCGCAGGGCCCGCTCCACCGCGTCGACCGGAGCCGTACCGGCGGCCGGGGCTCCCGGGACCGGGGCGCCGGAGGGGCCGACGGGGCCGTGCGCGCCGTCGGCGGCGGCGACGGCGATGGCCGCGCGCAGGAAGGGACGGGCGATCTCCGCGAACCGTTCGGGGCTGTCCCGCAGCCGCTTCACCGCCCCGCCCACGAACTCCTCGCGGCTGACCCGCTGGTCGCCGTCCACGTCCGCGATCCCGGCCATCCCCTGCCAGAAGGCCTCCGCCCCGCTGTAGAGAGCCTGCCCCCGGTCGCACCTGGCCGTCGTGCCGAACTCGGCGAGCAGTCGGGCCGCGGCGGCGTTGAAGTCGGTCCGGTCGATGTAGCCACTGCCGTCCTGGTCGAAGGCGGCGAAGCGGTGCGCGATCTTGCGCTCGTATTCTGCGCTGTCCATAGCCGGGAGCGTACGACGCCCGACGTCGTCACGTGTCACTGCGGCAAGACAGCAATGTGACACAGCGGTATGACAACCGCACCGCGCCCGTATCCCACCGGTCCGTCAGGCGGGCAGCGGGAGAGCGGTCTCGTCGACGGCGGCGTCCGCGTCGGGATAGACCTCGAAGAGCCGGCGCACCCCCAGCGCGGCGAGCACCCGGTTGACGTGGGAGCCGTCCTCGGCTCCCCGGGCAGGCAGGATCAGCCGCAACCGGCCCCCGCAGGACTTCATCAGCCGGCGGGAGGCGATCAGCACCCCGACGCCGCTGGAGTCGCAGAAAAGTACCTCCGTCAGGTCGAGGACGACCTGATGCCGCCCCGCCGCGACGGCTCCGTGCACGGAACTACGGACGACGGGTGACGTCACCAAGTCGAGCTCGCCGTTTATCCGGAGCACGGTCCAACCGCCCTGCTCGGCCTCGTCCACCTTCAGCGTCACGCGACTGGACCTCTCGTTCCGGGGCTCCCGACGAGACCGGTACCGGACCGGTGTCGATGCGGAGGATTCCGTTCCTCCTCGCGGCTGCCCATTCGCCCCTCCATGAAACACCGGCCCACTCTTCCGTGTGCACGCGGGTTTGCGGGGGCCGGGACCGGCAAGAAGCCCCACCGCACACCCCGCCGCACGCCCCCGTCCCGATGTCTCCGGCAGCCCGACCACCGTCCACCCTTACGACACCGGGCCCCTTTACCATTCAACGGCCCGCCACGAGGTAGTTGGCGCAAAGGTTCGTGTTCGGACGGAGTCGCGCACTACATTCGGGGTGCACGAGGGGCACGGGGGCACGTTTCGGGACCGACCGCAGGGCGCAGGGCTGGGGGTTTCATGGCGTACGGCGCACCTCCCCGCTGGGACCGCAGGATGCAGCAACGGCTGGCGCGCGGCGAGGCGGCGGCCCTCGGCGAGCTCTACGACCGGTTCGCCGCACTCGTCCACAGCCAGGCCAACCGGATGCTGGACGACGAGGACGCCGCCAACATCGTGACCCGCGAGGTCTTCGCCCACGTCTGGCAGAACCCGGACGCCTACGATCCCCGGCTGGGCTCCATGCGGTCCTGGGTGGCGCGCCTGGCCCACCGGCGTTCGGTGGAGCGGCTGCGCTCGGCGGAGCGCGACGCGTACGAGGAGACTGGCCGGAGCACCGGGGACGACGGCCCTCCGGACACCTCCGAGCTGGACGAACGTCTGCGCAGGGCGACCGCCGCGGCCCGCGCCGACTACATCGCGGCCACCATGCCCGAACCGCTGCGGGCCGCGCTGGAACTCGCCTACATCCAGCGACGCGACTACAAGCAGACCGCCGCCGATCTCGGGGTGACCGAGATCGAGGCCCGCCGCCGGCTGCGGCTCGGACTCCAGCTCCTCTCGACGGCGAATCTCGCCACGGCGGACGGCTTCTCGCCGCCCGGCTACGGACGTGCCCTGTGAGCGGCCACGACGACGGCAGCGGCGGAACCGGGGACGCCGGGGACGACGTGCGGCGCGCCCGCCGCATACCGGGCCCGCGCAGCGCCCCGGACGATCTGGCCCTCGGCTCCGTACCGCGGCCGGTGCTCCCCTCGGACCTGACCGATCTCGCGGACCTCACCGACGTGGGGGACCTGCACGTGCCTGAGGACGGGCCGGAAGCGGAAGCAAAGGCGGAAGCAGACCCGGAAGCGGAGGCGGGCCCGGAAGCGGAAGCAAAGGCGGACCCGAAAGCGGACCCGGAGTCGGAGGCGGGCCCGGAAGCGGAGGCGGAAGTCGTGCCGCGGCCCCGCCGCCGTCCGGAGCCTCCCCCGTTCGTGCTGCCGACCGTCCCCGTACCGGTGATGCCGGTGCCCGAGGCGTCGCACTCCGCGCTGCGGTCGATGCTCGGCGCGTGGGCGCTGGCCGCCTGCTCGGCCGAGGAGGGCGCGGCCGTGGAGGAGCACCTCGCCGGCTGTCCGCCCTGCCGCGAGGAGGGGACGCGGCTGCGGGACGCGGTGGGGCTGCTGCACACCGACCGTTCGCTGGACCTCGACCCGAAGCTCCGCACCCGGGTCATCGAGAGCTGCCTCGAACGGCGTCCGGCCGGAATCCCGCTCCCGGAGTGGGCGGCGCCCTACGACGCGGAGACCGCCCGGCTCGACGCGCTGCTCCGGGACATCGGCGACGCCGAGTGGCACGCGCCGGTGCGGCTGCGGTGGTTCGAGGACGAGAAGCCCGCCACCCGGAAGACGACGGTGGCCGGGGTGATCGCCCATCTGCTGGCCGTCGACGGCCTCGTGGCCGGCGCGCTCGGCCTGCCCGACCCGCTGGGCGGGCGGGACCTGTCCCGTAACCCGGTCGCGCGCACGGAGGCGATCTGGTCGGAGGCGGCCCGTCCGGCGACCCGGTCCATCCGTACGCCGTGGCGCGAGCTGAACCACACCCTGCTGCGTACGGTCTCGTTCGCCGAGCACGCGGTGGCGGACGACTCCGTCTCGTACGGGAGCTTCTCGCTGTCGGTCCGGGACTCGCTGGTGGAGCGGGCCTTCGAGTGCTGGGTGCACGGCTGGGACATCGCGCGGGCGGTCCACTACCCGTACGACCCGCCGGCCGCGGGACACCTGAACCGGATGGTCGACCTGGCCGCCCGGCTGTTGCCCGGTGCGCTGGCGGTACGGCGCCGGGAGGGGCTGGCCGCGCCCGCGAAGGAGCTGGTCGCGGCGGGTTCGCCGGGGCGGTCGCTCCACCTCGAAGTGGAGGGCCGGGGCGGCGGGAACTGGTACATCCCACTGGACTCGCCGGCCGCGGTCGGCTCGGCCGACCACACGGTGGCGCAGATCGCCCTGGACGGCGTGGAGTTCTGCGAGCTGGTCGCGGGCCACGTGCCGCCGGTGGAGGCCGCGGTGGGGCGGGTCGGTGACCGTCAGGCCATCAAGGACGTGCTGTACGCGGCGGCCTCGCTCAGCCGGCTGTGACACGGCCGGGGTGTGACACGGCACGGCCGTGACGCGCGCCCGCTGGGGCCCGGCCCGGATGTGACGCGGGCGGGCGTCCCGCCCGCGTCGTCCGGTCGCCGGGCAGCCGGCAGCCGCTCAGGCGAAGACCACCGTGCGGCGGCCGTTGAGCAGGATGCGCCGTTCCGCGTGCCACTTCACCGCGCGGGCGAGCGCCTGGCACTCCACGTCCCGGCCGATCGCGACCAGTTGGTCCGGGGTGACGCCGTGGCCCACGCGCTCGACCTCCTGCTCGATGATCGGCCCCTCGTCGAGGTCGGCCGTCACGTAGTGGGCGGTCGCGCCGATCAGCTTCACGCCCCGCGCGTGCGCCTGGTGGTAAGGGCGTGCGCCCTTGAAGCTCGGCAGGAAGGAGTGGTGGATGTTGATGATCCGGCCGCTGAGCTCCTTGCAGAGGTTGTCGGAGAGGACCTGCATGTAGCGGGCGAGGACGACGAGTTCGACGTTCTCCGCGCGGACCAGCTCCAGCAGCTCCGCCTCGGCTTCGGCCTTGGTGTCCCGGGTGACGGGGATGTGCCGGAAGGGCACACCGAACGAGGCGACCAGCTCGGCGAAGTCCTCGTGGTTGGAGACGACGGCCGCGATCTCCACCGGCAGTGCGCCGATCCGGGACCGGAACAGCAGGTCGTTCAGGCAGTGCCCGAACTTGCTGACCATCAGCACCACCCGCATCCGCTCCGACGCGAGGTGGATCTGCCACTCCATGTGGAAGGAGTCGCCGATCGCGGCGAAGCTCGCCCGCAGCTTCTCCACCGACACCGGCGAGGAGGCCGAGAAGTGGACCCGCATGAAGAACAGGCCCGTGTCGTGGTCACCGAACTGCTGGCTGTCCTCGATGTTGCAGCCGGTCATGAAGAGATAGCTCGACACGGCGTGCACGATGCCCTGTTTGTCCGGGCAGGACAGCACGAGAACGTAACTTTCGGAGCTCTCGGAATCGACTACCGGGGCGTCCGGGGCGGGGGAAGCGGGCTGCGGCGCGGTCATCCCCGTAGATTGCCACACCCGCCGGGTCTCAGGCCGATCTGGTCATGATGCGGAGGACGTCCAGCGAGCGCGGCGGGACGTCCGGGTCGTCGCCGTCGTTGGTGGCGAGCAGCACATGGGCCTCGCGGGTGGTCTGGACGGCCTCCGGCCATCCCGCGTGTTCCAGGTAGGCGGAGACGGGGGCGTCCGCGCCGACCTGGTGCATGATGCGCAGCACCCGCAGCACGGCGGCGTCCACGGCGGCGGCCTCGGCCGGGTCGCGGAAGATCGTGCCGATGTACTTCTCGGCGGACCAGTTGTCCAGCCAGGTGTCCTCGACCAGGCGGTACACGGCGTCGGTGACGTCGCCGTACCCTTCCCGGCCGGCCAGCCAGCACTCGTGGTGGAAGACGGGGTCGGAGAGCATGTGCAGCGCCGAGCGCACGTTGCTGCGCCAGCGCCACCAGGGCATGTCATTGAGCGGCATGCCGTCCATGGTGGTGGAGCGGCGGCCTCGACGGGAAGTGTTCTCCGAACCTTGGTGCACGGTTGTCGATCGTACGTTCCCGCGTGCCGGGTACGTACGGGCCCCCGGAGTTCACCGTCCGGTCACGTCCCGTTGCCTGTCGCACACAGCGCCGTTACCCGGGGACCGGCAGGCTCCGTGTCCATGACCGGACGGCTACGCGCCCCCCTTCTCGGCCCCTTCGGCTCTCCCGCTTCCCCCGGCCCGCGCCGGCTCCTCGTCGGAGCGGCGGCGGCCGGAGCGCTGCTGCTGTCCGGCTGCGGAGCGCTCCCCGGGGCGTCCGCGGACTCCGACGGCACGGTCACGGTGATGACCTGGGCCCCGGGCCCGTCCGACGACGCGGACTCCGTGACGATGGCCGGAGTGACGGCCACAGCCACCGCCTACGCGAAGTGGATCAACGGGCGGGGCGGCATCGGCGGGCATGAGCTGAAGGTGCTCACCTGCGACGAGCAGGACTCGCTCGCGGGCGCCGAGAAGTGCGCGCGCGAGGCGGTCGACCGGGACGTCGCGGCGGTGGTCGGTTCCTACAGCCGGCACGGCCAGACCTTCATGGCGCCGCTGGAGGCCGCGGGCATCCCGTACATCGGCGGGTACGGCGCATCCGACGAGGAGTTCCAGAGCTTCGTGTCGTACCCGGTCAACGGCGGCCAGGCGGCGCTGGTGGCGGGCAACGGCAGACAGCTGGCGGACTCCTGCGAGAAGGTGTCCCTGGTCCGCCCGGACTCCATCGTCGGGGACAGCATGGCGACGCTGTTCGACGCCGGACTGGCCCAGGACCACCGGCACGCCGCCACCGACGTGGTGGCCCCCGAGTCGGCGACCTCGTACGACTCCGAGGCCACGAAGGCCCTCGACGCGGCCGGGGACGGCTGTGTCACCGCGGTCCTCGGCGAACGCACCGGCACCTTCTTCGACTCCTTCCGCCGGCTTCCCTCGAACGGGGCCGGGGTCAGGATCTCCTCGGTGCTGGGCAGCGTCAGCCAGCCGCTCATCGACAGCACCGGCGGCCGGAACAGCCCCTTCGAGGGGGCGCTCGTCACCGGCTGGTACCCGGTGTCCTCGGACGCGCGCTGGAGCGAGCTGCGCGAGGCGATCCGGAAGTACGCCTTCGAGGACGACAGCATCGATCCCGCGGACTCGGCCGTGCAGACCACCTGGATCGCGTACACCGTGCTGACGGCGACCGTCGAAGCGCTGGGTGACGGCGGGGTGAGCGCGTCGGCGGTCACCTCGGTGCTGAACCACGGCCTGAAGGTGGACACCGGCGGACTCACCCCGGAACTGCGCTGGCGCTACCAGGACATGCTCGGCTCGGCCGCGTACCCCCGGATCGTCAACGGCCGGGTCACCTTCCAGGTGGTCCGCGGGGGCCGGCTGGTGTCGCAGAAGAAGGGGTTCACCGACGTCACGGAGACCCTGTCGGACGCCAAGGCCGTCCGGGGCTGAGCGGGCCCGGAGCCGCGGGCTCCGCACGCGGGGTGCGGAGCCCGGGGCTCCGGGGCGCTTCGCGGCACCTCGGGGGACTCAGAGCTCCGTGTAGGCGCGGCTGGTGAGGCCGTACTTCTCGGCGATGGAGTTCCACAGGCCGGACGCCTGCTTCTTGGCGGTCGTCGCCTCGCCGCTCTTCACGCCGGCCCTGCTCGTCTCATTGGTGCTGGCGGCCTTGCCGCCCTTGCACGCCTTCTTGCCCTTCGCCTGGTGCGCCCAGTTCGCGTAGTGCTCGTCGGCCGAGGCCGAAGCCTCCCAGGCACGGGTCAGGGAAGAGGCGAGCGCGGCGTTGTCCGGCAGTTGATCGATCGCCACGCCCTTGAGCCGGGTCACCAGATCGCGGCGCTGCTGGGCGGCGCCCTTGAGGTCGGATGCCGCCTGGTCCAGGTCCTTGCATTCCTTGATCTTCTCGACGGCCCCGATCACCGTCTCCCGGCTGTTGTTGCTGTCGGCGAGGAGCTTGTCCAGCTCCACCGCCTGCGGCTTCGCCGGGTCTTCGGCGGCGGGCGCCGAGGAGTCGGCGCCGGGTGAACTCGCCGAGGCCACGGGCTGCTTGTCGTCCTTCGAGTCGCCGCCGCCGCTCAGCAGCGCACCGGCGCCGAGGCCGACGACCGCACAGCCGACCACCACGGCCGCGATGAGCGGGATGTGCGCCGACCTCCGGCGCGGCTCGGGCTCGGGCTCGTAGGCGGCCTGGGGGGGCTCGTACGGCCCCTGGGGGCCCTGGTAGCCGGGCGCGTACCCCTGCTGCTGGGCCCGGGGCGGGAGTTGGCCGCCCGGATAGCCCTGCGGCTGTCCCTGCGGCTGTCCTTGAGGCTGTCCTTGCGGCTGTCCCTGGGGGTGGCCGTACTGCTGGTGCGCGGGCGGCTGCTGGTGCGCGGGCGGCTGCTGGTGCGCCGGGTCGACCCGGGGCATCTGCGTGGTGGCGCCGGCCGGTTCGTCGCTGCGGAAGAGGTTGTCGAACTCCGAGGGGGGCCGCCGGTCCTCCGGTGTCCCCGGACGTATGTCGTACGGGGCGGCGGAAGTCGGCGGGATGTACTGGGTCGCGTCGCCGTCCGGCCCGGCCGGCACCGGTGCGATGAACTGCGTGGCGTCGGAGTCCCCGCCGGGCGCCCTGCCCGGTACGGCCTCCGGCGGCAGCGGCTGCGCGTAGGGCTGCGGCTGGGCCGGCGGCATCGGCTGCCCCTGCGGCGGCTGCTGATAGGCGTGTCGCTGCCCACCCTCGTAACCGCCGGACGCCGGCAGGTACTGCGTCTGCTGGGCCTGCTGGTACGGGTCGTGCGTGCCGTAGCCGCCGGACTGCGGATAGCCGCCCTGCTGCGGGTACGGGGAGGGCTGCTGCTGCCCCTGCGCCGGGTCGCCCGGGTGCTGCGGTGGCGCCTGGGACCCCCATGCCTGGCCGTCCCACGGGGAGCCGCCCGCCGGGGCGGACTCCTGTGGCCGGCCGTCCGCCGCAGCGGGGTTCCAGGGGGCACCACCGTCCGCGGGCAGCACGACACCTTCGTGGGCGGGCCGTACAGCTGGGAGCTGCTGATCGTCACCCTGTCCGCTCTGCGTCACCGGGACTCCTACGTGTCAACCAACGAAAACGTCGGCTCACGCTATCGGGTGGTTGCCCGGCTTCGCCAAGCGCGTCCGCGCCCCGCACCGTCCCTTCACCGGCCGTACGGCTTCGCGACGGCCCGGGAGGCGAACGGAGGACTCCGGATACCGGGTCTCCGCGCGCGGGGCGAACCAGCAGTTCAGGAGCGCGGAGACGCGGCGAGGTGCCGTGGCCGTCGCCGCGCGCCCGCCGGAAATCGCGGTACGGCCCTGAGACTTCCGCCACGTCGTCGGGCGCCGGGGCACGCGCCGTACCGGAGTGCGGTCGGCGCACACCTTCCCGTACGGCGCGCGCGGCGGTCTCTCCCGCGCGCTGCTCCCGCCCCCTGGGCGGTCCCTCAGGCAGCCTGGAGATCCAGGCGCGCGCTGAACTCCCGGACCGCCGACTCCTCCCCGTACGGCAGCAGCCGCTGCTGGAGGTCGTCCAGGTACTCCGCGCCCCGGCTGGAACGCACCGTCTCCAGCAGCTCCACCGCCCGCAGGCCCGTGTAGCAGGCCTGTTCGACCTCGCGCTGCTGGACCTGGGCGGAGGCGAGCAGCACCAGGGCGATGCCGCGCCGGCGCGCCCGGGTCTCCGGTAGCGCGGCGAGCGCCTCCTCGGCCCGGCGGGCGGCGGCGGTTCCCTGACCCAGGTCACGGTGGCAGTGCGCGAGTTCGTCCGCGAGGTACCCCTCGTCGAAGTGCGCGATCCACGACGGGTCGTCACCGGTCTCCGTCCCGGCCCGCTCCAGCGCCTCCACCGCCCGGCCGGCCACCTCCTCGCAGGTGGCGGCGTCGCCCAGAGCCGCGTGCCCGCGCGCCTCCGCGGCGAGGAACATCGACTCCGCGCGCGGCGTCACTTGGCCCCGCGCGCCCTCCTGGGCCGCGCGGGCGAGCTGGGCGATCTCACGGGGGTTGCCGAGCTGGGCGGCGAGGTGACTCATCGAGGCGGCCAGCACATAGCCGCCGTACGCCCGGTCGCCCGCCGCCTGCGCGAGGCGCAGGGCCTGGATGTAGTAGCGCTGGGCCAGACCCGGTTGACCGGTGTCGATGGCCATGTACCCGCCGAGCTCGGTGAGTCGGGCCACCGCCGCGAACAACTCCCGCCCCACCGCCTCGCGGTACGCCCCCGAGAGCAGCCCGGAGACCACGCTGTTGAGGTAGTGGACCAGCACCGGTCGGACGTGCCCGCTGCCGAACCGGTGGTCGAGGTCGACCAGTGCGGCCGTCATGGCACGGACCGCCTCCACGTCCGAACGCCCCACCCGGGCACCGGCGTTGCGGGCGACCTGGGAGTCGGTTCCGGTGATCAGCCAGTCCCTGCTGGGCTCGACCAGCGCGGAGGAGGCGACGGTGGAGCCGGAGAGCAGATCGCGGCGGCCCACGTCACTGCGCCACAGCTCGCAGACCTGCTCGATGGCCCCGAGCACGGTCGGGGCGAACTGGAGGCCGACGCCGGAGGCGAGGTTCTTGCCGTTGGCCATGCCGATCTCGTCGATGGTGACCGTGCGCCCGAGCTTGCGGCCGATGGCCTCGGCGATGATCCCCGGCGCCCGGCCCCGGGGCTGCTGCCCGCGCAGCCACCGGGCCACGGAGGTCTTGTCGTACCGGAGGTCGAGCCCCCGCTCCGCGCCGACCATGTTGACCCTGCGCGCCAGGCCCGCGTTGGAACAGGCCGCCTCCTGGATGAGCGTCTGGAGCCTTTCGTTCGGCTGTCGGGCTACGAGTGGTCTGGCTGCCATGTACGTCCCCCTGGAGAGCGCGGTGGTAGGTGGTGGCATCACTGCCCGTCGTCGGCGCAAGCAATGCGCCCATTCCTCTGTATTCGGCACGACCAGCACGAGAGCTGCTGTTTTTCGGCCACTTCACGCAAAAGACCCGTGCGTCCCGCTCCGCCGCCCCGGAACAGCCCGGAGACCGGGCCGACGCACGGCCCTGGCGTTCCCTACCCGCACATGGGCACCCGGCCCCGCACGCGCCCCCGCCCGTGCACCCGTGCGCCCCACATGCGGTGCCTGTGCACCGGCACGGCTGCGGGGCGCGGCCGTAACCACCGGTGGCGCGGGGAGTTGTGCTGGACGTGGAAAAGCCGATCACAGTCACGGGAAGCGTCCCGCTCCCCCCGCAGCGCGGCGAGCAACTGCTCGACGCCGCAGTCCGCTACACGGAGGAACGCCACTGGGACGTCTTCCCGGGCAGCTGGCTGGAGGCGGTGGACGGGCGCGAGCAGTGCTGCTGCGGGGACGCGCACTGCGCGCTGCCCGGCGCGCACGCCCTGCGGCCCGACTGGGCGGGAGCGGCGACCGGCAGCGGGGCGGCGGCCCGCCGGATGTGGTCCAAGCACCCGTCCTCCGCCATCCTGTTGCCGACCGGCCGGAGCTTCGACGTGATCGACGTACCGGAGTCGGCGGGCTTCCTGGCGCTCGCGCGGATGGAGCGGATGGAGCTGACGCTCGGCCCGGCCACCTGCACCCCCGACCGCCGCATGCTCTTCTTCGTCTCCCCCGGTGCCGCCGCCAAGGTCCCCGACCTCGTCATGCACCTCGGCTGGAACGCCGCGTCGATCGACCTCGTCGCCCGGGGCGAGGGCCACTACATCGCGGCCCCGCCGACCCGGATCGGCGGCCGGGGCGCGGTCCAGTGGGCCCGTCGCCCCACCGCCGCGAACCGCTGGCTGCCCGAAGCCGAGGAACTCGTCAGCCCGTTGTCGTACGCCTGTGCGCGCGAAGCGGCGGACGCGCGGACGCGCCTTTCGTAAAGTGGTCCCCACCTGTGGGGATATTGAAAGGTCGTGCCATGCCTGACCGGACCGAAGCCGAGAACGCCCCGTCCCCCGGGGCAGCCGATCAGGTGGGACCCGTGCCCGCCGTGCGGGTGCGGGGACTGTGGAAGAGGTTCGGCCCGCAGACGGCCGTCTCCGGGATCGATCTGGACCTGCCGGCGGGCCGGTTCATCGGGCTGGTCGGGCCGAACGGCGCGGGCAAGACGACCACGCTCTCCATGGTGACGGGGCTGCTCCGGCCCGACATGGGCAAGGTCGAGATCGGCGGCCACGACGTGTGGACCGATCCGGTCGCGGTGAAGTCGCGGATCGGGGTGCTGCCCGAGGGGCTGCGGCTCTTCGAGCGGCTCTCCGGTCAGGAACTCCTCGCCTACAACGGCAGGTTGCGCGGGATCTCCGGCGCCGAGACCGACAAGCGGGCCTCCCAGCTGCTGGACGTGCTCGATCTGGGCGACGCGCGGCACAAGCTGGTGGTCGACTACTCGACCGGCATGCGGAAGAAGATCGGCCTGGCGGCGGCCCTGCTGCACAATCCCGAAGTGCTGTTCCTGGACGAGCCGTTCGAAGGGGTCGACCCGGTCTCCGCGCAGGTCATCCGAGGGGTGCTGGAGCGCTACACGCGGTCCGGGGCGACCGTCGTCTTCTCCAGCCATGTGATGGAGCTGGTCGAATCGCTCTGCGACTGGGTGGCGGTGATGGCGGGGGGCCGGATCAAGGCGCAGGGCCGGCTCGCCGAGGTGCGGGGCGAAGCCCCCTCGCTCCAGCAGGCGTTCCTCGACCTGGTGGGCGCGCGTGCGGTGGACGGCGCGGACGGCCTCGACTGGCTGGGCGGCGGCCGATGAGTGTCCTCGACGTCTCCTCCGGCCCCGCCCCGGTCGCCCCGGTCGCCGGGAGCGAGGGGCTGGTCGCCCTCTTCGTACGGCTCAAGCTGGCGCTGCTCCGCAACGGGCTGCGGCAGTCGGCCGGGCGGCAGGCCGCGTTCGTGGTGTCCCTGGTCGTGGTGGTCCTGATCGCGGTCGGGCAGTTGCTCGGGCTGGTGCTGCTGCGCGGCGAGGGGCGGGACGCGGCCACCGTGACGGTGCTGGCCACCGGGGTGCTCGCCCTGGGGTGGGCGGTGCTGCCGCTGTTCTTCCCGAGCGGGGACGAGACGCTCGACCCGAGCCGGCTGGTGATGCTGCCGCTCCGGCCGCGTCCGCTGGTGCGGGCCCTGCTGGTCGCCTCACTCGTCGGCATCGGGCCGCTGTTCGCGCTCTGCCTGCTGGTGGGCTCGGTGCTCGCGGTGGCGCACGGGTCGGGGGCGGCGGTCGTCGGGGTGGTCGCCGTACCGCTGGCGCTGCTGATCTGCGTGGCGCTGGCCCGGTCCGTCGCAACGGCGAACATCAGGCTGCTGACCTCGCGCAAGGGCCGCGATCTCGCGGTGCTGAGCGGGCTGGTGATCGCGGTGGGCATGCAGTTCGTGAACTTCGGCGCCCAGCGCATCGGCGCGGCGGGCGGGCTCTCCGCCCTGGAACCGGCCGCCGGTGTGGTGCGGTGGCTGCCCGCCGCCTCGGCGATCGGCGCGGTGGACTCCGCGTCCGGCGGGGCGTACGGCGAGGCGGTGGCGCAGCTTCTCGTCTCGGCGGTGGCCCTGGCCGCTCTGCTGTGGTGGTGGCGGCGCGGGCTGGTGACGCTGATGACGGCCCCGGACGGCTCGACGATCGCCGCCGCCGGACCGTCGCGCGCGAAGGACCCCGCCGCCCGGCGTCCGAGGCCGGGCCGTCTGCTGCCCGAGGGCCGCACCCGTACGGTGATGGGCCGGAGCCTGCGGTACGTCCTGCGGGACCCGAAGACGAAGGCGGCCTGGATCACCTCGCTCGCGGTCGGGCTGATCGTGCCCCTCTTCAACGCCCTGCAGGGCGCGGGCACGGTCTGGTTCGCCTGCTTCGCGCCGATGCTCCTCGGGATGCAGATGTTCAACCAGTTCGGCCAGGACACCTCCGCCTTCTGGATGGTGGCGCAGACCATCTCGACGCCCCGGGACGCGTACGAGGAGCTCCGGGCGCGCGCCCTGGCACTGGCGGCCATCGCCGTGCCGTACACGGTGCTGGTCGCCGTGGCGCTCTCCGTCATGCTTGACGCCTGGGGGTCGCTGGCCGGGGTGGTCGGAGTCCTGCTCGCCCTGCTCGGCGCGATGCTCGGTCTGGGCGCGCCCGCGTCGGCGTTCCTCCCGTACTCGGTCCCGCAGGAGGGCGGCTTCAAGAACGCGGTGCCGGGTCAGGGCGGACTGGCCGTGCTGTCCTCCCTGGTGGGCCTGTTCGGCTCCGTGGTGGTGGCCGCGCCGGTGATCGCCGTGACGGTGGCGCTGACCGTGACGGATTCCCGGTCGGTGTGGCTGATGGCGCCCGCGGGCGCGGTGTACGGCGTGCTCGTCGCCTGGGCGGGTCTGCGGCTCGCGGCGGCGCGCACGGCGGCCCGGCTGCCGGAGATCCTGGCGGCGGTCAGCAAGGGGTGAGCCGGGCGCGGGCGGCCGGGCGCGGGCCTGCGGGCCGCGCGTCGAGCCGGGCGCGGGGGTGGCACGGCCCCCGCCCGGAGACCGGCCGCCCCCGCCCGGAGACCGGCCGCCCCCGTCGGGGCCGGCCGGTCGTCGCGGGCATCGTCGGGAGAGGGATCGTCAGGAGACCACCGGCTCCGGGGCGGGCCCGGCCGGCTGGTCCAGGAAGGGTTCGACGGCCGCGCGCCAGGCGTCCGGGCGGTCGTAGTGGGCGAGGTGGCCGGCGTCGGGGATTTCGGCGTACTGTCCGAGCGGCAGCACCCGGACCATCTCCTGGGCCTCGGCGCGGCCCAGTTGGCCGTCTATCCCGCGCAGGACCAGCGTCGGGCAGCGGACTTGCGCCAGCTCCTCCCAGTGCGCGTCCAGCACCCAGGTCGCCCGGGACTCCAGCATCTGGCGGCGGGAGAAGACCGGCCGCCAGCCGTCGTCGCCCTCCGCCATCACCTCGGCGAAGAACTCGCCGCGCGCGGGGTTGGGGCGCTCCACCCACGGGTCGTCCTCGCCGAACCACTTCCGTACGTCGGCGAGGGTTGCGAAGGGCAGCGGCCAGGAGTCGAACCAGCCGCTCCACTCGCGCTGGGTGGCGGCGCCGGGCGCGGAGGCCCGCATGTCGCAGACGACCAGGGCGCGCACCAGGTCGGGGCGCTTGGCGGCGAACTGCCAGGCGGTGAGGGCCCCCATGGCGTGCCCGACGAGGGTCACCGGGCCCAGGCCGAGCTGTTCGACCGCGCTCTCGACGTCGTCCACGTACGCGTCGCGGGTGTACGGGCCGTCCGCGGGCTTCTCACTGCGGCCGTGGCCGCGCTGGTCGAGCCCGACCACGCGGTACCGCTCCGAGAGCCAGCGGGCCTGGGCGGCCCAGTGGGTGGCGCGGCCCATCAGTCCGTGCAGCAGTAAGACCCCCGGCGCACTCGCTTCGTCCGCGCGCCCCTTGGGCGGATCGGTGAACTCCCAGGCCGCGAGCCGGACTCCGTCCGAGCCCGTCACATCGATGCGCCGCACCATATGTCCTGGCATCCCCTTCTGGTTCTCGATCACGGGTGGCCTCGCCGCTCACACTATCGAACCTTTATTCGAAAACAGCAGGACTGGCGTTCAACACCGCTCGTTCGGGTGACTACGTTCCATGATTGGCCGCCGCCGACCTGGGGAGATGTTCAGCGGGGAGCGGGCCGCTCGGGGATGACGGTCCGCAGGAACGACCCTGGGAGCTCGGGGCTCCGGGTCGGCACCGGGGAGGACGGACCCCGGCGCCCGTGGGCGCCGGGGTCTTCGGTCTTCCTCGCGCCGCCGCCACCGCGACCGCGGCGGGGGGCAGGGGCGCACGCGTCGGCGCAGGCCCCCGGAGCGGGACCGGCTCGCGGGGCGGCCGGGTGCCGGCGGCCGGACGCCTCCGGGAGCCCGGCGTGCGAGCCGCCGCCCGGACCGCGGCCGGCACAGGCGTACGTGGGCGCACAGGGGGCGCGTACCGCTGCACACGCTGGTACGACGGGCGCATTCCCTGCTCCCTCCCCTGCCGCGCGGCCCACTCGGCCGGCGACCTCAGGTCATATGCCTGGCTTCAGCCTGGCACGCGCGGCGCCCGGCCGCTGCGATTCCGTACGGAAAAGAGAAAGCGGACGTCACGGTTCGGTAGCCGTGACGCCCGCCTGTCGGGTCCCCTGCGACGGGTCGCGGGGTGTGGGGCGTGTTGCGCTCCTGGTCAGGGCCCGCCCGGTGCCGCGAGGCACCTCCCCGGCGCCCGCTCTCCGCCGTCCCGGCGCGTCCCCGGTGCCCGGAGTGCGGGACCGTCGCGCGTGCCCCCGCGTGCCCCCGCCGTGCGCGGGGCCGCTCCGGCGGATGCCCCCGCGTTCGAAAACGGGGCGCCGGGGCGCGCGGGGCGGTGGCTCAGCGCTTGGCGACGAAGACGTGCGAGGCGACCTCGCTGTCCAGCTCCGCGGCCTCCCCGCCCGAGCCGACCAGGACGCCGCCGGCCGCCGCCGTCACGCTGACGACGGCTCCCGGCTGGACCCCGGCGCGCCGGAGCGTGTACATCAGCTGGGCGTCGGTCTGGATGGGCTCGCCGATCCGGCGCACCACGACGGTCTTGCCGTCGCTGCCCGGGTCCAGCTCGGCCAGGCTGACCATGCCCTGTTCCAGGAACGGATCGGCCTCGGCGTGCTCGCCCAGCTCCTCCAGGCCCGGGATCGGGTTGCCGTACGGGGACTCCGTGGGGTGGCGCAGCAGCTCCAGCACCCGCCGCTCCACGGCCTCGCTCATCACGTGCTCCCAGCGGCAGGCCTCGGCGTGCACCTGCTCCCACTCCAGGCCGATGACGTCGACGAGCAGGCACTCGGCGAGGCGGTGCTTGCGCATGACCCGGGTCGCCAGGCGGCGTCCCTCCTCGGTCAGCTCAAGGTGGCGGTCACCGGCGACCTGGACCAGCCCGTCGCGTTCCATCCGGGCCACCGTCTGACTGACCGTGGGACCGGACTGGTCCAGCCGCTCAGCGATACGGGCGCGCATCGGGACCACGCCTTCCTCTTCGAGTTCGAGGATGGTGCGGAGGTACATCTCCGTGGTGTCGATCAGTCCGGACATTCGTGCCCCTCATAACTGTGACGGTGAAACGTCATGCTGCCGTGTTGCCGCCGTGCTGTGGCCCTCGTCCAATTCTGACGCATCGCGCGGACAACCGTGCCGGGCCGTCCCGGCCCCGGCCCGAGGCCGGGCGCCGCACGGCCGGGCCGCTATTGACAGTGCGGTGGTCCGGACCGCACCGTGATCGCGGTATCCCCGACGGAAGGGCTCCCCGATGAGCGAGAGCAAGCTGGCCGGCCAGTTCTTCGACGCGGCCATCGGGCTGCTGGCCCGGGTCCGCGACGAGGAGGCCGCCTCCGTCGCGGCGGCCGGCGCGGCCGTGGCCGACACCGTCGCCGCGGGCGGCCGGCTCTTCGCCTTCGGCGCCGGACACTCCTCGCTCGCCGCCCAGGACGTGGTGTACCGGGCGGGCGGCCCCGCCCTGATGAACCTGCTCGCCGTGCCGGGCACGGTCGGGGTCGACGTGATGCCCGCGACCCTCGGCTCGGCGCTGGAGCGGGTGGAGGGGCTCGCCACCACGGTGCTCGCGGCCAGCCCGGCCACCGCGGGTGACCTGCTGGTGATCATCTCGCTCTCCGGCCGCAACACACTGCCCGTGGAGATGGCCCGCGAAGCCCGGGCGCGCGGCCTCACCGTGATCGGGGTGACCTCGGTGGCGTACGCCGCCGCCACCTCGTCCCGGGCCGCTTCGGGCGGCTTCCTGCTCGACCACTGCGACATCGTCCTCGACAGCAAGATCGCGGTGGGCGACGCGGAGCTGACCACCGACGGGGTCGGAGCCCCCTTCGCCCCGGCCTCGACCGTCGTGACCAGCGCGCTGATGCAGGCGACGATGGCCGCGGCCGCCGAGGAACTGGCCGCACGCGGCATCGAGCCGCCGCTGTTGCGCTCGGGGAACGTCGACGGCGGCCACGAGTGGAACCGGCGCGTGTTCGAGGACAACCGGGACCGGATCTTCTACCAGCACTGACGCGCCCGGCGCCCGCGCGCGTCCGTCGCCCTGATCAGCCGCCCGTACGGCCGTCGAGCAGCAGGGCCAGGTCCACCGCGGAGGCCACCCGGACCGCCGCGCTCTCCGCGTGGGCCGCGTCCTCCCGCTCGAAGGCGGGACGGTCGGCGGTACGCAGGAAGGTCACCACCCCGAGGGTCCGGCCCCGGCTGCGGAGCGCCACGCACAGGGCGTGCGCGACCTGCCGGGGCCACTGGCGTTCGGCCGCCCAGGATGTTCCCGCGCCGCCCGCGCTCACCCGGACCGGGGCGATCCGGTCCAGCGTCTGGAAGGCCGGGTGGCCGGGGCCGTAGCGGGCCGGGAAGGAACCGCCCGCCACCAGCAGGCACGGGCCGGGGGCGTCCGTCGGGGTGGCCGCCGTGGGAATCAGCGCTTCCCCCGCCACCAGGTCGAGCAACGCGTGATCGGCGAAGCCGGCCAGCGAGAAGTCGAGGGTGGTCGTCGCCGCCTCCCACGGGTCCTCGCACTCGGCCGCGGCCCTGGCGGCGCGGTGCAGTTGGGCGGAGCGGAACCGCAGCCGGGCCGCGGCCTGCTCGGCGGCGCGCGCCTCGGTGACGTCCTGGAACAGCCAGGCGACCCCGAGCGGTACCGCCTCTTCGGTGAGGGGCGAGGAGAGCCGCAGGAAGCCGCTGCGCCAGCAGCGGCGCCGCCCGCCCTCACGGCTGCGCAGGGTCACCCAGAGTTCGGCGGGGGCGGGCGGCGCCCCGGCGGCGAGCACGTGGTGAAAAGCGCCTTCGAGGTCCTCGACCCCTTGGAGGACGACCTCTCCGAGGGGGCGCCCGAGCAGGGAGGTCCGGCCGCCGCCGAGCGCCCGCGCCGCGTGCGCGTTGACGACGGTGGGCCGCAGATCGGCGTCGACCAGGACCACGCCCCAGGGCCCGTCCTGGAAGAGCGCCTCGCTCAGCGCGATGGAGCGTTCCAGGTCGATCTGGGCGTGCGCCTCGCTGAACGCGCAGTACACCCCGGCCGGCCCGCCGTCCTCGCCGCGCATCCCGGCGGCCTGCATGCGCACGAGGACCCGGCCGCCGTCCTTGCGGACCAGGGCGAACTCGTGGACCTGGCGGCCCGGGGAGTCCTGGATCGCCATCAGCCGCCGGCGCACCTCGTCGGCGTCGGGTCCGCGCACCGCCCAGCCCGCGAAGCCGTCCCGGCCGACCACTTCGGCGGCGGACCAGCCGAGGACGCGTTCGGCCTGGCGGTTCCAGTGGGTGACGGCGCCGGCGGCGTCGAGGGCGAAGAGGGCGGTGTCCATGCCGTCGAGGAGCGCGGCGAGGAGTTCGGCGCCGGGTCCGGCATCGGTGACGGCGGCGTCCGGTACACCCGTGACCCCGGTGGCCCCCGCGGCGTCCGACGCGGACGCGTCCGCCGTGCCACTGCCCATGGAAGGACTCATTCCGTACCCCCGCAGAACGTGCCGTCCCCGCCGTACGCACCGCGGCCCTGGCGGTGCGCGTGTCCGTGCGCGTGTCCGCATGCGTTTCCGCATGTCAGAAACCCATTGAACTCGACTGTGACCCGGCGCACACCCGCTTCCGATAAATAGGTTGTGCGGCCCTGACGAGGTTCCTAGGCTTGTGGCACACGCTGAAAGGAGGTGATCCGAAAGTGCAGTCCATTCGGATTCGTGAGGTGGCTGCGGGCTGACAGCCCGTCGTCGCACATCGTGCACCTCGGCAGGCTGCCTGCCGAAACCCAAGCAGTCACCGACCCGCAGGCTCGCCGGTAGATCCGGCCGGCTCCTCCTCACGGAGGGACCCGAGCCTGCGGGTTCTGCTCGTCCCGGACCTTTCGCGTCCCGGACCTTTCGCGTCCCGGACCTTTCGGATTCAGGGGCAGAGGCGCTCCACGTGCCAGCCGGGCCCGCGCTCCGGCGTCACGGGACGTACGTACCGCAGCCGGTCGTGCAGCCGGTTCTCGTGGCCCTGCCAGAACTCCACCGTCTCGGGCGTCACCCGGAAACCGCCCCAGTGCGGCGGGACGGGCACCTTCTCGCCCTCCGGGTAGCGGGCGGCGAGTTCCTCGTACCGCTCGGTGAGTTCGCGGCGGGAGCCGATGACCGTGGACTGCGCGCTCGCCCACGCGCCGAGCTGGGAGCCGTGCGGCCGGGTACGGAAGTACGCCACCGTCTCCTCGCGGCTCACCTGCTCCGCGGTGCCGGTGACGATGACCTGGCGGGCGAGCGGGTGCCAGGGGAAGAGCAGTGAGACGTGCGGGTTGGCGGCCAGCTCCCGGCCCTTGCGGGACTCGTAGTTGGTGTAGAAGACGAAGCCGCGCGCGTCGAACCCCTTGAGCAGCACCGTGCGGGAGGACGGGCGGCCGTCCGGCGAGGCGGTGGAGACCACCATGGCGTTCGGCTCGTGCAGGGCGCCGTGGGCGGCGACCTGCCGGAACCAGCGGGCGAACTGGTCCATGGGCTCGGGGGCCAGATCCTGCTCGGCGAACGCCTCGGAACGGTACTGCTCGCGCATCGCCGCCGGATCGATGGTGCAATCGGAAGCGGGGGACACGGCCGGACGGGAAGCGGACGGAGGTGTCGGGTCAGCTGTGGGCACGGGCCCATCCTGCCGCAGCGGGCGGCAGGCCGGTGCGGCGGGCGAGAAGGACCAGGACCGGGACTCCGCCGTTTCACGACACGGGACGCCGCCGTTCCACGACCCGGGATGCCGCCCACCTCACGACACGAGGGGGCCGCCGTTCCACGACACGAGGGTGCTGTGCGGGACATCACCCTTCCTTGCCCCGGCGGAAGCCGCCACTATCGGGGGTCAGGTCCCCACGGAGGCCGTCTCGGACCTGCGGCCCCGGGGGCCTTCACCGACCGAGCTCGCAGCCGCACAGAGGGAGCCGCCTGATGTCCGCATTCGTACCCGGGCTTGAGGGAGTCGTCGCGTTTGAAACGGAGATCGCCGAACCGGACAGGGAAGGCGGTGCGCTCCGTTATCGCGGGATCGACATCGAGGACCTCGTCGGCAAAGTGTCCTTCGGCAACGTCTGGGGACTGCTGGTGGACGGGGCGTTCAACCCCGGTCTGCCGGCCGCCGAGCCGTTTCCCATTCCGGTCCACTCCGGTGACATCCGGGTGGACGTGCAGTCGGCGCTGGCGATGCTCGCCCCGGTCTGGGGCCTGAAGCCGCTGCTCGACATCGACGAGGCGACGGCCCGCGACGACCTCGCGCGGGCGGCCGTGATGGCCCTGTCGTACGTGGCGCAGTCGGCGCGCGGGCAGGGGCTCGCGATGGTTCCGCAGAGCGAGATCGACAAGGCGGACTCGGTGGTCGAGCGGTTCATGATCCGCTGGCGCGGCGAGCCGGACCCCCGGCACGTCAAGGCCGTCGACGCCTACTGGACCTCCGCCGCCGAACACGGCATGAACGCCTCCACCTTCACCGCCCGGGTCATCGCCTCGACCGGCGCGGACGTGGCCGCGGCGCTCTCGGGCGCGGTGGGAGCGATGTCGGGTCCGCTGCACGGCGGCGCCCCCTCCCGGGTGCTCGGCATGATCGAGGAGATCGAGCGGACCGGGGACGCCACCGCGTACGTGAAGCAGGCGCTGGACAAGGGCGAGCGGCTGATGGGCTTCGGCCACCGCGTCTACCGCGCCGAGGACCCGCGCGCCCGGGTGCTGCGGCGCACCGCCCGCGAGCTCGCCGCGCCGCGCTTCGAGGTGGCGGAGGCTCTGGAGAAGGCGGCGCTGGAGGAGCTGCACGCGCGGCGCCCGGACCGGGTGCTGGCGACGAACGTCGAGTTCTGGGCGGCGATCGTGCTGGACTTCGCGGAGATCCCGGCGCACATGTTCACCTCGATGTTCACCTGCGCCCGCACGGCCGGCTGGTCGGCGCACATCCTGGAGCAGAAGCGCACGGGCCGGCTGGTGCGGCCCTCGGCCGAGTACGTGGGCCCGGCGGCGCGGGACCCGCGCGAGATCGACGGGTACGACTCGATCACGCCGATCACGGGCTGAGTTCCGGGCCCCGCGCTCCGGGGCACCGCACCGTTCAGGCCCTGGCCCCGCTGTCGCGCAACAGGGCCGTGTAGGCGCCTTCCGCCACACGGCCCGCGACGGTGCCGGGCGGCGTGAGCGCCAGGAACGAGGCGGTGTCGCCGTGGTGGATGATCCTGCCGTCGTAGACCACGGTCACGTGGTCGGCTTCCTCGGCGAGGTCGGCGACGTCATGGGTCGAGAGCAGTACCCGGATGTCGCCGGTGAGCCCCGCCAGCATGTCCCGGAACACCCGCCGCTGGTACGGGTCGAGGCCCGCGGTCGGTTCGTCGAGCAACAGCACACGGGCGCCGTGCACCAGCGCTCCGGCCACCCCGACGCGCCGCAGCTGGCCTCCGGAGAGGCGGTCGCTGCGCTCGTTCATCCGGTCGGCGAGGTCGACCTGCACGAGCGCCTGCCGGGCCCGTTTCCAGGCGTCCCGGCGGCTCATGCCCTTGAGCCAGCCGATGTACGCGACGTACTCGCGTGCCGTGAGGCCGGGCATCGGGGTGATGTCCTGCGGCATCCACGCCACGTCCTGCCGGTACTGCCGGGTGCCCGCGGCCATCCCGTCGAGGTGGACGCTGCCGCGCTGCGGGCGCGTCACCGAGGCCGCGAGCCTCAACAGGGTCGATTTCCCGGCACCGTTGGGGCCCAGCAGGATGGAGAGCCCGTCGGGAAGGGCGTAGTCGAAGTCCTTCAGTACGGGCTGACGGCCGCGCCGGTAACGGTAGGTGCAGCGGCTGAGTTCGAGGGTCACGAGGCCTTCCTCGGGGCGAGAATCAGAGCGGTCAGGCCGGCGGCGAACACCAGCAGGGAGACGACTGCCGCCGGGACGTCGTGGGCGGACTCCGGTACGACGGTCCACCCCCGCGGCTGGTTGCCGCGGAAGCCGATACCGACGACGAGTACGAGCCAGGCCACGGGGACCAGAACGGCGGAGGCGCCGAACACCGCACGTCCCAGCAGCATGAGCCCGGCCAGGAAGAGCACGTCGCGGCCCGCCACCGCGGCCTCCTGCGTCCCGCCGACCGCGGCGACCAGCAGGCCGCAGCAGAGCGCCGCCGCACAGACGGTGGCCGCGAGCGCGGCGTCGTACCGGCCCACCGGCCGCACCCCGGAGTCCTCCGGGGCCGGAAGGCGTGATTCCAGCGCGTGCATGAGGCAGGCGACGAGCGGCACGGGCACGAAGAGGGTCAGTGCGACCCGGGGCGAACCGATGAGGGAAGGCAGGACGACCTGGGTGTTCTGCACGGCGAGCAGCGGGAGGAGGAAGGCCGCCAGGGCCAGCGGGACCATGATCCTTGCCCGCCGGGCACCGATCCACCACCTCATGACGTACTCCCCGCGCAGGAGTCGAGGCTCTTCCGTATCCAGTCCCGCTGCGCGGCCGGCGACGTGGCGAGGACGGCACGGACCTCTTCGCCGGCCTGGCTCTCGATCCGCAGGCTCTCGGGGGTGACGCCCTCCCGCGCGCGGTGTTCCTTGTACATGTCGACCTGGCCGGTGCGGGTGGCACCCCACAGCCATACGGCATGGGCCCGGACTGCGGGCACGGTCGCGCAGCGGAACTTCAGCGCCCGGACCATGACCTGGTAGCCCGCCTCGTGCGGCCGGTCGGCCGCCATGAGGCTCAGCCTCCACACCCGGTCACCGGAGCCGGCCCGGGCCGGTCCGTCGAGCACGTCTTCGATCTGCTCGGGGGCGGTACCCGGGACACCGGCCTCGCGCAGGACGGCCAGCGTCCGGGCGGCCTCGTGCTGGGTGCGGGCGAGGTTCCCGGTGGCCACGCGCGGCACGCACACCCGGGGGTTCACACCCGTGCAGTCCACAGGTGCCTGACCGGTGGCCATGGGCGGGGTGTGCGGCCAGTCCCGGGCGAGGTGCTGGGCTCCCAGGACGCCGGCCGCGGCGACGCCGAGCGCGAGGACCGCGCGCAGCACCCGGGGGCCGAACGGCAGCCACAGCAGCATCAGCCCCGCGGCGACGCTCCCGGCCAGCAGGACGGGCGCCGCGACGGACACGAAGCGGGGCATCTCGCCGAAGCCGACATCGGCGAACTGTCCGGAGACATGACGGATCCAGTAGGGCTGGGTGGCCCGGGTGAAGGCGACCGCCACCCAGTCCACGACCGCGACGACCGGAGTGGCGATCAGACGCGGCAGGACGGACCCGATGGCGAAACCGACGACGGCGTGGGCGACGACGATCAGCATTCCCATGACAGGCAGCCGCAGGGAACCGAGGCTCGGGGCGGTGCCGGCGCGCACGAGGGAGACGGCAGGGGGAAGCAGCAGGACGAGCCAGGAGAGAAGAACCACCGGAAACAGCACGTTCGCCGCGACCCGGTAACGGCTTCGGGAGGGCAGCGATTCCCAGATGTGCGCCTTGCGCAGGCGTCCGCTTTCCCACACACCGAGAGCGGCGGAAGCCGCATAGGCGAGTGCGTAAAGAACCATCAGCGGAGCTGAAACTATGGCCGGAGCCCAATGGTGATGACTACTCGGCGGCGCGGTTTCCCCCGTCAAATAATAAAGGGCGGCCATCAACAGGACGACAGGGCCTGCCCAGCGCACACTGCTGCTTCTCAGTGCCGTGGTGAATTTCATCGCGACTCACAGGGGGTAAGGACGCGCCTCGGGGCCGCAGCAGCGGCCCCGAGGCAGAAATCCGGTCAACCGTCGGCCTTGGTGGTGTCAACGCTGACGCTGTTCACGGTGAACTGCGGGCCGAAGGCCGACCCACCGATCTTCATGATCTGGAGGTATACGTTCTTCATCACACCCGAACCCACCTCGCTCCACTCGCCGTTGCTCGTACTGCCACTGAAGCAGGCGGTGAACGTCTTGTTGTCGTAGGAGTCGTCCGGCTTCAGGCTGATGTCACGCCACATCTGCACATGGGTGCTCCTGGTCACGCCGGTCTCGGTGTGACAGCCACCGAAGGAGCCGGGACAAGAGCGATGACCGCGGCGATACCAGCAGCAGTGACCACACACGCAGAATTCTTCATCGGCGCATTTCCCACCCCCGTGCATGCGAGGGCGCCCCCCTCACAACGAACAGACGGTAACACCTGATGAAATCGCAGGACAACGATTTCCCTCCGACGGGGCAGGAATCGCGAGCCCGCACGTGACGCACACACATGGATATCCACCAAGTGCCCGGATGTGAGATATTTTGGTTCGCCGCCCATGCCCGAGATATCGCACATTCCCGGTACGCATTTTCTTCAGGACCGCCCGGGGAACGAGGCCCCTGTGGGCGGCCCCGGCCGGGTGTCCCGCGCCGGGCCGTCGCACCGTCCGGGCGTCATCGTCCGGAAATCGCCGTCGCGTGCCCGCCGGCGTTCAGTCCAGCGCGCGGTCCACCAGCTCCGCCCACTGGGCCACGACCCTCCGCCGGCGGACGGTGTCGTCGGTGAGGACGTTGGCGAGGCCGAGGCCACGGGCCATGTCCAGGAGCCCCTGGACCGTCTCGCGCACCCCGGGGCGGGTCTCGTCGGCGCCCAGCAGTCCGACGGCGATCCGGTGGGTCTCCCGGCCGACGCGCGCCTCCAGTTCGGTGACCCGGGGGCGCAGTTGGGGTTCGTTGGAGGCGGCCACCCACAGCTGGAGCGCGGCGCGGAAGAGCGGCCCGGTGTACAGGTCCACGAGCGCGGCGACCACCTCCGCGCGGCCCTGGACCGGGAGCGCCCGCAGCGCGGCGGACCGCTCCTCGGCGACGTACTCGACCGCCCCGGTGAACAGGTCCTCGCGGGTGGGGAAGTGGTGCTGGGCCGCACCCCGGGAGACCCCGGCCCGCTCGGCGACGACGGAGACCGTGGACCCCACCCAGCCGTGGGCGGCGAGGCAGGCCACCGCGGCCTCCAGAAGCCGCTGCCGGGTGGCCCTGCTGCGGTCCTGCTTGGGCGACTTGGCGTTGCCGGGAAAGGCGTTGTTCGGGGGCGTCACCACACCCATGCGGGGTCCCGTCGTTCGAGGAAGGCCGTCATCCCCTCCCGTGCGTCGTCGGAGGCGAAGAGCGCGGTGGAGAGGGCGACGAGGTCTTCGGCGTGTTGGTCGAAACTCTCCAGCACGGTAGCGGTGACCAGCTGCTTCGACGCCATCAGCCCCTGCGCGGACGCCCTGCGCAGTCCGTCGAGTACGGGTTCGAGCGCCTTGTCCACCTCGTCGGCGCCCTCGCCCGGGGCGGCGGTCCCCGCCGGGTCGCCCGCGGCGAGGGTGACCAGGGAGATACGGGCCGCCTCGGCCGCGTCGAACCGCTCCCCGGTGAGGAAGTAGCGGGCCGCCGCGGAGCGTTCGAGCCGGGGCAGCAGGGTCAGCGAGATCACCGCCGGGGCGAGGCCGAGCCGCGACTCGGTGAGCGCGAAGCTCGCCCCGGGCCCCGCGACCGCGATGTCGCAGGCCCCGAGCAGTCCGAGCCCTCCGGCCCGGACATGGCCGGTGACCCGGCCCACCACGGGCTTGGGCAACGCGACGATCTTCCGCAGCAGCGCGACGAACTCCCCCGGATCGGCGGGCGACTTCAGGTCGGCCCCGGCGCAGAAGGTGGTGCCGGTGTGGGTCAGGACGACCGCGCGTACGGCGCTGTCGTCCGCGCAGGCGTCCAGCGCTTCGGCCAGCTCGCCGACCAGCTCGGCGGAGAGGGCGTTGCGGCGGGCGGGGGCGTCCAGGGTGAGGGTGGTGATGCCCCGGTCGTGGACGGGTGCGGCCAGGCTGCTCATGCGGGGCTCCCTTCGGTGGCGGCCCCGGTTCCGGTCCCGGGGCCGGTGGCGCGTTCCCGGTCGCGGAGTTCGCGGCGCAGGATCTTGCCCGAGGTGGCGCGGGGCACCGCGTCGATGAACTCCACCCGCCGCACCTTCTTGTACGGGGCGACGCGCTCGGCGACGTACCCGATCACGTCCTCCGGGGTGAGCTTTTGCGCTTCCGGGGCCGGTGAGCGGACCAGGAACGCCTTGGGGATCTCGTTGCCCGCCTCGTCGTGGACGCCGATGACGGCGGCGTCGGCGAGGAGTTCGTGGCCGAGCAGCAGGGCCTCCAGTTCGGCGGGGGCGACCTGGTAGCCCTTGTACTTGATCAGCTCCTTGACCCGGTCGACGACGTACAGCCAGCCGTCCTCGTCGACCCTGCCGACGTCCCCGGTGTGCACCCAGCCGTCCTCGTCGATCATGGCGGCGGTGGCGTCGGGGCGACCGAGGTAGCCCTTCATCACCTGGGGGCCCCGGATCAGGATCTCGCCCTCGGCGCCGGGCTCCGCGTCCGTGCCGGGGTCGGTGAGCCGGACGATCCGCATCTCGGTGCCGGGGATCAGCTTGCCGACCGTGCCGTCCGGCGGGTTCTCCTCGGAGAGCGGCACGACGTGGGTGCCCGGGGACAGCTCGGTCATGCCGTACGCCTGGCGGACCGGCGGCAGCCCGAGCCGCTCCGAGCAGGCACGGGCGAGGTCGGCGTCGAGCGGGGCGGCGGCCGAGACGATGTAGCGGAGCGAGGAGAGGTCGTAGCGGGCGACGGCCGGGTGCTTGGCGAGGGCCAGCACGATGGGCGGGGCCACGTACAGCCCGGCGATCCGGTGCTTCTCGATGGTGGCGAGGAACTGGTCGAGGTCGAAGCGGGGCAGCACCACCACGGTGGCCCCGTGCCGGAGCGGCCCGTTCATCAGGGCGGTGAGCCCGTAGATGTGGAAGAAGGGCAGCACGGCCAGGACGGGCTCGTCCCGGGCCAGGGGGACGAACGGCTGGAGCTGCTCCAGATTGGTCGCGATGGAGCGGTGGGTGAGCATCACGCCTTTGGGCGCCCCGGTGGTGCCGGAGGAGTAGGGCAGGACGGCGACGTCCTCGTCCGGGTCGATCTCCACCTGCGGCTCGGGGGCGGTGGAGCCGAGCATGTCGAGCACCGAGGTGTACCCCTCGGCGGCGTCGCAGACGAAGATCTGCCGTATACCGCCCGCGAGTTCGGCGGCCCGCCGCGCGGTGTCCAGGAGCGGGGAGACGGTGACGATCCAGCGCGCGGAGGCGTCGGTGAGCTGCTTGGCGAACTCCTCGGCGGTGGCCAGCGGGTGGACCGTGGTGACGGCGGCGCCGGCCCGCGTCGCCCCGTAGAAGACGGGCGGGTAGGCGATGGTGTTGGGGCTGTGCAGGGCGAGTACGTCCCCCTTGCGCAGCCCGGCTTCGGCGAGTGCGGCGGCGATCCGGCGGTGGAAGTGGTCGAGTTGGGAGTAGCTGAGGGCCATCCCGTTGGTGCCGTCGATCAGGGCGACGGTGTCCCCGAACTCGGCGGCCCGGCCGAGGACCGCTTCGTGGATGGGAGTGCTGAGGATGGATACGTCTGCGTACTCACTGCGGAACACCATGTCGGTCCCCTGTCGACGCGTGGGCGGCGGGTGCGGAGGCTGTGCGGCGGCGCACCGGGCCCCGGGTGGGCGGGTGCGCCGCGTGGTGCGTACGGGGGTGCGGAGTACCGAGGAACGGGCGCTGCGTCAGTACGACTTGGGCAGGCCGAGCGACTGGTGGGAGACATAGTTCAGGATCATCTCGCGGCTGACCGGGGCGATCCGGGCGACGCGGGCCGCGGTGATGAGCGAGGCGAGTCCGTACTCCCGGGTGAGGCCGTTGCCGCCGAGGGTGTGCACCGCCTGGTCGACGGCCTTCACGCAGGCCTCGCCCGCCGCGTACTTGGCCATGTTGGCGGCCTCGCCCGCGCCGATGTCGTCGCCCGCGTCGTAGAGGGCCGCGGCCTTCTGCATCATCAGCCGAGCCAGCTCGAGTTCTACGTGGGCGACGGCCAACGGGTGGGCGATGGCCTGGTGGGCGCCGATCGGGGCCTTCCACACCTGTCGGGTCTTGGCGTACTTCACGGCCTGGCCGAGGGCGTAGCGGCCCATGCCGATACCGAAGGCGGCGGTCATGATGCGTTCGGGGTTGAGCCCGGCGAAGAGCTGGAGCAGCCCGGCGTCCTCGTCGCCGACGAGTGCCTCGGCGGGCAGCCGCACGTCGTCGAGGACCAGCTCGAACTGCTTCTCCGGGGCGTGGAGCTCCATGTCGATCTGCGAGCGTCCGAACCCGGGGGCGTCGCGCGGGACGATGAAGAGGCAGGGCTTGAGCGTGCCGGTGCGGGCGTCCTCGGTCCGGCCCACGATGAGGGTGGCGTCGGCGATGTCGACACCGGAGACGAAGACCTTCCGGCCGGTGAGCAGCCAGTCGTCGCCGTCGCGGCGGGCGGTGGTGGTGATCCGGTGCGAGTTGGAGCCGGCGTCCGGTTCGGTGATCCCGAAGGCCATGGTGAGGCTGCCGTCGGCGAGTCCGGGGAGCCACTGGCGCTTCTGCGCCTCGGTGCCGAAGCGGGAGATCACCGTGCCGCAGATCGCCGGGGAGACCACCATCATCAGCAGCGGCGCCCCAGCCGCGCCCAACTCCTCCAGAACGATGGAGAGTTCGGCCATACCGGCACCTCCCCCGCCGTACTCCTGCGGGAGGTTCACGCCGAGGTAGCCGAACTTGGCCGCCTCGGCCCAGAGTTCGTCGGTGTGCCGGCCCTCCGCGATGACGGAGGACATGTACGCGCGCCCGTAGCGCTTGCCGAGGGCGGCGACGGCGGCGCGGAGCGCCTGGTGCTCAGCGGATTCGAGGACGGTGCTCATGGCTGCGGTTCCTCCTGGGGCGTGTCCTGGGCGGGTGGTGCTTCTTGTGCGTGGGGTGTGTCCTGCGGTGCCTCCTGGACGACGGCGAGCAGGGCGCCCACCTCCACCTGGAGCCCCGGCGCGGCGTGGAGCGCGGTGACGGTGCCGGCGGCGGGGGCGAGGATGCGGTGTTCCATCTTCATCGCCTCCAGCCAGATCAGCGGCTGCCCGGCCTCGACGGCCGCCCCGGGCGCCAGCCCTTCCGCGAGGCGGACGACCGTGCCCGGCATCGGGGCGAGCAGGGAGCCGGGTTCGCTGCGGGTGGCGGGGTCGGTGAAGCGGGGCAGGGCGGTGAAGGTGTGGGAGCCGTCCGCCGTGTCCACGTACACCCGGTCGCCGTGCGCGGTGACGGCGAACCGGCGGACCACACCGTCGAGTTCGAGGGTCACCCGGTCGGGGCGGACCTCCACCACGCGGATGCCGGGGGCGTCGTGCGGGACGGGCCCGGTGCGGGTGGCCCGGTAGGCGACCTCGTACTCCCCGGCGTCGGGCTCGGCGCGGTAGCGCTTGGTCTGCGACTGGGAGGGGAGGTTGCGCCAGGCGCCGAAGCGGGCGGGCACGGCGGCGGACTCCCCGGCCCCGCCCGCCGTACGGGCCGCCGCGTCGGCGAGGGCGGCGGCCAGGGCCGCGCGGCGGACGGCCTCCTCGTCGGGGGCCGGGGCGAGGGTGGGGAGGTGGCGCTCGTAGAACCCGGTGTCGAGGCGGGCGGCGAGGAAGTCGGGGTGACGCAGGGAGCGGACCAGCAGGTCCCGGTTGGTGACCGGGCCGTGGACGCGGGCGCGTTCCAGGACGCGGGCGAGGAGGCGTACCGCCTCGGTGCGGGTGGCGGCGTGGGCGACGACCTTGGCGAGCATCGGGTCGTAGTGCACCCCGATGGTGTCGCCGCCGGTGTACCCGGTGTCCAGGCGCACCCCGGGTTCCCCGGGCAGGTCGAGCGCGTGGAGGAGTCCGGTCTGCGGACGCCAGTCGTGGGCGGGGTCCTCGGCGTAGAGCCGGGCCTCCACGGCGTGACCCTCGGGGGCGGGCGGGGCGGCGGCGGGCAGTGGCTCGCCTTCGGCGGTGCGGAGCTGGAGGGCGACCAGGTCGAGCCCGAACACGACTTCCGTGACCGGGTGTTCGACCTGGAGACGGGTGTTCATCTCCAGGAAGTACGGCCGCCCTTCGGCGGAGACGAGGAACTCCACGGTCCCGGCGCCCCGGTAGCCGACGGCCCGTGCGGCGGCCACGGCCGCCTCGTGCAGCCGGGTCCGCAGCTCCTCGCCGAGGCCGGGGGCGGGGGCCTCCTCGACGACCTTCTGGTGGCGGCGCTGGAGGGAGCAGTCGCGGGTGCCGAGCGCCCAGACGGTGCCGTGGTCGTCGGCCATCACCTGGACCTCGACGTGCCGGCCGCGTTCCACGTACGGCTCGGCGAACACCTCGCCGTCCCCGAACGCGGACTCCGCCTCGGCCCTGGCTGCCGTCAACTCGGCCGGCAGCGCTTCGAGTTCCCGTACGATCCGCATCCCGCGCCCGCCGCCACCGGCTGCCGCCTTGAGCAGCAGCGGCAAGTCGGCCCCGGTCGCGGTGGCGGGGTCCACGGGGGCGAGCAGTGGCACCTCGGCGGCGGCCATCAGCTCCTTGGCGCGGGTCTTCGACGCCATCTGCTCGATCGCCTTGACCGGTGGGCCGACCCAGAGCAGTCCGGCGTCCTGCACGGCGGCGGCGAAGGAGGCGTTCTCGGAGAGGAAGCCGTACCCGGGGTGCACGGCGTCGGCCCCCGCCGCGAGCGCCGCGGCGACGACCAGGTCGCCCCGGAGATAGGTGTCGGCGGGGGTCGCCCCCGGCAGCCGCACGGCGAGGTCGGCCTCGCGGACGTGCAGGGCTGCGGCGTCCGCGTCGGAGTACACGGCGACGGTGGTGATGCCGAGCGCGCGACAGGTGCGGAAGATCCGGCAGGCGATCTCGCCCCGGTTGGCGACGAGCAGCGAAGTGATCACGTCAGTCCTCACGGTGTTCTCGGTGCGCTCTCTGCTCTCGGCGCCCTCTTTTGCCACGGCTCCCACGGCTCCCACGGCTCCCCGGGCGCCCACGGTCCTCACGGCTCCCACCCGCCCTCACATCCGGAAGATGCCGAAGCCGCCGCGGGCGCCTTCGACGGGGGCCGTGTGGATCGCGGAGAGGCACATCCCGAGGACGGTCCTGGTATCGCGGGGGTCGATGACCCCGTCGTCGTAGAGCCGCCCGGAGAGGAACACCGGCAGCGACTCGGCCTCGATCTGCTGCTCCACCAGGGCGCGGAGACCGGCGTCGGCCTCGTCGTCGTAGGGCCGGCCCTTCGCGGCGGCGGAGGCGCGGGCCACGATGGAGAGCACCCCGGCGAGCTGCTGCGGGCCCATCACGGCGGACTTGCTGCTGGGCCAGGCGAAGAGGAAGCGGGGGTCGTAGGCGCGTCCGCACATGCCGTAGTGGCCGGCCCCGTAGGAGGCGCCCATCAGTACGGACAGGTGCGGGACCTTGGAGTTGGAGACCGCGTTGATCATCATCGCGCCGTGCTTGATGATGCCGCCCTGTTCGTACTCCTTGCCGACCATGTAGCCGGTGGTGTTGTGCAGGAAGACCAGCGGGATGTCGCGCTGGTTGGCGAGCTGGATGAACTGTGCGGCCTTCTGCGACTCCTCGCTGAAGAGCACGCCCTGCGCGTTGGCGAGGATGCCGACCGGATAGCCGTGCAGCCGCGCCCAGCCGGTGACCAGGCTGGTGCCGTAGAGCGGCTTGAAGGCGTCGAAGTCGGAGCCGTCGACCAGCCGGGCGATGACCTCGCGCGGGTCGAAGGGCACCTTGAGGTCGCCCGGCACGATGCCGAGCAGCTCCTCCTCGTCGTACTTCGGCGGTTCGGCGGGTCCCGGATCGGCGTGCGCCTTGCGCCAGTTGAGCCGGGCGACGATCCGGCGGGCCTGTCGCAGCGCGTCGTGCTCGTCCACCGCGAAGTGGTCGGCGAGCCCGGAGGTGCGCGCGTGCATCCCGGCGCCGCCGAGGGACTCGTCGTCGCTCTCCTCGCCGGTGGCCATCTTCACCAGGGGCGGACCACCGAGAAAGACCTTGGACCTGTCCTTGATCATGACGGTGTGGTCGGACATCCCGGGGACGTACGCGCCTCCGGCGGTGGAGTTGCCGAACACCACGGCCACGGTGGGGATTCCGGCGGCGGAGAGCCGGGTGAGATCGCGGAAGAGCGCCCCGCCGGGGATGAAGATCTCCTTCTGCGAGGGCAGGTCGGCGCCCCCGGACTCCACCAGGCTGATGCAGGGCAGCCGGTTGGCGAAGGCGATCTCGTTGGCCCGCAGCGCCTTCTTCAGCGTCCACGGGTTGGAGGCGCCACCGCGTACGGTCGGGTCGTTGGCGGTGATCAGGCACTCGACGCCCTCGACCACTCCGATCCCGGTGACCAGCGAGGCGCCCACCGTGTAGTCGCTGCCCCAGCCGGCCAGCGGCGACAGCTCCAGGAACGGGGTGTCCGGGTCGATCAGCAGCTCGATCCGCTCCCGCGCGGGGAGCTTCCCGCGCGAACGGTGCCGGGCCACGTACTTCTCGCCGCCCCCGGCCAGCGCCTTCGCGTGCTCGGCGCCAAGATCGTCGAGTTTGGCGAGGAGGGCGGCGCGGTTGGCGGCGTATTCGGGTCCGGCGGTGTCGAGCCCGGTGGGCAGGACGGTCATGCGGTGCCTCCGGTACGGGGAGTGGGCTGAGAGACTTCAGGCCAGGGCGGTCGGGTCGAGCAGGGAGACGGGTACGGCCAGGTGGCGCGAGCGGAGCCACTCCCCCAGCGCCTTGGCCTGCGGGTCGAACCGGGCCTGTGCGGCGACTCCCTCGCCCAGCAGCCCCCGGACGACGAAGTTCACCGCCCGCAGCTGCGGGAGCACCTGCCGATCGACCTCCAAGCCGGCTGTCTCCGGCAGGAGTTCACGAAGCCGCTCGGTGGTCAGCTCGTGCGCCAGCCACCGCCAGGCGCGGTCGTCGCGCACCCACACCCCGACGTTCGCGTCACCGCCCTTGTCGCCGCTGCGCGCCCCGGCGAGCAGCCCGAGCGGCACGCTCCGGGTCACCTCCGGCTCCGGCGCGGGCGGCAGCGGGACCTCCACCGGTACGAGGTCGAGCACCCGGGTCACCGGCGGTGCGGGCACCACCTGCCGTGTCCCGTCCGGCAGTACGGCGGTGTGCGCGACCTCCGAGGCCGGTACGTGGGCCGCCTTGAAGACCCCGTACGGGGCGCCCTTCCCGGGCGGGGCGGTGACGTGGAAGCCGGGGTAGCTGCCGAGGGCGAGCTCGACGGCGGCCCCGGAGACCGCCCTGCCCACCGCCTCCGGGTCCTGGTCGCGCACCACGAGCCGGAGCAGTGCGCTCGCGGTCTCCTCGGTGGGCGCGTCGGGGTGGTCGGTGCGGGCCAGCTCCCAGCGGATCTCGGCGGGCGCCTTCCCGGAGCGGTCGAGCGCGTCGGCGAACTGGTCCTGCACGAGGCGGGACTTGGCCTCGATGTCCAGTCCGGTGAGGACGAAGACGACCTCGTTGCGCCAGCCGCCGAGCCGGTTGAGCCCGACCTTCAGCGTGGGCGGCGGCGCCTCGCCCCGTACCCCGCTGATCCCGACCCGGTCCTGCCCCTCCTGGACGAGCCGCACGGTGTCGAGTCGGGCGGTCACGTCGGGCCCGGCGTACCGGGCGCCCCCGGTTTCGTAGAGCAACTGCGCGGTGACGGTGGAGAGATCGACCACCCCGCCGGTGCCGGGGTGCTTGGTGATGACGGACGAGCCGTCGGCGTGGATCTCGGCGAGCGGGAAGCCGGGGCGGCGCACGTCGTGGTCGCCGAAGAAGGCGTAGTTGCCGCCGGTGGCCTGTGTACCGCACTCCAGGACGTGCCCGGCGACGACGGCCCCGGCGAGGGCGTCCAGGTCGTCGGGACCCCAGCCGAAGTGGGCGGCGGCGGGGCCGGTGACCAGGGCGGCATCGGTGACCCGGCCGGTGACGACGACGTCCGCGCCCGCCCGCAGGCAGGCGGTGATCCCGGCGCCGCCGAGGTACGCGTTGGCGGTGAGGAACCCCTCGGGGACGGGCCGGCTGTCGCCCTCGACGTGGGCGACCCGCACCGGAATCCCGAGCTTGTCTGCCAACTCCCGTACCGCGTCCGCCAGTCCGGCCGGGTTGAGGCCGCCCGCGTTGGCGACGATCTTCACCCCACGTTCCGCGGCCAGCCCGAGGCTCTCTTCGAGCTGCCGCAGGAAGGTGGAGGCGTAACCGCGCGAGGGGTCCTTGAGCCGGCCGCGGCCGAGGATGAGCATGGTGAGCTCGGCGAGGTAGTCGCCGGTCAGGACGTCGAGCGGGCCGCCGGTCAGCATCTCGCGCATCGCGTCGAACCGGTCGCCGTAGAACCCGGAGGCGTTGCCGATCCGCAAGGGGGTGGGCGCGGGCGGATCGAGCGGGTGCGGGCGGGCGGGCTCGGGCTCGGTGACGGAGACGGGGATCGAGACGGGTGGGGCGGGGACGGCGGAGGCCGGGGTCGGGGCCTGGTCCGGGGCCGCGAGAGGGCCGGGCGGCGCGGCGGGGGTAACGGACACGGGCCGCGTGGGCGGGGTGGGCCGCGTGGATTCGGGCTGCGCGGGCGTGGGCGGGGTGGTCATATGGCGTCACTCCCAGGGGCGCTCGAAGGATCGGTACCGCCCTCTCTCCTGCCCCCGCCCGCGCCCTTGCCTCCGCCCGCGCCCTTGTCTCCGCGCGGGGCGCGCCCCGCCCCCGGCAGCCCGGCGAAGGCCTGCGCGATGTCCAGCCAGCCGTCCGCCTCGGTGCCGACCGCCCGGAGCGCGAGGTCGTCGCGGTGGGCCCGCCGGGTCACCAGCAGGCAGAAGTCCAGCAGCGGCCCGGTGACCCGCTGGGCCGCGCCTTCGGGCCCGAACGCGACCGACCCGCCGTCCGGCGCTTCGAGATCCACCCGGAACTCCTCCCCCGGTGGCGTGAGGCCCCGCACGAAGTACGCGTACTCCCGGGCCCGTACGCCGATCCTGGCGACATGCCGCAACCGGTCGGTCGGCACCCGTACGACCCCGAGCGCGTCGGCCACGTCCTGACCGTGGGCCCAGGTCTCCATGAGCCGCGCGGTCGCCATCGAGGCGGGGCTCATCGGCGGCCCGTACCAGGGGATACGGGTCCCGGGAACGGCCTCCCGCAACAGGTCCTGGAGCCGCTCCCGCCCGGCCCGCCACCGCCGCAGCAGCTCCTTCGGCGAGGTGCCCGCGACGGCCGCCCCTGCGGCCTCGTCGACGAAGGTCTCGGGTGCGGCGAGCGCGGCCTCCACCTCCGCCTCGAACGCGTCGGGGTCCGTCGCGGCGGTCGCCGCGACCCCGTCCGTCCAGGTCAGGTGGGCGATCTGGTGGGCGATCGTCCAGCCGGGCGCGGGGGTCGCCGCCGCCCACTCCTCTTTGCTCAACTCGGCTACCAGAGCGTCGAGTTCTTCGCTCTCGTCCCGCAGATCGTCGATCACGGCGATGGCATCGGACACGTGCGCTCCCCTCGGGGCATGGCGTGGTGCCCCGGAGCATTCCAGCGGCCGGAGAAACAAGCAAGCGTGCTTGCATGATTTTCTGCGGGGGGTACCCCCATCCGCCCTCGCCGGCACGGCGCACGAGACGGCCACTCGGTGCGGCCCCGCCCCGGACGGCCTGTCCAGGGCGCGCCCGAGACCGGTCCGAGGGGGCGCGCTCCGCTTACGGCCGGGCGCCGTCCATGCGATCGAGCAGCGTGCGGGCCTCGACCGTGCGGCGATGGTCCGGGCCGAAGGAGGCCAGGCAGGCATCGTGAGCGGCTACAGCCAGGCCGTTGGCCTCGCGGACTCGACCCAAGCCCAACAGGGCATTCGCGAGGGCGAGTTCGACGGCCCCCCGCTCCGAGTTCCGCTCGCGCTCGGGCAGGGCTCGGTCCTGACGGTCTGCGCGCCGCGCCTCGGCGAGGGCTTCTTCGTAGCGGGCTTGGCCGTTGAGACTGCGAGCAAGACCGAGTCGCAGGACGAGTGACATCGGTTCACCTGCGGGGCAAGCGGCCAGGGCCTCGCGGGCGAGCGCCTCGGCCTCCTGGTGGCGCTCCTGCGCGTTGAGGGCGAAAATCAGTCCGTTGCGGGCGGCCGCTGCCAGGCGAGTCATGTCCGGACCGGTTCCACCGGCCGCGAACGCGGTGACGGCCGCACACTCCGCCTCGCACTCGGCGTACTCTCCGAGCGAGGGCAGATGCTGGGCGCGGTCCGAGCGCAGCTTCCAGGTCAGGTAGTGATCGGCGCCGAATATCGCGCTGAAGCGGGCCAGCGCGTCGTCGTAGGTGACGAGTGCCTCGGCGTTGCGACCTTGGGCGCCCGTCGCGAGTGCGGCGATGAGCAACGCCCCCGCCGCATAGCCGTCGTCGCGTGGCCGCGATCGGGCCACGGCACGGGCCTCGGCCTCCGACTCGGCGTAACGCCCCTTCTGGTAGAGGGCTTTGGCCTCGGCCATGGGGGTTTCCGCCATAGTTTCGTCATCGCCTCGGCGCCGCGACCGGAAGAGTTTCATGGCCGAGAGCATACGGACGGGCCATCTACGTTCAGCCATGTGGGAGTGCGGTCACAAGGGGTGCTCAGAGCGTCCGGAGAACGCCCTCCGGGTCCTCGGTCGAAGCCTCGGCGAGTTCCTCGAAGCCGAGGTCGCCGACGGCCAGGCTCACCTGGATGGTGTGGACTTCGCCGGGCACGGTACGGAACTCACGGGCCGGCGGGTTGTCGATCAGTTCCCCGTAGGCCGTGTCCGACAATTCCCGCCGGGCGGGCGGAGCACGGGGTCGAACCCGTCGGGCGGATCCCGTCCGATCGTCTCGAACACGGACTCGTCCCGCTCTCGGTATCCCATGCCGTCCCCCTCGCTCCCGACCATCGGCGCGGGGATCGTCACATGTACGCGCCACCGAGGAAAGCGCGAGGGCGCCCCAGGGGGTCTGACCGCACCCCGGGACGCCCGGCCCGTTCCGCTCCTCGCCGAGGGGCCTACGCCTCCCGCCGCTTCTTCTTCCGCCCCCCGCCGGCCTGCCCCCGTACCGCCCCGACGCTCGCGCCGATGACCAGTGCGATGGCGAGGGCGTCCGTGGTGGAGAGGGCCTGGTCCAGGATGAGGAAGCCCGCCAGCGAGGCGATGGCCGGTTCGAGGCTCATCATGACGGCGAAGGTGGAGGCGGGCAGGCGACGGAGCGCCATCATCTCCAGGGTGTACGGGAGTACGGAGCTGAGCAGGGCGACCGCGGCGCCGAGCAGGACGGTGGTCGGGACGGCCAGCTTCGTGCCGGACTCCGCGATGCCGAGGGGGAGCGAGAGGACGGCGGCTACGGCCATGGCGAGGGCGAGGCCGTCCGCCTTCGGGAAGCGGCGTCCGGTGCGGGAGCTGAACACGATGTACAGCGCCCACATCACGCCGGCCGCGACCGCGAGTCCGGCGCCCAGCAGGTCGAGCCGGCCGAACCCGCCCGCGCCGCCGAGCAGCCCCACTCCGACGAGGGCGAGCCCCGCCCACAGGAAGTTGATCAGGCGGCGGGAGGCGATGACGGAGAGGGCGAGCGGGCCGAGCACCTCCAGGGTGACCGCGATGCCGAGCGGGATGCGGTCGAGCGCCTGGTAGAAGAGGTTGTTCATCGCGCCCATCGCCACACCGAACGCGACGACGGTGCCCCAGTCGGCGCGGGTGTAGCCGCGCACCTTCGGGCGGCAGACGGCGAGCAGCACCACGGCGGCGACCAGCAGCCGCAGCGTCACCACGCCGAACGCACCGGCCCTCGGCATCAGCAGCGCGGCGACGGCCGAACCGAACTGGACCGAGACCACACCGCCGACCACGAGGGCGACCGGTACGAGTGCGGCGCCGCGTCCGGCCGGCAGCCCGGTGCCGGAGCCGTGCGCACCGCCGGTGGGAGCCTCGGGGGCTCCGTCGATGGCGGTCACCGCCTCGGGGACGGTGACGGCTGCGGCCGGCTCTACGGCGCTGCGCTGGTCGTTCACTGGATGCCTTTCGGAATCGGCGAGTACGGGGGTGGGGCGGCCGTGGCCGGATCGGCGGCCCGGTCAGCGGCCCGACCGGTGTGGTCGGCGCCCCCATCACCCCAGTACAACATATTGAACCGCGTAGAACATCAATCCAGACTTTACGCGGAAGCCCACCCGCCCACCGTAGGCAGCCGCGCGCCGCGCGTGAAATGCCTTGCGCGCTCCGGTTATGCTCCGCACGCATGAGCACCGGAGAGCACGGACACGGGCACGGAGACGGCCCGCGACCCGCCGGCGGTACCGGCGGCGGCGCCACCAGGCACGCGATCGAGCTGCGGCACCTGCGGGCCTTCCTCGCCATCGCCGACGAGCGCAACGTCACCCGGGCCGCCGCCCGCCTCGGCCTCACCCAGCCCGCCGTCTCCCGCACCCTCGCCGCGTTGGAGGCCCATCTCGGCACCCGGCTCGTCGACCGTTCCACCCATCACCTGGCCCTCACCCCGGAGGGCGTCGCCTTCCGGGACCGGGCGGCGCTCGCGGTCAGCGCCTTCGACGACGCGACGGACCCCGGGCGCCCGCAGCGGCGCCCCCTGCGGCTCGGGCACGCCTGGTCGGCGTTCGGCCCGTACACGACTCCGCTGCTGCGCACCTGGCAGGCGCGGTACCCGCAGACCCCGCTGGAGCTGCTCCGCATCGACGACCGTACGGCCGGGCTCGCCCGGGGTGAGGTGGACGCGGCGCTGCTGCGCGGCCCGGTGGAGGCGCCGGGGCTGGTCACCGAGGTGCTGTTCACCGAGCCAAGGGTCGCGGCGGTCACGGCGGACGGTCCCCATGCCGGTCGTGCCACGCTGACGCTCGCCGACCTGGCGGACGGGCCGGTGGTCCTGAACCCGGTTTCCGGCTCCACCACACTGGGCCTCTGGCCCCCGGACGCACGCCCCACCGCCACGGTCACCGTCGCCAACACCGACGACTGGCTCACCGCCATCGCCGCAGGACGCGGCTCGGGCGTCTCGGCCGCGTCCACCGCCGACATGCACCCGCACTCCGGAGTCGTCTACGTCCGGCTCGCGGACGCCCCGCCGCTGCCCGTCCTGCTCGCCCGCCGCGACGGCCCCGGACACCCCGCGCTGCCCCGACTCGGCGCGCTCGCCAGGGAGATCATCGGACGGGGCGCCGCAGCCGAGAAGCGCGAACCCTGAGGGAATACCCGCGCCCTGAAGGGGGGTTGGCAGGACCTGAAAGCGTCCCGCCCCGAAAGGGCCGGTATCCGTTCCGACGTCAGGGGACCGCCGCATGACGTACGACATCACCGTGCACGGCACCGTCACACCCGGCTTCGAGGGTGTGCGCGACGCCTTCGCGACGGTCCTCGCCGAGGACACCACCGAACCAGGCTCCCAGCTCTCGGTACGCCTGCACGGCCGGACGGTGGTGGACCTGTGGGCGGGCGAGGGCATCGAGGCGACCTCGCTGCTCCCCGTCTTCTCCTCCACCAAGGGGGCCGCGCACCTGGTCGTGGCGCTGCTGGTGCAGGACGGCACGCTCGATCTGGACCGCGCGGTGGCTTCGTACTGGCCGGAGTTCGCGGCCTCCGGCACGGAAACGCTGACCCTTCGCGAGCTGCTCGCGCACCGCAGTGGGCTGGTCGGCGCCGACCCCCGGTTCACCGACGAGGAGTTGGCCGACGACCGGCTGGTCGCCGAACGGCTCGTGCGGCAGAAGCCGCTCTGGGAGCCGGGTACGGCCTACGGCTACCACGCCGTGGTGATCGGCGCGTTGACCGGCGAGGTGGTGCGGCGGGCCACCGGCCGGTCGATCCAGGAGCTGTACGAGGAGCGTGTCCGGACCCCGTACGGACTGGATCTCTACCTCGGCCTGCCCGAGGCGCTCGAACCCCGTTTCGTGCCCGTACGGCCGATGGCGCCGACCCCGGAGCAGGCAAGGACCCTGACCGCCTTCCCGCCGGACCCCGAGGGCGTGTTCGCCGCCGCGTTCAACCTGCCGACGGACCTGGCCGTGTGGGCCAACATCCCGGTGGTGCGCGCCCGGGGATCGGCCTCGGCCGGGGGTGTGGGCTCCGCGCGCGGGCTCGCCGGGATGTACGCGGCGGCCGTCTCCGGGACGGACGGCGCGGCCCCGCTGCTGACACCGGCCACCGCGGCCGGGTTCGCGCGCCTCTCCTGGCCCGGCACCGACCTGGTGACCGGCGCGGAGGACGTCTTCGGCCTGGGCTTCCGCCGTTCGTCGGGGCAGTACCCCGCCTTGAGCGAGGGGTCGTTCGGGCACTCCGGCGCGGCCGGTTCGCAGGCGTTCGCCGACCCGGAGCAGGGCATCGCCTACGGCTACACCCGCCGCCGGTACGCCTACCCGGGCGGCGAGGCGCCGGAGAACACGCCCCTGGTGGACGCGGTGGTGCGGGCCGTACGGGGCGCCTGACCGGGACGGCCCCGGGAGCGGCGCGATCACCCTCCGGGCTCAGCTCAGGACGAGCAGGACGGCCAGCGCGAAGAGCAGCGAGTCGATCCGGTCCAGCAACCCCCCGGACCCGGCGAGCCACCGCCCGGCGTCCTTGACCCGAGCCCCTCTCTTGACCATCGATTCGAGCAGGTCGCCCGCCGGGCCGCCGACCGCCGCCGCGACCGCCATCGGCAGGCTCAGCGCGGACAGCACGGCGAGTACGGCGAGGCCGGTGGCGGCGCCCGCCAGGGTGCCGCTCCACCGCTTGGCCGGTGACAGCGGCGACAGCTTGGGCCCGCCCAGCGCCCGACCCGCGAAGTACGCCACGATGTCGGCGACCGATACCGCCATGAAGAGCGCGAGCGCACGCGCGCCGAGCGGTACCAGAGCGGCCAGGACACCGAGCCAGGCCAGACCGAGCAGGCCGGCTCCGAGCCGACGCGGACCGTGGTCCGCGTCGCCCGCCAGGAGCGGCACCGATGCCAGCGCGAGCGCCCCGACCGCCAGCGCGCGCGGTTCCTGCCCCGGGGCCAGCAGACCGGTCAGCACCACGCCCGTCACCGACGCCGCGAGGACCACCCTGTCCACCCGGGGCATCCGCAGCAGCCCGCCGTACTCCACCACCGCGATCACGCCGACCAGGACCGCCAACGTCGCGATGCCCAAAGGGCCCCACCAGAACGCCCCGGTGACCAGGGGCACTCCGACCGCCCAGGCGCACCACCTGGTCATCAGTTCCCGCCGCCGGGAGACGGCCGCCGCGACACCCCCGGCCACGAGCGCCCCACCGAGGCAGGGCGCCAGCGAAGCAACCGTGATCATCGGGCGGGTACGGAAACGGGGATGCCTCCGGCCGCCGGAGAGGACGGGGCCGGGCCCGGCCGCAGCGCGTCCAGAGCGTCCCGCACCGCCGCCACGATGCGCGCGTTCTCGGCCGTGCCCTTGACCGCGACGCGCACCGTGCGCCCCCGGTACTCGGGCGACATGGGTGAGAGGTCGCGGAGGTAGACGTCGCTCCGACGGCATTCCCGCACCAGTAGCGCGGCGCTCGGCCCCTCGGAGGGCAGTGTCAGGGTGAGCCAGTTGGCCACGGACTCCTCCACGGCCCCGTCGAGCGCGGCGAGGTCGGCGGCCAGTCGCTGCCGCAGTTCGTGGGTGCGGAGCCAGCGGGACGCGTAGTACGCCGGGTCTCCCAGCGCCGCCACCGCGGCGAGCTGGGCGGGAAGGCTCACCGACCACGGCGGTGTGCGGCGACGCAGCTCCGACGCGGTGGTCGCCTCGGCCACCAGGTACGCGGCCCGCATGCCGGACAGCGCGTACATCTTGGAGAGGGAGCTGCAGACCACCACGCGCGGGTCGGCCGCGGCGAGGCCGGCGAGCGATTCGCCCATGCCGACGTAGCCCAGGTACGCCTCGTCGATCCACCAGCGGGTACCGGCCGGCGCGGCGGCGATCAGGGAGCGCAGTGCGTCCGCGGGTGCGTGGCGCCCGGTCGGGTTGTTCGGGTTGACCACCACGACGAGGTCGTACCGCCCGTCCTCGACGGCGGCGGCCAGCTCGGCCGTGTCCACGCGCCAGCCGTCCTCGCGACGCAGCTGGAAGCGGTCCACCCGACAGCCGATCACCCGCTCCGTGACGTGGGCGTATTCGCCGTAACCGGGGTCCAGGAGAAGCACCCTGCTTTGCGGGGTCAGCCAGTGGGTGAAGGCCCTGAAGATGAGATCGGACGAACCGGCGCCGGGTACGAGCGTCTCGACGGGCAGCGCGCGCGCCGTGGCGATCTTGGCCAGCATCCCTTCCGCGCCGGTCGGAGGTGAGGTCCGGGCGGCCCACTCCGGATCGTCCGCGAGTGCGGCCCGTACTCCGGGGGCGGGCGCGAACCAGGCGTCCAGCACGTCCGCCGCGACCACCTGGTGCCGGCGCCCCAGGCCGGCGAAGTCCGTGCCCAATGCGGTGAACGAGACACCGCCGTGCTCGCAGCCGTCCGGCCGGGGAGCGAACGGAACGTCGAGCCGCCAGTCCACCTGGGTCCGCAGCCGCTCCACCGCCGCGCGGCGGCGGTCCATCGTGACCTTCGTCAGCTCGGCCACGCTGCCGGTCAGCACCTCGAAGGTCACCGCCCCGCAGCGGACGGTGTGCCCGAGGGGCCGCAGACCGGCGGCCCGGTACATGGGCAGCAGTTCGGTGCGCCCCATCGCCACGATCCGGCGACCGCCGCGGGAGGCGATCCAGCGCAGCGCCGCGTACATCAGGAGCGGTGCCGCTGCGGAGGACCGCCAGCGGGGCTCGACGGTCAGGATGCGCACCTCGAAGAGGTCCTCCTCGGCCAGGAGCGGCAGTTCCTCGCGGGACAGGTACCTGTCCAGCCCGTACCGCTGCGACCAGGGCGGGGTCAGGCTGACGAACCCCGCACGGTCCTCCCCCCGCGCGGCGACCAGGTAGACGTTGTCGCCGTCGAGGCCGTCCCGGAGCCGCCCGGCGGAGTTCGGCGCGTGCTGACCGAGCTCCTGCGCGTACACCCGGTGGCGCAGCTCGTGGATCCAGTCGAGATCCTCGGGGGTGGCGACGCGGAGTTGCAGGTCGGGTCTCATCGATTCCTCTTTCGGCGCGGGAGACTGCATCGTGCGCACTCCGCGCCCGCCGCGTCAGGGATGAGCGACCCGTGCGGCCTGGGTACACGTACTCAGGTGCACCGGCCCCCGGTGTGATCATCCGCGGTGAAGCTTCCTCGGGCCCTCCTCCTCCAGCCCCTCCGCCAGCACCTCCGCCAGATGCCTGGCCCGTACGCCCGCGAGCTGCTCCAACTGGGTGCGGCAGGAGAACCCGTCGGCCAGGATCTCCGCCCCGGGGGCGGCCGACCGTACGGCGGGGAGCAGTCGCTCCTGCGCACAGGCCACCGAGACGCCCCAGTGCCCCTTCTCGAAGCCGAAGTTGCCCGCGAGCCCGCAGCACCCACCGACCAGCTCGCCTTCCAGCCCGGCCCGTTCGCGCAGTCGGCGGTCGGCGGCGTCGCCGAGGACGGCGTGCTGGTGGCAGTGGGTCTGGCCGGTCGCCCCGCGGTCGAGGCGGGGCGGGTCCCATTCGGGGGCGTACTCCTCCAGGTACTCGGCCAAGGTACGGACCGACGCTGCGAGTTCGGCCGCTCGCGGGTCGTCCGGGAGGAGTTCGGGGAGGTCGGTGCGGAGCGTGGCGGCGCAGCTCGGTTCGAGGACCACGAGAGGGCGGCCGAGCGGCTCGCCGAGTGAGGTGCCGAGCCGGTCCAGGGTGCGCCGCATGACGGTACGGGCGCGGTCGAGGCGCCCGGTGGAGACGTAGGTCAGTCCGCAGCAGAGCCCGGGGCCCGGGTGGCGTACGGTCCGCCCGGCGGACTCCAGCACGCGGACGGCGGCGCGCCCGACCTGCGGGGAGAGGTACGTGGTGAAGGTGTCGGGCCAGAGCAGGACCTCGTCGCCCGAGCCCGCACCGGACCCGCCGTCGGCGGACCCCGGCCACCGGGTGAACGGCTCCCGTGCCAGTACCGGGATCGGGCGTTCCGGGGCGATGCCGGCCAGTCGTTTGGCGAGCGCGGTGAGCGGGCGTACCCGGGCCAGGGCGTTGAGCACCGGGGCGAAGGGGGCGGCGAGGCGGAGCCAGCGGGGCAGCGAGCCCATGGCGTAGTGCGCGGCGGGGCGGAGCCGGCCCCGGTAGTGGTGGTGCAGGAACTCCGCTTTGTAGGTGGCCATGTCGACGCCGACCGGGCAGTCGCTGCGGCAGCCCTTGCAGGAGAGGCAGAGGTCGAGCGCGTCGCGGACCTCCGTCGAGCGCCAGCCGTCGGTGACGATCTCGCCCGCGAGCATCTCGTGCAGCAGCCGGGCCCGGCCGCGTGTGGAGTGCCGCTCCTCGCCGGTGGCGCGGAAGGAGGGGCACATGACGCCCGCGCCGGGTGCCGCCGTCGTGCGGCACTTGGCGACGCCCACGCAGCGGCTGACCGCCGCCGTGAAGTCGCCGCCGTCCTCGGGGTATCCGAAGGCGACGTCGACCGGGCGGCGGGGCAGGACGTCGAAGCGGAGGTTGCTGTCGAGCGGGTCGGGGCGGACCAGCATGCCGGGGTTCATCCCGCCGTACGGGTCCCAGAGGTCCTTGAACTCGCCGAAGAGAGCGACGAGTTCGGCACCGTACATGAGCGGGAGCAGTTCGGCGCGGGCCTGTCCGTCGCCGTGTTCGCCGCTGAGCGAGCCGCCGTGGGCGGCGACGAGGCGGGCCTGGTCCTCGGAGAAGCGGCGGAAGCGGGCGATGCCGTCGGGGGTGCGGAGGTCGAAGTCGACGCGGACGTGGATGCAGCCGTCGCCGAAGTGGCCGTACGGGGTTCCGCGCAGCCCGTGCTCGGCGAGCAGGGCGCGGAACGCGCGCAGGTACGGGCCGAGCCGGGCGGGCGGTACGGCGCAGTCCTCCCAGCCGGGCCACGCCTCGGTGCCGTCGGGCATCCGGGTGGCGGTTCCGGCGGCGTCCTCGCGGACGCGCCACAGGGCGCGTTGTCCGGCGGGGTCGGTGACGACGGCCGCGTCGAGCGCGTCGGCGGCGCGGACGATCCGGGTCGCGCGGTCCCGGGCTTCGGCGGGGGTGGCTCCGCCGGTCTCCACGAAGAGCCAGGCCCCGCCGCGGGGCAGTCCGACCGTTTCGCGCACCAGGTCGGCGGCCATGCCTTCGACGGTGAGCGGGCCGTGGGTGAGGAGTCCGGCGGCGGCTTCGGCGGCGGCCGCCTCGTCCGCGTAGCCGAGGACGGCGAGGGCGCGGGCCGGGGGCGACTCGACCAGCCGGACGGTGGCCTCGGTGACGACGCCGAGGGTGCCCTCGCTGCCGCAGAAGGCGCGGGCGAGGTCGGGGCCGCCGGGGTGTTCGGGGAGCAGGGCGTCGAGCGCGTACCCGGAGATGCGGCGCGGGAGGTCGGGGAAGCCGGTACGGAGCGGGGCGAGGTGGCGGTCGACGAACTCCTTCAGCCCGGCGGGGGCGTTGGAAGGCCCGGTTCCCCACCCCCGGCCGAGGCGCAGGGTGTCGCCGCCGTAGCGGGCGACGGTGAGGGCGTGGACGTTGTCGGCGGTGGTGCCCCAGGCGACGGAGTGCGCGCCGCAGGAGTTGTTGCCGATCATGCCGCCGAGGGTGCAGCGGCCGTGGGTGGACGGGTCGGGCCCGAAGGTCAGTCCGTGCGGCGCGGCGGCGGCCCGCAGGTCGTCCAGGACGACGCCGGGCTGGACGACGGCGGTACGGGCCTCCGGGTCCAGCTCCACGACGGCGTCCAGGTGCCGGGTGAGGTCGAGGACGATGCCCGTACCGGTGGCCTGGCCCGCGATGGAGGTGCCGCCGCCGCGCGGCACGACGGGCACCCCGTGGGCGCGGCAGACGGCGAGTGCGGTGGTGACGTCGTCGGCGTCGCGCGGGGCGACGACCCCGAGGGGGACCCGCCGGTAGTTGGAGGCGTCCATGGTGGTGAGCGCCCGGGCGGTCGCGTCGAAGGAGGTCTCCCCCCTGACCTCGGAGCGGAGGTCCCGGGCCAGGTCCCGGGCCAGGGCGTCGCTGAGGGCGTGCGGTTCGGCCATGGTCACCAGCATGCCGGGCGAGGGCGTGCACTCTTCGGACAACACCACCCGCACGGTCACATACACAACACAGAACGAACAGAGAACGCCATCGTCACTTCCCAAAAGGACCCTCAATTCTCCTATAGTGAGCACGACTTGCGCTGGAACAATCAGCTCCAGTTGTTACGGCCCACTCACTCTCCGCGACGAAAGCCGTGTCCCGACCGCCCCCACTCGCAGCGTCCGCCGCGCCGCCCGACCGGTCGGCGTCCCGACCAGCTTCGCCCGCCCGGCCGGCGAGCGTCGCCCCGACCGGTCGGCGCCGCCCGTGCCGTCCGCCCCAAGGACTCCGATTGCGCCCCTCAACCCGGTCGACCGCGCTCACCGCGCTGGTGTCGGCAGTCGTCTCAGGCTCGTTGTGCGTATGGGCCACCGCCGTTGCCCCCGTCTCGGTGCGGACCCCTCTGGCCTGGGGGGCGGGTGCGGCGGCCGTTGCGCTGACCGTGGCCGTGACCGTCGCCGCCCACGCCCTGGGCACCGCACGGGCACTGCGCGAGGCCCGGGCGGCCGACAGCCGGAGGTTCACCGACGACACCACCCGCCTGGTGTCGTCCGCCTCCGCCGACGCGCAGCGCTTCACCGCGGAGGCCGCCCGGATCAAGGCCACCTCCCGCGCCGAGGCCACCCGCGCCGCCTCCGAGGCGGCCACCGCGCTCGCCCGGGCCACCGCCGAGGCGGCTGCGGCCAAGGAGCGGCTGGCCGCCGAGACCGACCGGCGCGCGGCCGAGAACGAGGCCGACCGGGAACGCTTCGCGGGCGAGAAGGCCGCCCTGACGGCCCGTCTCGCCCAGGCCGAGCGGGAGCGGTCCGCCGCCCTCTCGACGGGCGCCAACGCGGCGAGCCGGATGCAGGCGCTCGCCACCAGCATGCTGGCCGACCTGCGGGAGATGGAGAACCGGCACTCCGACGAGAACGTCCTCGGCGACCTTCTCCACCTGGACCACCGGACCGCCCAGGCGGGCCGGCTCGCCGACTCCGTCGCCGTGCTGACCGGTGCGCGCTCCGGGCGCCGGTGGGCGCGGCCGATCGTGATGGAGTCCATCCTGCGTGGCGCGATGGGCCGTATCAGCGGCTACCGGCGCATCCGGCTGCACTCGACCAGCGACGTGGCCATCGCCGGGCACGCGGCCGAGGGCGTCATGCACGCGCTCGCGGAACTCCTCGACAACGCTGCCAACTTCTCGCCGCCCACCGCGGAAGTGCACGTGTACGTCGAAGAGGTACCGGCCGGTGTGGTGATCACCGTGGAGGACAGCGGGCTCGTCATGAGCGACGTACAGCTCCGCCGTGCCGAACAGGCCGTCTCCCCGGACGACCGGAGCTTCACCGCACTCTCCGGTACCCGCCTCGGCCTCGCCGTCGTCGGCCGCCTCGCCCGCAAGCACGGCCTGCGGGTGTCCTTCCGGCCTTCCGCGCGCGGCGGGACCGGCGCCCTGCTGATGCTGCCCCAGGAACTCATCTCCCGTACCCCGCAGGGGGCCGCGACCCCGTCGCTCCCGGCGGTGGTACCGAAGCCCCGTACGCCCGAACCGGAGCCCGCCCACTCCGCGGCGGCCTCCCACGAGGGCGACGCCCGGCCGGGCGTGGACACCGCGGAGGCCGGTCCCACGACCGTCGCCGGCACGGCGGCCGGAACCCCTGAGCCCGAGCCCGCCACGCCCTCACCTGCCACCGGGTCCGAAGCCGCCGCCGCCCCCGGTCCGGCCGCCGAGTCCGAGGCCGAATCGACCGGCTCCTTCCCGAAGTTCGGCGAGAGCGGGCTGCCCCGGCGCCGCCGCGGGCGCACCTTCGCCGCAGCCGAGTCCCGGGCGGCGGCCACCGCCCCCGTCGACTCCGCCACCCCCCGGGAGCGGGCCGACGTCGCCAAGAGGCAGGCCGAGCGCTTCTCCACCTTCAGCCAGGCAGTACGGGCCAACGTAACCCTCCCGGAAGGCAACACCCGATGACCGCGACCACCGACGAGAAGCTGAACTGGCTGCTGGAGGGGCTGCTCGAACGCACTCCAGGCGCCCGGCACGCGCTCGTGCTCTCCCGGGACGGCCTGAAGCTGTGCCGCACCCCCGAGCTCTCCGTGGACCAGGCCGACCAGCTCGCCGCGATCTCCGCGGGCATCCAGAGCCTCTCGCACGGCGCGTCCGTCGAGTTCGGTGACGGCACCGGCGGCGTACGGTCCGCGATGGCGGAGTTCTACGGCGGGGTGCTGTTCATCGTGGAGGCCGGTACGGGCGCCCATCTGGCGGTCGTCGCCGCCGAGGACTCCGACGTGGGCCTCGTCGGCCACAACATGAGCGAGCTGGTCGAGCAGCTCGGCGAGCACCTCGTCGCCCCGCCCCGCGAGTCCGCCGCCTCGCCCGACGGGTCGGACGCCGGCACCGGAACCGCCGGCTGATGCCCCCGGTGCCGCGCCCCCGCCCCGGTCGTGACGACTCCCCCGACCGGCTCTACACCCTCACCGGTGGCCGCAGCCGGACGGACTCCGACACCTTCGACCTGGTGACGCTCGTCGTCTCCGAGTGCGAGCCGGCCCCCGGCATGCAGTCGGAGCACGTCGCGATCCTGCGGATGTGCGAGCGCCCCACCGCCGTGGTGGAGATCGCCGCGACCCTGAAACTGCCGGTCGGCATCATCCGCATCATGCTCGGCGACATGCTCGACACCGGCCGGATCAGCGCACGCCACCCCCGTACCGCCCGTGTCGCGGACCGGCTCCCCGACCCCGACATCCTGGAACAGGTGCTCGTTGGACTCCGCAACCTCTGACCGCGCCGCCCTTCGGGCGACGGCCGACAACGGACTGAAGATCGTCGTCGTCGGCGGATTCGGCGTGGGCAAGACGACCATGGTCCGTTCCGTGAGCGAGATACGTCCGCTCAACACGGAGGAGACGATGACGCGCGCGGGCGAGGCCGTCGATCACCTCGACGGTGTGCAGTCGAAGGCGTCCACCACGGTGGCCTTCGACTTCGGCCGCATCACGCTGGACGAACGCTCGGTGCTGTACCTCTTCGGGGCGCCCGGCCAGGAGCGCTTCTGGTTCCTGTGGGACCGGCTCTTCTCCGGCACGCTGGGGGCCGTCGTGCTGGTCGACACCCGTCGGCTCGCGGACTCCTGGTACGCCATCGACCGCCTGGAGCACCACGGCACGCCGTTCATCGTGGCGTGCAACGACTTCGGTGGTCCGCTCCACACCGAGCAGCAGATCCGTGACGCCCTCGACCTGTCGGAGGACGTGCCGCTGGTGGAGTGCGACGCCCGCGACCGGTCGTCCAGCAAGTACGTCCTGATCACGCTGGTCGAGCACCTCCACGCGCTGTCCGCCGCCCGCGCCCGGACTCCGGAAGGGGCGCTCGCGGGCGCCCCCGAGGCGGCCGGCAGAACCTCGGAGACCCCCTCGTGAACGCGTGTCCCGTCGACCACGGCCAGGGCGCGGCCAAGGACCCCGGTCCCGTACCGCTGTCCGGGCCCCGGTTCGCCACCGAACCGCACCAGCTGTACCGGGAGGTCCGCCGGGACCACGGGCCGGTGGCGCCGATCGTGCTGCCCGGGGACGTACCGGCCTGGCTCGTCCTCGGCTACCGCGAACTTCACCAGGTCACCACCGACCCGGCGCTGTTCACCCGGGACTCGCAGATCTGGAACCAGTGGCCGGGCATCCCCGCCGACTGGCCCCTGCACCCGATGATCAGCAAGGACCAGCCGTCGATCCTGTACACCGTCGGCGAGCGGCACAGCCGCCGTTCGCAGGTGATCAGTTCGGCACTTGAGGGCGCCGATCCCTTCGAACTCCGCAAGTACACCGAGGCGTTCGCGGACGAGCTGATCGACGGCTTCTGCTCCGCGGGCAGTTGTGACCTGATCGCGGAGTACGCGATGCTGCTGCCCGTCCGGGTCCTCGCCAAGCTGTTCGGCTTCCCGGACGAGGCGGGCCCCGCCCTCGTCAAGGCGATGAACGACATGATCAACGGCGGTCCGGACGCTCTCGCCGGGCAGCGCCACATCGCCGGTTCCGTCATCGGTCTGGTGGCCGAGCGGTCCGCCGAACCCGAGGACGACGTACCGTCGCGGATGCTCGCCGACGCCGGCGAGTTCACCGACGACGAGGTCTCCCGGGACCTCATGGTCATGATGGCCGCCGCGCACCAGCCGACCGCCGACTGGATCGGCAACTCGCTGCGGCTGATGCTCACCGACGACCGGTTCGCCGCCTCGCTCTCCGGCGGCCGGCACAGCGTCGCCGAGGCGATGAACGAGGTGCTGTGGGAGGACACCCCCACGCAGAACGTGGCCGGCCGCTGGGCGAGCCGCGACACCCACCTCGGCGGCAAGCACATCCAAGCCGGTGACCTGCTGATCCTCGGGGTCGCCGCCGCCAACGCCGACCCCCAGGTCCGTACCGACGGCTCCGCCCTCACCGGCGGCAACAACGCCTTCCTCTCCTTCGGCCACGGCGAGCACCGCTGCCCGTTCCCCGCCCAGGAGACCGCCGAGATCATCGCCCGTACCGGGATCGAGGCGATCCTCGACCGGCTTCCCGACGTCGATCTCTCGGTCCGGGCGGAGGACCTGACCCGGCGCCCGTCCCCGTGGCTGCGCGGGTTGACGGAGCTGCCCGTCCGCTTCACTCCCACTCCCGCCCTTGGAGGCACGCGGTGACCGTGACGACCACCGACCCGACCGGCGCCCGCGACGACGAGCGCGTCGTCCTCGACATGTTCGTCGGCGATCTCAGGGGCGAGAGCGCCCGGCTGCACGCGGCCGGTCCGCTCGTTCCGGTGGAGCTGCCCGGAGGGGTCCACATCTACGCCGTCACCCACCACGCCGAGGCGAAGGCGGCCCTCACGGACCCGCGCCTGGTGAAGGACATCGACGTCTGGAACGCCTGGCAGCGGGGCGAGATCGCCGCCGACTGGCCGCTGATCGGCCTGGTCAACCCCGGGAAGACCATGCTGACGTCGGACGGCGCCGAGCACCGCCGACTGCGCGGTCTGGTCGCGCAGGCGCTGACCGTGCGCCGGGTGGAGCGGCTCCGCGAGGGCATCCAGGCCCGTACCGACGAGCTGCTGGACCGGCTCGCCGGGCACCCGGCGGGCGCGAGCGTCGACCTGAAGGCCGAGTTCGCCTACCCGCTGCCGATGAACGTCATCAGCGAGCTGATGGGCATCGGCACCGAGGACCTGCCCCGGATGAAGGAGCTCTTCGACAAGTTCTTCTCCAACCTGACGCCGCCGGCCGAGGTCCCGCAGGTGATGGGGGACATCCACAGCCTGTTCACGCGCATCCTGGACGAGAAGAAGGAGTCCCCGGCCGACGACCTGACCGGTGCGCTGCTGAACGCCTCCGAGGACGGCGACCGCCTCACCGACGACGAGATCCTCAACACCCTGAAGCTGATCATCGCCGCCGGTCACGAGACCACCATCAGCCTCATCGTCAACACCGTCGTCGCCCTCCAGACCCACCCCGAGCAGCGCGCGCTGGTGCTCTCCGGCGGGGCGACCTGGGAGGGCGCGATCGAGGAGACGCTGCGCTGGTCCTCGCCGACCTCGCACGTCCTGATCCGCTTCGCCACCGAGGACATCACCATCGGCGACCGGGTGCTGCCGAAGGGCGAGGGTCTGATGGTCTCGTTCGCCGCGCTCAGCCTGGACGAGAAGCAGTGGGGCCCGGACGCGGCGGAGTTCGACCTCACCCGCTCCCCCAACCGCCACCTCTCCTTCGGCCACGGTCCGCACATCTGCCCGGGTGCCGCGCTCTCCCGGCTGGAGGCGGCCGTCGCGCTCCCCGCGCTCTACGCCCGCTTCCCGGATCTGGAGCTCGCGGTCCCCGCCACCGAGCTGCGGAACAAGCCGATCGTGACCCAGAACGACCTCTTCGCACTCCCGGTCACCCTGGGCTGACGTCCCGCCTACCGCACCGGCCTCCGTGTTGTCCACGGGTCGGAGCGCCCGTCTCACCGGACGGACAGGGTCTTTCGCCCCGTCGCCGAGGGACTACGCTCCGACTCGTGGCCGACATTCAGATTCCCGCTGACATCAAGCCCGCCGACGGACGTTTCGGCGCCGGGCCCTCCAAGGTGCGGACGGAGGCGCTCGACGCGCTGGCCGCCACCGGAACCTCTCTCCTCGGTACGTCCCATCGCCAGGCCCCGGTCAAGAACCTGGTCGGCGAGGTGCGCGAGGGCGTGCGCAGCCTCTTCTCCCTCCCCGAGGGTTACGAGGTCGTCCTCGGCAACGGCGGGTCCACCGCGTTCTGGGACGTCGCGACGCACGGTCTCATCGAGACGAAGTCCCAGCACCTGAACTTCGGTGAGTTCTCCTCGAAGTTCGCCAAGGCCGCGAAGCTCGCGCCCTGGCTGGCGGACCCGTCCGTGATCTCCTCCGAGCCCGGCACCCACCCGGAGCCGCAGGCCGAGGAGGGCGTCGACGTCTACGCCTTCACCCACAACGAGACCTCCACGGGTGTCGCGGCGCCGATCAAGCGCGTCGCCGGTGCCGACGAGGGCGCGCTCGTCCTGGTCGACGCCACCTCGGGCGCCGGCGGTCTGCCGGTCGACATCACCGAGACGGACGTCTACTACTTCGCCCCGCAGAAGTCCTTCGCCTCCGACGGCGGCCTGTGGATCGCGGCGTTCTCCCCGGCGGCCCTGGAGCGCGCGGCGCGCGTCCACGCCTCCGGCCGCCACGTCCCCGAGTTCTTCTCGCTGCCCACGGCGATCGACAACTCGACGAAGAACCAGACGTACAACACCCCGGCCCTCTCCACCCTCTTCCTGCTCAACGAGCAGCTGAAGTGGCTGAACGGCCAGGGCGGCCTGGACTTCGCGACCGGCCGCACCCGCGCCTCCTCCCAGAACCTCTACGGCTGGGCCGAGGACTCGAAGCACGCGACCCCGTTCGTCACCGACCCGGCGAAGCGCTCGCAGGTCATCGGCACGATCGACTTCTCGGACGACATCGACGCCGCCGCGGTCGCCAAGGTGCTCCGCGCCAACGGCATCGTGGACACCGAGCCCTACCGCAAGCTGGGCCGCAACCAGCTGCGCGTGGCGATGTTCCCGGCGATCGACCCGGCCGACGTCCAGGCTCTGACCGCCTGCATCGACTACGTGATCGAGAAGCTGTAACCGCTGCGGCACCCCGGCTCACCGCCTGGACGACGGCCCCGTACACCTCGGTGTGCGGGGCCGTCGCCGTACCGCCTCACCCTCGCGGGTGATCTTGCGGCTTCGTCGTGGCGGGTACCCGCACGGCCGAGTCGGCACGACCGGCCGGCTGACCGCCCCGCTCAGCCACGGGCTTGCGCGCCAGCACGAACCCCTGCGGGGTCGGCTCCGGGAACGCGCCGTCGGTGTCGGCCTCGCGCACGGTACGTACCCGGGGCTCGAAGCCCGCCGCGCCGAGCAGGGCGGCGACGGCCTCGGGGCGGCGGCGGTGGAAGTCGAGTCGGATCGGGCGTCCCCAGGCGTCGGTGCGGTGGCGGGTCTCGTCGCCGGCCTGGAAGCCGAGTTGTACGTGCGCTCCCGGGGCCAGCACCCGGTGGAATTCGGCGAAGACCGCGGGGAGCAGGGCGTCCGTGATGTGGATGACCGAGTACCAGGCGAGCAGCCCGCCGAGCGACCCGTCCGGCAGGTCGAGGGCGAGCATCGAGCCCTCCTCGAACCGGATGCCGGGGTGTTCGGCGCGTGCCACCGCGAGCATCCCGGGCGACAGGTCGATCCCGAACACGTCGGCGCCGAGCCCGTGCAGGTGGCCGGTGACCCTGCCCGTACCGCATCCCACGTCGGCGAGCGGCCGGCCGCCGCCGGTCTCCCGTACCAGCTCCACGAACCCGGCGAGCAGAGCGCGTTCGAGCGGTTTGGCGTCCAGTTCGGCGCGGAACCGGGCGGAGTACTCGGCGGCCACGACGTCGTACGAGGCCCGGGTGGCGCGTACGAAGTCGGGTTCGGGGGCCTCGGGCTCGGGCCGTACGGGTCCCGTCCGCTCGAACACCACCTCCGAGGCGTCCAGTACCCGGCTGCTGCGTCCGGGGTGGCGGAGGTTACGGAAGATCGCGTTGTGGTGGCGCACCGCCTGGTCCGGGGCCGCGTACGCACCGTCGTCGGCGCCCCGCACGGAGGTGGTGTGCCCGTCGGCCACCAGGACCAGGTCGTAGCCGTGGCTCAGCGCGGAGCGTGCGGTGGTGTCCACGCAGATCTCGGTGGCGAAGCCGGTGACGACCACCTCGGTGACGCCGTGCGCCTTCAGCAGGGCGTCGAGACCGGTGGAGAGGAAGCTGTCCGGGGCGGTCTTGCGGAGGACGGCCTCCTCGGCGCCGGGCGCGAGTTCGGGGACGGGCCGTCGGTCCTCGGGGTCCGTGCCCGGCTCTCCCCCCTCGTCCAGCACGGTGACGATCAGGGAGCCCGCTTCGAGGGCGCGTCGGCGAAGCCCGGCGATGGTGGCGACGGTCTCGGAGGCCCGGTGGGCGACGGCCGTCGCGCCGTTCTGCATGTCGATGACGAGGAGTGCGGAGGAGGTCGGCATGGGAGGAGATCGTAGGGGGAGCCGGGCGGGGATGCGGGCGGGGCGGAGTCGCGCAGGCTTGCCCCGGGCGACCCGGGTCGTCCGGCCATGCGCCCCGGGTCAGGCTTTCGCCGTCACGGCTTCCGGACGTTCGGGGCGGACGATCAGTCCCCAGGCGCTGACCGCGGCGGCGAGGTAGGCGAGGCCGACCAGCAGGAAGCACACGGCGGGCCCGCTGTCCCAGTCGTCGACCGTGCCGAGCACCACGCTCATGACGGCGATGCCGACCAGGGTCCCGATCTGCCGGTTGGCGTTGAGGACGGACCCGGCGACGTTGGCGTTCTCGGGACCGGCGGAGTCCACGAGGGCCGCGGTCATTCCCGGGGAGATGACGCCCGCGCCGATGTTGGCGACGCCGACGGCCACGGCCACCGTCCAGTACGGCGTGGACGAGTCGACGGTGGTCATGGTCAGCGACGCGATGCCGGCGACGAGGAGGAAGAGCGTCAGCAGCGTCCCGTTGGAGAACCGCGCGGAGATACGGGCGTAGACGAGGTTGGCCAGGGGGAACCAGACGGTCATGGGCAGGAGTTCCAGCCCGGCTCGGAGCGCACCGGCCCCCCGGGCGTGCTGGAGGTAGAGCGCGAGCATGAACATGCTGCCGTAGAGCGCGAAGTTGAAGAGGAAACCCACCAGGTTCGCACCGGTGAAACTCGGTCTGCGGAACAGTCCCCACGGCATGACGAGGTTGTCGGCGCGTAGCTCGCGCGCCACCAGCGCACCGCCGGCGACCACGAGCACGGCGTACGGGACCAGCAGCGCTCCGGCGTCCCAGCCGAGCCGTGGCCCCTCGATGAGCGCGTAGCTCAGGGCGGCGAGCGCGGCGATCCACAGGAGGTGACCGGGCACGGCGAGCCTGACGCGGTGGATCGCGGCTTCGGCGATGCACCGCCTGGTCAACAGGATGCCGACGATGCCGATGGGCAGGTTGAGGAAGAAGATGCTCTGCCATCCGAACGCGCTGACCAGCAGACCGCCGACGCTCGGGCCGAGGCCGGCCGAGGTGGCCACGATCGCCGACCACAGACCCAGCATGCGGGTCCGTTCGCGCCTCTCGGGGAACGACAGCACCAGCAGGGAGAGCGAGCTCGGCATGAAGAGGGCCGCCCCCACACCCTGGACGAGTCGTGCGCCGACCAGGACGGCGGCGTTCGGGGCGAGGGCGCAGCCGAGCGAGGCGACGAAGAAGACCGCCATGCCCCACAGGTAGACGTTCTTCGCGCCGAGACGGTTCGCGAGACCGCCGCCCAGCAGCAGGAACGAGCTGAAGACCAGGACATAGCCGTCCACGATCCAGGTGAGCTCGGACAGCGAGGCGTGCAGGTCCTCCTGGATCGCCGCACCCGCGACGTTGACGACGGTCACGTCCAGCGCGGCCATGATGAAGCCGGTGGCCAGGGCGGTCAGCCGCAGGCCCGGTGACGCCCCGCGCGGGGGCGGTGCGACCTCGGTGAGCGGTAACGCGATGGGGGGTGTCCTGGGCATCGTGCTCTCCTCCGGCTGAGTCGGTAGGCCGGGGGGGCGCTCCGGCCGTTCCTCCGGTCATTGAAGAGAGTATGTCGACGACTGTCAAACTTCACGCCCATCAACCTTCCCGGCGGTTGCGTAGGATGGGCCACCGCGTTCGAACGCAGGGAGGCTGGGCAACGTGACCACGCAGACGGACGGACGCATCACCGATCACGTCGCCGCCGAGGACATGACCCTCCAGGACGTGCTGGACGCGTTGGTCGACCCGGTACGGCGCAGCATCGTCCGTCAACTCGCCGAATCCGAGCGGAACATGGCGTGCGGGACCTTCGACATCGACGTCACGAGGTCCACCAGCAGCCACCACTTCAAGGTGCTGCGGCGCGCGGGGCTCATCCGGCAGTACTACGAGGGCACGACGAAGCGGAACACCCTGCGCCGCGCGGACCTGGACCGCGCTTTCCCCGGCCTCCTCGACGCGGTCATCGAGGCGTCACGCCACGAGACGGCGCGCTGAGCCCTCCCCACCGGGCCGCCGGGGCACCCAGCCGGCCGACGGGATCGTCCGCACGGCCGCCCGGTGCGTGGTGTTGCCGGCCCACCCGCGCGCCGGACGAGCAGCCGACGAACCCGGGCACAGGCACGCGGACACCCGGGCACAGGCACGCGGAAGGGGCGCCCCGCCGGTGGGTACCGGCGGGACGCCCCGTCCCAAGCTGCCCGCGCCTCCGGCCGGAGACGGCTCGTCAGCCCGCCCAGACCTCGGCTTCGTCGGCCGGGACGGCGGTGGAGAGGCCCAACTCCTTGCGGGCGGCGACCGACTTGCTCGGGTCGATGCCCGTGAAGGCGGCGTCGTAGGCGATGTAGAAGGAGTCGACGTCGGCGGCGTTCGCGGCCTTCTTCCACGCCTCGTTCGCCTTGGTGAGCTGCTCGCGCAGCTTGACGGTCTCCGGCTGGTCGATGCCCTGGAGCGCGGCGACGTGGGTGTCGAGCGCCGCGTTCACGGCGGTGGCCTGAGCCTTGTAGCCGTCGAGGTCGTCCTCGACGGCGTCCGCCTCGGGCTGGTTCGCCCAGAGCGCCTCGTAGAGGGCGCCCGATCCCTTGAGGTAGGCGAGCTGGTCGGCGTTCATGGGCTTGCTCTTCAGCGAGCCGGTGATCTTGCCGGAGTCCTTGGTGTACGTGCAGGTGATGAGGCGGTCACCGGTCGACCAGGACTCTTTGGTCGGCTGGTAGTACGAGCCGGAGACGCCGGCCGGGACGGCCCAGGTGTCCGGGGCGAACTTCAGCTCCTCGGCCGGGCAGCGGGTGTCCGCGGCTTCGACGATCGCGTCGTCGCCGGGGTAGGTGCCGTCACCCTCTTCGATCTTGAATTCCCCGTAGACCTGGCCGTCGTGCGCCTCGGTGCACGGCACGACCTCGATCGCGAACTCCTCGCCCGTCTCCCCCTCGGCGAGGGGCTTCGAGTTCGGGTTGTAGCAGTCGCCCTGCTTGAGGTCGAAGACCGACTTCTGGCGAGCGGCCTTCTTTATGCCCTCCTTGGCGCTCTCGGCGACGGAGCAGCCGGACGCGCCGATGGCGAGAAGTGCGACAGCCACGCATATACCGCGCGTGGAACGGGACTTGACACCGAAAGACATAGCGTGTGAATCCTCAAGCGGAAGTAAAGGGAGCGAACTGATGTGCGCATCGTATGGCATGGCTGTGACAACGCTGTGCATCCTGCGTTTACGCTCGTCGATCCCGGGTACGAGTTTCCGCCCGTCAGGCGCCCGCACGCCGCCGCTTCGCCCGGATCACGACCCACACCGCGCCGATCACGATCAGCCCGCCGAGCAGCGACGTGCCCTTCCCGGTCGCGCTCCCGCCGTCTCCACCGCCCTCAAAACCGTCGCCGGCCCCCTTCCCTCCGGCCTCCGACGAGGCGGACCCGCCGTCCGACGCGCTCGGTTCGGGCGTGGACTGGGCCGCGTTGGTGCCCTTCACCTCCAGCCGACGCACCTGGCTCCCCGGGCCCTCGGCGCCGAGCATCAGCGCCGTGCCGTCCGCCGTGTACGTGACCGACTCGGCCTGCATCATGAACGGGGCGCCCAAGCCGCGTTCGTCGCCGAGCTTCCCGTCGTCGAAGGTGTACGCGTCGGCGCCGAGGTAGCCGCGCAGCACCAGCCGCGTACCGTCCGGGGAGAACGTCCCGTCGGTCACCCACGGCACCTCGGCGACGCGCTTGAAGACGTTGTTCCCGCTGGTGGAGAGGTGTTCGGGGCCTTCGTAGAGGCCGCCGCCCGCCTGGTTCTTGGAGGCGATCCAGACCCGGCCGGTCTTCGGGTGGACCATCAGCGCCTCGGCGTCCCGGGCCCCGTCCGCGTACGTCACGTCGAACTGGGTGGCGCGCACCGTGACGTCCTTGAGCTCCTTCGGCTCGGGAAGCCGGTAGATCCAGACGTGGTCCCAGGTGCCGTTGAGGTTGTCGCCGATGTCGCCGACGTAGAGGTTGCCGTCCGGGCCGAGGGAGATCGCCTCGACGTCGCGGGGCTCGCCCACGCCGGTCATGGTGACGGTGGCGACGGTCTCGCCGGTGCGGGAGTCGACGGCGTAGAGGTAGGGGCCGTCCTCGCTGTCGTTGTGGGTCCAGTAGACGCCGGGGTGGATGCGGCTCGCGGCGAGGCCGCTGGACTCGGTGATCCGAGGGTCCTTGATGGTGAAGGTCTGGTCGGCGCCTGTGTCCGCCAGCGCCGGAACGGCCCCCGCGAGCAGCAGCAGGGCGGCGGTACCGAGGGCGGTGAGAGAGGCACGCATGGCGCAAGTGTCCATCATCACGGTGCGGCCCGAAGGCGGGATCGGGGATGATGACGCCATGCGTTCCCTGTCTGCCGCCGCCGAATCCACGCCCTGCGGTGGTGCGGCATGACCGTTCGCGCGGACGCCGTGCGCTTCCTGTTCGTCGGCGACTCGATGACCGTGGGCCGGGCGGGCGACTTCACCTGGCGCCACCGGATGTGGCAGCACCTCGAAGCGACCCTCGGCGAGGGTGGTTACGCCATCGTCGGCCCGCGCACCGGCCTGTACGACGCCGAGGCGGACGCCCCGGTCTCCACCGCGTACGCCGACCCGTCGTTCCCCGCACCGGCCCGGCGCCACCTGGCCGGCTGGGGCGAGGGCTGGCTGCACATGGCGCCGCTGATCGAGGACGCGGTGGCCAGGTCCGGTGCGGACGTGCTGCTCGTCTCGCTCGGCCTGATCGACCTCGGCTTCTACACCGACAGCGACCAGACGGCGGCGAACGCCCGCGCCTTCATCGCCGCCGCCCGCGCCGCGAACCCGCACGTCAGGCTCGTGCTCCTGCCGGTCATCCCGAACGTCCGGGCCGAGTCCGACGCACCCTTCGCCGACTCCTGCGCGCGCTTCAACGCGCTGCTCGCCCAAGCCGTCGCGGACCTGGACACCCCTGTGTCCCCGCTCCTGCTGGCCGCACACCCGTCCGGCTACGACATCCACACCGATACGTACGACGGCACGCACCCGGGCCCGAGCGGCGAGCACAAGCTGGCCGCCACCTTCGCGGAGACGATGCACCGGGCGTGGTCACTGGGCGGCCCGTACGCGCCCGAGTTGGTGCCGGAGCTCGCCCTCTGAAGCCGGGCATGCACACTTCCTTCACCCCACCTCCGGAACATGTGCGTGCCACTGATAATCTGCGGCCTCCCGCCTGCCGGTGACACGTCCCGGCAGGCGGGACCTGGATTCCCGTACGTCCCGTACGTGACGAAGAGGTGTTCATTGAAGGCAATGCGCAGGTCCGGCACGATCGTCGCGGTCGCGGGCACGCTCGCGCTCTCCGCACTCGCCGTCGCCCCGGCCGCCCAGGCGGCGTCCACCGGCATCACGGTGACCAACGTCGTCGTCAACGGTGGCAAGCCGATCGTGGTGGGTACGTCCGACACCAAGGAACCGGCCGTCAGCTTCCGCGTCACGGTGCCCGCCGGGTACTCGGTCGACGACTTCCAGTACACCGCGGAACCGATTCTCTACCATGGCTCCACCCCGGCCAAGGCCGTCGCGGCCGGTGACGTCCTCATCATGGGCGCGTACCAGTGCAACAGGGTGAGCACCCGGATCGCCGACTGCAAGGGCAACTTCTGGATCAAGCCCAAGCAGCTCAACTCCAGTGCGGACGCGGGCACATGGAAGATCGGCACCTTCGCTCAGCTCTTCCGCACCAACGGAAGCCTCCTCGCGGAGGAGTACAAGACCGGGACGGGCACCGCCGCCGTACGCCGCTGGGCGAGTCTCACCGTGAACGCGGGCCCGGAACCGGTCGTCAAGGGCAAGACCCTCACGGTCACCGGCACGCTCACCCGCGCCGACTGGGCGACCCACAAGTACGTCGGGTACGGCAGCCAGACCGCCTCGCTCCAGTTCCGCAAGGCGACCAGCTCGACGTACTCCACGGTGAAGACGGTCAAGGCGAGCTCGACCGGCGCACTGAAGACGACCGTGACCGCCTCGGTGGACGGCTACTGGCGGTGGACCTTCGGCGGTACGCCCACCACGGGCACCGCCACGGCCACCGGTGACTACGTCGACGTGCGCTGAGAACCCGGCCCGGGCCTTCCGGGTGGGCCCGGAACGACTTCGGCCGGGACGTGGGGCGCCTCCCACGTCCCGGCCGAAGTCATCAACCGGCCTGGAAGAACAGGCCTTTCAGCCTGAACGCTGCGTCCCCAGCATCGACAGCGCCAGCTCCCACAGCTCACGCGAGACCTCTTCGGGCCGGGCCCGCCGGGATCGCCGGGTGTGGTGGGCCATCAGTTCGTGGACCGTACCGACCATGACGAGGACGTCCGCCTTGTGGTCGCCCTCTTCCGCCTCGCCCCGCATGACCGCGCGCTGGGTCTCGCCGGTCAGCCAGTGCGCCCACACGTCACGCCACCGCTTGCAGTGCGCGTCCACCGCGTGGCTCACGCCCAGCACTTCGACGAAGGTCACCCGGGCTTCGCGGGGGTCCTCCGTCACCGCCTTCACGTAGGCGTCGAAGAGGACCCTCGTGCGCTCGGCCATCGAGCACTCGTCCATGCCCTCGGCCATCATGGCGTTCTCGGCGGCGCGCAGGCCCTTGGTCGTCACCCAGTCGTGCAGGGCGATCAACAGGCCTTCCAGCGAGCCGTATTCCTCGTAGAGCATCGACACCGGCACGCCGGCTTTCTGGCAGACCTCTTCGTCGGTGGTCTGCTTGTAGCCGTACGTGCCGAACATCGCGCGTGCCGCGTCGAGTAGTTGGACGCGCTCCCGTGTGCGAATCCTGTCCACGGACTCGGTCCCCAGAGTCCCCCAGCTGTCCGTCACCGGTCCTCCTTAGGCAGAAACGCGGGAGAGGGTCAGGTCGCCTCTGCATCGAACCGCCCGAGTCATTCTGCTCGCACATCACTCTCGATGCGCGAAACGCCACACTCTGCCACCCATGCAGCTATCGAACGCGGAAGCGTTGACGTGCGAAATACCGTACGAAAGACCACCTCCCACCCACCCTCGTCCGAGGGGTAATTCGAAGACCTGCACGGAAATTCCGCCCAACCCACTCGGACGAGTGACACCTTCCCGCTGGCGCACACGGCGCGGTCGGGCGCGTCGCCCGGCGCCGCGCGCCTTCCGCCGCTGCCTGCCGAGTGCAACTCCGCGTGACGGAACGGGCAACGGCCCACAGCCACGCCGACCCGACCGCGTCACAGCACGAGCCCGTCACAGACCGAGCGCGGTGTAGGCGGCGGCCTCCTCGGTCGAGTCGGTGTCCGCGCCCGGCGCGAGGGCCGCACCGATGTGGACGTCGCGCCAACCGCCCTTGCCGTTCCCGGCCAGGCCCTCCTCCCCCCGGGCCCGGGCCGCCGCCTCCCGGCTGGCCGCCCACGCCGCCCACGCTTCCGCCGACTGGCACGCACCGCACTTGGTCTGACCACCCACCGCCCGGAACACATGCTCGTCGCCCGGCCCTTCGCAGATCACCAGCGGCACCGGAGGCTCGTAAGGCAACGCGTCAGAACGCTCGGCGAGGGGCTTCCCGTCCACACCCTGGGGACGTGATGCCGCCACGGACCCCGCACCCGGCGAACCACCCGGCCGCACCCCCGAGGCGGCAGCCGCCAAGACGTCGAAGTGGCCGCGTTCCGCCGGCATCTTGTGCTCCAGCCGGTACCGCAGGAAGCCCACCGGCGAGTACACCCCCTCCTCCGGGAGCCACGAGATCAGCGTCTGCCGCAGGTCCGCCGTCGACACACCCCGCCGCAACCACTCGGCGGCCAAGTCCACCAGCACCCGCGCCTCCCTCAGTCCCAGCGCCAGCTGCTTCGTGCCGCGCCGCAGCGACAACAGCACCCGCTCCGCCTCCACCGCCTCGAAACTCCGCTCCCCCACCGGCTCGTCCTCCGGCACGGCGACAGCCGCAGGAGCGGGTCGCTTCCGCCCCGCACGCGGAGCGGGCACCGGTACGGGTACGGGCTCAGGTACGACCGCTGGTACGGGCACGGGAACGGCCGCCGGAAGAGCCGCCGGAAGAGCCGCCGGAACGGGAACAGCCACGGGAACGCGTTCGGGTACGGCCGCCGGTACGGGTGCATACGCGGGCGCCTCCGCACCCGCCCCGGCCGAGGCCCCCACCGGCTCCGGCACGCACTCCGGAACCGTCTCCGGCGCCCACTCCAGCACCCGCCCGTCAGACTCCCGCGACTTCCGCGACTCCTCCGGCTCCCCTTCGTCCAGCCATTCAGGCGGCTCCGCCCAGAATCCCTCGCCGTCCTCAGCCGCGAATTGCGACACCTTCACGAACTCACGTGCGTGCCGCGCTCGTTCATTTTTCGATTCGCGATTCGAGCGGGTAGGTAGGGAGGATGAGTGCGCCGACAGTTCTACGTGAGGTGGGTAATCGCCGACCGACGGGGACCTTGGTTCACCGACCGCCCGACTGTGGTCACTCGGCGCGACCTGCACAGACGCATCCTCCGCACAGCGCCCGTGTTCCTCGGCCAACTCCTCTCCCCCGGGGCCCGGATACTCCCGGCAGCTCTGCCAGTACGCCTCCGCCTGCTGACGGGAACTCGGCGCGTTCGACAGGATCTGCGCCGTGGCCCACAGGCCGCCGGAACGCCGGTAGCGCCATTCGTGCAGATACCCCTCGCGCTTCAGGCACTTCTTGGCCTTCTTGTACGGCCCGTGCTCGATCCCCGCGTCCCTGGCGAAGTCCCACAGCGGCCCGAGCATCCTCGGCCGTTGCACCGACGGAAGGCTCTCCATGTACAACACGATGATCTTCGCGTCACTGTTCATCCGCCGCGAGCCGACCAGCCCGCCCGAACGCCGTCCGGCGCCGGACACCGGAGAGATAGCATGCCAAAGCATCCCTGTGGACCTTTCTCGTCCATGAGTGGTGAAGGCCCTCGGTGCGGTGTGACAGCACCTCCGGGGGCCGCTCCACGCACGGGAGAGTGCACGGAACGTGATGACGCGATCACCGTACATCACGCCGTGGGCACCCTTGTCACGATTTCGGCAACAACAACCCCTGGGCGTGACGGCGGACTTCGCGCCACCCCGTACGCCACCTCACGCCACCCTCGCCACACCGGTTGTCGCGTACCGCAGTTGCCTCAGGGGCAGCGGCTGGGCTGTCCACCGGCGCACTGTTCATCGGCGGGCTGTTCATCGGCGGGCTGTTCATCGGCGCACTGTCCACCGGCGGGCTCACCGGCCGGGTACGGCACGAACTGGCTCACCTGATGCGTGGTCGGGTGCTTCAGGCGCCCGCACAGCATGGAGATCTGGAACATCGCCCCGTCGACCCCTGCCTCACGCAGGCCACGGAGGAAATCCCTCAACTCCGCCTGTTCGGTGGTCTGCAGCACGATCTCCCACCGCCCCAGCTCCGGTGCGGTGCGAGCGGCGGCCCGCCGCCCCTCGGCCTCACGCCGCCGCTTCCTCTTCGCTTGCCCTGGCATGGGTCCAGTATCACCGGCCCGTCACACACGAACGGTCGCTCTTCCGGTTCGCCGGACGCGCGCGGAGCGCGACCCGCCGGGGCGGGCGCTGAACGTACGGTGGTGCACCGGGCGCGGCCAGTCGTCGGGCCTCCTCCCACCCACCGGGGCCCCTGCGTCACTACCATCGGGCGCCATGAGCGAATCCGAGCACGTCTTCGACTGGCTGCAGGGCTGGTACTCCGCCCAGTGCGACGAGGACGGGGAGCACGAGTGGGGCGTGAAGATCGACTCGCTCGACAATCCCGGCTGGTCCGTTCGCATCGACCTGGAGGAGTCCGACCTGGAAGGGGTCGACTTCCCTCGCCAGGACCTCAAGCGCAGCAAGCACGACTGGATCATGGCCCAGGTCTCTGACCTGGGCTTCGACATCTCGTGCGGACCTGGCAACCTCACCGAGGCACTCACCCTCTTCCGCAGGTGGGCGGTGGAGAACACCCCCGACGAGCCCGTACCCGCCTGATGCCTAAGGGGACTTCAGCGCCGAGCACGTAGCCACCCATGCCCTCACTGGAGCCGTCCGTATGCCTGGTCTCTCTCACCTCTCCGCCGTCCGCGAGTCGTACGACACCGTCGCCGCCGCCTACGTCGAAAAGGTGCCCTGCCCATCGGAGTTGGACCCGCTGTCCCGAGGGATGCTGAACGTCTTCGCCGAGGTCGTACGCACGGCCGGCCTCGGCCCTGTCGCCGACCTGGGATGCGGTCCCGGCAAAGTCACGGCCTACCTCGCCGAGCACCACGTGCCGGTCTTCGGCCTGGACCTGTCACCCGCCATGGTTCGGCTGGCCCGTAGCGCCCACCCCGAGCTGCGTTTCGGCGTCGGCTCGATGACCTCGCTCCCGGTCAGGCACGACGTGCTCGGCGGCATCCTCGCGTACTACTCCACCCACCACACCCCACCGGCACTGCTGCCGCTCGTCTTCGGCGAGTTCCGCCGAACCCTCGCGCCCGGCGGCTCGCTGATGCTGGCCGGCCACGTAGGGAACGGCCGGCACCTGCGTCCCAGCCACGCGTACGGCGGTCATCCGGTGTCCTACACGTCCTACCTCCTGCCGCCCGACCGGATCGCCGGACTCCTGAAACAGGCCGGGTTCGTCCTCACCGCACGTCTGGTGGAGGAACCGCGCGAAGGAGCCGAGAGGGCTTTCGCCACCTTCCTCGCCCACAAGCCCGAACGGCCGTCCGGAGCAGGCGGAGGGGCGTAACCACACGTCCCGGTAGGCCAGTTGCCCGTCCCGAGTCTCAGCTGCCAGCGCCCCGCCGCTCCGCTCCCCTTCAGCTGTGGCGCATCCAGATGTTGGGCTCCCGATACACGCCGCAGTCGGCGGACCTGTCGACCCGGAGCAGACTCAGCCCTCCCGGAATCACGTAATCGCCCGACTCGGGGAAGACCATCCCCGTCCAGCGCTCCCACTCGGCGACCGTTCCGGTCATCGTCTGCGAGGCGGGAGCCGCCGAGAGCAACTCGGCACCGAGTCGTTGATGGGTCCGTATCCATGGGTCGAGGGCCATCCCGTCCTCACGGCTCCACCGCATGAAGGTCTCGATGGGCGTCAACGGATACGCGGCCTTGGTGGTCGGGCGCACCGGCGCGACGACCTTGGACAGGCCGGCGCCCTCGCCGGTCCGCCGCAGAGCCCTGAGCATCTCCCCAGCAAGCCCACGCCCCTTGAGGGATGGGGTGACGACGGCTCCGCAGATGACCAGGGTGTCGGCTTCGACCCCCTGCTCACGGCCCTCGACCGCTCGGACGAGGGCCTGGGTGTACCCGGTGGGCAAAGTCCCGGTCAGGCCGTCCCAACGGATGGGAACCCCCCAGCCCGACGCGACCGGCACCTGATGCGCATCCACCAGCGTGAGGTCCAGCCCAGCGAACCACTCGCGGACCCTCCCTATGTACTCCTTCACCAGCCGGTCACCCACGATGAAAGCCGGAAAGCCCTCGCTGAAGAGTTCCTTCACCTGCTCGTCCGGCCAGGTGCGCGCGTCGGTCCGCTCGATCGTCCATGCCATTTCCCTGCTCATTCCTTACCGCTGAAAGCCGCAGCACGGTCGCGGACCGCAACGGCCGATCGCGTGACCTGCACGGCACCGGCTCAACTGTCCCGAGCGATGGTGGCCCGCATGCGGGCCAAACCCGGGGGCGACAGAATCGGTGTCTCGATCGGCGACTTCGCCACCACGGCGGTGGACACGAAGGCGGTCGGGCCCTTCTCCCTCGCCTTCCTGATCTACAACACGATCATGAATCTGACCAGCCAGGAAGCCCAGGTCGCGTGCTTCCGCAACGTCGCCGCGCACCTAGGCCCAATACCGGTGACTTTGGTGGTTTCTGGTCGTTGGGTGGGTTGTGCCAAGGCCGGGTCAGGTGAAGTCGTCAGGTGTTGATCGGTTTTCGGACCGGATCGCGTTGGGGGTGCTGACGCGGGCGTTTCCGCCGGAGCTGGTCGATGAGGTGGTCGCCGAGTGCGGCAGGGTGGAGCAGCGGACGCGTCTGCTGCCGGCGCGGGTGGTGGTCTATTTCGTTCTGGCGATGTGTCTGTTCTTCGGGCAGGGCTATGAAGAGGTGGCTCGGCTTCTGGTTCAGGGGCTGGAGCGGGAGGGCCGGTGGGCGGCGGTCTGGCGGGTGCCCACGACGGCGGCGATCGGTCGGGCCCGGTTGCGGCTGGGGCCGGAGCCGTTGCGGGTCCTGTTCGCCCGGGTGTGCCGGCCGGTGGCGGTCGCGCGGACGCAGGGTGCCTGGTACCGGCAGTGGCGGCTGGTCGCGGTGGACGGCACCGTTTTCGATGTTCCGGACACTGCGGCGAACGCCCAGTTCTTCGGGCGTCCCGGTACCAGTCGCGGGCAGGGGCGCAGTGCGTATCCGCGGGCGAGGGTGGCGGCGCTGGCCGAGTGCGGGACCCATGCCGTGTTCGCGGCCGAGGTCGGACCGCTCACGGTCCACGAGACAGGGCTGGCCCGGCGGTTGTTCCCCTCGTTGACGGAGGGGATGCTCCTGCTCGCCGACCGGGGCTTTTGCGGCCTTGATTTGTGGCGGGCTGCGAAGGCGGGCGGTGCGGACCTGCTGTGGCGGGTCCGCAGCGTCGTGGTGCTGCCGGTCCTGGAAACCCTCGCCGACGGCTCCTACGTGTCGGAGATTGTCGCCGCGCGGGACAACTACCGGCGCGCGGATCCCGAGCGGGTGCGGGTGATCGAGTACGTCCTCGGCCCACGCGACGGCGGCACCGTCTACCGGTTGATCACCACTCTCCTCGACCCCGACCAGGCACCGGCCGAGGAACTCGCCGCCGTCTATGCCCAGCGGTGGGAGATCGAGAACACCCTGGACGAGATCAAGAACCACCAAGGCGTCCCAGGGCTGGTGCTGCGTTCCCGCTACCCACGCGGCGTCGAACAGGAGATCTTCGCGTTCCTGCTGGTCCACCACGCGCTGCGGGACCTGATGCACCAGGCCGCCCTCAAAACCGGCCATGATCCCGACCGGATCTCCTTCACCCGCACCCTGCGCGTCGTCCGCCGCCACGTCACCGGGCAGGCGGCGCTTTCCCCCCTCACGACTGACCCGGTCCCTCACCCAGAGCCTGCGTGAGATCACCGAACGACCGCTGCCCGCACGGCGGTTACGCTCCAACCCCCGCGTGATCAAACGCAAGATGTCCAACTGGGCCCTCAAACGAACCGAGCACCACAGCCCACCACTGCCAGACATCCCGACGGTCCGGCTGGTCAGGCCAACCAGAGCCACCCCAACCAGCCGGAAACCAACCTAAATCACCGGTATTGCACCTAGGCCGTGTCTGATAATTCGCGTCGGTTCGGCGGGCGGTGTCCGGTGCGGTGCATCGCAAGGCGGAGGATCGCCCGTGTACTGGATGTACTCGGGCGGTCCGACAACGCCGCGAGGTGCCGTGCCGGACACCGCCCGCCCGGCGGGAATTGTCAGACACGGCCTAACGCCCGGGGGCTGCTTCGTCGTCGAGGTCATGGTTCCGGAACTGCGCAAGATCCCTGCCGGGCAGAACATCGTCCCCTTCCACAGGAGTCCGACCGGGTGGGCCTACACCGTCTACGACACCGCCACCCACGACGCGACCTGCCACTACATCTCGATCGGAGAGGACGGCCCCGGCGAGGCCCGCTCGGTCCCCTTCCGCTACGTCTGGCCCGCCGAGCTGGACCTCATGGCCCAGATCGCCGGCCTGCGTCTGCGCGACCGCTGGGACGGATGGAGGCGCGAGCCGTTCACCGAGGACAGCACTCAGCACGTATCGGTCTGGGAGAAGCCGATCAGCTGATGACGGCAACATGGTCCCGTGCAACGCGAGCTCGGGGCCGTGGCCGTGCCCTCGCACGGCTGCGTGGGGCCTCGCACCGGGCCGGGTGCGGCCTGCCCTACTTCTTCTTCACGCCCTCGTTCCAGATGAGCTTCACGATGCTCGGCTTGACCGCCGTGGTGATGACGCCCATGGCCGTTCGGACGTACCGCCGCTCCGCCACCTCCCGCAGCATGCTCGCCGCGAGGTCCGCGCGGGCGGTGAAGACACCGTCCGCGCTGGTCTCGGCGGTCCGGTACGCGGTGACGACGGGGTGGTCGAAGAGGCCCGAGGGGCGTACGAACGTCCAGTCCAGGTCCGTACCCCGGATCACCCCCTCCATCCGCCGCATGTCCTCGTGGAGCGTGCGGCCGAGGCGCCGGTTCACCAGCGGATCGAGCACATGGTTGAAGAAGTACGCGCCGCTGGGCCGCCATTGGGGATCGAGGATGTTGGAGCTGACGACGAGCAGCCGTGTGACGCCCTGGCGGGTCATGGCGTCGGTGATGACTGTCCCGCTCGCCGAGTAGGTCGTGACGGGGTTCTTGCTGAAGCGGGTTCCCAGCGTGGAGAGCACGGCGTCCGTCCCCTCGATCGCCGTCGCGACGGCCGCCGGGTCGGTGGCGTCCGCGACCGCCACGGTGAGGCCCGCCCGGGGAACGAGGGAGCCGGGACGGCGGGTCACGGCGACGACCTGGTGGCCGGATGCCAGGGCCTGGTCGGTGAGGAGGCGGCCAGTCGGCCCGTTGGCGCCGAAGACGGTGATGCGCATGGTGTCGGTGGTCCTTTCGTGTGGCTGCCGGAACACCCTTGACTCTGCCGACTGCCCACCACAGGCTCAACGTTGATGAATAACGCCTCCCTCGTCATCGCCCGCCCACCGGCTCGGCCCCGGGGCCGTCCGCGCGGCAATCCGCCCACTCGCGAGACGATCGTGACGGCGGCCCGCGCCCTCTTCCTCGAACTCGGCTACCGCCGCACCACCCTGCGCGCGGTGGCCGCCTCCGCACATGTGGACATGGCCCTCATCGCGTACCACTTCGGCTCGAAACGCGGCCTGTTCGCCGAGGTGATGCGGTGCCAGTGCGTGACCGGGCTCACCGTGGGCGAGGTCCTCGGCGGCGACCCGGCCGCCCTCCCCGACCGGCTGATCGACGCGGTGACGGGCCTGTGGGAGGACGCCGACTTCCGTACGCTCTCCGCCCAGGGCGGCCTGGCCGCCGCCGCGATCGGCGAGTACCTGGAGATCGAGCTGCTGGCCCGGCTCGCTGAATTTCTCGGCGGCCGTGACGCCACCGCCCGTGCCACGGCCGCGGTGACGGTCCTCGGCGGCCTCATCTACACCCGTTACCTCAACCCCCTCCCCACCCCGGCCGCCCTCACCCCGGCCGAGGCCCGCACGGTCCTCGTCCCCGCGCTGCGGGCGGCGCTGGCACCCGGGAGACGGGGACCGACGCCCCGGTCACGGCCGTGAAGTCCCGGAGCGGCACAGCCCTCAGTCGTTCCGGATGCGACGGGCCGCCGCCACGAGCTCGGCCGGCAGCCCGGGACCGGCGCAGGCGTGATCGATCAGCAGGTCCCGGTACGACCTGTTCGCCAGGTCCGGCGCCAGCTCGATGAGCCTGGTCAGCTCGGCGGGCGACCCGGTCAGGCGTGCCCGGTAGGCGGCCCCGGCGGTACGGAGCGTCGGTTCGGACGGCTCGTGCTCCAGGCCCTGATCGATCAGCCGGACGGCGGTTTCGAAGTCGCCCTGCTCGACGCGCAGGTCGGCCAGGTCGAGATGGAGCGACCAGTTGGCCGGGTCCAGGGCCAGTGCGCGCTCCAGGGCCGCCTCGTTCTGTTCCGGATTTCCGAGCTTGCGCCAGGTGCCCGCCCGTACGACCTCCGTCAACATGACCCGTTCCACGGAGTCCGCCCGGTCGCAGAGGGCGAAGGACGCATCGGTCAGACCGCAGGTCCGCAGCAGGATCGCCATCTTGGCCAACGCGTCCGGCGACGGACGCCGGGCAGCGGCCGTGACCACGTCGAAGGCCCGGAACCAGGGCCGGAAGCGTTCCCGCGTGTTCTCGGTGTCCCGGACACGGTCGTAGTCCATCGTCCGCATCGCGGCCTCGGCCAGCGCGTCGGGACTCACCGCGTCGAGGAACCTCGCGTCGCCGAACCAGGGGGCCTCGCCCCATGCGATGTCGGGCTGCACGCCCGTGACCGAACCGAGCGCCTGCGCCGCGCCGTCCGCGTCGCCTTCGAGGAAGCGGATGTACGACTGTGCCAGCACCCGCCGCACGGTGTCGGCGTCCTGGACGACCTCGGCCAGCTCCGAGGGCTTTTCCCTCCACAACTCCTCAAGAGCCGCGTAGGGTTCGGGGGCTCCGGGAGCGGAGGCGATAGCGCCCGCCAGGTAGTGCACGGCTGCGTCCGTGCTGCCCCCGCAGTGGGCCAGCACCTGCGCGAGACCGACTCCGGCTGTCACCGATCGATTCGACATCGCACGAGGGTAACCCCGGCGGCCGTGCGCCGGGCCGCCCCCCGTGGGCACGCCGGGCGCGAGGGCGGCGGTGGCGCCTCCCCCGCCGCGGGCCCACCCGGACGACCCGACGAGCAGCGCGTACGCCTCACTCCCCCGGCAGTGGCTCCGCGCGCGCCGCGTCCATCACCGCCCGCTGATCAGCGGTGAGTTCGATGTCCACCGCGTCCAGGGCCTCGTCCAGCTGGGCGAGGGTGGAGACGCCGATCACCGGCAGCACGGCCGGGTCCCCGCCCAACAGCCAGGCGTACACCACCTGGTTGGGGGTGGCTCCGGTCTCCGCCGCCACCTCGCGCAGCGCCGCCAACTGCCGGTGCGAGACGGGGTGGTCGTACGGGGCGGGCAGCGGCTTGGCCGGGTTGGAGTAGGCCCCGTCGAGCAAAGCCGTGTAGGCGAGCAGGGTCAGCTCGGGCCTGCGGCGCACCTCGGCGAGGACCGCGTCGTCTGCGTACCGCTGGACCCCGAAGTCCGTACCGGGCAGCGGGCGCAGGTAGGTGTGGCGCTGCTGGAGCGCGACGGCGTCGGTCAGGCCGAGTGCGGCAGCGGTGTCCTCGGTGGCGCGCAGCCGTTCGGCGGTCAGGTTGCTCACGCCCGCCATGCCGACCGTCCCACCGACGATCAGCTCGCCGAAGGCGCGCACGGTCTCCTCCAGCGGGGTGTCCGGATCGTCCACGTGCCGGTAGAGCAGGTCCACGCGGTCGGTGCCGAGGCGTTCGAGGCTGCCCTTGAGGGCGGCCTGGACGGCGGGGGCGGAGAGTCCCTCCAGGATGTCGTCCGCACGGTCCGCGCCGACCGGACCCACCGGCCGGCCGCCGAGCTTGGTCGCGAGGACCACCTCGTCCCGGTTGCCGCGCTGGGCGAACCAGCGGCCGAGCAGGGTTTCGCTCTCGTCGCCCGTGCAGTCGTCGATCCAGAAGCAGTAGTTGTCCGCCGTGTCGATGAAGTTGCCGCCGCGCTCGACGAACCGGTCGAGCAGCGCGAAGGACGTCCTTTCGTCGATCCGTGCGCCGAAGGGCATCGCCCCCAGGCAGAGCACGCTGACGTTCCGGTCGCCGATGCGGTGATGGCGCATGTGTCTCCTCGGTCGAATGCGTCGGATGCGTTGCGGGGAGCCCCGAAAGCGCGTGAGCGACTGTCGGCGCCCCGGTCCACGAAGGCTCACATCCGGAGCGCGCTCCGGATCAAGCCGTGACGGCCGCATCCGTCCGCTCCGGCGGCAGAATGGCCCGCATGGACGCAGAACAGGTGACCGCAGCCGCGTTGCTCACGCCCGCCGAGACCGCCACGGAGTCGGGGTTCAGCCTGGACACCCTGCGCTATTACGACCGCATCGGCCTGCTGGGCCCGGTGGCCCGCTCGGCGAGCGGTCACCGGCGTTACTCGCCCGGCGATCTGGAGTGGCTCTCGGTGCTGCGATGTCTGCGGGAGACGGGAATGCCCATCGCGGACATGCGGAGCTACACCGAGCTGGCCAAGGCGGGGGACGGAACCGTGCCACAGCGGCTGGCCGCCCTGGAGGCGCACGACACGCAGGTCGAGAAGCGACTGGCCGACCTTCTCCGCCAACGTGCGCACCTGAGGGAGAAGATCGCGTACTACCGGTCGGTGGTCGACGGGGACGGTTCGGCCGGCACGGACGGCACGGACGGCCCCGCCACGCAGAATCGGGGCCGACGAGTCACGCAGTAGGCAAGCCCGCCGCACACCAGGAGAGACAAAGGCCCGCATCGCCCAGGGGGCCCCGGACGAGGTAGGCGCCGGCGGCGGGGTCCAGGGTTCCGTCCAGGATCCGACCTGCGATGCGATCCATCCCGTCGCACGGGCCAGAAGATTCGCGCATCCGCGGACGCCACCACGTCGCCTTCTCCTGCGGCCCGACCGCGCCCCCCGCCCGCGCCCCCGGCGGACGGCCCTCTCCTCCGGCGTGCTCACGTGAAGAGGAGCCGGGTGCCACCGGATGGCGTGAAATGGACATAAGACCGCCCATGCACCGAATGACCGATCCGGGAACTGTGCGGGCTTCTCATCCGGTCCGCCGGAAGCGAAACGTCAAGTGGCCGTTACACGCCGTGTGTTGTGAGTAAAGAAACCTCGCGCGCATCACGATTCCCCCGGTGGAGATTGCTCTGATCACAGGGTGGTCACTAAAGTCAGGGCTCGAACCTTCGCACGACCGACCACCCATCCGGGTGAAAGCGAAGCGCCGTCGTGACCGTGACGTGCCGGGAGCCAGGGATTCAGCTCCCCAGCGGCCCGGTGGGCGGCTCGAAGAGAAGGAGCTCGCCTCCGTGGCGTCCCACCGTCGTCCCAAATCTCCGAGCCGCGCCCGCGTGACCGTGCTCACCGCCACCGCCGCCGCCGCCGTCGCCCTGACCTCCCAGGCGGCCCACGCCGACCCCAAGCCGACCAAGAGCGAGGTCAAGGCGAAGGTCGACAAGCTCTACGACGAGGCCGAGAAGGCCAGCGAGAAGTACAACGGGGCCAAGGAGCAGCAGGACAAGCTCAAGAAGGAAGTCGACGCGATCCAGGACAAGGTCGCGCGCGAACAGGCCGAACTGAACTCCCTGCGGAACGAACTCGGTTCCATCGCCACCGCGCAGTACCGCAGTGGCGGCATCGACCCCTCCGTGCAGCTCTTCTTCTCCTCGGACCCGGACGACTTCCTCGACCAGGCTTCCGCACTGGACAGCCTCACGGCCAAGCAGGCCGAGTCGCTGGACAAGATCCAGTCCAAGCAGCGCACGCTCGCCCAGGAGCGCAAGGAAGCCCAGGACAAGCTCAGCGAACTCTCCGAGGTCCGCGAGGCACTGGGGAAGAGCAAGAAGGCGTCGCAGACCAAGCTCGCCGCCGCCCAGCATCTGCTGAACACCCTGACCGCGGCCGAACGCGCCTCACTCGCCGCGGCGGACCTGCGCGCCAGCCGCGGCTCCGGTGCGCGGGTCGAGCTCGGTAACGAGCTCCCCGCGTCCGCTCTCGGAGGCGCCGCGCTCCAGGCCGCCAGCACGCGGATCGGGATGCCCTACTCGCACTCGGTGACCACGGGCCCCAACTCGTTCGACTGCTCGGGCCTGACCCAGTGGGCGTACCACCAGGCCGGTGCCGAGATCACCCGCACCACGTACACCCAGATCAACCAGGGCACCCGCATATCGCAGAGCGCGCTGAAGCCCGGCGACCTGGTCTTCTTCAACGGCAACTCGCACGTCGGCCTGTACGCCGGCGGCGGCAACGTGCTGCACGCCCCCTACCCGGGCGCCTACGTCCGGGTCGAGTCGATGAGCACCATCGGCAGCTTCTACGGCGCGGTGCGCATCTGATCACGGCGCGTCCGATCACGGCGCGTCCGATCACGGCGCGTCCGATCACGCCGTAGGACCGTCCGCCCCACGGCCCGGCGCTCTTTGCGGAGCTCTCGTACTCGCTCGACAGCTATCGGATACCCGCGGGGGCGGATCATGTGGGGCAGAGGGTGTGGCATCGGCGCGGTGTCCGGCCTGCTCGCCGCGGCGGTCGCCGAGGTCCTCATCGGCAGGGCCTGGGCCACCTGCGACGTCGGCGTGAACGCGGTCGCCGACTCGGGCACGCTGGTCCTTCTCTTCGTCCCGCTCTGGATCGTCGGCGCCCTGTGCTGGGTACTGCCGTACGGGCTGCTGGGGCGGCGGTTCCACGGGGCGTGGCCGATCGCGGTGGGCGTGGCCGCCACCCTCGTCTTCGTCTGGTTCGCGGCCACCTGGCTGGGGATGCCGGACGACTACCCGGCGCCGTCCTGCGTGGACAACGTGCCGGGGTGGTGGCCGGAGTGGATTCCCGCCTGAGCGCGGCGGATTCCCGCACGGGCTCCCGTACCCGATGGTGAAAGCCGTGTACGGGCCTGCGTGCGAATACCGGGCGCGGGACCAGGTACGGACACGCCTGCTCTTCTGCCGCGACAGGGAGGCCACCGCCGTGGACGCGGCCTTCGCCACCCTGGGCCCGCGGCTGACCAGCATGCTCACCGACGGCACGACATGTGCGAGCCGGCGGCCGAGCGGTGGATCAACCCGCTGCTGCCGGTGAGCTCCGGCTCAGCCCGTCCCAACGCCTTCGGGCAGCTGGTCATGGCCCGCGAAGCTCTCATCCGGATCAACAACTAGCCTGTCGCTTCGCCGATTTCACTCGGCACGACCCACCCGCAGCTCCATCTCCTCACGTAAGGCGAATGACATGCCCATCGATGACTACACCGGCGGCCCCGCGAAGGGCTCGGACGTCCTGGTCGTGACCACCAACGATGTACCGGGTCACGAGGTGACGCAGGTGATCGGCGAGGTGTTCGGGCTGACCGTGCGCTCCCGCAACATCGGCTCCCAGCTGGGTGCCGGCCTGAAGTCCGTGATCGGCGGCGAGCTGAAGGGCCTGACCAAGACCCTGGTGCAGACCCGGAACGAGGCCATGGCGCGCCTCATCGAGGCGGCCCGCGCCGCCGGCGCGAACGCCGTGCTCGCGATGCGCTTCGACGTCACGACCGCCGCGGACATCGGCACCGAGGTCTGCGCCTACGGAACGGCCGCGGTCATAGCCCCGAAGGCCTGACGACTGCCGACAGCCTCTGACGGGGCACGGTGACCACGTCGCTCGGGGACGCGGTCACCGTGCCCCGTCGTCCGTCGCGGGCGGCCCACGACCGACGGGCCGACGAAGCCACTCGTCGGCAACCCGAACTCTTCTTGTCCGAAGCTCGAGTTCGGGCGAAGCGCTTCACTTCCCACCCGCACAACAAACCCTGTCCTCCGTCTTGTCACCCTCTCCCGGTCGCCCCTACAGTCCCCAACTGATGGGAGCGCTCCCACGGCTGCCCCACCACCTTCCCCCACGGCCCGAAGGGACATGATGCGACACCGTGCACGCACCCTCCTGACAGCTCTGACGCTGATGCTGGGTACGACCACCGCGCTGCTCACCGCGACCCCCACCCAGGCGGCGACACAAGCCGCGCAGGCGACCGGCCAGATCTGCGAGCAGTACGGCTCCACCACCGTCCAGGGCCGCTACACGGTCCAGAACAACCGCTGGGGCACCAGCGCCACCCAGTGCGTCAACGTCACCGACAGCGGGTTCACCGTCACCCAGGCGGACGGGTCGGTCGCCACCAACGGCGCCCCGAAGTCGTACCCGTCGATCTTCCTCGGCTGTCACTACACCAACTGCTCGCCGGGGACGAACCTGCCGAAGCGGATCGACACCATCGCCGCCGTGCCGACGTCGCTGACGTACGGGTACGTCAGCAACGCCACCTACGACGCGGCGTTCGACATCTGGCTGGACCCCCAGCCGAAGACCGACGGCGTCAACAAGACGGAGATCATGATCTGGTTCAACCGGGTCGGCTCCATCCAGCCCATCGGATCGCCCACCAGCAGCGCCACCATCGGTGGCAAGACCTGGGAGATCTGGACCGGGAACAACGGCGGGAACGACGTGATCTCCTTCGTCGCCCCGTCCGCGATCAACAGCTGGTCGTTCGACGTCAAGGACTTCATCGACCGTACGGTCAGCCAGGGCATGGCCTCCTCCAACTGGTACCTGACCAGCGTGCAGGCGGGATTCGAGCCGTGGGTGGGCGGGGCGGGCCTCTCGCTCTCCGCCTTCTCGTCCTCCGTGACCGACGGCCAGGACACCAACGGCAACGGCACCGGCGGCACGACCGGGCCCGGCGGCGGCACGACGAACCCGCCGGCCGGAACGGCCGCCTGCCAGGTCGAGTACACGCCCAACGTGTGGCCGGGCGGGTTCACCACCAACGTCACGGTCAAGAACACCGGCACCGCGGCCGTCAACGGCTGGAACCTGGCCTTCACCCTCCCCTCCGGCCAACAGGTGTCCCAGGTCTGGAACGCGACGGTCAGCCCCACCAGCGGCGCGGTGACCGCACACAACACCACGTCCAACGCCGTCATCAGCCCCGGAGCCACCCAGAACTTCGGCTTCCAGGGCACCTGGACCGGGACCTACGCGGAACCCTCCGCCTTCACCCTCGGCGGCAGCGCCTGCACGGTCGTCTGACCGCGCCCGCACCACGGTGAGGCCCGTGGCGCCCCCGCCGGGGACACCCGCGCCCGGCAGGGCCACCACGGGTACGGGCCACGACCGGCCCGGTCCCACGACCGGCCCCAGCCTCACCCCCGGCCCCGTCGCCGACACGCTCACGGCGTGTCCGCGGCGGGGCTGACGCGCGCCAACGGCACGTCCCGCTCCAGCCCCGCCGCCCCGTCGCCGGCCTCTCGTACCCCGTCGCGCGCGGCGCTCTCTCCGCGGCCGCCTCTCCGCGGCTCCCGCTCCGGAGCGGGAGCCGGCCGCGCGGCCACGTCCGAGCACACACGCCCCAGCTCCACGAGCCCCGGGTGCGGAGACACGACATCCACCCCGAGCGAGAGCAGCACGATCCCGACACCGGTCGAGGCCCACCACGTGATCATCGCCGCGCCGCGCGCCGGACCTGTGCAAAGGCGCGATTCCCTGACCGCGACGCACCACCCGGCGATAGGTTGAAGACTCCCACGCCCCACCCCCATCCCGGGCCCCGCGACCCGGAACGGAAGGACCCCCATGGCCGCCGCTCCCGACCGTCTCAAGGACACCGGCCGCGCGACCCCGCGCCGCACGGTCTTCGGCGAGGCGGCCGAAGCGTACGAGGACGGACGCCCGGGGTACGCCGAGGAGTTGGTAGCGCAAGTGCTGGAGTACGCGGCCCTCGGCGACCGCACGGCCCTGGAGGTCGGCGCCGGTACCGGCAAGGCCACCGGGCTCTTCGCGGCGCGCGGGGTGCCGGTCGTCTGTGTCGAGCCGGACGCCCGGATGGCCGAGGTGCTGCGCCGCACCACGGACGCGTACCCCCATGTACAGGTGGAGGTGGGCGACTTCGAGGCGTGGAGCCCCTCCAGACACCGCTTCGGCCTGCTGTACGCCGCCACCTCCTGGCACTGGGTGGACCCTGCGCGCCGCTGGGACCTCGCCCATTCCGCGCTCGGACCGGGCGGGACGCTGGCCCTGTTCTGGAATCCGGTCGCGGCGATCGATCCCGAACTGTTCGCCGCACTGCGGGACATCGACCGCCGCCACGGCGTGGAGGAGCCCCCGCACGACGCGCTCGCCTCCCGCTACGGGGAAGAGGCGGGCACCGTGGACGGGCAGGTGGGACCGGGCTGGCCGGTGGACGAGATCCGGCGCGACGGGCGATTCACCGACCTGCGTACGGTGCGCTACCGCCGGAACCTGCGGTACGACACCGCCCGCTACCTCGCCTTCCTCGCCTCGGTCTCCGCCTACCGCGTCCTCCCCCAGCACGACCTTGCCCAACTGTTGGTGGAAACAGCCGAGTTGCTGGACTCCCGAGGTGGCACGATCGACATGCTCGGCATCAACGACCTCGTCCTGGCCCGTACCGTCTGAACCCGATTCCGAACAGGCCCCAGCGATCGGCCGAGAAGACCGCCGCACGGATCGCCGCACGGCTGAACGGACAGACCCACGCGGGCAGCCGGTGCGCACACCGCACGCGACTCCCCCCACCGGCTCCACCCACCACCGCGCGGCTCGTGGCACCGCCCCGGGGGCCGGTCACGCCCTCCTCAGGACCACCAGCCGCTGCGTGGCCCGGGTCATCGCGACGTACCGGTCCACGGCCCCCTCGGTCCCCGGGCCGAAGGACTCCGGATCGACCATGACGACGAGGTCGAACTCAAGCCCCTTGGCCAGCTGCGGCGTCAGGGACCGCACCCGGGCGGTCGCACGGAAGGCCGGGTCGCCGATGACGCAGGCGATGCCCTCCGGATGGGCGTCGAGCCAGTCGTCGAGGACCGTGCGGAGGTCGGCGACGGATCCGTGGGTGACGGGAATGCCGGTGCTGCGGACGGAGGTCGGCACGTTGGCGTCCGGCAGCGCCGCCCGGACGACCGGTTCCGCCTCGGTCATGATCTCCGCCGGTGTGCGGTAGTTGACGCTCAGGGAGGCCAGTTCGATCCGGTCGAGTCCGATCCGTCCGAGGCGTTCCCGCCAGGATTCGGTGAACCCGTGGCGGGCCTGTGCACGGTCGCCGACGACGGTGAAGCTGCGGGACGGGCAGCGCAGCAGCAGCATCTGCCATTCCGCGTCGGTGAGTTCCTGGGCCTCGTCCACGACGATGTGCGCGAAAGGCCCGGCGAGCAGGTCGGGGTCGGTCCCGGGGAGCGCGGACTCGTCGGTGAGCGCCTCCCGCATGTCGCGCACGTGCAGCATCGTGATGACGCCCTCGCCGTCGTCGTCGGCCTCCAGCAGGGCATCCACGGTCTCGGCCATCCGCGCGTTCTCGGCGGCGATCAGCGCCTCGCCCCGGCGCCGGCGGCGCGCGGCGTCGGGGTCGCCGAGCCGCTGCCGGGCGGCGTCCAGGAACGGCAGGTCGCAGACGGTCCACTCCTGGGCGCGTGCGTCCCCGCGTCGCAGCAGGTTCCGCTCGTCGGCCTCCAGCCAGGGGGCGCACCTGCGGAGGTAGGCGGGTACGGACCAGAGGTCCCCGACCAGGTCGGCGGCGTCGAGCAGCGGCCAGGCGCGGTCGAACGCCTCCACCAACTCCCGGTTCCCGCCCAGGGAGTCACCGAGCCGTTCGGCGGGGGTGCCCTCGTCGTGCTTGTCCACCAGGATGGTGACGAGTTCCTCCCAGACCTGTTCGCGGGCCTCGTTGTGCGGGGTGCCGGGCTCCGCCGCCGCGAAGGCCGCCGCCCACTCCTGGGCGCTCAGCTTGACGTCGGCCCAGTGGGTGGTGACGGTCATGCCCCGGGCGGGCGGCTCCTCGTAGAACCGGACTGCCGCCTCGACCGCCTCCACCACCAGCTTCCGCGAGGCCTTCAGCCGCGCCACCTCCGGGTCCCTCTCCGCGGACGCCCCGGCGCCCTCGGCGACGAGGTCGCGCAGGACGCAGGTGCGTACCCCCTCCTCCCCGAGGCTGGGCAGGACGTCGGCGACGTAGTCCAGGTACGGCCGGTGCGGGCCGACGAAGAGCACACCGCCCCGGCGGTGGCCGAGCCGCGGATCGGAGTGGAGGAGGTACGCGGAGCGGTGCAGCGCCACGACGGTCTTCCCCGTGCCCGGCCCGCCGTCCACGACCAGGGCGCCGCGCGATCCGGCGCGGATGATGGCGTCCTGGTCGGCCTGGATGGTGGAGAGGACGTCCCGCATCCGGGGCGAGCGGTCGGCGCCTAGGCTCGCGACGAAGGCGGACTGGTCGTCCAGCGCGGCGTGCCCGTCGAAGCCGTCGGGGGTGAAGACCTCGTCCCAGTAGTCGCTGATCCGGCCGTCGGTCCAGCGGTACCTGCGGCGGCTGCTCAGGCCCATCGGGTTGGCGTGGGTGGCCCCGAAGAACGGTTCGGCCGCGGGCGAGCGCCAGTCGAGCAGCAGCCGGTGGCCCGCCCGGTCGGTGAGCCCGAGCCGTCCGACGTACACCGGCTCCTCCTCCGCGCCGGCGACCATGCGCCCGAGGCAGAGGTCGAGGCCGAAGCGGCGCAGGGTGCGCAGGCGGGCGGTCAGGCGGCGGATCTCGGTGTCCCGGTCCATCGCCTGCCGGCCCGCACCACCGGGTGCCCTGCGGGCCGCGTCGAGCTGCGCGGTCAGCTCGGCGATCGACTCCCGCAGGCTCCGGGCGACGGCCGCGAAGTGCTCCTCGTCGCGGGCGGTCAGCCGGGGGTCGGCCTTCGCGGCGAGGCGCTCGGGCAGCGCGAACGCGCTCCCGGCCGGGGAGCTGCTCAGGGGCGCTGCGGGGTGCGGGGACGGCATGCGGGCGGCTCCGGGGTGGGGCGGACGACGTACGGAATTCCGAGGTCGGCCGCCGATTGTGCGCCACCGAGGGGGCCTTGCCGCAAGGCCCCCCGTGCGCTATATGTTGAGAGTGGAAAGAGGTGGGTACACCCTCTTCCTCCCTCGCCGGTAGCCCCGGGCTTCACCGGTCACCCCGGGACTCGCCGTCGCCCCACCGCCGCGCCCCGTGCGCAAGCGCAACCCGCAAAGAGCCTCCACGGCAATGATGAGAAATTCTTAGATATTCACTCAGGAATTTCTCATATCCATTCCTGTGAATACCACCTCCTTCACCTGTGCACTTTGCGGAAAAGTCAACAGGATTGTTGAAGATTCGCTGGACGATGACATACGTTCGAAGCGCAGAAGTAATGCGCCCGCGTAGCCGTCCGGCACACGCGGCAGTTGCACGCGACCATTGCACGTGCGGCGGCTCCGGCTGCCGCAAAGGGAGAAACCCGTGAAGCACAGGGCAGTGAAACGCAGGACCGTCGTCGTGGGCCTCGGTTCGGTCGCAGGAGCGGCGGCGATCGGGGGATTCGCCGCGGACGCGCAGGCGGAAAGCCGCAACTCTTCGCGGAATGCGGAGAAGCCGGCAAATTCAGGAGCCCTGGCCTTCGACCCGAGCGCGTACACCGAGCTGACCACGACCGTCACCACCGACGAGGGTGACAAGGAGGTGACCTACCACTTCTGGAAGGCCCTCACCTACGTCACCGCGCCGGTCGACGCGGAGCACCAGAGTCTGGTGGTCAGCGTTCCCGTGAGGATCGACGGCAAGGCCGTGGACGCGACGAACGCGCCGATTCTCTTCTCCAACGCCGTGGGCGGTTACTTCCCCGCGAGCGTGGCCACGGCCGCCGGTGTCGGCGAGGCAGCGATGGAGATGGGCGATCCGGGCGGGGCGGGCGGCCCCGGGCCTGGCGGTACGCCTCCGGCCGATACGGGCACGGGCACCGGCGCCCCGACGACCGGCACCGGCGAAGTGCCCTCCGGCTCGAACGGCATGCTGAACGGCATGGGCGAGATGGTCAGCCTCCCCAAGCTGGGCCTGGCCGCCGGGTACGTGGTCGTCGAGCCGGGCTGCCGGGGCCGTACCCTCACCGACGCGAACGGTACGTACTACGGCACCGCGCCCGCCGCGATCGTGGACCTCAAGGCGGCCGTGCGGTACGTCCGTTCCAACCAGGGCCGCATACCCGGCGACACCCGCCGCATCGTGTCCACCGGCACCAGCGCGGGCGGCGCGCTCTCGGCGCTCCTCGGCGCGTCCGGGGACAGCGCGCTCTACGCCCCGTACCTCAAGGAGATCGGCGCGGCCGACGCGAGCGACGCCGTGTTCGCCAGCGGCGACTGGTGCCCGATCACCGACCTGGAGCACGCCGACGGCGCGTACGAGTGGAACTGGGGCGCCAACACCCCGCAGAGCGGCACCCTCGACCAGTCCGTTTCCAAGGAACTGCGGGCCCAGTTCGCCGAGTACCAGGCGTCCTTGCGGCTGAAGGGGCTGAACGGTTTCGGCCCGCTCACCGCGCGCAACTACGACGACTACCTGCTGGAGACCTACGTCCGGCCGGCCGCGGCCACCTACCTCAAGGGCCTCGCCGAGGCGGACCGTTCGGCGTACCTGTCGGCCAACCCCTTCATCACCTGGAAGAACGGCCGGGCCACCTTCACGTGGGCGGACTACCTCACCCATGTGGGCGCGCGGAAGAAGACCGCTCCCGCCTTCGACACGTTCGACCTGTCCGGCGGTGAGAACAACGAGTTCGGCACCGGTACGACCGAGGCCCGCCACTTCACCGCGTACGGGCAGCGCCACGACACCACCGGGCTCACCGCAAGCCGCGTGGACGGCGACATCCCGGCCCTGCTGGACCTGATGAACCCGATGTACCACCTCGCGCGCCACAACCCCGGCCGCGCGAAGCACTGGTGGATACGCGTGGGCACCAAGGACACCGACACCGCGCTGACGGTGGTCGGCAACCTCGCCGCCACCCTGCACGGTCTCGGCGACGATGTGGACTCGCTGATGTACTGGGACCAGGGGCACGGCTCCAACACCGACGCCGCCGACTTCATCACCTGGGTCGCCCGGGTGACCGGCCGCCGGAAGTAGCCACCGGAGCGCCGACGGCACGACGGGCTCCCGGGCGCTGTGCCCGGGAGCCCGTCGCGTGCCCGCCGTGTTCCCGTACCCGTACGCCCACACCCCCTGACCGGTCGGACGGACCGGCACGGACGGACCGGCACGGGAGCGCCGGTCAGACCGGCCGGTAGCGGCCCGGATCGGCGCCCGCCGCGACCAGGTCGGCGACCTGCTCGCAGGTGACGAACTCGACACCCCGCGAGGCCACTTCGTCGAGCCAGCGCTCCAGCGCGAGGAGGCGGTGGCCCCGGCCGATGACCTCGGGGTGCATGGTGACCGCGAGGACGCCGTCCTCGAAGTCCCGCACCATGTAGTCGAGATCGGCCCTCCAGCTCGCGAACATCTCGCGCGGGTCGCGCAGTCCGGGCATCAGACCGGACGGGGTCCGCAGGAACTCCAGGTACGGGAAGTCGTCCAGGGACCAGGCGACCGGGATCTCCAGCGGTCCGGCAGGCTCGCCCCAGCGGACGCCCCCGTCGTGCGTGACGTCCGGGGTGCGACAGGGGTACGGGGCGTAGTCGTGGCCCATCAGGCTGCTGTCGTAGCGCAGTCCGTGTTCCACCAGCAGATCGACGGAGGCGTCGGACAGGTCCCAGGCGGGCGCCCGGAAGCCGCGCGGCAGTGTACCGGTGGACCTGGTCCCACTGGTCGTCGCGCATCTCCAGGAGCGGGGCGCTCGGGTAGAGGCCGGCCGCGTTCACCAGGATGTCCCGACCGCCGAAGACCTCCCGGGCGCGGTCCACGAAGGCGGGCAGCGAGGCACGGTCGGTGAGGTCGACCTCCAGCGCGGCGAACGAGTCGGCGTTCTCGGCGACCAGCGGGGCGAGGCGGTCGGCGCGGAGGTCGGCGCGGAGGTCCGCGAGGATCACCTTGACGCCGTCCTCGCTCAACCGCCGCGCGAGCGGCCGCCCCGATGCCGCCGGCCGTTCCGGTGACCAGCGCGATCCTGTGCTCGTTCCGCGCGGGGGTGCTCTCGGGGGTGCTCACAGTCGGCGGCCCGCACGCCGACCACGAGTGGACCGACGTGGCCCGCATGCCGGAACGCGCCGCCCTGGTGGCGCGGATGGTGGAACTGCTGCTCCGGGAGGGGTGAGTCCGGGGGAGGTCCCGGGTTCGGTTCCGTACGGGAGGTGCAGGGGCCCTCCCGTACCAAACCGGCCCGTGGGGCTCCGGGTTCGGCCGTGGGTCCGGCCGGAGGGCTCAGCCCTGGTCCGCGCCCTGGTCCGCTTCCGGGCCGCCGAACCCGGCGAACATGTCCAGCAGCGGCTGCGGAGCGTCCGGAGCGAAGATGGCCTCCAGCCCTCCGGCGGACTCCCGCGCCATCTCCTCGGCGCGCGGGAAGAGGAGCGCCTCGTACGCCGCGAGCGCCAGCTCCGTGTCCTCCGGGTGCTCGGCCAGGCAACGGCCGAGGTCCGCGCCGTCGATCAGAGCGAGGTTGGCGCCCTCCCCGGCGAACGGCGACATCAGGTGCGCCGCGTCCCCGAGCAGCGTGACGCCCGGAACCCGGTCCCACCGGTGGCCGACCGGCAGTGCGTGGATGTGCCGGGGCACCAGCGGCCCGTCCGCCTCGGCGATGAGCCCGCGCAGGCCGGGCGCCCAGTCCGCGAAGTGCTCCAGCACGGCCGTCTTCGCAGCCCCGGTGTCGGTGAAGTCGACCGTACCCAGCCAGCTTTCGTCGGTGCGCAGGGCGACGTAGACATGCAGGCTGCCATCCGTCTCGCGGTGGCCCAGCAGCGCCTTCTCGTCGCTGAGCCCGAAGAACATCCCCCCGCCGAGCAGCGCCGCGGCCTCGGGATGACGGGTGTCCGCGTCGAACAGGTCGACCTCCACGAAGGAGACACCCGCGTAGGCGGGCATCGCGTCCGACACCAGCGGCCGGACCCGGGACCAGGCGCCGTCCGCGCCGACGAGCAGATCGGTGGTGAACGCGGACCCGTCGGCGAGCGTCACCTCGTACCGGCCCCGGCTCCCCTCGCCGTCCGTCGCCCGGCACGCCACCACCTTGGAGTTCCAGCGGATGGTGCCCGCGGGGAGAGAGGTCAGCAGCAGGTCGCGCAGATCGCCCCGGTCGATCTCGGGCCGCTCCCCGGAACCGTCGTCCTCTTCCTCCAGGTGGACGTGCCCGCTCTTGTCGAGCACCCGCAGTGCCTGGCCGCCCGGGTGCACCTTGGCCAGGAACGCTTCGTGCAACCGCGCCTCACGCAGCGCCGCCTGCCCGGTGTCCTCGTGGATGTCGAGCATCCCGCCCTGCCTACGGGCGTCCGGCGAGGCGTCCAGGTCGAAGACCGGCACCTCGATGCCGTGCACGTGCAGGACCCGGGCGAGCGTGAGACCGCCGAGCCCGCCGCCGATGACGGCGATGGGGTGGTGCGGGGTGGTGGTGCCGGGGGAAGTGCTGGTCGTCATGGTGTGGCTCCTTCTCTGGGTACGAAGTGCTTCGGGACGGATCAGCGCGAGGCGGGTTCCGCGCGGCGTGGGTTCCGCGCGGCGTGGTCAGCGCGGGGTGGTCAGCGCGCCGTTGACGACGGCCCGGAACATCCACCCGAGGCGCTCCTGCGGCGTGCCGGAGAAGAGGTCGTCGCCGAGCGCGGCGATCTGCGGATACGTGTCGGCCGAGGCCCCCCGCAGCGCCCCCACCAGCGCGTCGTGCTCCTCCTCGGCCGAGTCGGCCTCCGAACGGGTGGCCTGCTCGGCAGCGGCGGCGGTCGCCAGCTGGAGCAGTACGTCCACACCCCAGGCGGCCTGCCCCCCAGGCGCCCCGCCCTCGTCCAGCAGGGCGAGGACCGCCTCCACGAGCGCCAGGTAGTTCGCCCCGGTGGGCCGCGCCACGAGCGCGGAACGCGCGAGGCTCGGGTGCTCGAACAGCACCCCCGTGTACGACCCGAGCACTTGGACGAGGCGCTCCCGCCAGTCCCCCGCCCCCGTCATGGGGCCCAGGTCGACCGCGCCGAGGTACTCCTCCAGGATCGCGGCGTGCAGCTCGGCCGTGTTCCCGAAGTAGACGTAGAGCGAGGCCGGCCCGGTGTCCAGCTCGGTCGCCAGCCGCCGCATGGTGACCCGCTGAAGCCCTTCGGCCCGCATGATCCGCACGGCGGCCTCGACGATGCCCGCGTGGCTGAGCGCGGGCTTGGCAGGCCGCTCACGGCGGCTCCGGGGGGTGGGGCTGGCTGGTGTCATAGGACGAGCGTAACGAACATGTTCGTCACGAACAAGTACTTCACGAACATGTTCGTTCCCGCCGGCTCGGAGACCGCCGGAACACGCAGGGAGCACCCCCCGCACACGCGGGGAGCACTCAGCGCGCCCCAACCCCGGAGTTAGCCGGTCGGGACCATCGCCGCCCACGGGGAGCGCCTTCCCGACCTGCGGGCTCACGCCGCCGAAGCGCCGGATTCGACCAACTTCACCGACTCGGACATTCCACCCTCAGTCGCCCCTCCCGCCACCGCCCCCAAGCCAACACCAGCCGAACCGCATGCCCACGGGAACACGAGCACATGGGCAACAACTGAGGGCTGGCACGGTTCTCCCGCACCCGGGTCGACAGACTCACCTTGCCCGTCCGCTCGGCAATAGGCCGCGAAGGTGGCCGCTGCTCCTCATGCCACACGAGGCGAACGCCTTCACCCCGAGCGGGAATCAGCTGCGGCCTGCGCCTCTCGCCCCACCACCTCCATCGTCAGTTCGTGAAGCAACTCCACATCCACGAACGGTGTACGCACGGTAGGCCGAGAACGCCAGTCGAGCGGCCACGTCGCCCCTCCAGGGCCGGCACCCCGATGAACGCCACTCCTGAGTCATGACGCGTCATCACCTCGGCGCCGATCGGCCACCTGCACCCACGCACGGTGAGCGGCGGAACGAGGAAGTACATACTCCGCACTCCAATGCGCGACCGAACGATCGGGCCCGCATCGAAGTTGGTGAACTGCATAACTTCATAGGCCACTTGATCGCCCATGATTCCGATCATGCGCACCGCGTCGAAGTGAATTCCCGCGTGCCTCAGCGCGTGTCCACGCTGGGGCACCCACGAGGGCACCAGGTCCGGTGAATTTTTCGGTTCCATACGGAAAGCGTCGTCACCCACACTTACCGTGACCAGGGGCGCAGAGGGTCTGTGCACCTCTGTGGACCGAGGGAACCGGACTGTGCACTCCAGTGGGCAAGGCGCCAGTAACGCGGCAATGTTCGGCGGACTCCTGCGCTTCTACCGAGAACAGGCCGGACTCTCCCAGGAGTCACTGGGCGCGAGGATCGGTTTCTCCAAGTCGCAGGTCGCCATGGTGGAGCGGGGCGAACGGCTTCCGCGTGGAGACTTCGTCGCTCGTGCGGACGAGGCGCTGCATGCACAGGGTGCACTGGTGGCAGCCGGATCGAAGCTGGCCTTCAGCCATCTGGCCTCATGGTTCGAGCCGTTCGCCGAGGAGGAAGCGGTGGCATTCGCTCGGCACCAGTACGAAACACATGTGATCCCTGGCTTGCTCCAGACACGGGAGTACGCACGTGCGGTTCTCAGCAACCCCTACCCGCCGGTCTACGACGACGAGGAGATCCAAGGCAGACTCGAAGCTCGCATGGAACGTCAGAAGCTCCTGGCGCGGAATCCTGCACCGGATATCAGCTTCGTCCTCGAACTGAGTGCGCTGACCCGCCCGATCGGTGGTCGCGCTCTCCTGCGACCACAGATCGAGCACATCATCGAAATCGCGCGACTCCGACATGTTCAGATTCAGGTCATGTCCCCCGACCGGGAGACACGTGTGGGTCTCGATGGCCCCTTCACCCTGCTGGACACCAAGGAGCGTCAGCAATTTGCGTACATCGAAGGCCAAGGCGGGAGCTTCATCATCGATGCGCAACCACAGTTGGGCGATCTGTTCGGCAAGTATGGCATTCTGCGTGCGCAGGCTCTCGACCCCGACGAGTCGTTGAAGCTGATCGAACAGGTGGCTACGGGATGAGCACGGAACTCAGCTGGTTCAAGAGCAGCTACAGCGGAAGCCAGAGCGGCGACTGCGTGGAGGTGGCCCACTGCACCCGCTTCGTCCACGTCCGGGACTCCAAGAACGCGGAAGCCCAGGCCATCGAACTCTCGCCCACCACTTGGACCACGTTCATCGCCTACGCCTCCGAATAGAGACACTTGCATTTGCCGCCTCGGCGCTCGTAGAGAGCATCCCCGCACGCGCGGGGAGCACCCTTCCCGACCTGCGGGCTCATCTCGCCGACGGGCCGCATTCGACCAACTTCACCGACTCGAATACTTCCCCCTCCCCCGGTCGGCGCTCCCGCTCAAGCCTCCACCAAGTCAACAGCACCCGACCCGCCTCCCGACGGAAACCAGGTCCGCGGTCACCCGCCTTGGCTCGCACCCCACCCCGCTGTCAGTACCGCGTGCTTGGCTGGCCCCATGGCTGACGCATACACCACGGACGACGGCACGCGCGGCACCCGAACTCCCGCATCCGCCCCGAATCAGCAACCGGAGAGGTCCAGTTCGGCTCCGACCCCCGAACCGACCTCCGCCCCAGCCCCAGCCCCAGCCCCAGCCCCCGAGATCGCCACGCTCCTCGCCTGCCTGCGCGACCAGCGGCGCCATGTGCTCGGGATACTCGACGGGCTCGACGAAGAGGCGCTGCGCAGGCCCGTGTTGCCCTCGGGGTGGAGTTCCCTGGGGCTGGTGCGGCATTTGGCGCTCGATGTCGAGCGGTTCTGGTTCCGGGCCGTGTTCCTCGGCGACACGGACGTCATCCGGAGCCTGGACGGGATCGGGGATGCCTGGCAGGTCCCGGCCGGGGCCTCGCCCTCCGACATCCTCGGCACGTACCTCGTCGAGACCGAGCGCGCGGACTCCGTCATCGCCGCCGCTTCCTCGGCGGACGCCGCCCTGGCCTGGTGGCCGAGCCACCTCTTCGGCGACGGGTGGCGCCATCACACCCTGCGCGATCTCCTGCTGCACGTCATCACCGAGACCGCCTGCCACGCCGGCCATCTCGACGCGGCCCGCGAACTCATCGACGGGAGGCGGTGGTTGGTGATCACCTGACCAGGCACCACGTGCGCGGGCCGTGTGGCGCGGGTGGACTGTCAGGCCCCTCTGCCATCCTCCACGAATGATCGACAAGCATGAAGAGCTTCTGGCCGGCCTGGACGACATCGACTGGGCTGCCCTGTCTCACGCCTACGGTTCGGCGCACGACGTCCCCGGGCAGATACGCGCCGTCTGCGGGAGTGACGAGGACGCGCGGGAAGGAGCGTTCAACCGCCTGTTCAGCAACATCTTTCATCAGGGCAGCCGTTACTCGGCTTCGCCGTTCGCCGTCCCGTTCCTCGCACGTATCGCCATGGCCGGGCCTCCGGCAGCCCGTGTGCGGACGATGTGGCTTCTCACCCGCCTGGCCGTCGACTGGTACGACGAGTACGACGTGACGGTCGGCATCAACACGGCGGGGTGGCGCGCGGCGGCTGCCGAGACGTCCCCCGAGGACTTCCTGCCCTGGTACGAGGAGCAACTGGCCACTGCGACGGATGCCGAACGGCGCACGGAGCTGCAGGAGATCCGGGACTGGGTGGCGGCCGGCAACTCCCCCGACGCGCGGTGGTCGGCGCTCCAGTCGTACGACGCGGTCCTCGCCGAGCTACCCGGCCTCCTCGCGCTGCTCGACGACGACGACCCCTCCCTGCGCACACGGATGTCCTACCTGCTGGCCTGGTTCCCCGAGGTGTCCGCCGCCACCCTGCCCCGGCTTCTCGATCTCGCCCGGAACGACAAGGACCCGGTGGCCGCAGCCACTGCCCTGCTCGCGGCGGGCCTCATCGGTCCCCGCGCGGTGGCCACCGACATCGCACCGCACCTGGATTCGCCGGACCTCTTGATGAGATGGGCCGCAGCCACCGCGCTGATCCGCCTCGCGATCACCGATGACGAGCCCTTCGATCCGGCGTGCCTCGACCGCGCCGTCACCGAACTCGCCGCAGCCGCCGCCGGACGCGGACCCGAGCGTGTGACCGACTACGCCGAGGGCGACTTCCACTGGCATATCGAGCGCACCCTGCACTCGCTCCCGTCGCCCGCGTCCCCGCTCGCGAAACAGACCCACCCCTCGTCCCCGACTCCGGCCTCGACCACTCCCGTCGTCCGCGCGGCGCTCGAAGCCTGCCTGCCCCGCATCGCACGGGACAGGTCCGGCCGCCGGACCCGTGCAGCCGTCAAGGAACTGTTCCCCGCGCCGCAGCCACGCCCTCAACTCCGGTACGCCGAAATGTCTGTGGCCCAGCGGGAGCTGCTGTACGGGCTGGCCCATCACGAACACGCGTGGGTGATCAGATCCTCCGCCGAGCAACTGCGGAACGCCGGCCTTCCGGACTCCCAGGAGTCCCTGCGGGAGTTCACCGGCCCGCACCTCACGGCGCCCCACACCACCCCTGCCGAACCCACCACCCCTGCCGAACCCGCCGCCCCCGCCGAACCCGCCGAACCCGCCGACCGCCTCACCCCGTAGCCGACCTCAACTCCGGATGCCTCGCAGGAGGTTGCGGATCAGCGCGTCGGCGAAAGCCACGTCGAGCGTCTCGTCGGGGAGCAGCAGGCGGTGGTAGCAGGCGCCCCACAGCTGGTCCACGACGACCTGCGGGTCCACGTCGGCGTGGATCTGGCCGAGGTCCTGCGCCCGGGTGAGCCGTTCGACCGCGAGGCGGCGGCGCGGGTGGGTGTAGTGCTCCGCGAGGGCGGCGGCGAGGGCGGCGTCGGTCTGGGCCGCGCCGACGAGCTGGGCGATCACGCGCCCGGTACGCGCATCGGCGAGCAGGCCGACGAAGGCGTGGAGCTGGGCGGTGAGATCGCGCTCGACGTCACCGGTGTCCGCGAAGGCGAGGGTGCTCTCCACCGCGCTGAAGTACGCCTCGAAGGCCAGGGCCCCGGGCGAGGGCCACCACTTGTAGAGCGTCATCTTGCTCGCACCGGCACGTGCCGCCACCTTCTCGAAGGTGATCCCGGCCAGCCCGGACTCGAAGAGCATGGCACCGGCCGCACCCACCACCGCTTCGCGTACCTGCGTCGCGGGGCGGCGGCCCCGGCCGCGCCTGACGGAATCCTTCGCCTCCTCGGCCATCACCACTCCACTCCCCTTCCGTTCCCTTCCCGCTCACCGACACGTACCAGGGCCCGCACGCCGCGTCAGCGGTGCACCGGCCCCCTGCTTGCAGTATATGGACGATCGGTCTACATTTTTAATGGACAGGACGTCCATAAGTGACCAGCAAGCGGGAGGCTGATCCCATGACCGACACCACCCAGCCCCGGAACGCCCACAGCGACGGCACCGACGGCACCGACAACAGCAGCACCCCCGCCCGCGTCGCCATCGTCACCGGCGCCTCCGGGGGCATCGGCCGTGCCGTCGCCGAGCGGCTGGCGGCCGACGGCACCGCCGTGGTCGTGCACTACGGCCGGGACAAGGCGCGGGCCGAGGAAGTCGTGGCGACCGTGGAGAAGCTGGGCGGGCGGGCCACGGCGTTCAGCGGCGACGTCGCGGACGAGCACGCGATGGCGGCGCTCTTCGCGGCGGCCGAGCAGGCGTACGGCGGCGTGGACGTGGTCGTGAACACGGCCGGGATCATGCTGCTGGCGCCGGTCGCCGAGTTCGACCTGGACGCCTTCGACCGCATGCACCGCACCAATGTGCGCGGCACGTTCGTGGTGTCCCAGCTGGCCGCCCGTGCGCTCCGGTCCGGCGGCGCGCTGATCAACTTCTCCACCTCCGTGACCCGGCTCCAGCAGCCCACGTACGCCGCCTACGCGGCCACCAAGGGGGCCGTCGAGGCGATGACGCTGGTACTCGCCCGCGAGCTGCGCGGCCGTGACGTGACGGTGAACGCGGTCGCACCCGGCCCGACCGCCACCCCGCTCTTCCTGGACGGCAAGCCGCAGCAGGTCGTGGACACCATCGCGGGCCTCTCCCCGATGGAACGGCTCGGCACCCCCGAGGACATCGCCGAGGCCGTCGCGTTCCTGGCCGGCCCCGGGCGGTGGATCAACGGCCAGGTGCTCCACGCCAACGGTGGCGTCGCCTGAAACCCTGGCTCGGCGGGAACCTTCGCCCTGGTGCCGGACACGTACAGGGCATGGAACTGAAAGACGCCGCTCCCGCCGTGCCGGTGGGAGGCATCTCCGACCGCGAACTGTGGGCGAGGGCCGTCGACGGCGACCGGGAGGCTTTCGGGCGGATCTTCGACCGTCACGGGAGGACCGTCTACAACCACCTGTTCCGGCGCACGGCCGACTGGTCCGAGGCTGAGGACCTCACGTCGACCGTGTTCCTGCACGCCTGGCGTCGGCGATCGGAAACGGTGCTGGACCGCGACTCGGCCCTGCCGTGGCTGCTGGGCATCGCCGATCGCCTGCTGTCGAACACCAGACGTCGGCTGAGACGGGCCGAGGCCTTGCTGCACCGGCTCGTCTCGCACGCCGAGCCGGTGGGCGACCACGCGGACCGCATAGCCGTCCTGGTGGACGACGAGCGGCGCATGTCCGAGATCCACCGGGCACTGGCTCGACTGCCGCGCCACGAACGCGAGGTGGTCGAGCTCTGTGTGTGGTCGGGCCTGGATCAGCAGGCGGCCGCTTCCACTCTGGGGGTGGCCATCGGCACGGTGAAGTCCAGGCTGCACCGGGCGCGGCGGAGGCTGGGGGTCGACCTCGTCGGCGGAGACAGGGGTGCGGCGCCATTCAGTTCGAAGAACCCCGTCAACGCGGAAGAGGTCGCGCGATGAATGACGAGCAGGGCATTCCTGCGGCTCCTTCCGATCGTGATCTGCCGAACCATCGGCGGACCCGAGAGGAGCTACTGATGAAGATCGACTCCGAGGACAACCGTGCTTCGCTGACTCGCAGGTGGGGGGTGCCGCTCGGCGTCGCCACCGGCGTCGCGGCGTTGAGCGTCACGGCCGTGGCCGTCTTCGGTGGGACGGGGAACGCCGAGCCGGTCCTCGCCACCCCCGCGCGGGGCGGCGCCAACCCGACGACGGGCGCAGCCGCGTCACCGACTCCGAGCACGCCCGCCGAGACCCCCGGATCCACGACGGGCGGATCAACGTCGGGTGGAGCCGGGTCGGCTCCGGTGGCGTCCGAGCCGGTCGTGGGCACCATCACCGGCACGGCGACCACCCCGATCGACGCGGGGTCCGTGGCCAAGATCCTCGCCTCCTGCCTGGGATCGGACGCGTCGCGATACGACGCGGTGATCGCCGTCCGCACTCCCCTCGCCGCGCAGGACTGGGACGGTGTGGTCGTCGCCGTCGACTCCGCCGGCCAGTACGTACAGTGCGAGTCGAAGGGCGACAAGGGCAACAGCCCGGACTCCCCGCCCACGTTCATCAACGATCGCCTGTGGGGCGCCGGTCATCTGATCGAGTACTTCGACTCGATCGGCGCCCCGGCCGGCAAGGGGCGGTACGCGACGCTGGGTGCCGGGCACTACACGTCCGGCATCGCCAAGGTCACCGTCAGCTACGGCGACGACCCGAAGCAGTACCCGGCTGCCATGGCAGGCGGCGCGTTCGTCTACGCCGCGGCCCTCTCCACCGGTACGTCCGATCCCGGCCGCTACTTCTCGGGGCCGAGCGCCTACGTCCACGCGTTCGACGCGGCCGGCAAGGAGGTCTACGACCAGGCGAAGGACCCGCAGTTCGCCGACCGGTAACAAGTCGCCGGCCTGGGGTGCGGGCGTCGAGCCGACGCCCGCACCCCAGGCCCCCGACGCCCGCACCCCCGGCCCCCGGCCCCCGGCCCCCGACGGTCGCCTTCGGCCCCGCACTCGGCCGCCGGCGGAGAAGCCCCGGAAGGTGGCGCCGGTGAGAGCGGGACCGGTACGGGGAGCGCACCGAAAGAAGCGGGCCACTGGCCGGTTTGTATCCTCGGCATGGTGCCGTCCGGCACCGAGCGGGACCCGCGAGAGGACACACCGTGACCACCGAGCTGAGCTCCGACGCCCTGAGCGCCCCCGGCGCCCCGAGCGACCTGGGCGCCCTTGTCGACCGCGCCAGGCAGGACTACGAGGAGCTGGCCGGCCGTGGCCTCTCCCTCGACCTGACCCGGGGGAAGCCGGCGCCCACGCAGCTCGATCTCTCCGAGGACCTGCTGAGCCTGCCGGGTGGCCGCCACACCGCCGCCGACGGCACGGACGTGCGCAACTACGGCGGCCTCCAGGGCCTGACCGAGCTCCGAGAGATCTTCGCCGAGCAGCTCCAGGTACCGGTGGCGCAGCTTCTCGCGGCGGGCAACTCCAGCCTTGAGCTGATGCACGACTCGCTGGTGCACGCGATGCTCAGCGTGCTGCCGGGCGCCGAGTCGCGCTGGGTGGACCAGGGCCGGATCGCGTTCCTCTGTCCCGTCCCCGGCTACGACCGGCACTTCGCGCTGTGCGAGCGGTTCGGCATCGACATGATCCCCGTGCCGATGACCGGGTCGGGTCCGGACATGGACGTGGTCGAGCGCCTCGTCGCGGAGAACCCGGCCGTCAAGGGCATCTGGTGCGTCCCGAAGTACAGCAACCCGGACGGCGCGGTCTACAGCGACGAGACCGTCGCCCGGCTGGCCGCGATGGAGACCGCCGCGCCCGACTTCCGCGTCTTCTGGGACAACGCGTACGCGGTGCACCACCTCACCGAGGAGCGGGTGGAGATCGCCGACCTGCTCGCCGCGTGCGACGAGGCCGGGAACGCGGACCGGGTGTTCGTGTTCGGCTCCACCTCCAAGATCACCCTGGCGGGCGCGGGCGTCGCCTTCTTCGGCTCGTCCCCGGCCAACGTGAAGTGGCTGCTCGCCAACAACTCGAAGCGGTCCATCGGCCCGGACAAGGTCAACCAGCTGCGGCACGCGATGTACCTGCGCGACGCGGACGGCGTGCGCGACCTGATGGATCGTCAGCGTCTGTCGCTCCAGCCGAAGTTCGAGGCCGTGCAGCGCATCCTCGAAGCCGAGCTGGGCGGTACGGGCCTCGCTTCCTGGACGAAGCCCAAGGGCGGCTACTTCGTGAACCTGGAGGTCGAGGAGGGCTGCGCGAAGGAGGTCGTGCGACGCGCCGGTGCGGCCGGTATCGTCCTCACTCCGGCCGGTGCCACCCACCCGTACGGCGACGACCCGAGCGACTCCGTCATCCGTATCGCCCCCAGCTACCCGACGCAGGGTGAGCTGGAGGAGGCCATCTTCGGCCTGACCGCGTGCGTGCGGGTCGTCGGGTACGAGAAGCGGCTCGCCGCGAAGTAACGATTCCGTGCGGGCCGCACTCCGACCCGCCATGCGTTCAGGCCGGCCCGCCTCCCCCGCCCGGGGGGAGGCGGGCCGAAGTGCGCCTGAACAGGCCCCGGGGAAGGACCCTCGCGTTGACGGACGACAACAACCCGGACGACAACAACCCGGACCACAGGAACACCGACGCCACGGACACCGACAGCACGGACACCGACGCCACGGACACCGGCGGCTCCAAAAAGTGGCTGTTCCTCGTCGGTGCGATCGCCTCCGAGGTCGCGGCGACGCTCGCCCTGCGGGCCGCCCTCGACGACGGGCCGTGGTACGTACTGGTGGTCGCCGGTTACGTCACCGCGTTCACGATGCTGGCACTGGTCCTGCGCGAGGGCATGCCGATCGGCGTGGCGTACGGGATCTGGGGCGCGAGCGGCGTCGCGGTCACCGCCGTACTGGCCGCGTTCCTCTTCGGGGACCCGCTGACCTGGATGATGGGCCTCGGCGTGGTGGCGGTGGCCGGCGGGGTGATGACCGTGGAGATCGGCGCGCAACGCGCCACGGCCGCCCGCGAGCAGGCCGCAGCCGTCACGGACACCCCCGCCACCGCCGGGCCCCGCACCACCGCCGGGCCCCCCGGCACGGCAGACCCCGGCACTCCCCCCGAGCCCGAGGAGACCACCCCGTGAGCTGGCTCTTCCTGATGGGCGCGATCCTCTGCGAGGTCAGCGGCACCCTCGCCCTGCGCGCCTCCGAGGGCTTCCGCAAGAAGGTGTGGCTGGCGCCGGTCCTGGTCGCGTACGTCGCCTCCTTCGGCTGCCTCGCGCTGGCGCTCTCCCACGGCATCGCGATCGGTGTCGCCTACGGCATCTGGTCCGCCTGCGGGGTCGCGCTGACCGCCGTCCTCGCCCGCCGCCTCTTCGGTGAACCCCTCACCCGGCTGATGGGCGCGGGCATCGTACTGATCGCCGGGGGCGTCCTGCTGATCGAAGCGGGCGCCCACCCGTAAGACCCGGCGGCGCCTGTGGAGGCCGTCACCCGCCCGGGCCGCGTCGGCTACCGCTCCCGCCGCCCGCCGCCCAGGATGCGGCCGATCCCGTCCTCGAAGCGGGCCGGGAAGGTGTCCGCCGAGAGCACCGGGAGCGCCCTGCGCAGCGCGGGGTACTCCCCCTCCGCCACGGCCGCGCGCAGCCGGTCCTCGTCAAAGCCGGTCATCGCCTGCTCCTCCTGAGTGAGGCCGAGGGTGAAGTACGTCAGGGCGTAGAGCGTCCACGCCGCCGACTCGTCCGTCGCTCCGCCCGCCACGAGGGTGTCGAGCAGGGTGTCGGCGAACCGCAGGGTGTGCGGTTCGGCCGCGTAGGTACCGGTCACCAGGGCGGCGCCGTCCCGGTGCGCCAGCAGGGACTTCCGGTAGCGCCGCATCAGCTCCCACGCGCGCTTCTGCGCGTCCTCGGGCAGGTCCTCGTACGAGAGGGACCCCGCGAGGGCGTCGGCCAGCAGCTCCAGCAGCCGGTCCTTCGTCTTGATGTGCCAGAGCACGGTGTTCATCCGTACGCCGAGCCGGTCCGCGACCGCGCGTGTGGTGACCGCGTCGAGTCCCTCCTCGTCCAGCAGTTCCAGCGCGGCGTCCACCACGGCGGCGGGCGTGAGGCGGGCGCGGGGCTGGTTCGTCGAGGAAGCGGATTGCTTTTTGGTCACTGACCTAGTTTAGTTCGGATCAATCATTGGTCACCGACCAAGAGCATTCCGGAAAAGCCGAGAGCACCGAGGAGAGCAGCCATGGAACCGAACACCGTGACGGAACAGGCCGAGGTCGTCGTCGTGGGGGCGGGCCCCACCGGGCTCTGGCTCGCGGCCGAACTCCGCCTTCAGGGCGTCCCGGTGACCGTCCTGGAGGCCAGGACGGAGCCGAGCCCGCACTCCAAAGCGCTCACCGTGCACCCGAGGACGGTGGAGATCCTCGCGATGCGCGGGCTCACCGAGGTCATCGAGGCGGGCACCCCGATCCCGTCCGGCCACTTCGGGGCACTGGCGAGCCGGCTGGACTTCCGGGGCCTGGACACCCCGTACCCCTTCACCCTGCTCCTGCCCCAGGTGCGCACCGAAGCACTGCTGGAGGCCCACGCCCGGACGCGCGGCACCGACGTCCGGCGCGGGCACCGGGTGACCGGCCTGGAGCAGGGGCCGGAGTCCGTCCGCCTCTCGGTGGACGCGGCCGAGGGCCCGTACGCGGTCGACGCGCGGTACGTCGTCGGCTGCGACGGCACCCGCAGCACGGTACGGAAGGCGGCGGGAATCGCCTTCCCCGGCACCGACCCGACGGTCTGGGGCTGGCTGGCCGACGTCGCCCTCGACGCGCCGCCCACCGGCCCGGTCACCGAATTCGGCGCGGCGGGCGGGGTGATGGCCGTACCCCTGCCGGACGGGCTCACCCGCTTCGTCGGCATCGACGCGGCGGGCGACCGGCCGGACGGCCCGGAGCCGACGCTGGAGGAGGTGCGGGCTTCGGCCGTACGGGTCCTGGGGACCGACTTCGGTATGCGCGACCCGCGTTGGCTCTCCCGCTTCGGCAACGCCACCCGCCAGGCGGCCACGTACCGGTCCGGCCGCGTCCTTCTCGCGGGGGACGCCGCGCACATGCACTTCCCCGCCGGGGGCGTGGGCCTCAACGTCGGCTTCCAGGACGCCACCAACCTCGGCTGGAAGCTGGCCGCGACCCTCCTCGGCACGGCCCCGGAGGGACTGCTCGACTCGTACCACTCCGAGCGCCACCCGGTGGGCGCCCGGCTCCTCGCCTCCACCCGGGCGCAGACCGCACTGATGACCGCCCACACGGTCGAGGGGCAGGCTCTGCGCGCCCATCTCTCCGAACTGATCGACCGGGTACCGGAGTTCTCCCGCGCACTGGCCGAGCAACTCGGCGCGCTCGACGTCGGCTACCCGCCGGCCGACCCGGACACCGCCCACCCGCTGACCGGCACCCGCGCCCCCGACCTGGCGTTCGCCGAGGGCGGCAGCCTCTTCGCGCTGCTGCGCGAGGGCCGGCACGTGCTCCTCGAACTGGGCGGCGGGCCGGATGCCGCGCCGGCCCTCACGGAGGGCGCTCTGCCGCACGGCACCCTGCGCCGCACGGCCCGCCCGGCGGAGCCCACCGGGCGGTGGAGCGAGCTGCGCTCGGTACTGCTCCGCCCGGACGGGCACGTCGCGTACGCCGCCTGAGCCTGCGTCCGGGGCACTCGCACACCGCAGCCGGGACGGCGGGTTCAGTCCAGTTGGCGGGAGAGCTCCCGGGAGCACGAGCGCCGCCGCTCGCCCTCCGGCGTGTAGGTGAACGAGTCGCGGAAGGCGGCGGCGCCACCGACACGCACGGCGAGCAGGACCGGCTCCGTGTGCTCGGCGGTCCAGCCGCAGAGCGCGTCGGGCCGGGTGCCGTTCCAGAGGTGGAAGCAGACCATCGGGGCGGCCGGATCGGCGGTGACGTAGCCGAGCGTCTTGCCGTACCGGGGGTTGGAGCCGCCGAACCGCACCGAGGGCGGCCCGAACGCGGCCGCCACGTCCGACCAGCTCCGGTCCTCCCGGCCCACCCACTCCTGCGCCGTCGCGCGCAGCCGGGCGTACTCCACCGCGTCCAGCACCCGTACCGCCCGCAACCAGCCGAGCCGGTGCGCGAACTCCGCGTAGAGCGAGACCACGGCGTCCGCCGGGCCGTCCGCGTGCAGATGCCGGGCGAAGGCGCCCTTCGCCCCGTTCGCCGACCAGGCGCCGGACGCCTCCCAGGCCGTTTGCTGCTCGTGCCACACCACCGGTCGGCCCTCCACGTAGAGAAGGTCCTCGCACATCATCCGGAGGACCAGCTCGTCCCCCCACATCCCCGGTCGTCTCAGCACCGAGTTGAGCCGGTCGACGAAGTGGGCACGGATGTCCGCAGCGGGCACGAGGGCATCGGGAGAGATCACCGCGCCAGTCTTTCGTGTCAACGTTCGACGCGCATGCGTACGAAGAATTTCTTGGGAGATTGCCCAGCCCGACGCGCTCCTGCCCGCCCGCGCCCCGCACCGCGCTCCTGCCCGCCCGCGCCCCCTTCCCGCCGCCCCGCGCACGATCACCGGGTGCGAACCGTGCCCCATGGACGGATCGCGGGACCGCCGGGCGAGGATGAACCCGAAGGCCCGCACGGCACGAGCCGCGCGGGCACCCGGTACACAGCGCAGGTCACACGGCACACGCGCGGCGTTAAGGACGGAACATGGCTGAGCGTACGGTCCCTCTGCTGCGGACGATGCGGGCACGGAACCCCGAGGAGGAGCACCGGGCGTCGACTCCGCTGGAACTGCTCTTCGACCTGACCTTCGTGGTCGCGGTCTCGCAGGCCGCCTCGCAACTCCATCACGCGCTGGCGGAGGACCACGTGGGAACCGGGCTGGCCGGTTACGCGGCGGTGTTCTTCGCCATCTGGTGGGCCTGGATGAACTTCACCTGGTTCGCCTCCGCGTACGACACCGACGACGTGCCGTACCGGCTGGTGACCCTGCTCCAGATGGCGGGCGTGCTCGTGCTCGCCGCCGGGGTTCCCGCCGCCTTCCAGGACGGGGACTTCACGGTCGTCGTCATCGGCTACGTCATCATGCGCGTCGCGATGATCGCGCAGTGGCTCCGGGCCGCGACGCAGCACCCGGAGGGCCGCCGGTGCGCCCTGCGGTACGCGACGGGCATCGGCGTGGCGCAGATCGGCTGGGTGGCCAGGCTGGCGGTCCCGGACGGATGGCAGGCGGCCACCTTCGTCCTGCTCGTACTGGTCGAACTGGCCGTTCCCGCGTGGGCCGAGTCCGGCGGCAACACCACCAGCTGGCACCCGGAGCACATCGCCGAGCGGTACGGCCTCTTCACCATCATCGTGCTCGGCGAAGTCATCCTCGCCTCGCTCGCGGCGGTCCAGTCCGCCGTGTCCGACCACGGGCTTTCGGCCCCCGTCCTGCTGATCGCGATCGGCGGTCTGCTGCTGGTCTTCGGCCTGTGGTGGATGTACTTCACCGGCGGCGAGATCGGCCTGCCCACCCTGCGCTCCGCCCTGACCTGGGGATACGCCCACTACGGTGTCTTCGCGTCGCTGGCCGCCCTCGGCGCCGGGCTGGAAGCGGCCGTGGACGCCGCCGAACACCACGCGCACCTGTCCGAGCGGACCGCCTCGCTGGCCGTGGCCGTACCGGTCACCGTCGTCCTCGTCCTGCTCGGCGCCCTGCACCGCATGACCGGCACCGGCGGCGCGGAACACACCGCGGTCGTCGCGTCCGGTGCGCTCGTGGTCCTCGCGCTCGGCTTCGCCGGTCCGGCCCTGGACCTGGGCGGCGCGGTACTCGGCATGGGCCTGGCCGTCGCCGCCACCGTGGCCGCCGACGCGGCGGTCCTGCGACGGCGCGCGGCGGGAACCCGGTAGCGGGCGCCCACGGCGAGGTACGCCCGGTCAGCGGCGCGGAGGCGACTGTACGGACGGTGTCGGCGTGGCGTCGTGCTCGCTGAGGGCCCGGGGGTGCTGCGGTGCGGTGCCGTGGTCGCGCGAGAACCTCGGTGGTGGCGCGGACCGCGCCTTTGTGGGCGAGGGGCGACGGGAGAGGACGCCGATGGTGGCACCCGCCAGGACCAACGAGGCCCCCAGGAGTTGCAAGCCCGTCAGCCCGCTGCTCAGCAGCACCGCGCTGGCGACGATGCTCACCACGGGCTCCAGCATGCTGCCGATCGAGGCCCGCGTCGGACCGATCAGGGTCATCCCGAGGAAGAAGCAGAGAATCGCCACGACCGTGGAGGCCAGGGCCAGACCGAGCACCCAGAGCCACCCCCGGAACGCGAAGTCGAACCTCAGGTCGCCCGTGGCCATCCCGTACAGCAGGAAGGAGACCGCGGTGGCCGCCGAGACGAAGGCCGTGATCACCACGGGGTGCACACTGCCGCTCACCCGGTCGCCGTACATGATGTAGGTGGTGTAGACCCCCGCGGCACCGAGCACTTGCAGGACGCCCACGACGTTCAGGTCCGACCCGATGCGACCCAGGACGAGTGCCACTCCCGCGAAGGACGCCAGCATCGACCCGACGATCGCCAGTGAGGGTCTGTCCCGGCCCACGGCTGCGGACACGATGGCCACCAGGGCCGGGTAGACGTACAGCAACAGAGCGGCCAGCGCGGGCGAGATGTGCTTGACGGACGAGAAGTACAGCGCCGACTGAGCCATGTACAACACCCCGCCCAGCACGCCCAACCGCAGCAGGTCCGCCCGCTTCGGGAGGCCGGTGCGGCGCGCGTGGTGGATCGCGTAGGGGAGGAAGACCACCGCTGCGAGAGCGAAGCGGAGGAAGAGCAGCGTGCTGACGGTCAGCCCGTCGCGGTAGGCGAACGTGGCGAAGACGGGCATGAACCCGAAGCCGGCAGCGGAGAGCCCGATGAGCAGGTACCCCTTCAGCATCCGTGACCTTCTTCTCTGCGGGACGGGCGTCCGGGCTGCACGTGACATTGGTGGAGGGACGAACGAACAGAATTGAACGGTGTCCCGCACGGCAGCCACAAGCGCCCCGGAAAAGTTGGCGGCAATCACCACCCCACGCCCCGCCGCACACCCGCCGCCGAATCCCTCACTCCGCAGGTGGGGCACAGAGTGGGCCCGCCGGGGTGTCACCCCTCAGGGGTGCCGGTTCCCGCCACCGTCCCCCGCACGCCGGTCCTACGACGAGGGGTGATCCCCCTCCGCGAGCGCCCGCTCGAAGCACGCGTACGCGTCCTCGTCGAAGAGGACGAACCGAACCTCGGCGACCGGGAGCCGGGCCTCCTCGCTCACCGTGCGCAGGGCGAGACGGGCACCGTCGTCCATCGGCCAGCCGTAGATCCCGGTCGAGATCGCCGGGAACGCCACGGAGCGCGCGCCCAGTTCGGCGGCCACCCTGAGGGACTCGCGGTAGCAGGACACCAGGAGCCCGGACCGGTCCTCCTCCCGCGACCAGACCGGGCCGACCGTGTGGATCACGTGATCCGCCCGCAACCGCCCGGCGGTCGTGGCCACCGCCTGCCCGGTGGGCAGGCCTTTGCCGTACCGCGAAGCGCGCAGATCACGACAGGCGTCCAGGATCTCCGGGCCGCCCTTGCGGTGAATGGCACCGTCCACCCCGCCCCCGCCCAGAAGCGAGGAGTTGGCGGCGTTCACGAGGGCATCGGCGTGCTGTTCGGTGATGTCGCCCCGTACGAGCGTGATGATGGGCTTCGTCGTCATGGAGCCATCCTCGGGCGCCGGAGCCGGACGCACCATCCCCGCGGGCGCGGGGAGCACCGCCTCAGTCCGCCACGCCGGGTCCCGCCGCGTCAGCCGGCTCCTTCCCCGACTCGCGCTGGAAGAAGACCGACCGGTGCGTGGGCAGGTAGCCGAGCGCGTCGTTCACCGCGCGCATCGGGGCGTTGCCGTCCGCCGTGTCCGTGATCAGGCCGGTGAGGGCGGGGTGGGCGGTCAGGGCGGTACGGATCGACTCGGCCTTCATCCAGCGCGCGAGGCCGTGGCCGCGGTGGGCGGGCAGGACTCCGGTGCCGTAGTGCAGGCCGTCGCCCGCGCCGTCGCCGGGGACGACCAGTTCGGTGAAGCCGACGATCGTGCCGTCCGCCTCGTCGACCGCCGCGACCGTGTGCAGGAGTTCGCCGCGCCGCTCGACGGCGCGGGCGGCGGCTCGTACCCGGTCCACGTCCCAGACTTCCGCGCCGTGATCCATCTCGTCCATCGGCATGTCGTCCATCGCCCACCGCGAGCCGGCGAACGTCTCGGCCAGGTCGTCGGGGACGGTGCCGCTCCAGGAGATCAGCCGGTAGCCCGGGTGCGGCTCGGCCGCGAGGGCGGCGAGCGCGGCCGGGTCGGTGTCGGCGGTCGCCAGACGGGCGAAGGTCAGGGTGAGGACCACCCGGAAGCCACGGGCCGTCAGGAACGCCGTGGCGCCCTCCCCGTCGGCTCCGTCCGCCCCCGCCACCTGGACCGTCACCGTGCGGCGGCCCTCGCCCCGGGCACCCGCGAGGGCCGCTTCCAGGAGGCGGGTTCCGGTGCCGGTGCGGCGGGCGGCCGGGTGGACGGCGATGTCCAGTTCGGCGAGGTGGTCCCGCCCCGGGGAGGTGAAGAGCCGCAGGTACGCCGTCCCCACCGGGTACGCGGGCGGATCGACGCCCGCCGGTCCAATACCTCCGCCGGGCACCTCCTCCGCCAGCCAGACGAGGCGGTGGGAGGACGTGCCGTGGTCCGGCTCGGCGAGCGGGGTGACGCGCAGCGGCAAGGGTCTTCTCCGTCGAACGGGGCGCGGCGGGGCGAACGGGGACCGGAGGAACGTACCCGGACGCACGGAGCCCCCGCAACGGCGTTACCGCAGGAGGAAACCGGTCAGGTACCCCAGCGCGTTGGTCGCCCAGTGCAGGCCCATCGGGGGGAGCAGGCTGCCGCTGCGGCGGCGCAGCTCGCAGAAGAGGACGCCGGAGGCCGCGGTGAACAGCACGGCGCCGATGTCGGCGACGACCGCCGCGAGCACGGTGCCGGTGGAGGAGGTGCCGAAAAGGCCGGAGAGCGCGGGCTTGTCACTGGCCAGGTGGAGCGAGGGGAGGATGTGCCACATCCCGAAGAGGACGGACGAGACGACGGTGGCGGTGACCGTTCCCCGGGCGCGTACGAGGAGCCCGTACAGCACCCCGCGGAAGGCGACCTCCTCCAGCAGCACGGTGCCGACGGGGACCTGGATCAGCATGCGGTAGGCGACCTCGGCGCCGGAGAGGCCGCTGTTGCGCTGGTCCTCGAAGAGGTCGCGGGTGGCGGGAAGCAGCGCGCCGACCAGGTAGACGAGTCCGACCAGGCCGATCAGTACGGCGGCCCAGCGGGCGCCCTTGGCCCAGGTGCCCCGGCCGAGACCGGCCTCGGGCCAGGTGCCGCCGGACCACTTCCACACGGCGAGCAGGACCGGGGTGACGACCAGGGAGACGACCAGGCCCCAGCCGTGGAGGAAGACGTGGTTGACGAGGTTGGTGGCGACCAGGATGGCGATGGTCAGCGCGATCGCCCCGTTCAGGGGAAGCCGCCGCCCCTCAGCCATGCCGTCTCCTTCTCCCCGCTCTCTCCCCAGGTGGGTCCACTCTCGGCGCCGCCCCCGGCCCGGGCAACTCAGGGCTGTCCCGCGTGGACGCCACCCCCTGCCGCGCCCCCGCAGGGATCACGGCCGTCACAGGGTGTCGCCGTCCGGTGGCGTACCGTGCCGCCTAGCGTGCCTCTGGAGCGGCCGGGTGACGGCGGCCGAGACGACCGGGAGGCCCCATGACCGACAGTGGCGGAGCGACCCGGGAGGGGGAGCGGCCCCGGCCGGCCGCCCGCCTCGTCCGGCGCCCGGTGGTGCGGCGCCGGCCCGGCTGGACGGGAGTGGTCGTGGCGGTGCTCTTCTACGTCGTCTCGTTCACGCCCTCGCTCATCCCCCGCTCCTGGCTCGTCCAGTCGCTGGCGGCCGGGGTCACCGCGGCGGCCGGCTACGGCGTGGGGGCGGTCCTGGGGTGGTTCGCGCGGCGCTGCGGGGCGCGACCGGGCGGGGCGACGCGCCGGTGGGCGTGGCTGATGCTCGTACCGCTGGGGGTCGCGGCCGTCGTCGCGGTGACCGTGCGCAGCGTGCGCTGGCAGGGCGACGCGCGGCGGGCGGTCGACATGGAGCCGGGGTTGGTGTGGTGGCAGTGGGCGCTGGTGCCTTTCGTGGCGCTGCTGCTCTGCGCGCTGCTCGTCGTGCTGGCCCGGTCCGTCCGGCTGGGCACGCGCACGCTGGCGCGTCCGCTGGAGCGGCTGGTGCCGCGCCCGTGGGCGCTGATGGTGGCGGCCTCGGTGGCGGTCGTCGTGGTGGTGGGAGTGGTCCAGGGCTTCCTGCTGCGCGGGGTGGTGAACCTGGTGGAGAGCAGTGCGTCGTTGACGAACGGGTCGACCAGCAAGGGGATCGCCCGGCCTCTGCTGCCGACGCTATCGGGCAGTCCGTCCTCGCTGGAGAGCTGGTCCTCGCTGGGGAAGAACGGCCGGGACTTCGTCGGTCACGCGTCCAGCCGGGCGGAGATCTCCGCGTTCACCGGCGGTCCGGCGAAGGACCCGGTGCGGGTGTACGTCGGCCTGGAGTCCTCGGCGACCCTGCGGGGCCGCGCGGACCTCGCCGTACGGGAACTGGAGCGGACCGGCGCGTTCCGCCGGAAGGCGCTGGTGGTGTTCGGTACGACGGGCAGCGGCTGGGTCAACGAGAGCCTCGCGAAGCCGCTGGAGTACATGTACGGCGGCGACAGCGCGGCGGTCGCCCTCCAGTACTCCTACCTGCCGAGCTGGCTCTCGTTCCTGACCGAGAGCGAGGCCGCCGTGGCCGGTTCCGCGCTCTTCGACGCCGTGTACGCGCACTGGTCCGCGCTGCCCGCCGGTGAACGCCCACGGCTGCTGGTGTCCGGCGAGTCCCTCGGTTCGTACGCCACCGAGGGCGCGTTCGACGGCGAGCTCGCGAGGATGACCGCCCGCAGCGACGGCGCGCTGCTGGTCGGGCCGACCCTGCGCAACCCGATGTGGGAGCGGCTCGGCAGGGCCCGCGACCAGGGCACTCCGCTCTGGCTGCCGGTCTACCGGGACGGCCGCACCGTGCGGTACGCCCGCCGCGAGGAGGACTTCGGCAGGCCGGCGGGGGCCGTCTGGGACGCGCCCCGGGTCGTGTACCTCCAGAACGGCTCCGACCCCGTCACCTGGTGGTCCCCCGATCTGCTGACGTCTCGGCCGCAGTGGCTGGTGGGGCCGAAGGCTCCGGACGTCTCCCCCGGGATGCGCTGGTATCCGGTCGTCACGTTCTGGCAGGTGACCTGCGACCTGGCGGCGGCCGACTCCGTGCCGGTGGGATACGGGCACCGGTTCGGCACCCTCCCGGTCGCCGCCTGGGCCGCCGTGACCCGGCCGTCCGGGTGGACCGGCGAGGACACCGCCCGCCTCGAAGAGACTCTGGAACGGAAGCAGGAGCAACAGGACAAGCAGCAGGAGGAGTGAATGTGCGGGGGAGACGGCCGAGGAGCGGGGTCCCGCACTCCCGCGCCCCCGTCCCGCCACCTTCCGAAGCGTGACATAACCGCAAGTCCGGTGACCCGTTTCGGCACTGACGGACCGTCTACCCTGATGCTTCCATGTAGTGCTCAGGGGGTCGCATGCGCAGCGAGGGAACGGCCGACGAGCCGGAAACGGGCTTCGACGGCAGTCCCGGTGGCGGTCGGCAGCCCACCGGGCCGCAGCACGCCGAGCCCCGGCACGCGGGGGCGCACGGCCCCGGGGACGAGTCCGACGAGTCCGTCGTGGAGCCCGTCGGTGACCCCACCGGCCCGGAGTTCCTCGGGGACGCGCCCGAGCCCGCCGGTGACACGCACGGCACCGAGCCCGAACTCCACCCGCACATGGTGATCGCCGACCGCTACGAACTCCAACGCCAGCTGGGGCGCGGCGGTATGGGCGTCGTCTGGGAGGCGCTGGACAGGCGCCTCGGGCGGCGGGTGGCGGTCAAGGGGCTGCTCTACCGGGGAGCGGTGGAACCGGAGACGCAGGCGCAGTGGGTCGAGCGGGCGCGGCGCGAGGCGCAGGCCATCGCCCGGATCGGGCACCAGAACGTCGTGGCGGTGCACGACGTGATCGAGGCCGGCAACCAGGTCTGGATCGTGATGGAGCTGCTCAACGCACGCTCTCTGGCCGATCTGTTGCGCGAGCAGCGCAGGCTGCCGGTGGCGCAGGCGGCCCGGATCGCCCTCCAGGTGCTGCGCGGGCTGCGCGCGGTGCACGAGGCGGGAGTGCTGCACCGGGACGTCAAGCCGCACAACGTCCTCTTCCGGCCCAACGGCCGTGCGCTGCTGATGGACTTCGGCATCGCCACCTTCGAGGGCGCCGTCCAGCTGACCAAGTCGCAGGAGATCATCGGCACACCGAAGTACCTGGCGCCGGAGCTGGTCCACCGGGGCGGCGAGGCGCTGCCGAAGCCGGGCACCCCCGCGTCCGACCTGTGGTCGCTGGGGGTGACGCTGTTCGAGATGGTCGAGGGCCACGCACCCTTCCGGGGCCTCAGCTCGTACGAGATCTTCATCGCCGTGTACGAGCAGCCGCTGCCCGCGATGGCGCACGCGGGACCGCTCGCCCCCGTCATCGGGGCGCTGCTCCGGAAAGATCCGCTGGAGCGGCCGACCGCCCGGGAGACCGAGGCGATGCTGATGGCGGTCACCAGTGACCCTCCGGCGCTCGACCCGCCGACCCACCGCCGGAACGAGGGCCTCCGGCTCCCGGCCGGCGACGGGAACGCCGGCGCGGGAGACGACGGTGGCAACGGCAAGGGACCGGCGTCGGGCGGCGGCGGTTCCCGTCGCCGGGCCGTACTCGCGGCGGCGGCGGTCGGGTGCGCGGTGCTGCTGGCCGGCGGCACCTGGCTGACCTGGCAGAAGATGGCCGCGCCCGCGCCCACGTACAAGAAGGCGCACGCCGAGCTGAAGATCGGGGTGAAGGAGGACCAGCCCGGACTGAGCCAGCGCCAGACGGACGGTTCGTACGCCGGGTACGACATAGACCTCGCCACCCGGATCGCGAAGCGGATGGGCTACGGGGCGAAGGACATCCGCTTCGTGCCGGTGAACAGCGAGAACCGGGCGTCGATGCTCTCGGCGGGGCGTGTCGATCTGGTGATAGCGAGCTACAGCATCACCCCGGAACGCAAGCAGCAGGGCGTCGTCTTCGCGGGGCCGTACTACACGGCACTGCGCAGCTTCCTCGTGCGCAAGGACGCCGAGCACGCGTACACCGACGCCGCCGAGCTGATCAACGACAACGCCCAGATCTGTACGGTGCGGGGCTCCACGTACGAGAAGTGGCTGACCGACACCGGGTACAACCTGACGAAGCGGCAGAGTTCGTACCAGCTGTGCGTGGACTACCTGCTGGACGACAAGAGCGGGATCTCCGCCGTGTCCACCGACGACATCATCCTCGCCGGGTACGTCGGGCAGGACCCGGACAAGCTCCAGCAGATCAGCAACGCGGGCGGCGCCGAGGGGTACGGCGTGGCGATGGTGCCGGGCGAGCCCGAGCTGAAGAAGGAGGTGTGCGACGCGTTGCGGGCGATCGTGAACGGTCAGGAGTGGGAGGACCTGTACGCCGAGCACCTGGCATCGCTGATGGCCAACGAGTCCGCACCCAACCGGCCGAAGCTGACCGAGTGCGAGGACTCCTGAGCGCTCCTCAGGTGGGCGCGAGGACTCCTGAGCACTCCTCAGGTGGGTGCGAGGACTCCTGAGCGCTCCTCAGGTGGGCGCGAGGACTCCTGAGCACTCCCCGGAGGCGCGCCCCGGTCGTCGCTCACCGCCCGCCCAGCCGCTCCCCGCACTCCGCGCAGAACTTCGGCGCCCGCCCCTCCGCGAGCCGTCCGCACTCCGGGCAGACCCGGTCCAGCGCGCACGGCGCCTCGCCGCCTTCGGCCTCCCGCACCCGGGCACCGGGCGGCGCGGAGGCGATCGTCAGGCCGGGGCGGCGGCGGTGGACGGTGAGGTAGGCGAGGCCCTCGGGCCCGGCCGCGACGGAGCGGCGGGAGGTACGGGGCAGCCAGGTGACCGTGGTCGGGGCGAGCGGCAGCGCGGTCTCCCCGGTGACGATCAGACCGCTGCCCGCGAGGACGACGAGGAGCACGTCGAGGGTGTCCTCCTGGTGCTCGCCGACCTCGGCCCCCGGCGGCAGCCGCACCAGGTTGGCGTCCAGTTCCCGCCCCCGTTCGGCGAGTTGCCAGAGCGCGCCCCTGCCGTCCGGGCCCGCCCGGGCGAGCGCGTCGGCGAGTACGGCGAGGTTCCTGGGCACGGCGTTCACGCCCCCGAGCGTACGCCCGGGGGCGCGCACCGGGCCGCTCCCCTCCCGCCGGGCAGCCCGTAGGCTGATCGTTTCCCCCCTCACCGAGAAGGAGCCGCATGCACCGCGAACCCGACGCGAGTTACCCGCCCGTCGAGCCGTACGACCACGGCATGCTCGACGTCGGCGACGGCGACCTCGTGTACTGGGAGGTGTGCGGCAACCCGGCGGGGAAGCCGGCGCTCGTCGTGCACGGCGGCCCCGGCTCCGGCTGCAAGCCCTGGCCGCGAAGGTACTTCGACCCCGAGCTGTACCGGGTGGTCCTTTTCGACCAGCGTGGCTGCGGGCGCTCCACCCCGCACGCTTCCGACCCCGCGGCCGGGCTGCGGCACAACACCACCCCGCACCTGATCGCCGACATGGAGAAGCTCCGCGTCCACCTCGGCATCGGGGCGTGGCTGCTGTTCGGCTGGTCCTGGGGGTCGACGCTCTCCCTCGCGTACGCCGAGACCCACCCGGAGCGCGTCACGGAGCTGGTGCTGTCGGGCGTCACCACGACCCGCCCCAGCGAGATCGACTGGCTCTACCGGGGGGCCGGGCAGATCTTCCCCGAGGCCTGGGACCGTTTCCGCGCGGGCGTCCCGGAGGTGACGGCCCCCCGGCCCTCCGCCACCGAGCTGGTCGCGGCGTACGCCCGGCGGACGGAGAGCGCCGACCCCGGCGTACGGGAACGGGCGACGGCCGACTGGTGCGCGTGGGAGGACGCGGTGCTGTCCCAGGAGGGGATGCCGCCCGCGTTCACCAGCAGGCCCTCCCGGGACCGGCTGGCGCTCGTCCGGATCTGCTCGCACTACTTCGCGCACGCCGCCTGGCTGGAGGACGGGCAGCTGATCCGGGACGCGGGGCGGCTCGCGGGCATCCCGGGGGCACTGATCCACGGCCGGTTCGACCTGGGCGCCCCGCTGACGACCGCGTGGGAGCTGGCCCGCGCCTGGCCGGACGCGGAGCTGACCGTCGTCGCGGACGCCGGACACCTGGGCGGCGCCGCGACCTCCCGCGCCGAACTGGCGGCGCTGGACCGGTTCGTGGGCAAGCCCGCCTGAACCGCCGGGGCCTTTCGTCGGGAGCAGGCTGGAGCGGGGAGCCCCGCGAGCCCGGAATGATCCCGCCGAAAGGCCCCTGAGCCCCCTTGCTTCGAGCACACTCGAAGGAGTTGGGTGGGCAATCATGAAGTACACGCAGCTCGGACGCACGGGCCTCAAGGTCAGCCGCCTCGTTCTCGGGACGATGAACTTCGGCCCGCAGACCAACGAATCCGACAGCCACACGCTCATGGACGCCGCACTGGACGCGGGCGTCAACTTCTTCGACACCGCGAACGTCTACGGGTGGGGCGAGAACAAGGGCCGTACCGAGGAGATCCTCGGCACCTGGTTCGCGCAGGGCGGCGCCCGCCGCGACAAGGTCGTCCTCGCCACCAAGGTCTACGGCAACATGGGCCCGGACGGGGAGGCGTGGCCCAACCACGACAAGCTCTCCGCGCTCAACATCCGCCGTGCCGTCGACGCCAGCCTCAAGCGGCTCCAGACGGACCACATCGACCTGTACCAGTTCCACCACGTCGACCGGTCCACCCCGGCCGAGGAGATCTGGCAGGCCATCGACGTACTGATCCAGCAGGGCAAGATCCTGTACGCGGGCTCCTCCAACTTCGCCGGCTACAAGATCGCCCAGGCCAACGAGACGGCCAAGCGCCTCGGCTCGTTCGGCCTGGTCAGCGAGCAGTGCCTGTACAACCTGATGGCCCGCGACGCCGAGATGGAGGTCATCCCGGCGGCCCAGGAGTACGGCCTCGGGGTCATCCCCTGGTCGCCGCTGCAGGGCGGGCTGCTCGGCGGCGCGCTCCGCAAGGAGCGCGAGGGCGGCGGCGCCCGGTCCACCACCGGCCGCTCGGCCGAGGGACTCGCGGACCCGAAGGTGCGCGCCCAGATCCAGGCGTACGAGGACCTGCTCGACAAGCACGGTCTCGAGCCCGGCGAGGTCGGCCTGGCGTGGCTGCTGACGCGGCCGGGCATCACCGGCCCGATCTCGGGTCCGCGCACCCGCGAGCAGCTCGACTCCGCGCTGCGCGCGGTGGAGCTGGAGCTGTCCGAGGAGGTGCTGGCCTCGCTGGAGGAGATCTTCCCCGGTCCGGGCCCGTCCCCGGAGAGCTTCGCCTGGTAGTCCCGGTACGTTTTCGCGCGTCCCGGCCGGCGGTCAGCCGTCGGCCGGGACGCCCGGGGCGTCACCGGGGAGGGCGGTCGTCAGTTGCCCACGGCCGCCGCCACGGCGACGACGACGAACATCAGCACGAGAACGGTGGCCATGATGCGGTTTCTGGTCTTCGGATCCACCCGACGAGGTTAACCGCCCCACCCGTCTCCCCCGTCACCCGCCCCACTCGCCCGCCGCGCCCAGAGCCGGAGATCGTCACCCGCCCTCTTGCCCGCCGTGCCCGGCGCACCGGCAGCCGCCGCGCTCACCGCCCCAGCGGCCAGGCCCGCACCACCTCGTAGCGCGGCTGCTCCCCGGGAACGCCGGAGACCGGCGGGTTGCTGCGGACCAGGCTCAGCGAGTCCGCCTCCCAGGCCGTCCCCTCGAACCCCTCCAGCACCCCGGTGAACGGATGCAGGTCCACGTCCGTGCGGCTGCGCGCGAGCGTGAGGTGGGGCGTGTAACGGCGGTGCTCCTCCATCGGGACACCCGCCCTGCGGGCGGCGGCGTGGGCGCGTTCCGCCAGCAGCCGCAGCGCGTCGAGGCCGCCCGCCGCCCCGGCCCACAGCACCCGCCCGTCGAACCGACCGCCGGCGTGCACCCGGAGCGGGAACGGCTCGCTCCGGTGGGCGGCGCGCTCCAGCCGCCCGTACAGCTCCGGCAGCAGCGCCTCGTCCACCTCGCCGAGGAAGGCGAGCGTGAAGTGCCACCCCTCCGCCCCGGTCCACCGCAGGCTCCGCGCCCCCGGCAGCCCGCGCAGTGGGGCGACGGCGGTACGCAGCTCCTCGACGGCGGAAGCGGGCGGCAGGACGGCGGCGAAGAGGCGCTGGGTGACGGCGGGGTCCTTGCTTCTGCTCATGCGCGCGAGTCTCGCAGTTGCCCGCACGCCCGGGAGGCCGCACGTGTCGCTGACCGCACGACCGCCCGGCGCGGGAGTCCGTGCGGCCCGCCCCCGCACCCCCGTAAACCGTTCCGCCCTCCTTCCCCCGCGCGCGGGAAGGAGGGCGGAACGGTGTCAACGATCGCTCGATCTACGCCGCCGTCGCCAGTTGTTCGCGCGGGACGAAGCGGACGTGAGGGCGCCCCGGGCGGAGGTCCACCTTCAGCCTCAGGCCCCCGACACGGGCCAGCATGAAGCCGATGGTCAGGGCCGCGAGCAGCGATATGCCACCGCCGACCGCGAAGCCGGTGCGGGGGCCGTACGTGTCGCTGATCCAGCCGACGATCGGGGCTCCCACCGGCGTACCGCCGGCGAAGACCATCATGTAGAGGCTCATCACCCGGCCGCGCATGGCAGGGTCGGCGGCCATCTGGACGCTGGTGTTGGCGCTGATGTTGGTCGTCATGCCGAGCATCCCGATCGGCACCAGCAGGATCGCGAAGATCCAGACGGTCGGCGAGAGCGAGGCCGCGACCTCCAGCAGGCCGAAGAGGGTGCCCGCGGCGACGACCATCCTCAGCCGGGAGGAGCGGCGCCGGGCGGCCAGCAGGGCTCCTATGAGGGAGCCGACGGCCATCAGGATGTTGAAGAAGGAGTACATGCCCGCGCCGCCGTGGAAGATCTCGTCGGCGTAGGCGGTGAGCCAGATCGGGAAGTTGAATCCGAAGGTGCCGACGAAGCCGACCAGCGCGATGGGCCAGATCAGCTCCGGGCGCCCCTTCACGTACCGCAGGCCCTCACGGAGCTGGCCCTTGGCGCGGGGCACGGTCACCATCTGGTGGAGTTCGCTCGTCCGCATCATCAGCAGGCCGACGAGGGGCGCGACGAAGGACAGGCCGTTGAACATGAAGGCCCAGCCGCTGCCGACCGTGGTGATCAGGACACCCGCGATGGCGGGGCCGATGAGCCGGGCGGACTGGAAGTTCGCGGAGTTCAGGCTGACGGCGTTGCGGAGCTGCTTCGGGCCGACCATCTCGGACACGAACGACTGGCGGGCCGGGTTGTCCACGACCGTGACCATGCCGAGCAGGAACGCGATCAGATAGACGTGCCAGACCTGCACGAGGCCCGCGAGGGTCAGGGTGGCCAGGGCCACGCCGCACAGGCCGAGCAGGGCCTGGCTGACGAGAAGGAGCTTGCGCTTCGGGAAGCGGTCGGCGATCACGCCGCCGTACAGGCCGAAGAGCAGCATCGGGAGGAACTGGAGGGCCGTGGTGATGCCGACGGCCGCCGCGGACCCGGTGAGGCTGAGGACCAGCCAGTCCTGCGTGATGCGGGACATCCAGGTACCGGTGTTGGAGATCACGGCGCCCGTGGCGAACAGGCGGTAGTTGCGGATCTTCAGCGACGAGAAGGTCCCGCCGGTCGTGCTGTCGTGGGTGGAGGTCGGTGCGGGGGCGGAGTCTGCTCCGGATCCCGTACTCAAAAGGGTTCGCCTCCTCGGCGTGGGTGACTGCTGGCAGGTGACGAGGGAGCGACGGCGGTCACGGGCACGGCGGCTGTGGTCCGGCCGGCCCGGGGCGTCACAGGTGGGCGAGCTTTTCGAGCACGGGTGCGGCGACCCTGAGCTTCTCCCACTCGTCCTCGTCCAGGCCCTCGGCGAGTCCGGCCAGCCAGGCGTTCCGCTTGGTGCGGCTCTCACTGAGCATGGCCTCGGCCCGCTCGGTCTGGCTGACCTTCTTCTGACGACGGTCATCGGGGTGCGGTTCGAGACTGACCAGTCCCTTCGCCTCCAGCAGCGCGACGATGCGGGTCATCGACGGCGGCTGGACGTGCTCCTTGCGGGCCAGCTCACCGGGGGTGGCCGAACCGCAGCGGGCGAGGGTGCCGAGCACCGACATCTCGGTGGGGCTCAGCGACTCGTCGACGCGCTGGTGCTTGAGGCGTCGGCCGAGCAGCATCACGGCGGAGCGGAGGGAGCTCACGGCGGCGGCACTGTCGCCGTCGTGGATCAGGTCAGGCATGGTCATTAGCGTAACTCATTACTTTAACTAAAGACCAATCGGTGGTACGAGCGGGAAAACGCTCACTCGAACGAGTGAGTCGAGCGCGGAAAGTCACACCTGAAGCGCGCCGGGGCGGCGACCCTGCTTGGCATGGGATCGACAGTACTCAGCCTGCGGATCGACGGTGAGCTGCTCGACCGGCTCCGGCAGCACGCCGCAAAACGCGGAATGAGCGTCCAGGACTATGTGGTCCGGACGCTCATTCGCGACGACTTCGACGAGCGCTTCAAGTCGGCGGTCGACGAGACGGAGAAGTTCTACGGCCCCCAGGCCGAACAGGGGCCGGTGGACCGGATCACGTGACCGGCGCCCGTGCTCCCCGGAAGGAGGAGGGGCGCCGGGCCACGCGGTCCGGCCCGGCGGGCCGGATCACGTGAGGCCGAGAGCCGGCATCGCGTAGTAGAAGACGAACACGGCCGACACCACGTACATGGCCACCGGCACCTCACGGCCCCGGCCGGCCGCCAGCCGCATCGCGCTGAACGCGACGAAGCCGATGCCGATGCCGTTGGTGATGGAGTAGGTGAACGGCATCATCACCATGGCGAGGAACGCCGGGATGGCGAGGGTGAAGTCGCTCCAGTCGACCCCCCGGACCGAGCTCGCGACGATCAGGAACCCGACCGCCACCAGCGCCGGGGTGGCCGCCTGCGAGGGAACCATGGTCGCCAGCGGCGTCAGGAACAGCGCCACCGTGAAGAGCAGCCCGCTGACCACGCTCGCGAGGCCGGTACGCGCACCCTCGCCGACGCCCGCGGTGGACTCCACGAAGCAGGTGGAGGCCGAGGAGGAGGTCGCGCCGCCCGCGGCGACCGCGATGCCGTCGACGAACAGCACCTTGTTGATGCCGGGGAAGTTGCCGTCGGTGTCGGTCAGCTTCGCCTCGTCACCGACGCCGAGGATGGTGCCCATCGCGTCGAAGAAGCAGGACAGCAGCACGGTGAAGACGAAGAGGATGCCGGTGAGGACGCCGACCTTGGAGAATCCACCGAAGAGGCTGAAGTCGCCGAGCAGCCCGAAGTCCGGCGAGGCGACCGGGTTGCCCGGCCACTCGGGGACGGTGAGGCCCCAGGCACCGGCCGGCAGGTCCACGGCCGCGTTGATGATCAGCGCGACGATCGTCATGGCGACGATCGAGATCAGGATGGCACCCGGCACCTTGCGGACGATGAGCCCGAGGGTGAGCAGCACGCCCAGCACGAAGATCAGGACCGGCCAGCCGTGCAGGTGACCGCCGCTGCCGAGCTGGAGCGGGACGGTGGTCTGGGCGATGTCCGGGATGCGGGAGACGAATCCGGAGTCGACCAGTCCGACGAGCAGGACGAAGAGTCCGATACCCATCGAGATGCCCTTGCGGAGCGAGGTGGGCACGGCGTTCATCACGCGTTCCCGGAGCCCGGTGGCGACCAGCAGCATCACCACGATGCCCGCGAGGACGACCATGCCCATCGCGTCCGCCCAGCTCATGCGCGGGGCGAGCTGGAGGGCGACGACGGTGTTGACGCCGAGACCGGCGGCGAGCGCGATCGGCACGTTGCCGATGACGCCCATCAGCAGCGTGGTGAACGCCGCGGTCAGCACGGTGGCGGTGACCAGCTGGCCGCTGTCGAGCTGGTGCCCGTACATGTCCTTGGCGCTGCCGAGGATGATCGGGTTGAGCACGATGATGTACGCCATCGCGAAGAACGTGGCGAATCCGCCGCGGATCTCACGGGCGACCGTGGAACCCCGCTCGGAGATCTTGAAATACCGGTCGAGCCCGTTCTGCGGCGGGCTGGGGTCGACCTCTGCGGTGGCCGAGCGGGACATGTGTGACCTCAGACGTACGGAGGAGCCGTGGAGCGGGCCCTGGATCAAGTGGGGTGCCGGGGGGAAAGGTGACCGTCTTTGGACTTTTACACGAATAAATCGCGCCATTCCCGAACGGATTAAGTATGAATACATAAGGCGAAGATCGCTATCTCCGCGCGTAGACCCTTGTGGCGCAAGGGATCGGGGCCCTTATGTACGCGGCTCTCATCACCGCACCGGCCTGCCCCTCCGTGCCCGACCGGGGGCCCATAGACTGGGGCCATGGAGAAGTGGACACCGAAGCACGAGGCGCCCGAGCCCTTGGAGGGCCCCGTCGTCGCCACCATCACGGGCGGCACGATCCTCTGGTTCGTCCTCTTCCTCGTGCAGCTCCCCTTCTACGGCTGGTTCGACGACCACGGCCACCTCTGGTGGGTGTGGACCTGCCTCGCCGGGGCCGGACTCGGCCTGATCGGCATCTGGTACGTCCGCGGACGCGACGCGGCCCTCAAGCGCCACGCCGCCCTCCGCGATGCCGCGGCCGCCGCCGTGACGGGTGACGACGGGCCGGACGCCCCGGGCGCCGCGGGCTGACCGCTCCGCTCCCCCGCACCCCGCCCGCCCGGCCCTCCCCGCGCGGGGCCGAGCCTCCCCCTGTACAGCCCCGTCTCGCGGGCTGACCCGGCGTTCCGCCCGTACCGTCTGAACCATGACGCAGCGGGCAATCGACTCCTCCGGGGGACAGACCCCCGATCGCTCCCCCTCCGAAGGGGCCGCTCCCCTCGCGTACGACCCCCGCGGGCTCTCCACCGCCGAGGTGGCGGAGCGGGTCGCGCGGGGCGAGGTCAACGACGTGCCCGTCCGCTCCTCGCGCTCGCTCACCGAGATCGTCCGCGCCAACGTCCTCACCCGGTTCAACCTGATCATCGGCGTGCTCTGGGTGATCATGCTGGCGGTCGCGCCGATCCAGGACAGTCTCTTCGGCTTCGTCATCATCGCCAACACCGGCATCGGCATCGTCCAGGAGTGGCGGGCCAAGAAGACCCTGGACGGGCTCGCCGTCATCGGCGAGGCGAAACCCACCGTGCGGCGCGACGGGACGGCCGGCGAGATCTCCACCTCCGCGATCGTGCTCGGCGACCTGATCGAGCTGGGACCGGGCGACAAGGTCGTGGTGGACGGCACGGTCGGCGAGGCAGACAACCTGGAGATCGACGAGTCCCTGCTGACCGGCGAGGCCGACCCGGTGCTCAAGCGCGCGGGCGACCCGGTGATGTCGGGCAGCTTCGTCGTCGCGGGCGGCGGGGCGTTCACCGCGACGAAGGTCGGGCGCGAGGCGTACGCCGCCCAGCTGGCGGAGGAGGCGTCCCGCTTCACCCTCGTCCAGTCCGAGCTGCGCAGCGGCATCTCCACGATCCTGAAGTACGTGACCTGGATGATGATCCCGACCGCGATCGGGCTCGTCATCAGCCAGCTGGTGGTCAAGGAGAACGACTTCAAGGAGTCGGTCGCCCGGAGCGCCGGGGGGATCGTGCCGATGATCCCGGAAGGGCTGGTGCTGCTGACCTCGGTCGCCTTCGCGATCGGGGTCGTACGCCTCGGCCGGAAACAGTGCCTCGTCCAGGAGCTGCCCGCCATCGAAGGGCTGGCCCGGGTCGACGTCGTCTGCCTCGACAAGACCGGCACCCTCACCGAAGGCGGCATGGACGTCACCGAGGTCCGCCCGCTGGGCTCGGCCGACGAGGCGTACGTCTCCCGCGTGCTGGGCGCCCTCGGCGGCTCGGACCCCCGGCCGAACGCCAGCCTCCTGGCCATCGTGGACGCCTACCCCGACCCGGGCGGCTGGCGGGTGACGGACACACTGCCGTTCTCCTCGGCCCGCAAGTACAGCGGCGCCGCTTTCCGGGAGGACGGCTCGGGTGATCACCCCGCCGACTCCGTCTGGCTGCTGGGCGCTCCCGACGTGCTGCTTCCCGACGGCGATCCCGAGCTGGCCTCGATCGAGGAGCTGAACCGGCAGGGTCTGCGCGTCCTGCTGCTCTCCCGGGCGAAGGGCGGACTCGACGGCCCGGACGCCGCCGCCGGCTCCCGGCCGACCGCGCTCGTGGTGCTGGAGCAGCGGCTGCGGCCCGACGCCGGGGAGACGCTGCGCTACTTCGCGGACCAGCGGGTCGCCGCGAAGGTGATCTCCGGGGACAACGCCGTCTCGGTGGGGGCGGTGGCCGGAAAGCTCGGTCTGCCGGGCGCCGAGCACACGCTCGACGCCCGGAAGATGCCCGAGGAGCGGGACGCGATGGCGAGCGCGATGGAGGAGAACACGGTCTTCGGCCGGGTCACCCCGCAGCAGAAGCGGAACATGGTCGCGGCCCTCCAGTCGCGCGGCCACACCGTCGCGATGACCGGCGACGGCGTCAACGACGTGCTCGCGCTGAAGGACGCCGACATCGGTGTCTCGATGGGCTCGGGATCGGAGGCGACCAGGGCGGTGGCGCAGATCGTGCTGCTCGACAACAGCTTCGCCACGCTGCCCTCGGTGGTCGCCGAGGGCCGCCGGGTGATCGGCAACATCACCCGGGTCGCCACCCTGTTCCTGACGAAGACGGTCTACTCGGTGCTGCTGGCGATCCTGGTGGTCTGCTTCCAGGTGGAGTACCCGTTCCTCCCCCGGCACCTGACGCTGCTCTCGACCCTGACGATCGGTGTCCCCGCGTTCTTCCTGGCGCTCGCCCCGAACAAGGAGCGGGCCCAGCCGCACTTCGTCCGCCGGGTGATGCGGTACGCCGTCCCGTCCGGGGTCATCGCGGGGGCGGCGACCTTCCTGACGTACTTGCTGGCCGGGAGCCACTACTCGGGGGCGGGGGCGCTCGACGCGGAGACCAGCGCGGCGACGCTGACGCTGTTCCTGGTGTCGATGTGGGTGCTGGCGATCATCGCCCGCCCGTACACCTGGTGGCGGATCCTGCTGGTCGCCTCGATGGGGGCGGCGTTCCTGATCGTGCTCGCGGTGCCGTGGCTCCAGCACTTCTTCGCGCTGAAACTGGTCGGCGCCACCATGCCGTGGGCGGCGGTGGCCGTCGCGGCTGCGGCCTCGGTGCTGCTGGAGTACGTCTGGCGCCTGGTGGGCCGCCGCTTCGGGGCGTGAGCCCTTCGACGGACAGGAGCCCACCAGGCACCGGCTCGCTCAGTCGAACCAGCGGTCCCGGGCCAGCTCCTGGGTGCGGGACGGGTCCTCCAGCAGGGCGGCGACCTCGAAGCGGCGGGGCCACTGGCCGGCCGCCCAGGCGAGTCCGGCCGCGACCCCTTCCAGGGTGGAGGCGTGCACGGTGCCGTCCGGGGCACGGCGCCAGTCGAGTTCGACGCCGCCGGCGTGGAGTTCCTCGTGCTCGACGTAGGTGTCCGGGGTGCGGTCGCCGAGGAGGGCGCGGACCGGCTCGGGCACCTCGTGTTCCTCGCCCTCGGTCTCCACCTCGGCTTCGATCGTCTCGCCGAGCCGTCGCACCTGGAACAGCTCCGCCAGCTCGGCGGCGCGGGCCGGGGCGACCGGGAGCAGGGGCATCCCTCCGGCGAGCGGCAGCACGTCGGGGGCGTCCGCGACGACGGCGTCGGAGGCGTCGACCACCTCCACCGCGCCGTCCACGACGGCCCGCAGCTCGTCGGGCAGGGTGACGTGTTCCGGGTCGAGGTCGGCGAGCGCGGTGTAGAGCGCGTGGAGCTGCGCGGCGGTCACCGGCCGGTCCTCGTCGGCGAGGCGGCCCAGCAGTTCGGCGGCGCCGCCCGGCTCGTCCAGCAGGGCTTCGACCGTGGTGCGCACGCCGAGCGCGCGCAGCACCTGGGCGTCGTCGAAGCCGGAGGCGTCCACCGCGTCGTAGAGGCCGCTCAGCAGCGGGTCGCCGCCCGCCGCACGGACCCCGGCCGGGCGGCGGCCCTCCAGCACCGGGTGGTCGCGCAGCCACCAGGCCGTGTACGGGCGCACCGAACGGGTCGTACCGTCCGGGAGCAGCACCCGGACCGGCTGGGTCAGGGCGTCGCGCAGCGGTGGCCGGGAGAGCATGGCGAGCGCCTGCGGCCAGGCGTCGTCGGCGACGAGGTCGAGATCGCGCACGGCGACGATCTCGGTGGCCACCGGCGGCACCGGGGTGTCGGGGAGCTGGTCGAGCAGGTCCTCGCACCAGACGTCCACGGCGTCCAGCAGTCCGGCGTCGTCGGGTTCGGCGAAGTCGCCGTCCCGGGGCTCCAGTTCGTCGGGGTCGAGGACCACGTCGGTGGTGCGTACGAGGGCGAAGGTCGCGAGCACCCCGCAGGCGGTGAGCGGCTGCTCACCCCAGCGCTCGGTCAACTCATCGTCACAGAGCGCGAGTTCCCCCTCGCGCATGATCTGGGCGAACTCACTTCCGGGGAGCACGAGTTCACCGGCGGGCGCGGTCTCCCCGTCCTCGTCGAGCAGCGCGAGGGCACCGAGCCAGGGTTCGTCGCCGGGGCTCAGCTCGGCGTCGCGCACCAGGGTGAGGACGGTCTCCACGAGCTCGTCGCCGTCGAGCGCGTCCTCGTCCCAGATCTCCCCGGCGTCGAGCGATCCGGCGACGGCGGCGCGCACCTGGGGGGTGGTCAGTACGGCGCGCGGGGTGGCGGGCAGCGCGCCGAGCTTCTCCAGCAGCGGGTGCGCGGCGTCCGGGTGGGCGACCTTCAGGCCGAGCCGGGCGAGGCGGGCGAGCACCGGGCCGGTCAGCGCGTCGGGCAGCGGCAGCAGCACCTGGCGCGGGCCGATCGTGGTGCGGGGCGGCTGCCCCTCGGGGGCGTCGGGCGCCCCGGCCAGCGGGACGGGCAACCCGGAGAGGCGGTCCGGGTCGACCCCGGCGAGGCTGTCGTAGAACCGCCGCCACCAGTGGGGTTCGCGCTCCAGACCGGCGAGCCGGTCGATCGCCTCGGTCAGCGGCACCCGGCCGACGCCCAGGGTGCGCAGTTCGGTGCGGCGCTCCAGCCCGGCGGGCAGCAGGCACGGCAGGACCTCGGCGAGCACCCGTACGGTCTCGGCGCCCGCGCCCTCCACGACCTCGGCCTCGACGGGCCGCAGAGCCGCGTGGTCCCGGTGCCGGACGGCGTCGGGTGCGCCGGGCTCCGCCCAGTCGTCGGCCCAGTTCTCGGCGATCGGCGCGAGCGCGGCGGCCGGGTCGGCGGGTACGGCCGGCGCGAGGAACGCGACCCGGGGCAGCCGCTGGAGGATCGCCGCGCGCAGCGCCCCGTCCACCGCGCCCCGGCCGAGCGGTCCGGGCACGAGGTCGAGGGTGCCGGTGGAGACGGGGTGCCAGTCGGCGAGGAGTTCGGCGTAGGCGTCGGCCGCGCGCTCCACCAGGAAGTCGGTGAGCGGGCCGGGCGCGGGGTGCCTGCGGGTGGGGTCCAGCGGCAGCGAGGCGATGAGCAGGGCGGGTACGCCGAGCGGTTCGTCGGTGGGCGTCGGGGCGTGCACCACGGGGGCGGTGCCGGGGCGGCGGGGCGAGCCGTCCTCGTCCACGGGGACGGCCCAGGTGACGGACCAGTGCGGGCGCAGCCGCTCCTCGACCGGCCGGTCGGCGAGCAGCGCGGGCTCGACCGGCCCGTGGTGGAAGACGGTGCGCCAGCGGTTGACGCCGTGCGCGGAGTCCTCGACGTGGATGTACGGGCCGTGCGCGGAGCGCCTCAACGTCCGCACGCCGGAAGGGGTTTCGACCACGATCTCGTCGAGTCCGGTCAGGGTGAGCAGGAGTGCGTCGTCGATGTGGTCGAGCAGCCGCTCGACCAGGTCCTCGGCGGCGGTGTCGCGCAACGGCAGCACCACGACGGTGTCGTACCCCTCGGGCGCGGTGCCCTCGGCGGGCAGCGGGAGGCGCAGCAGCGGTACGTGGCCGTCGCGGCGGCGGAGTTCGTCCCCGAGGCCGGGGCTGCCGACGGCCGCGCCCTCGGCGAGGACCCGGGCCTCGGCGAGGGACCAGCGGACTCCGCCGTGGCGGCCGAGGACGGCGGGTTCGTCGCTCACCGCGAGCACGGCGGCGAAGCCGACGCCGAAGCGGCCCACGGAGGTTTCGTGGCCCTCGCGCTTGGCGGAGGCGCGCAGGGTGGAGAGGGATTCGACGCCGGTGGCGTCGAGCGGGGCGCCGGTGTTGGCGGCGGCCAGCACGGCGGGGGCGCCGTTCCCCCCGGGGTGCAGGGTGAGGCGGAGCCGGCCGGGCGTCTTGGCCCGGCCGGCGGCGTCGGCGGCGTTCTGCGCGAGTTCCACGACGAGACGGTCGCGGTACCCGCCGAGGGCGAGGTCCTCCTCGGCGTTGGCGTCCTCGCGGAAGCGGGCCGGCCCGGCACCCCAGGCGTCGAGCACGCCGCGCCGCAGCCGTGCCGTCCCGAACGGATCGGCCCCCTCGGTCGCCTTCATGCTCACGCTTCGACTCCGCTCTGTTCCGCTGCCCCGTCGGCCGTTGCCGCCCAGTGTGCGCCCGAACGTACCGCGCGCGGACGACAGCGCGGTTCACGGGAGCGGGTACGACGGATGTGCGCGGGGTGCGCGAGGGGTGCGCGGTGCCGCCCGGCGGACCCGGTGGTGGCCGGGTCCGCCGGGCGGTGCGGTGCGCCGGAAGTGGCCGGTCCGGTCAGGACCGGCCGGGTCCGCCGTGCGGTGCCTCAGGAGTGGCCGAGGTCGTCGGCGTGCGCGTCGGTCTCGTCGGGGACGGAGCCGCCGTCGCGCTCGGGGTGCAGCTGGTAGGTGTCCACCCGCATGGTGTCGAGCGCGTGCGGTGCGGGCGTCGGCGGCTTCGGCATGACGGCCGCCTCCGAGTGACCGCCGCAGCCGTACGCCAGCGAGACGACATGGCCGTCGGCCGGACCGAACTCGTTGGCGCAGACGCCGAAGGCCTGCCGCAGCGAACCGGTCAGCGGGACCAGGAACGCGCAGCTCACGCAGGTCGCGGGGGCGGCCTGGGCCATCGGCGTCTTGGGGCCGAACTCCTCGTCCCAGCGGTCGGCCGCCGCGTGCAGCCCGTACCGGGACAGCACCCGCGCACGCCGCATGCCGAGCTCTTCGGCGACCGAGGCGATGGAGCCCCGGCCGATCGCGGACTGCCGGGAGGTGAGCTCGGCGTCCTCGGTGTCGACGACGTCGGCCAGCTCCCCGGAGACCTCCGGCGTCTCCGACTCCTCGACGGTCTCACCGGTCCACCCGGGCTCCAGGCGGAGGTCCTCCGCCTCGGTGGGCAGCAGGTCGCCGGGGCCCATGTCGCCGGGGCGCAGCCGTTCGCTCCAGGGCACCCACTCCGGGGCGAGCAGGGCGTCCGAGCCGGGCAGCAGCACCGTTTCGTCGAGGGTGACGTTCTTGGCGCGGGAGGCCCGGGCGACGGTCACCGCCCAGCGCCAGCCCCGGTAGCCGAACATCTCGCACTCGAAGTAGTGCGTGACGACCCGGTCCCCTTCGGCCACGACGGCCACGTGCTCGCCGACCTCGCCGGGTGCGGCGGCCTCCTCGGCCGCGGCGCGCGCGAGGTCTACCGCTTCGGCACAGAGCCGGTCGGGAACAGGGGTACGGGCCGTACGGCTTCGCGTCGTCGCAGCACTCACAGGTCTCGCTTCTCTCCTACGCAGTCTCACGAGCGCGCCGATGGCTCCATCGATGTCCGATTTCAGCCATGACGGCTGTGGGCGGAGCGGACCAGAGGACCGCGTCGACGTCCACACCCGTTGTTGCCTGCCTCGGGCGTGCTTCTCAGAACCCATTCTGCGGGATCGCGGAGAGGCGCGCGGCCAAGAACAACCGCCGGTGGCGCGTAACGCACGCTACCCTCTCCGCCGCCCCTCGCCCACCTGCCCGCCCCAAACGCGACCTTTCCGATGCGTGACGCGACGGATTCCACCGGCCCGACGCCGGGGAAATTCCCGCCGCCGCGTTCCTCGCGCCCCGGGGCGCGTTTCGAAAACGGCGCCGTCCACCCCGTACCGCCGTCCTCCCCGTACCGCCGTCCGCACCCTCGTGGGCCGATGCCCCGCGCTGTCGTCGGTTCGCCGGAGAAAGGTTGGGGCAGTATGACGAAGTGGCTTCCGTCCGGTCGCACGACGTCTCCGGCCCCTTCCGCAGAGCGGGCCGGTCGATGAGACGTGCGCTGCACTCGGGCTTCTTCGGCACCGGGCGGTCCATCCGCAAGGTGACGCACGCCCACGGCGCCGGTGAGTCCGGGCTCGGCAAGCTGATCGAGCTGCACGCCGTCAACGGAGCCGGCGACGTGATGATCACGGTGGCGCTGGCCTCCACGGTGTTCTTCTCCGTCCCGACCGACGAGGCCCGGGGCCGTGTCGCGCTCTACCTGGCGATCACCATGGCGCCGTTCACCCTGCTCGCCCCGGTGATCGGTCCGCTGCTCGACCGGCTGCCGCACGGTCGCCGGGCGGCGATGGCGGCCGCGATGCTGACCCGCGCGCTGCTCGCGATCGCCATGTCCGGCGCGGTCGCCACCGGCGGCCTGGAGCTGTACCCGGCGGCGCTCGGGGTGCTCGTCTGCTCGAAGGCGTACGGAGTGGTGCGCAGCGCTGTCGTGCCGCGGTTGCTGCCACCGAAATTCTCCTTGGTGAAGGCCAATTCGCGGGTCACCCTGGCGGGGCTGCTGGCGACCGGGATCGCCGCCCCGATCGGCGCGGGGCTCCAGATGGTCGGGTCGGCATGGCCGCTCTTCGGCGCCTGCGTGATCTTCCTGGGCGGCACCTTCCTCGCCTTCACCCTGCCGCCCACCGTGGACTCGGCCAAGGGCGAGCGCCGGGCCCGTCTCGCGGAGGAGCCGGGCGTGCCCGCCGTGCCCGCGCCCACCGCCCGTACTCACGGCTCCCGGACCGGCTCGACCCTGCTCTCCGTCAGGCGCGCCGGACGCCGGGAGGCGGCGGGGCGCCGCAAGGGGGAGAAGCGGGAACGTCCGCCGGGGCTGCGGTCGGTCGGCGGTTCGGTGCTGCACGGCCTCCAGGCCAACGCGGCGCACCGCGCGCTCTCCGGCTTCCTCATCTTCTTCCTGGCGTTCCTGCTGCGGAACGAGCCGCTGTCCGGGCAGAGCGCGGCCGTCTCGCTCGGCATCGTCGGTGTCGCGGCGGGCGTGGGGAACGCCTGCGGCACGGCGGTGGGCTCGCTGCTGCGGGCGCGCGGGCCGGAGGTGATCGTCGCGACGGTGCTGGGGATCGCGCTGGGCGCCGCGGTGCTGGCCGCGCTGTTCTTCTCGACGGTCTTCGTCGCCGTGCTCGGCGCGGTCGCCGGCTTCACCCAGGCGCTGTCGAAGCTCTCGCTGGACGCGATGATCCAGCGCGACGTGCCGGAGGAGGTGCGGACCTCCGCCTTCGCCCGCTCGGAGACGGTCCTTCAGATGGCGTGGGTGGTCGGCGGCGGCATCGGGATCGCGCTGCCGCTCAATGGAGTACTGGGCATGTCGGTCGCCGCCGGAATCCTCGCGCTGGGTGCCGCAACGTCCGTACGGGGTCTCCTGACCTCCGCGCGGCGCGGCTCACCGCACCCCCGCGTGGCGTGAAGCGGAGCGACCGATAGCCTTCGGCCCATGACCGTTGCGTTCTTCTCAGGTAAGAGCCGTCGAATCGGCGTCGCTCTTGGTGCCGTGTCCGCGGGACTCCTCGTCCTGTCCGCCTGCGACAAGCCGACGCCGCTCGCCACCGTGACGGTCGGTACGACCTCGGTGTCGACCGAGGCCGCCTGCTACAACGACGGCGATCCCATCAAGGAGTCGTTGATCCAGGGCTGCCTGAACAAGAAGGCCGACAAGTCGATCGACGTCGCCATGGACGACCGGGTCCGCTTCGGCGTCGACCCGGAGGTCGCCGACAACGGCTGGACGCTCTTCATCGACGGTCAGCAGGCCGAGCAGGAGCCGTACAAGCGGACCTACCGTTCGATCACCGGCAGCGCGTTCTTCTCCAGCCAGACCGGCGAGACGAGCAACGAAACCCAGGTCAGCGTGGTCGAGACCGACGGTTCGAAGCTCATCGGCATCTGGCACTTCAAGCTCAAGAAGAGCGACTGATCCGCGTTCCGTCCCCTTCCTCGTAGCTCGTCGGAGGAATCCTTTCCCGTGCGTGTGCTCGTCGTGACCGCTGTTCCCGCCGAACGGGACGCGGTCACACGCGCGTCCGGGGAGGCTCCCGAGGTGCGTACGGTGCCCGGTGCCGAGGTGCACCGCACCGGCCCGCTGGACGTGCTGGCGGGCGGGGTCGGCCCGGCCGCCGCCGCCGCGGCCACCGCGTTCGCCCTGGCCTCCGGCCCGTACGACCTCGTCGTGTCGGCCGGGATCGGCGGCGGGTTCGCGCCCGCCGCACCCGTCGGCTCCCTCGTCGTGGCGAGCGGCATCGTCGCCGCCGACCTGGGCGCCGACACGCCCGAGGGCTTCGTCCCCGTCACCGGACTCGGCTTCGGCCGGGTACTCCATGTGCCGCCCCGCTCCCTGGTGCGGGAGGCCGCCGCCGCGACCGGCGCGGCGACCGGCACCGTGCTGACCGTGTCCACCGTGACCGGCGGTGCGGAGCGCGCCGCCGCCCTGCTGGCCGCCCACCCCGGCGCCCTCGCCGAGGCGATGGAGGGGTTCGGGGTCGCCGAGGCGGCCGGCTCGCTCGGTCTGCCGGTGCTGGAGATCCGGGCCGTGTCGAACCCGGTCGGCCCGCGCGACCGGGACGCCTGGCGCATCGGCGACGCCCTGGCCGCGCTCACCGGAGCCTTCGGGAAGCTCATCCCCGTACTGGAAGGTTGGACCCACCATGACCGCAACGACTGACGGCGCCGCCGCTACCGGCACGGACGCCGCGCTGAAGATCTCCTTCTCCCCCTGCCCCAACGACACCTTCGTCTTCGAGGCGCTGGCGCACGGCCGGGTCCCCGGCGCCACCCCGATCGACGTCACCTTCGCGGACATCGACATCACCAACGGCCTCGCCGAGCGCGGCGAGGGCGACGTGCTGAAGGTCAGTTACGCGGTGCTGCCGTGGGTCTTGGAGGAGTACGCGCTGCTGCCGTGCGGCGGCGCGCTGGGGCGTGGCTGCGGCCCGCTCGTCCTGACCCGCGAGCCGGGCACCGACCTGACCGGCAAGACGGTCGCCGTACCGAGCGAGCGCTCCACCGCCTATCTGCTCTTCCGCCTCTGGGCCGCACAGACCCTGCCGGGCGGGGTCGGCGAGATCGTCGTCATGCCGTTCGACGAGATCATGCCCGCGGTGCGTGACGGGAAGGTGGACGGCGGACTCGTCATCCACGAGGCCCGTTTCACGTACCAGAACTACGGCCTGCACAACCTCGCCGACATGGGGCAGCACTGGGAGTCCACCACCGGGCTGCCGATCCCGCTGGGCGCGATCATCGCGAAGCGCTCGCTGGGCGCGGAGAAGCTGCACGCGCTCGCCGACGCCATCCGCACCTCGGTCCGCATGGCCTGGGACGACCCCGAGGTCTCCCGCGGTTACGTCCTCGCGCACGCCCAGGAGATGGACCCGGCCGTCGCCGACCAGCACATCGGGCTGTACGTCAACGAGTTCACCGCCGACCTCGGCGAGGACGGCTACGCGGCGATCCGGGGGCTGCTCACGCGCGCCGCGGCGGAAGGGCTGGTCCCGGCCCTCGCGCCGGACGCGCTGGCCTTCCCCGCGCAGCCGTAGCGGTTTTTGGCCAGACACGCGCCGACGGCGGCCCCGGGAAGGGGCCGCCGTCGGCGTGTCTGCGGGGGTACGGGCGGTGGGCCGCCGTACCGGATGGCGTTCGCTCACACGTCGAGCTGATCGGCGACCGCGCGCAGCAGGCCGGCGATCTTCGCGCCGGACGCCTTGTCCGGGTAGCGGCCCCGCTCCAGCAGCGGCGTGATGTTCTCCAGGACCGTCGTCAGGTCCTGGACGATCGACGCCAGCTCGTCCGGCTTGCGGCGCTGGGCCGCCGCGACGGACGGCGTCGGATCGAGGATCGTGACGGAAAGCGCCTGGTCACCGCGCTGTCCGGCCACCACACCGAACTCGACCCGCTGGCCCGGCTTGAGCCCCTCGACCCCGGCGGGCAGGACCGACGAGTGGACGAACACGTCCGCGCCGTCGTCACGGGAGAGGAAGCCGAAGCCCTTCTCGTTGTTGAACCACTTGACTTTGCCGGTGGGCACTTCGTCCTCGTCCTCGTCGCTCGTCGATGCGCGGGAAGCCGCCGGGAAACGGCTCCGTACAGCAGGAGAGCGGGTCGCGAGGACCCGCCGATCTTCAGGCTAGTGGCCCCTGGGCCCGGGACAAGACGTCGCCGGGCCAATGTCTCGCAGCGGGAACTACCCTTGCGGGGTGAGCACTACTCCTTCAGGCGCGGGCGACCAGCTGGTCCGGATCGGCGCGGTCGTCTTCTTCGTCGGCGCACTCGCCACGCTGGTCACGGTGGCCCCACTGTTCCTCGGAACCGACCCCTTCCCGTCGATCGCGTACGCGGTCTGCATGCTCATGGGGGTGGGTTTCCTGATCGCCGCCGCGGGCGTGGTCCGCTCGGTGTGGTCGAACTCGCCGAAGCGGGCCGCGAGCCGCTCGTAGCCGGGTCCCGACGGCCCTGGCCGTGGTGTGAACGGAGCGCTGTCCGCCCGGAGGGCGGGTCCGGCGGCGTCCGGTGCGTGCGATCGCGAGGCGGAGGGTCGCCCCGATACCGGATGCGTCGGGGCGACCCCGACCACGCGGCGAGCGTGCGTGCCGGGCGTCGCCGGACGGGCGGGACCTTCACGACACGGCCCAGCGGTCCCTGGGGTCCCGGGCGTGGAGCCCCGTACCCGGAACGTCAGGCCGTGCGCCGGGCCTCGTACTCCCGCAGCCAGGCCGGGAAGGACGTGAGGTCGGTCAGCACCACGTCGGCGCCCGCGGCGCGCAGCTCCTCGGCGTCGCACGGGCCCGTGGCCACGCCGACCGACACGGCCCCGGCGACCCGCGCCCCGCGTACGTCCCCGACGTGGTCGCCGACGTAGACCTGCGCGCCCTCGGCGAGCAGCGCCTTGCCCTTCTGCTCCGCCCAGAGGTCGCCGATGACCAGGTCCGGGGTGAGGCCGAGGTGGGTGCAGTGGAGTTCGGCGTTGGGCTGGAACTTCGCGGTGACGACGATCGCCCGGCCGCCCAGCGCCTGCACCGCTTCGATGGCCGCGCGGGCCCCGGGCATGGCGGTGGTCGGGACGATCGCGTGGCGCGGATAGGTCTCCCTGTACCGGTCGGCGACCACGGCCACCCGGTCGGCGCGGAACCAGTTCGTGAGCTCCTCGTCCACGGGCGGCCCCAGCCTGCTGACCACGAGATCGGCGTCGATGGGCACACCGGTCTCCGCCGAGAGGGCCAGGTAGTTGGCCTTGATGCCGGCCCGGGAGTCGATGAGCGTCATGTCGAGGTCGAATCCGACCGTCAGCGTGTGCGAAGAGATGTGCGAAGCCATGTCTGCCATTGTGCCGACCCGTCCGGACCCCGTGCCGGGGCGGGCGGGCGGCGGGCGGGCCCGGGCCCGCCGTGCTCAGCCGCGGGCCCGGCGCGCCCGCCACACCAGGTACACGGCGGAGGCCACCGCCGCCGTGCGGAGCGCCACCGGCCACAGACCCGTCAGGACGTCGCCCATCGCGCCCTCGGCGATCGGCTCGCCCCAGCGCCCGCGCATCCTGCCCCAGACCCACACCACGGCCCCCGCGGCGACCACCCCGGGCAGCCCCAGGGCGGCCCACTTCGCCTCGGCCCGGGAGAGCGTGCGGGAGCTGTAGGCGAGCAGCCAGCCACCGGCGAGGGCCAGCCACGAGCCGATCACCGCTCCGGCGACCAGCAGCGCGGCGGCGATCAGGAGCACCGGGCTCCCGAGCCGGCGCCCGGCCGGGGCGGCGGCGGGCGCGGCGGGCGCGGGCGCGGGCGCCGGGGCACGGCGGCGCAGTCGGGGCAGCGGAAGGCGCCGGCGTACGGGCTCCGGGGCGGCGGCCGGGGCACCACCCGGCGCGCCTTCGGCACCGTCCGCCTCATCCGTTCCGTCCGCCGTGTCCGGATCGCCTCCCGCGCCGTCCTCGCGAGGGCGGGGCGGCGGCTTCAGCAGGGCGGGGATCTCCACCCCGCCGGTGAACCCCGGTACCCGCACGCCGTCGCCGAACTCGCCGAACGGGCCCGGCTCGACCCGCCACCACTCGCGTTCGCCCACGGTGTCGCCGAGCCGGTCCAGGCCGATCACGTGCGGGGCGGACGGATCGGGCCAGTAGCCGGAGTCCCCGGTCTCCGCCGCCCAGTCGATCCCGCTCGGCCCGGCCGTCCCGCCCGGCCCGTGCGCCGCTTCCGCCGACTCCGCCGACTCCGTATCCCGGCCTCCGCCCCGGCCCTTGCGGAACGGCGACGCGCCCCACCGTGATCCCGCCTCGCCGCGCTCCGCGTCCGTGCCGCCCGCCCCGGAGAGCTCCTCGGCGGCGGGCCGGGGCCGGAACACCCCGCGCCGGGGCGCCGCCACGGGTCCTGCCGGGGCGTCGTCGGAGTCGTACGCCGTTTCCCTCGTGGGGGTTGCCGAACGCGGCGGCGGCAGCGGTGCCGAGGGCGGTACGGGTTCCCCGCCCTCCGCCGACTCGACGGCGGCGGCCACCAGTTCGCCCGGATCTCCGAGGCGTCCGATGATGCGCCGCACGGCGGCGGGCGAGTTCGCCCCGGTCTTCCCGCGCTGCTTCTCGATATCGTCGCGCACCTGCGCGACGAGCCTCATCCGGGCTCCTGAGGACAGCTGTTGTCGCTGCGCCAGGTCCCCGACACGGCTCAAGAACTCGTAGACGAGCTGGTCGCTCTCGATCCCCACGTGGCCCGTCCCCTCGGTTCCCTCCGGCTGACCTGCTCCGACCGTAGCGTTCCAGGGGCTACCGTGGGACGGATGGGGACGACCACACCACCGCGCACGCTCGCCGAAGCTCTGCGTGTCCGCGGCGACGAAGCGCTTGCCGGGCTGCTGCGCGCCCGTCCCGACCTGCTCACGCCGGTGCCGGGCGACATCACCCAGCTCGCCACCCGGGCGGGCACCCGGGCTTCCGTGGTGCGCGCGCTCGAACACCTCGACCGGTTCGCGCTGCAGACCGCCGAGGCCCTCGCGGTGGCCCCCGACCCGGCCCCGTACGACACACTGCTGCGGCTGCTGACCGGCGACGGTCAGGACGACGGCGCCCACCACGACAGCACCGGGGCCGCGATCACGGCGGCACTGCCGGGCGCCCTGGCGACCCTGCGCGAACAGGCCCTGGTCTGGGGCGAGGACGAGCGGCTGCACCTGGTGCGCACCGCCCGGGAGCTGCTCGCGCCGTCGCCGCAGCACCCCTCCCCCACCGGACTCGGGCCGACCGTCGCCGAGGCCACCGCCGGGATGTCGCCGGGCCGGCTCCAGGAGATCCTGACGGCCGCCGGACTCCACGCGACCCACGACCCGGTCTCCGCCGTCGCCGCGCTCACCGCCCTCTTCACCGACCGCACGCGCATGGCGGACCTGCTGGACTCCGCGCCCGTGGAGGCGCTGTCGGTGCTGGACCGGCTGGTGTGGGGGCCGCCGTACGGCGAGATCACGCCGAACCCGACCCCGCCCGTCCGCTGGCTGCGCGACCGCGGTCTGCTGCTCCCGGTGTCGGCGCGCACCGTCGTGCTGCCGCGCGAGGCGGCCCTGCATCTGCGGGCCGGGCGCGCCCACCGGGTACCGGAGCCGCTGCCACCGGTCGTCCAGTCGGTCGCCGACCGCGATCCACAGGCTGTGGACAGAGCCGCGGCCGGACAGGCGTTCCTCGCCCTGTCCACCGTCGAGGACCTGCTGAAGCTGTGGAACGGCGGCGGGCCCACCGTGCTGCGTTCCGGTGGGCTGAGCGTGCGCGAGCTCAAGCGGGTCGCGAGCGCCCTCGACACGACGGAGCCGGTCGCCGCGTTCTGGGTCGAACTCGCCTACGCCACCGGTCTGCTGGCCGCGGACGGCGAGAGCGACGAGCACTACGGCGCCACGCCCGCGTACGACGACTGGCTCGAACTCCCCGCCGCCCAGCGGTGGACACGTCTCGCGCTCGCCTGGCTGGCGGCCACCCGCACCGCCGGTCTGGTCGGCGGCCAGGACGCCAAGGGCCGTGCCCTGTCCGCGCTCGGCCCCGAACTCGACCGCTCCACCGCCCCCGACGTGCGCCGCCGGGTGCTCGCCCTCTTCGCCGCGCTGCCGCCGGGCACCGCTCCCGACCCCGCGACCCTGCTCACCCGGCTGCGCTGGGAGCGCCCGTTGCGCGGCGGCTCGCGCGGCGAGGTCCACCCCGCGCAGGAGAGCGCGAGCAACACCGCCGACCTGCGGTCGCGTATCGCGCTGTGGACGGTCAACGAGGCCGAACTCCTCGGCATCACCGGCCGCGGCGCCCTCTCCTCCCAGGCCCGCGCGCTGCTCCCGCCCGTGCCCGGGAGCACGGGCACCCCGGCGGACCGATCGGCGACCCCGGCCGAGGCCGCTGCCGCGCTGCTCGCCCCGCTGCTGCCGGAACCCCTCGACCACGTACTCCTCCAGGCCGACCTGACGGCCGTCGCCCCCGGGCCGCTGGAACGCCCGCTCGCCGACGTCCTGCACGTCCTCGCCGACGTCGAGTCGAAGGGCGGCGCGACGGTCTACCGCTTCACCCCCGGCTCGGTGCGCCGCGCGCTGGACGCCGGCCAGAGCGCCTCCGACCTGCACGCCTTCCTCGCCCGGCACAGCCGCACCCCGGTGCCGCAGCCGCTGACCTACCTGATCGACGACGTGGCCCGGCGCCACGGCCACCTCCGGATCGGCGCCGCGTCCTCGTACGTACGCTGCGACGACGAGTCCGTACTCAACGAGATCCTGGCCGACAAGCGCTCGGCCGTACTGCGGCTGCGCCGCCTCGCCCCGACCGTCCTCGCCTCGCAGACCGACCCCGCCTCGCTCCTCGACGGGCTGCGCGACCTCGGTTACGCGCCGGCCGCCGAGTCCGCCGAAGGCGACGTCCTGATCACCCGGGCCGGTGCCCGCCGCACCCCGCCGCGTACCGCCCCCGTGCCCGTACCCGAGGGCCCGCCGGTACCGGACGACACTCTGCTCGGCGCGGCGGTACGGGCCATCCGGGCCGGTGACACGGCCGCCACGGTGGTCCGCAAGGAGCCCGCCGCCGAGTCCGGCGCCCCGTCCGGCACTCTGCCGCGCACCTCCGCGGCGGACACCCTCGCGACCGTCCAGGCCGCAGCCATGACGGGGTCCACGCTCTGGATCGGCTACGTCAACGCGGAAGGCGCCGCCAGCCAGCGCGTGATCGCCCCGGTGCGGGTGGAGGGCGGCTTCGTCACCGCGTACGACCACACCGCCGACGAGGTCCGCACCTATCCGCTGCACCGGATCACGGGGGTCGCGGAGCTGGCGGAGGACTAGTTGGAGCCCTGCCGTGGCGTGCCCGCATCGCGTACGCGGTGCTCCCCCAGCCCCGCGATCGTGCTGACCTCCGACCGCGACGACTGGTCGAAGCTCTGCGGTGAGCGCGTCCTCATCAGAGGCGTGTGACGGCCTGCACCGCGACCTCGGCACCGGTGAATCCACGTGGGTGACGAAGGCGGCGGAGGATCAGGGGGCACTCGGGGTGGCCGGTTTCCTCACCGCCCTGTTCCCAGGGGGCCGCTTCCGGCGTTGACTCGCCCGGAAGGATGCCGGGTCCGCACCGGTCCCGGCGCCCGTGCGACCGCGCCGGAGGACGGCGCGGGGCCGCAGGGACGCTCGGGAAGGGACGCCTGATGAGTTCTGCACAGCCGGCCGACGCCATGACCCCGTTCGACGACACCTATGACCAGCCCGACCCGCGTGCGTTCTTCCGGGGGCTGGGGCCCTGGGGCTACCAGACGCCGCACCACGCCCAGAGCGTCTTCCGCCGCCTGCTCACCGCCCTCGGCCCCGGAGCACCTGCGGCGTCCGCCCCCACCGTGCTGGACCTCTGTTGCTCGTACGGCGTCAACGCCGCGCTGCTCAACCACCACCTCACCCTGAGCGACCTCTACACCCACTACACGTCCGAGGAGGCCGCCGCGCTGACCACCGCCGAGCTCGTCGAGCGGGACAGGGAGTTCTACGCCGCCCACCGGCGCCCCGACGCGGTCCGCGTCCTCGGCCTCGACGCCGCCCCGAGCGCCATCGCGTACGCCCGCGCCGTGGGCCTGCTGGACGACGGGTTCGCGGAGAACCTGGAGACCGCGCCGCCGAGCCCCGCCCTGCTGCGGGCCGCGCGGGACGTACGCCTGATCACCGTCACCGGCGGCGTCAGCTTCCTCTCCCCGCGCACCTTCGGACCGCTGCTGGCCGGGGCGGACGCCCCGGTGTGGGTCGCCGCGTTCGTCCTGCGTACCGGCAGCTACCGGCCGATCGCCGACTGCCTGGGCGTCCACGGCCTGACCACCGAGAAGCACACCGCGCAGACCTACCCGCAACGGCGCTTCACCGACGAACAGGAACAGCGGTACGCCGTCGCCGCCACCCTCGCCGCGGGCGCGGACCCGCAGGGCAAGGAGAGCGAGGGCTCCTTCCACACCGCGCTGTACGTCTCCCGCCCGGCAGCGGAGGTGGCCGGGAGCCCGCTGGGGACAGTGCTGCATCCGTAAGGTGATCCGGGGCATGGTCGGCACCATTCGACCAGGCCCCCGGTTCGACCACGACGCCCTCGTCACGCCCCACCTGGCGCGCCTCGTCGGGCACGACTCGCCGCTGCTGCATCTGCGCCGGCAGGGCGAAAGCGGGATGTTCGACCGGTTCGCGGAGCACGGCGAGGAGCTGTGGGAGCGGGGGACGGTGCGGGCCCCGGAATCCCGCGGCTGACCGGTGCCGTCCGCCTCCGGCGTCCGGGCCCACGCCCCACCTCACACCCACCGCCACCCCCACAAGGCGCGGTAATGCGGCACACTGGACGTTTGGCCGCATGCGCGGCCGTACCCCGGAGAAAGGGCCGCAGCGAGTGACCGGACCCCTCATCGTCCAGAGCGACAAGACGCTTCTGCTGGAAGTCGACCACGAGCTGGCGGACGCGTGCCGCAGGGTGATCGCGCCCTTCGCCGAGCTGGAGCGCGCACCCGAGCACATCCACACCTACCGCGTGACGCCGCTCGGGCTGTGGAACGCCCGCGCCGCCGGGCACGACGCCGAGCAGGTCGTCGACGCGCTGGTGGAGTACTCCCGCTACCCCGTGCCGCACGCGCTGCTGGTCGACATCGCCGAGACGATGGCGCGGTACGGCCGTCTCACCCTGTCCAAGCACCCGGTGCACGGTCTCGTACTGACCAGCACCGACCGGCCGGTCCTCGAAGAGGTGCTGCGGTCGAAGAAGATCACCCCGCTGGTCGGGGCGCGCCTCGACCCGGACACGGTCGCCGTGCACCCCTCGGAGCGCGGGCAGATCAAGCAGACGCTGCTGAAGCTCGGCTGGCCGGCGGAGGACCTCGCCGGGTACGTCGACGGCGAGGCGCACCCGATCGAGCTGGCCCAGGACGGCTGGTCGCTGCGGCCGTACCAGCGGCAGGCCGTCGACGGGTTCTGGCACGGCGGCTCCGGTGTCGTGGTGCTCCCCTGTGGTGCCGGAAAGACGCTGGTCGGAGCAGGTGCGATGGCGGAGGCGAAGGCCACCACGCTGATCCTGGTGACCAACACGGTCTCGGCCCGGCAGTGGAAGCACGAGCTGATCAAGCGCACCTCGCTCACCGAGGAGGAGATCGGCGAGTACAGCGGTACGCGCAAGGAGATCCGCCCGGTCACCATCGCCACGTACCAGGTGCTCACCACGCGCCGTAAGGGCGTGTACGCGCACCTGGAGCTCTTCGACTCCCGTGACTGGGGTCTGGTGATCTACGACGAGGTGCACCTGCTGCCCGCGCCGGTCTTCAAGTTCACCGCCGACCTCCAGGCCCGCCGCCGACTCGGTCTCACCGCCACGCTGGTCCGCGAGGACGGGCGGGAGTCGGACGTGTTCTCGCTCATCGGCCCGAAGCGGTTCGACGCCCCGTGGAAGGAGATCGAGGCGCAGGGCTACATCGCGCCCGCCGACTGCGTGGAGGTACGGGTCAACCTGACCGACCACGAGCGGCTCGCGTACGCCACGGCCGAGCCCGAGGAGAAGTACCGGTTCTGCGCGACCACCGTGACCAAGCGGAAGGTCACGGAGGCGCTGGTGCGCAAGCACGCGGGCGAGCAGACGCTCGTCATCGGGCAGTACATCGACCAGCTGGACGAGCTGGGCGAGCACCTGAACGCACCCGTCATCAAGGGTGAGACGCCGAACTCGCAGCGCGAGAAGCTCTTCGAGTCGTTCCGCCAGGGCGAGATCAGCGTGCTGGTCGTCTCGAAGGTCGCGAACTTCTCCATCGACCTGCCGGAAGCCACCGTCGCCATCCAGGTGTCGGGTACGTTCGGCTCCCGCCAGGAGGAGGCGCAGCGGCTCGGCCGGGTGCTGCGTCCGAAGGCGGACGGGCACGAGGCCCGCTTCTACTCGGTGGTCGCCCGCGACACCATCGACCAGGACTTCGCCGCACACCGGCAGCGGTTCCTGGCCGAGCAGGGGTACGCGTACCGGATCGTCGACGCGGACGAGCTGCTGACGGAGAACCCGGGCACGGAGAACGCCGGGACCACGGAGAACTGAGGACCGCGACGGGCGCCCGGAACGGGTGGCGCGGGCCCGGCCCGGGGAAGCCGGGACCGCCCCACGGATGCGCGGCGGCGACGCGCCCTGCCGCTTCCCCCCGCGGGGAAGAGGCAGGGCCCTCCTCGTCGAAAGCCGTGAAGGCCGCACAGCCCGTCGAAGGGCGCACGGCTCGCTGCACCGCCGTCGACGGAATCACGCGGGCCCGTCGCCTTCAGCGCTTCTCCCTGCTTCCTGCGCTTCGGCCCGCTTCAGGTCGCGCAGTGCCCGCTCGGCCCCTTCCCGTTGCCCGCCGAAGAGAGCCTCACTGAATTGGGCCAGTTCTCGGAGGAGGCGAACCTTCTCCTCGGCCGTGGATATCACCTGCGCGAGCGGCCCCTTTTTCGCTTGATGCGTCCACAGAGCGCTGAGCGCCGTGTTCAGCAGAGGGGCGTAGAAACCGAAATTCCGCACCGCCTGAACCCTCCGGATGGCCACCGCTTCCTGCAGACACGTCAGCGTTCGTGGGCGAGTTTCAGGTCCTTCGTTTTCAGACGGGCCCACGAGGTCGGTGAAGATATTGACTGCTCCGCGCGAGGCCGTGAGCGCGGTCAAGGCCGCGGCACGAACAGCAGCATGACGCCCAGGGTGATCATCGCCGGTGGTACGTACGCGAGCCCGGCGGCGATCCAGCGGGCCGCGGACCACGAGCGGCGGATCGCCAGCAGCCAGCAGAGGGCGAGCGCGGCCGGCGTCACGGTGAAGCTGAGGGAGTAGCCGAGGGTCACCACGTTCAGCGGGCCGCGCACGGCGGGCTCGCACGCCTCCCCGCAGTCGGCACCGGCGAGCAGGGCGACCCACATCAGGCCCGTCACCACGGGTACCAGGTGCGGGAGCAGGGCGGTGGCGACGGCGGGCACGGCCCAGCGCGGTGCGGGACCGGAACCGGTCAGGGCCGACCCGAGCCGGCGGACGGCGGGGACGCGGCGCGGGGCGCACGGGGCACCCCGGCCGGGCCGGAGCGCGACGGATCCAGGGGCGGCGGCGACGGCGGTACGGACAGCGGTACGGGGACGGCTGCGGCGGTAGGGCATACGCCCAGCCCACCGCAGAACCGGAGCCGATAACTCCGGGTCCGTACTCATCCCGGGGGCGCGCCCGTACTCACCGTGCGCGGCGGATGCCGGAGCCGACGGCGTACTCCCCCCGGACGGCGACGTCCAGGGCGGTGGTGACGTACACGCGGACGGCGCGCAGGGCGTCGCCGAGGGGGTGGGGCCGGAGGTGACCGGTGGCCGCGGTCGCGCCGTGCGCGGGGCCGGTCCTGCGGGGGTTCAGGATCGCGGTGCTCATGTCTTCCAGGGTGCTCCTGCCACCCGCGTACGGGCCAGGAGGCCGTCCGGGCCGCCCCCGGCCCGCAGCACCGCCTCCGTGCGGGCCCGAAAACGACCGACGCCTCCGTGCCGGCCCCGGAGAACCCATCCGGTTCGTCCGGGCCCCGGAGCGTGGATACAATCGCCGGTCTGCCCCGCCCTCCCGCACCGTGGTACCGGCCTCGACCGCCGGCAGCCGGGGGAGTGCCGCCGACCGGACGGAAACCGGCCGACTGCCGTGCGCGCCACCGCGTGCGCGGCCGGTACGCGCGCCACCGCGCGTACCGCTCGTGATCCGCCCACCGGGACCCGGCCGTGCGCCCCTCAGCGCCGTGCGGCCGTCGCCCTGCGTCGAACTGCCGGAGGCCATACCCCGTGTCCGCGCCGCACACCGCAGAAAGTGACTCCCCCACCGATCCCCCCGCCGATCCGCTGGCCCGCGAGCGGGGACACCTCGCCGCGTCCCGGACGGCCCTGCGCGTCATGCGCGAGGACGTCCAGGCCCTCGACATCCGCGACGTCACCGCCAACTGGGTGAACGCCGCCGTGCTCCAGGCGCAGATCGACGAGCGCATCAAGGCGCTCGCCGACCTCTCGCACACCCCGCTCTTCTTCGGCCGCCTCGACTTCGAGCACCCCGTCGGCGGCGAGCTCGCCGAGGGCGCGGAGGGCGAGCGGTTCTACATCGGCCGGCGGCACGTCCACGACGCCCACGGCGACCCGATGGTCATCGACTGGCGTGCGCCGGTCTCGCAGGCGTTCTACCAGGCGTCCCGCCTGGACCCGCAGGACGTGGGGCTGCGCCGCCGCTTCGGCTACACCGGCGGCGAACTGACCGCGTACGAGGACGAGGACCTGACCACGCCCGCCGAGGCGGCGGGCGCCGGGTCCGGCACCACCAGCAAGCTGCTCCAGGCCGAGATCGAACGGCCGCGCGTCGGTCCGATGCGGGACATCGTCGCGACGATCCAGCCGGAGCAGGACGAGATCGTCCGTAGTGAGCTGGGCGGCACGATCTGTGTGCAGGGTGGCCCCGGCACCGGAAAGACGGCGGTGGGCCTGCACCGTGTCGCGTACCTGCTGTACGCGCACCGGGACCGGCTGGCGCGCACCGGCACGCTCGTCATCGGGCCCAACCGGTCGTTCCTCCACTACATCGAGCAGGTGCTGCCCGCCCTCGGTGAGATGGAGGTGCAGCAGGCGACCGTGGAGGACCTGGTCACCAGGGACGTCGAGGTGCGCGGCACCGACGAGGCGTCCGCCGCCCTCGTGAAGGGCGACGCGCGGATGGCCGAGGTGCTGCGGCGGGCGATCCGCTCGCACGTCACCCCGCCCACCGAGGAGGTCGTGGTGGTGCGCGGTTCGCGCCGCTGGCGGGTCCCGGCGTACGAGGTGGAGGAGCTGGTCGATGAGCTGCTCGCCCGCGACATGCGGTACGGCGCCGCGCACGAGGCGCTGCCGCAGCGGATCGCGCACCGGGTGCTGGTCCGGATGGAGGAGGCAGGGGAGGCGCCGGACGACCGGGTGCAGAACGCGGTGGCCCGTACGCCCGCCGTGAAGGCGGCGGTCAAGGCGGTCTGGCCCGCCGTCGATCCGGCGAAGCTGGTGCTGCGGCTGCTCTCCGACCCGGAGTTCCTGGCCGCGCACGCGGAGGGGCTGCTCACCGAGGACGAGCGGAAGGCGGTGCTCTGGACGAAGCCGGCCCGCAGCGTGAAGTCGGCGAAGTGGTCGACGGCGGACGCGGTGCTGATCGACGAGGCCCGTGACCTGGTGGAGCGTACGCACTCGCTCGGCCATGTGGTGCTCGACGAGGCGCAGGACCTCTCCCCGATGCAGTACCGGGCGGTGGGGCGCCGCTGTTCGACGGGTTCGGCGACCGTCCTGGGCGACCTCGCGCAGGGCACCACGCCCTGGTCGACGCGGAGCTGGGCGGACGCGCTCGGTCACCTGGGCAAGCGGGACGCGCACGTGGAGGAGCTGACGGCGGGGTTCCGTGTGCCGCGCGAGGTGATCGCGTACGCCTCCCGGCTGCTGCCCTCGATCGCCCCCGGCCTCGCGCCGGTCGAGTCGGTGCGGGAGTCGCCCGGTTCGCTGGCGGTTCGTCCGGTGGGCGACGCCGGGGCACTGGTCGCGGCGGCGGTCGCCGCCTGCGAGGAGGCGCTGGAGCAGGAGGGTTCGATCGGGCTGATCGCCGCCGACGCCCGGGTCCCCGCGCTGGCCGAGGCGCTGGCGGCGGCCGGGCACGCCGTGCTGTCGCCGGGCGAGGAGACGAGCGCCGCGTCCCGGCTGACGCTGGTCCCGGCTTCGCTGGCGAAGGGCCTGGAGTACGACTACGTGGTGCTGGACGAACCGGCGGCCGTGGTCGACGGCGAGCCCGACGAGCGCACCGGACTGCGCCGGCTGTACGTGGCACTGACCCGCGCGGTGTCCGGCCTCACCGTCGTGCACGCGGCCCCGCTGCCCGGGGCGCTGGCCGCCTGAGGGACCGCGGGCGGTGTCCGCGCCGGGTCGCCCCCTCGCAGACACCGCCTGCCCGGGTGCCTACGCGTCGACGGCCTCGCGCCAGGTGCGTACGGCAGCCTCGTCCACCGGGCCGGTCCAGCCGTGCGGGCGGGCGGCGCCACCGATGTGGAAGGCGTCGAGTCCGGCGGCCCGCAGGCTCGGCAGGTGGTCGAGGCGGAGGCCGCCGCCGACGAGGATCTGCGGCTCGTAGCCGGGTTCGTCCGAGCGGGCGGCCTCGTCGAGCAGGGTCGGCACGCCGTCGTCGACACCGGTCGCCGCGCCCGCCGTCAGGTACGTGTCGAGGCCGGGCAGGTCCGCGAGCTGCTTACGCAGCGAACCCCGGTCGGTGGCCCGGTCGATCGCGCGGTGGAACGTCCACGGGCAGCCGTCCAGCTCGGCCACGATCCGTTCCACGGCGACGAGGTCGGCGTGGCCCTCCCGGTCCAGGAACCCGAAGACGAACTGGTCGGCGCCCGCTTCCCGCAGCTCGCCGAGCCGCCCGAGGAGGCGGTCGATGTCACCGGTGGCGAACCCGTCCTCCTGCCGGAGCATCACGCGCAGCGGGATGTCGACGGCCGCCCTGATGGCGGCGAAGGTCTCCCGGGCCGGGGTCAGGCCGTCGGCGGCCATGTCGGTGACCAGTTCGAGCCGGTCGGCTCCACCGGCCTGGGCCGCGACCGCGTCCTGGGCGTCGAGCGCGATCACCTCCAGGACTGCGCGGTTGCTCATGTGTCCCCACTTCTCGGGATGACGCCCGTCGGACCGGATCGGACCGGTCCGGATCGGCGTCAAGAGGTCTAGGCCAATATCCAAGCCTACGATCGATCGCGCGGGCGCGCAGCCCTCCGGGGTCCTTGCGGGTGACCGGGTCGCGCCTGGTCACCTCATACGCGTACGAACCGGATCGGGGTCCCCGGGACCGCCTGGGCCGCCGCCGCGAGGGCGTGGACCGGGACGACCCCGACGACCGGGTAGCCGCCGGTCGTCGGGTGGTCGTGCAGGAACACCACCGGCCGGCCGTCCGGCGGGACCTGGACCGCGCCGAGCACCATGCCCTCGCTGGGGAGTTCGCCGCCGGTGCCCCCACCGACGCCGGCGGCCCGTTCCAGCGCGGGGCCCTCGGTGCGCAGCCCGACGCGGTTGCTCGCGGAGGAGACGCGGTACGCGGCCGTGGTCAGGGTACGCAGGGCGCCTTCGGTGAACCAGTCGTGCCGGGGCCCCTGGCGGACCGGCAGCACGAGACCGCCGGGCGCGGCGGGTGCCGCCGCCCAGGGCGCGGCGTCCGGGAGCGCCGGGCCGCCGGCGGGCGGTTCGCCGAGCGGAAGGGTGTCCCCGTCGCGCAGCGGGGGCGGGCCGAGCCCGGAGAGCAGGTCGGCCGAACGGCTGCCGAGGACCGCGTCCGGCTCCAGGCCGCCCGCGAACGCCAGGTAGCCGCGGAGACCGCTGAGCGCGGGGCCCGCCTCCAGTACCGCCCCCGCCGGGACCCGCACGGGGGCGCCCCAGGCGGCCGGGCGTCCGTCGACCGTGACCCGGCAGACCGCGCCGCCGACCACCGCGACCACGGTCCGGTCGGGGCGGACGGCGCAGCCGGTGGCGGTGGTCTCCAGTACGGCGGCGGCGGGATCGTTGCCCACCAGCCGGTTGGCGAGCCGGTGCGCGGGCGCGTCGAGCGCCCCGGCCCTGGGGACGCCGAGGTGCGCCCAGCCGGTGCGCCCGGCGTCCTGGACGGTGGTCAGCGCCCCGGCCCGTACCACCCGCAACAGCCCGCTCACGCCCGCTCCTCCACGCTCGTGGGGGCGCTCGTGGGGTCCACCGGCACGAACCGCACCCACGCCCCCGGGACCAGCAGCGCGGCCGGGTCGCGGGCGGGGTCCCAGAGCCGGTCCGGGTCAGGCATCCGCCCGATGAGCCGCCAGCCGCCGGGCGAGGCGCGCGGGTAGACCCCGGTGTACGGACCGGCCAGCGCGAGCGCCCCGGCCGGGACCCGGGTGCGCGGGGTAGCCCGCCGGGGTACGTGCAGGTGCTCGGGGAGTCCGGTGAGGTAGCCGAAGCCGGGGGCGAACCCGCAGAACGCGACGCGGAACGCCGTACCGGAGTGGACGGCGGCCACCTCCCCGGGCGGTACGCCCCAGAGCGCGGCGACCTCGGCCAGGTCCGGGCCGTCGTAGACGACCGGGATCTGCACGGCGGGTCCGTCCGCGCGGCGCAGCGGCTGCACGGTCCAGCCGGCCAGCTCGCGCGCGAAGTGGTCGACTCCGGCTGTCCCGGCGGCCCGTCCGCCCGGTTCGCCGATCCCGTCGAGCAGGACCGTGCGCGCGCCGGGGACGATCTCGCGCACCGGCGGCAGTTCGCCCCGGTCGCGGCGGCGCAGCACCTCGGCGTGGAACGCCTCGGCGGCCTCCCCGGAGCCGAGTTCGACCAGCAGCGCGTCCCGCCCGACCGGCAGCACCCGCGGGGCGCCGACCCCGGGGGCGACGCCGCTCACGCGAACGCCCGGACGTCGACGCCCGCCTCCTCCAGCGCGGCCCGCACCCGCCGGGCGAGCGCCGCCGCGCCGGGGGTGTCGCCGTGCAGGCAGAGGGAGCGGGCGGCGACGGGGACGGTGCTGCCGTCGGCGGCGACGACCGTCCGGTCCACCGTCATCCGGACCGCGCGGCGCACCACCTCGTCCGGGTCCTCCACGACCGCGCCCGGCTCACCGCGCGGCACCAGGGTGCCCGCAGGGGTGTACGCGCGGTCGGCGAACGCCTCCTCCACGGCGGGTAGTCCGGCCTCGCGGGCGTGGGCGAGCAGCCGGGAACCGGGCAGCCCGAGGACCGGGAGGTCCCCGCCGGCCAGCAGTACCCCCTGGACCACCGCGTGCGCCTGCGCACCGTCGTGGACCGCCCGGTTGTAGAGCGCGCCGTGCGGTTTGACGTATGCGACGCGGGAGCCCGCCGCCTCGGCGAAGACCCGCAACGCGCCGATCTGGTAGGCGATCTCGGCGGTGAGTTCGGCCGCCGGGACGTCCATCGAGCGGCGTCCGAAGCCCGCCAGGTCGCGGTAGGACACCTGCGCGCCGATCGTCACGCCCCGGGCCGCCGCGCCCTCGCAGACGCGGCGCATCACCGCCGGGTCGCCCGCGTGGAAGCCGCAGGCCACGTTGGCGCTGGTCACGCAGGAGAGCAACGCGTCGTCGTCGGTGAGCGTCCAACGGCCGAAGCCTTCGCCGAGATCGGCGTTGAGGTCCATGGTCACGGGATCACGTTAAGGGCTGTCCGCGATGCGTGGTGATCCGTGCGGGGCGTCGGACGCGGTGCACCGCAAGGCGGAGGAGCGTCCGCACACCGGATGGGGCGGGACGTTCCGACAACGCGGCGGGGTGCCGTAGTTGTCGTCGCGCACCCGCCAGGAAGTGCGGGACAGTCCTCGGCGCGCCGCCGCCCCGGCACCGGGGTCTCGGGGCCGGGGCGGTCGGGACGCGGTTCCGGCGGTCTACAGGCCGTCGGTGAAGAGGAGGTGGTTGGGGGTGCCCGGGCTGACGTTCGTCAGGACGTCCCTGGTGGACACCTCGTCGATCCAGGCGGCGACGTCGGCGGAGGCCGCGTCGGGGTGGGCCTGCTTGTAGAGGGCGGCGAGGCCGGTGGCGTGGGGGGCCGCCATCGAGGTGCCGCTCATGGTGACCGAGCCGCCGCCGATCCGGGCCGAGAGGATGTCCTGGCCGGGGGCGTAGAGCTCGACGCACTCGCCCCGATTGGAGAAGGACGCCTGCTCGTCGTCCTCGGTGGAGGCCGCGACGGTCAGAGCTCCGTCGGCGGAGGCGGGCGAGACGTCGCAGGCGTTCCTGGAGTCGTTGCCCGCCGCGACGACGGACAGGATTCCTGCGGTGGACAGCGCGGTCGTGGCGCGGTTGACCGCCTGGGACTTGCCGCCGCCCAGCGAGCCGTTGAGGACCGCGGGCCGCACGGCGTTCTGGGCGACCCAGTCCAGGCCGGCGATCAGCCCGGAGCTGGAGCCCTGCCCGTTGCAGTTCAGGACGCGGACGCTGACCAGGCTCGCCGCGGGGGCGACACCGTACGTGCTGCCCCCCACGGTGCCCGCGACGTGCGTGCCGTGGCCGTAGCAGTCCGCGCCGCGACGGCCGTCGCCCACGGCGTCGAAGCCGAAGGAGGCACGGGTGCCGCCGGCCCCGCCGAACTCGGTGTGCTGGTAGTCGATGCCCGAGTCGAGGATGTAGGCGGTCACTCCGGCACCGTCGCCGCCGGTGGTGAACTCGCCGTCGAGCGGCAGGTTCCGCTGGTCGATGCGGTCGAGGCCCCAGGTGGAGGCCGGTGCGAGGCGGGCGGAGGCGGTCCTCGGCGTGGGGGCCGCCTTCCGGGCGGGGACCGGCTGGTACGCGGGGACCGATTCGGAGGAGGGCACGGAGTTGGTCGCGTCCTCCTCCACCGAGGTCACGCCGGGGGTGTTGCGGAGGGTCGTCAGCTGGGCCGGGGTGAGGGGGACGGCGAAGCCGTTGAGCGCCTTGCTGTACGTGAAGGTCGGTGCGAGGCCCAGCTTCTGCGCGGTCTTGGCCGCGTCCACGAGCGGGTCGAGGGTGACGACGTACCGGCCGGGGATGGGGTCCCCCGCACGGATCAGCGGCGCGGGTTCCGGGTCGGGCGGCGTGGGCGCGGAAGCCGCGCTGGTGGCGAGGGGGCCCACGAGGGCCAGGGCGAATGCGGACGCGAGTACGAGCGCGTGGCGAGTGTGCACGCGCCGAGACGATCATGTGAGAAGTCCCCGGCCAACGACCCCTCACGGAGGTTCGCCGCATACCGGAAGCACTTGCGCAGTGCGCTCCCCCGTTCGGACCCCGGACCGAAGGCATCCGGGAACGGCTCGAGGGCGTGTCCGACGGATCTCGACCGGTTCCGCGACGCCCGGCACACCTTAGAGTTCCCGCATGTCCGACGACACCGCGCACACCCCCGACCTCCGCATCCGCTGGCGGGAGGCGCTCGTGGCCGCCCGGGGCGGCGAGGCGGGCCCCGATCCGCTCCCGTACGCCGAGAACCTGCTGGAGCGGTGGGCCGAACCGCAGCGGAAGTACCACACCACCGCCCATCTGACGGCGGTCCTGGACGGGATCGACGTCCTCGCGGCGCACGCCGGGGCGCCGGAGCTCGTCCGGCTGGCCGCCTGGTTCCACGACGCGGTCTACCGGCCCGACCGCTCCGAGAACGAGGAGCGCTCCGCCGCCCTCGCCGAACGGGCGCTGCCCGAGGCGGGGGTTCCGGAAAGGGCGACCGCCGAGGTGGCGAGGCTGGTCCGGCTCACCGTGACGCACGACCCGGCGGAGGGCGACCGGGACGGCGAGGTGCTGTGCGACGCCGACCTGGCGATCCTGGCGGCGGGCCCCGAGGAGTACGCGCGCTACGCCGCCCAGGTCCGCGAGGAGTACGGCTTCGTGCCGGACGACCTCTTCCGCGAGGGCCGGTCCGGGGTGCTGCGGCAACTGCTGGGGCTGCCGGTGCTCTTCCGTACGCCGTACGGGGCGAAGGAATGGGAGGCCAGGGCGCGGCAGAACCTGACGACGGAGCTGAGGCTGCTGGAGGCCACGCTGCCGTGAGGGCCCCGGCTCGTGAAGGTGCCCTGTACGGAACGTCCGTACAGGGCACCTTCACGAGCCGGTGGGCTTGTGGGTCAGCAGGTCACTCGGCGACCGCCGGGACGGGTGCCGCCACCGCTTCCGCCTTCTTCTCCTCGCCGCCGGTGAAGCCGCGCAGCGGCACCTGGCGGACGAAGAGGGCGACGACGATGCCGATGGCCGCAGCGCCGGCGGCCCAGGCGAAAGCGGTGTCGACGCCGTCGCTGACCGCCTGGGCGAAGGCGTGCTGGACGGCGGCGGGCAGGGACCGCAGCGCTTCGGGGGTCATGCTGGAGACCGAGGAACCGGCGTCGGCGCCTCCCGCGGCCTGCGCACCGGCCGCGGTGAAGGAGTCGGTGAGCTTGCCGGCGTAGAGGGTGCCGAGCAGGGAGACGCCGAGCGAGCCGCCCATGTTGCGCAGGAAGGTGGCCGCGCCGGTGGCGGCGCCGATGTCGCGCAGCGGGGCGCTGTTCTGGGCGATGAGCATGGTGGTCTGCATCAGGCCGCCCATGCCGAGGCCGAGCACCACCATGTACAGCCCGGTGGTGAAGCGGGAGGTGTCGGGCCCCATGGTGGCGAAGAGGACGAGCCCGGCGGTCAGGAAGACCGTGCCCACGATGGGCAGCGGACGGTACTTGCCGGTCTTGCTGATGTAGGTGCCGCCGACGAGCGAGAGCACCATCGCGGCGAGCATCATCGGCATGAGGAGCAGACCGCTGTTGGTGGCGGAGGAGCCCTGGACGTACTGCTGGAACTGCGGCAGCAGGGTGATCCCGCCGAACATGGCGAAGCCGACGATGAAGCTGAGGGCACCGGCGAGGCTGAAGTTGCGGTCGGCGAAGACCGACAGCGGCATGATCGGCTCCACCGCCCGGCGCTCGACGAGGACGAACGCGACGAAGGCGATCACGGTGACCGCGATGAGGCCGAGGATCATGCCCGAGGCCCAGTCGTACTCGCTGCCGCCCCAGCTGGTGATCAGGACCAGGGTGGTGATCCAGACGCTCAGCAGCGCGGTGCCGGTCCAGTCGATGCGGACCTTGGCGGCGGACTTGCGCGGGAGCTTGGCGAGGACGAACCAGCAGACGAACAGGGCGATGACGCCCAGCGGCAGGTTGACGTAGAAGGCCCAGCGCCAGTTCAGGTTGTCGGTGATGAAGCCACCGGCGAGCGGGCCGCCGATCATGGCGACGGGCATGACCGCCATCATCACGCCCTGGTACTTGCTGCGGTCGCGGGGCGGCACGATCTCGGCCAGCACCGCCATCACGCCGACCATGAGGCCACCGGCGCCGAGGCCCTGGAGGGCGCGGAAGCCGATGAGTTCACCCATGTTCTGGGAGAGACCGCAGAGCGCGGAGCCGGCGAGGAAGATCACGATGGAGGTGATGAAGGTGCTCCGGCGGCCCAGCAGGTCACCGAGCTTGCCCCAGATCGGGGTGGCGACGGTGGAGGCGAGGATGTAACCGGTGGTCACCCAGGCGAGGTGCTTGAGGCCGCCGAGGTCTCCGACGATCGTGGGCAGCGCGGGCGCCACGATCATGTTGTCCAGCATCGCGAGCAGCATCGCGATGACCAGACCGCTCATCGTGACCATGATCTCGCGGTGGGTGAAGCGTGGTGGTTCCGGGGTCGCCCCGGCGTCGGCCGGTGCGGGGGAGGTCTGCGTCACGGCGCATGCCTTTCGGTCAAGGAAGGTGGGTCGCTCGACGGACCCGAAACTCTGGCGGCAGGGCCCCGGCGCGGGACGACAGCGGTGTCATCGGCTCGGCGGTAGGGCAAACTGATCCCGGAATCCACTTACCGGTCGGTCAGTAGATTACTTGCCGTACGGTAAGTTGGCAAAGAGGGACGCGGGGACCACGATCGACGCAGGGCGCTCCCGCGCGGAGACGCCCGGGGCGAAAGGAACCGCACAGCCATGACAGCCGCAGGACGCCGACGGGGCGTCGACACGCGGGCCGAGATCCGCAAGGTGGCCCTGGAACTCTTCACCGCGCAGGGATACGACGCGACCTCACTGCGGGAGATCGCCGAACGGCTGAACATCACCAAGGCTGCCCTTTACTACCACTTCAAGAGCAAGGAGGACATCGTCCTCTCGCTCTTCACCACCTACCTGGAGGCGGTCGACGCCCTGGTGGAGTGGGCCAGGGAACAGCCCGCAGGCCCGGATCTCGCCACCCGGATCGTGGACCGGATGGTCGACGTCTTCATCGCCGAGGGCATGCCCGCCATCCGGTTCGCCACCGCCAACCACCGCGTGATCCACGATCTGCGCCCCGACAAGGGCGGCGCCATCGAGAAGTTCGCCGAGCTGAGCGAGGTCATGGGCGGCCCCGACGCCACGGTGGAGGAGAAGCTGCGGCTGCGGTCCGCCCTCCTCAGCGTGAACCTCGCCCTGCTCGCCTCGCGGGGGCTGGAGGTCTCCGACGAGGAGATCGCCCGGGTGGCCCGCGATATCGCCCACCGGCTCGTGCCGCGACCCGACGCGGCGGAGGTCCGGAGCGCGTAAGGGACCCCGCGAGCCGGGGAGACCCCGGACGCGGCGGCCCGGGCGTCCGTCGCCCTCCCCCTCAAAAATCTCGCGCCGGCCTGCGCCGGGCGGGTGAACCCTGTGGTGCCGACGGGTGGCCGGCGCGGTCGCCCCGCGACCCACCGGTGCGTACGGGCTAGGCCGTTTCGGACAGGACCTGCGCCACGTCCTACACGACCTGCGCCACGTCCGACACGACCTGCGCCGCGTCTGACGGGCCCGGGGAACGTGGGCCGTACACACCGACCGAGGGGCTGCCCCGACCATGTTCAAGACCGCGCTGCGGATCGCCTCCGCCGCCACCTTCGTCGTCACCTCGCTGACCTTCGCCACCTCGGCGAGCGCCGACACCGACCCGTGGCCGGGGACCCCGGAACAGATCCGGGACACCGGCCCCTGCGGACCCACCGGCGGTTACCGGTCCTCGGACTGGGAGCGGACGACGACGAACCGCGCGCTGCGGGCCGACGTGGACACGGCCGCGATCAGCGAGGGCTGGTACTGGCGCCACGACGACAACACGCTCTGGCGCGGGGACACCCGCCCGGACCCCCGCGCGATCTTCCGGAGCGGCTTCACTCCGCTGGGAGCCGTACTGACCCCGCTCTCGCAGTGGATCATCGGCGGTGGCGGCCAGAACTCCGCGCACGTGAGCACCAGTTGCGACCGCTGGGTGGCGCAGGGCTTCGCCACCGGAGGCGGCAAGGACGGCTGGGTGTACGCCATCCAGGCGCCGGGCGGGATCGACGTCAACGCCACCGCGCGGATGACCGGCATCCAGTCGCAGTACCTGTGGAACAAGGAGATCGACTTCCCCGGCGGCATCCGGGGCAGGTTCGTCGAGGGAGCCTGCCAGTACCACTGGGCCGGCAAGAACCCGCAGACCAACGTGGACATCTACGAGAACCTGGGCTGCGTCACCAACCCGGACTTCCGTCCGGCCGACCGCACCCGGGAGCTCCCGGCGAACGCCGACGCCCCGGCGGCCTCCACCCCCGCGTCCACGAGCCCGGCGTCCACGGCCCCGGCGACCTCGACCGCACCCGCCCCCGCGACCTCCACGCCCGGCACCTCGCCGGTCCCGGCGGGCGCCGTCTCCCTGACGCCCACGGGCGCGCTGTCGCTGAGCGCTCGGTAGCGTCCGAGGCCCTCGACGGCACGGAAGAGGCCCGGGCCCCGGTGACAGCGAGGTGCTGTCACCGGGGCCCGGGCCTGTCCGCGAAGAGGACAGCCCTGAGGGTGTGTCCGGGGCCGCTCAGTGCTTGAAGGCGTCCTTCGTCTTCTCCTTGGCCTGACGGGCGTCGCCCTTGGCCTGGTCCGCGCGGCCCTCGGCGGTCATCCGCTCGTTGCCCACGGCGCGGCCGGCCGTCTCCTTGACCTTGCCCTTGGTCTGCTCCACCTTGGCCTGGGTCTTCTCATCGGCAGCCATGATCACTCCCACCTTGCTGTGCTCGACTTCAGGGTCATGGGTTCGTGTGACCGCGAAGTGCTCCTGCAAACCTCCCTCGCCCCTCGCGGCACTCGCGCCCCCGGTGGTCGCCCCGGCGCGGAGCGTGCGCAGGAACGCGCCGAACCCGTACGGGGCGCGGGGCGTCAGCCGGCCCGAGGTCTCGACGGCGCAGGCGTTGGTCCGCAGCACCCGCGCACCGCCGTCACCGAGGGCGCGGGCCAGCGCCCGGTCCTCGCCGAGCGGTACGGGCGGGAAGCCCCCGGCGCGCGCGTAGGCGTCCGCCCGGACGCCGAAGTTGGCGCCGTGGACGTGCGGATGAACCCAGTCGGGCCCGGTCCCGTCAGGCCCGGTCCCGTCCGGTCGCCCGGCGAAGTAGTACGTCCGGTGCAGGTCCCGTACGACCGCTTCCTCCAGCGAGCGGGCCGGGGCGAGGCGGACCGTGCCCAGCACGCAGTCCCAGCCGGCGCGGGCACAGGTCAGCTGGTGGGCGATCCAGTCGACGGGGACCCGGCTGTCGGCGTCGGTCGAGGCGATCCAGGTGTGCGCGGCGGGGGTGGCCGCACTCCGAAGGCCGTGCGCGACGGCCTCCGCCCGGGCCGCTCCGGCCGACCGGTGGCCGGTCCGCACCACCTCGGCGCCTGCCGTGCGGGCCACCGCCTCGGTCGCGTCGGTGCAGGCGTCGGCGGTGACCACCAGGGTCAGCGGCGGTACGTCCCGCAGCCGGGCGCGCGCGTGCCGCTCGGCGGCCCGGACGGCTCTCAGCGCGTGAGGCAGGGTGTCGGCCTCGTCGTGCGCCGGGACGGCGACCACCAGACCGTCGATGCGCCGCTTCACACCAGGCCCTCCGCGCGGGCCGGCGAGGGCGGCGGTGAGCCGTCGGCCAGGGGGCGGTGGTGGAGGCTGAGGACGAAGTCGGGGTCGTGGAACTCCGTCCCGGCCACCAGGCCGGGCATCTCCCGCAGCAGCGGCGCCAGTTGTGTTCCGGTCAGCCGGTGCTCGGGCACCGGGTGGTCCCAGTGCGTGGTCACCAGGGTGCCGCCGGGTTCCAGACTGCCGACCGTGCGGGCCATGATCTCGTGGAACGTCGTCTCGTCGAAGTAGTAGAGCAGCTCCGACAGGACGATCAGGTCGAAGGTGCCCTCCGGCCACTCCTCGGGGACGGTGAGTACGCGCGTCTCCACCTGCGGCAGGTCGCGGTTGCGCGCGGCGGCCCCGGCGACCGCGGCGGGGACCCGGTCGGTGGCGAGCACCGTGTCGCACCGCTCGGCGAGCAGCCGGGTCAGGACACCCGCCGAGCAGCCCGGTTCGAAGGCCCTGCGGTAGCGGCGGCGGGGCAGCGCGGCGAGGGTGAGCGCGTACTTGCGCTGTTCGTACCACCGTCCGGCGAGGTCCCAGGGGTCCGCCGTGCCGGAGTACATCCGGGAGAAGTACGAAGCCGGGGTGGAGGCCCCCCGCCCCCCGGCCGTCCCGGTCAGGTCGGAGCTCACAGCAGGATCACCTCGAAGGCGCGTCGGTGGTGGAGCAGTTCGGCCGGAGGAAGGATGACGGTGGGGTCGCCCGGGTCGTCCGCGAGGGGAGCGATCTGGGTACGGAAGCGGTTGACGGCGGCTCCCTTGCGGGCCTGCTCGGCCTCGGTGAGCGGCAGCCGCCGTACGGTCCCCCAGGGCACCCGGGGGTCGCCCGGCACGGCCCAGTGCCACATCCACACCGGGTAGTACCAGAGCGGCGTCCCGGTCACCCGCGCCGCCGTGCGCGCGGCCCGTCCCGCCGCCTCGTGGTCGGCGTGCAGATCGCCGGTCCACGGCGCCAGGCAGAGCCGTGCGCCGCTGCTCCGCACCACCTCCGCGAGGTGCCCGGCCACCTCGCTCTCGTACGCGTCCACCCGGGTGTCCGGCACCCCGAGGCGGGTCCGCCGACGGCGGTCGACCCCCAGGTCGTCCAGGGCGGCGGTCAGTTCGTCGGCGCGCAGCCGGGCGAGGGCGGCCGGGGACACCCGGCGGCTGCCCGGGTGGGACGCCTCCCCGTCGGTGACGGTGACCACGTGCACGTCGGTGCCCGACGCGGTGAGCCGGGCGAGGGTGCCGCCGACGCCCAGCACCTCGTCGTCGGGGTGGGCTGCGACCACGACCACCGGCCCGTCGATCCGGGGAGCGGCCCGTACCGCGTCCCAGCCCTCCCAGCGCGCCCACTCGGCCTCCGGGGTGCCGTCCGCCCGGATCGCGGCGGCGGCCCGCTCGCGGTCGGCCGCCGGGCCGGACCCGGGGTCCGCGGCTCCGGTGGCTCCGGGATTCGGTCCCGCGCCGGCCCCGGTGCTCAGCACTCTCCCGGTGTTCAGCACTCTCCCGGTGTTCATCGGCCGGCTCCCTCGGGCGGAGCCACCAGGGTGGTGCCGAGGGCCGCCAGATCGCGGTCCGCGTGGTGCTGACGGATGTAGACGGTGAGGTCGGCGACGAGACGGGCGTGCCGGGCGTCGTGGCAGAGCGGTCCGGCGCCCAGCGCGCGGCCGACGTGGTCCAGCACCAGCGTGGCGACCCGCTCCACGGCCGCGCGGGCCCGCATCGCCCGCAGCGCGGCGTCGCCGGTCAGGTCCTGCGGGTCGGCGTCGATCTCCGTGGCGGCGACCCGCAGCACGCACTCCGCACCGTGCAGCGCGACGTCCACCGCACCCAGGTGGGCGGCGGCGAGCTGGTCGGGGGCGCGGCGGGACGCGGAGGCGAACAGGGTGTCGGCGATCCCGCGCGCCCCGCCCAGCCAGCAGGCGGCCACCCCGATGCCCCCGTGCGCGAATCCGGGCCTGCGGACGTACGCGTCGACTCCGCCCACCGGCACGGCCGGCACCCCGGTGAACCGCACGTCCGGGGTGTCGCTGCCCGCCATGCCGATCGCTTGCCAGGTGCCGGGCACCGGGGCGTATCCGGGGACGTCCGTGGAGAGGGCGAACAGCCGTCGCCCCTCCTCCGTGTCGGCGGTGACCAGCGCGTGCGTACAGCTGTGGGCGCCCGAGCAGTACGGCTTCACCCCGTCCAGGAGCCAGCGGCCGTCCGCGCCGGGCCGCGCGGTGAGCCTGGCGCCGGGGGGCTGTGCGGCCCACACGCCCCAGCGCTCGCCCGCGGCGGGGGCGGGCGAGCCCAGCTCGGCGAGGATGGCCACCGCGTCCGCGTGCCCCTCGGCGAGCCGGGCCAGGGCCAGATCGTCCCGGCCCAGCCCGTGCAGCGCCTGGAACCTCTCCCAGGTGCGCCCGCCTCCCGGCAGCGGTACGTGCGGCGCGCCGTCGCGCACCCAGGACGCGAAACGGCCGGCCGCGACGGCGCGCAGCGCGGTGCCGTCCGGCGGCGCCGAGGGGTCCGGCGTCCCGGCTGCCGGCTCCTGACGTGTGGTGGCGGTGGTACCCACACCTGCTCCTTCGCTCGACATGCACGTCTCCTTCCCCCATGCCAGCACCCGCGGGGGGACCTCGCCCGGCGAGCACGCGTGTGGCCCGGCCGCATCGGCCGGGCCACACGGTGCGCCGCTCCTGAGGGGGAAGGCGGGCGGCACGGGAGGGCACTCGTATCGCTCTGTCTCCGCCGGACGCCCCCACGGCGTCCGGTCTCCGCCGGGCCGACGCGTCCACCCGGCGCCCGAGGGCACTCGGCGGGCGGGGGGCGCGACTCCCGGGGTCACTCTCCGTGCGTGAAGGCGTCCTTCAGCACGCGAAGGCATCCCTCGTGCGGGACAGCGTCCCTCAGTGCTTGAAGACGTCCTTCGTCTTCTCCTTGGCCTGACGGGCGTCGCCCTTGGCCTTCTCGGCGCGGCCCTCGGCGGTGAGGCGCTCGTTGCCGACGGTGCGGCCGGCCGCCTCCTTGACCTTGCCCTTGGCCTGCTCCGTCTTGGCCTGGCTCTTCTCATCGGCAGCCATGATCGCTCCCACCTCACTGTGCTCGACTTCAGGAACAGTGGTTCGTGTGACCGCAGTGCGCCGGCTCAAACCCCACGAGAACCCCACGAGCGTGGGACGGCACCTCGCGGCACACACTCCAGGGTCCGCCGTGAACGGCGTGATAACAAACGGGGATCAATCGCCGCGACCGGGAATGGGCGGATCTCCCGGCCGGTTGGGCACAGTCATGCCTGATACCGACACCGGTCGACTCCGTATGCCCTTGGCCGTGTACATCCTGGGCCTCTCGGTCTTCGCTCTCGGCACCAGCGAGTTCATGCTCTCCGGTCTGCTGCCGCCGATCGCCGACGACATGGGCGTATCGATTCCGCGCGCCGGACTGCTCATATCCGCGTTCGCGATCGGCATGGTCGTCGGCGCCCCACTGCTCGCGGTGGCCACGCTGCGGCTGCCGCGCCGCACCACGCTCATCGCGCTGATCTCGGTGTTCGGGCTCGGCCAGGTCGCGGGAGCGCTGGCGCCGACGTACGAGGTCCTCTTCGTCTCCCGGGTGGTGAGCGCGCTCGCCTGCGCCGGGTTCTGGGCGGTGGGGGCGGCGGTCGCCATCGCGATGGTGCCCCGGAACGCGCGGGCGCGGGCGATGGCCGTGATGATCGGCGGGCTGTCGATCGCCAACGTGATGGGCGTGCCGCTCGGCGCGTTCCTCGGCGAGAGCCTGGGCTGGCGGTCGGCGTTCTGGGCGGTGGGCGCCGCCTCCGCCGTGGCGCTGGTCGGGGTCTGCACCAAGATCCCCCGCATCCCGGTGCCGGAGCAGCGCCCGCAGCTGCGCGAGGAGCTTTCCATCTACCGCGACCGCCAGGTGTGGCTGGCGATCGTGATCACCGCGCTGGCGGCGGGCGGCGTGTTCTGCGCGTTCAGCTACCTCGCCCCGCTGCTGACCGATGTCGCCGGGCTGAGCTCGGGTTGGGTGCCGTGGGTGCTGGCGCTCTTCGGCGCGGGCGCGCTGGCCGGTACGACGATCGGCGGCCGGATCGCCGACGCGCACCTCTTCGGCGTGCTGCTCAGCGGCATCGCCGCGTCCACGGTCTTCCTGGTGGCGCTCGCGCTGTTCGCGTCGAGCCCGGTCGCCGTGGTGCTCGTCGCCTTCCTGCTGGGCTTCTCGGCGTTCTACACCGCCCCCGCGCTCAACGCCCGCATGTTCAACGTGGCCGGTGCCGCGCCGACCCTCGCCGGGGCGACCACGACCGCCGCGTTCAACATGGGCAACACCGCCGGCCCCTGGCTCGGCGGCGCGGTGATCGACGCCGACCTCGGTTACGCCTCCCCCGCGTGGGCGGGCGCCGCGATGCTGGTCGTGGGCCTGGCGGCGGTGACCCTGGCGCTCCGGGTCCAACGCGGCGCCACGTCCCGGTCCCGGCTGGTCGCGGGGGCGGACGCCGCGCCCGTGGAGGGCGCGGTGGTCGTACGCCCCCGGGCCGCGCTCGCGGACGAGCGGGCGGACCTGCCCTCGGCCTGAGGCGTTCCCGTCGTACGCACACGAAACCGCCCCCGGAGCCCTGGTGACCAGGTTCTCCGGGGGCGGTCGTACGTTCGGCGCACGCGGTCGTACGTTCGGCACACGCAGGTCCGGCGCGAAGTCGTTCCGCGCACGTACGTCGGTTCGGACGTCGGTTCACCGCGAGTCGCCCGGCGCACGTACGTTCCGCGCGAGTCGTTCAGCGCGAGGTCGTACCGCCCGGTGCGGGGCGCCCCTTCGGGCGGCGCAGTCCGGCTTCGGTCAGCCGGCGGACCAGTTCCTTGGAGCCGATCTCGCGCGCCCCGGCGCGCACCGCGTCCGGGTACCTCGCCTGCGGCAGGTCGTAGTGGTCCCGCTCGAACGCGCGCGGCGGGCAGCCGATCGCGGCGGCGAAGGCGTGCAGTTCGTCGAAGGACTCGTCGCTGACCAGGTGCGACCAGAGGCGGCCGTGGCCCGGCCAGGTCGGCGGGTCTATGTAGACGGTCACCGCCGCAGCACTCCGGCGAGCGCCCCGACCGGGGCCACCGACACGGTGGCGCGGGTGCAGACCCAGTGCGGGTCGGCGCCGAGTTCGGGTTCGACGTCGAGCGCGTGCGGGCCGCCCTCGTCGCAGACCGGGCAGAGCGGCCAGCGCCCGTACCGTTCGAGCAGGGCGTCCTGGACGTCCTGGGCGACCAGCCCGACGAGGAACTCCAGGCCGTCCGGCCACTGCTCCACCCACCACCGCCGCTGGGTCACCGCGTCCTCGACGAGGGACACGATGTCGGCGTCCGCGACGTCGCCCGCCGCCAGGTCGGCGACGACGAGGGCACGGGCGGTGTGCAGTGCCTGCTCCAAGGGGTTCAGCTCCATGGCTCCATTGTCACCCCGCGCGTCCGGCCACTCCCCCGGCGCCCGCGCGTCCCGCCGCGACTCCGCGCGCGGGGCGGCGGAACCGTCCTGCCGGCGTCCGGCCGCTGTCCGGTGCGGGTCCGGGAGCGCGGGGCCCGTCACTCGTACGTGTGTGGTGCGTGCCGATCCGTTTCTCCTCCGGACGACCGGGAGAGGATCGCCGCATCGTCGGCACGATCATGTGTACGGCGCCCACCGGAAAGGCATGGCATGGCTCAGGGCACTGTGAAGTGGTTCAACTCGGAGAAGGGGTTCGGGTTCATCGCGCCGGACGACGGCACTCCGGACGTCTTCGTGCACTTCTCCGCGATCGACTCCTCGGGATACCGGTCGCTGGAGGAGAACCAGCGGGTGGAATTCACCACCTCCCAGGGACCCAAGGGCCCGCAGGCGGAGCAGGTACACCCGCTCTGACCGCTCCGACCCCCGCGAGCCGTCCATGACGCGACCCGCACGCCCGCCCGGGTGTGCGGGTCGCTCCGTATGCCCCGCCACCCCGCCCGCACACCCCCCGGACCCCTTCCGCGCGGTGTTCGCGGAACATCCGAAGTCTCCTCGTCATCACCACGTTTGGACCGCGACAACCGGTAAAGACGAAGCCTTGACAACGACTTAGCACGACGAGGTAGGAGACGCATCATGGGCATCATCGCTTGGATTCTCATCGGGTTGCTCGCCGGCCTCATCGCCAAGGCGCTCATGCCGGGCAAGGACCCGGGCGGCATCATCATCACGATGCTCATCGGTATCGCGGGCGGTCTCCTCGGCGGTTGGCTCGGCAAGGTTCTGTTCGGCGTCGACTCGATCGACGGTTTCTTCGACGTCTCGACGTGGATAGCGGCGATCGTCGGTTCGGTGATCCTGCTGGCCGTCTACCGCGTGTTCACCGGCGGCCGTCACTCGCACCGTCACGCCTGATCCGACGGCCCCCGGGGCCACGGATCGCCCACGCACCGCAGAACGGCTTCCCCTCCGCACGGAGGGGGAGCCGTTCTCGCGTTCCGGCCCTGCGCGGGCAGCGCGCAAGCGGGACCAATGGGGGGTTGACGGGCGAGTGTGATGAAAATACCTTTCAGGAGTGACCAGTGAACTGAAGGAAAGTTTCAGGGGCGACTCGCCGCCGGCCCCGGCGGCCCTCGCAGCCAAGGTCCGTACGCTCGCCCCCTCCATGACCCGCTCCATGCAGCGCGTCGCCGAAGCGGTCGCCGGGGACCCCGCCGGGTGCGCCGCCCTCACCGTCACCGGTCTCGCCGAGCGCACCGGTACGAGCGAGGCCACCGTGGTCCGCACCGCGCGGCTCCTCGGCTACCCGGGCTACCGCGACCTGCGCCTCGCCCTCGCCGGACTCGCCGCCCACCAGCAGTCGGGGCGGGCTCCCGCGGTCACCGCCGACATAGCGGTGGACGACCCGATCGCCGACGTCGTCGCCAAGCTCGCCCAGGACGAGCAGCAGACCCTCGCGGACACCGCCGCCGGTCTCGACACCGGGCAGCTCTCCGCCGTCGTGACCGCCGCCGCCACCGCCCGCCGGATCGACATCTACGGTGCGGGCGCCTCCTCGCTCGTCGGCCAGGACCTGGCCCAGAAGCTGCTCCGGATCGGCCTCATCGCGCACGCCCACGCCGATCCGCACCTCGCGGTCACCAACGCCGTACAGCTGCGCCCCGGGGATCTCGCCATCGCGATCACCCACTCCGGCTCGACCAGCGACGTGATCGAGCCGCTGCGGGCCGCCTTCGACCGGGGCGCCACCACCGTCGCCATCACCGGCCGCCCGGGCGGTGCCGTCACCCAGTACGCGGATCACGTGCTGACCACGTCCACCTCCCGGGAGAGCGAGCTGCGACCGGCAGCCATGTCCAGCCGGACCAGCCAACTGCTCGTCGTCGACTGCCTGTTCATAGGCGTCGCGCAGCGCACCTACGAGACGGCGGCCCCCGCGCTCTCCGCCTCGTACGAGGCGCTCGCGCACCGCCACCCGCACCGCCGCCGCTGACCGGCACACCCCCGGGGGCCCGCCCCGCCACCTCACCCGCACCCCGCACTCCCAGCGGCCCCGCACCCCGCACCCCGTACGAGCACCACGAGAAAGCAGAGCCACGCCTCATGTCCTCCTTCGCGACCGGCCGCGACGGCGACCTCCTCGCCCAGCTCGCCACCCTCACCACCGAGCAGTTCCGCCCCGAGCTGGCCGAAATCGACCGGCTGCCCACTTCGGAGATCGCCCGGATCATGAACGGCGAGGACCGGTCCGTGCCCGACGCCGTCGCCGCGCAGCTGCCGCGGATCTCCGCCGCGATCGACGCCGTGGCGGAGCGCATGGCGCGCGGCGGCCGGCTGATCTACCTGGGCGCGGGTACCGCCGGGCGCCTCGGGGTGCTGGACGCCAGCGAGTGCCCGCCGACCTTCAACACCTCTCCGTCCGAGGTCGTCGGGCTGATCGCGGGCGGCCCGTCCGCCATGGTGACGGCGGTGGAGGGCGCGGAGGACAGCCGGGAGCTGGCCGCCGCCGACCTGGACGGGCTGGGCCTCACCGCCGAGGACACCGTCGTCGGGATCTCCGCCTCCGGCCGCACCCCGTACGCGATCGGCGCGGTCGAGCACGCCCGCGCCCGGGGCGCGCTCACCGTGGGGCTCTCCTGCAACGCGGGCTCGGCGCTGGCCGCCGCCGCCGAACACGGCATCGAGGTCGTCACCGGCCCGGAGCTGCTGACCGGCTCGACCCGGCTGAAGGCGGGCACGGCGCAGAAGCTGGTACTCAACATGATCTCGACCATCACGATGATCCGGCTCGGCAAGACGTACGGGAATCTGATGGTCGACGTGCGGGCCTCCAACGAGAAGCTGCACGCCCGTTCGCGCCGGATCGTCGCCCTGGCGACCGGGGCCTCCGACCAGGAGATCGAAGCCGCCCTCGCCGCCACCGACGGTGAGGTGAAGCCCGCGATCCTCACCATCCTCGGCCAGGTGGACGGCCCCACCGCCGCCGGCCTGCTCGCCGCCTCGGGCGGCCATCTGCGCGCCGCGCTCGGCCGTGTCTGACCATGCCCGTCGAATCGGCGGGCGCCGCCCGCTCGACGCGCATGATCGGACACGGCCCAGCGGTCGTACCCGCTCCCTGACACCCGTATCGACCCGCGCCCCGGTCCCCCGCCTCCGACCCGAACCGACCTGCCCCGGGCGCCACCCCCCACCCCCCGCACAGCAAGGCACCACGCACCATGGCAACAGATGACAAGCACCGCGCCACCGCCGCCGCGATCCTTCCGCTCGTCGGTGGCGCCTCCAACGTCCGTACCGTCGCCCACTGCATGACCCGGCTCCGGCTGGGTCTGCTCGACCCGTCCCTCGTGGACGACGAGGCGCTGAAGGCGCTGCCCGCCGTGCTGGGCGTGGTCGAGGACGACACGTACCAGATCGTCCTCGGCCCGGGCACCGTCGCCCGGGTCACCCCGGAGTTCGAGGCGCTGGTGGAGGCGTCCCGCGCCACGGCCCCCGCCGCTGCCCCTGCTCCTGCTCCTGCCCCTGCCCCTGCCCCTGCCCCTGCCCCTGCCTCAGCCTCAGCCTCAGCCGGTGAACTCGCCGCACAGGGCGCCGAGCTGCGGGCCGCGCGGAAGGCGAGGAACGCCACGCCGTTCAAGCTCTTCCTGCGGAAGATCGCGAACATCTTCGTCCCCCTGATCCCCGCTCTCATCGGCTGCGGCATCATCGCCGGACTCAACGGCCTGCTGGTCAACCTGGGTTGGCTGCCCGGCGTGACGCCCGCGCTGGCTGCGGTCGCCTCCGGGTTCATGGCGCTGATCGCGGTGTTCGTCGGCTACAACACGGCGAAGGAGTTCGGCGGTACCCCGATCCTCGGCGGTGCGGTCGCCGCGATCATCGTGTTCCCCGGGGTCGCCAACGTCGAGGCGTTCGGGCAGAAGCTCTCGCCCGGCCAGGGCGGTGTGCTCGGCGCGCTGGGCGCCGCGGTCCTCGCGGTGTACGTGGAGAAGTGGTGCCGCCGCTGGGTGCCCGAGGCGCTGGACGTGCTGGTCACGCCGACGCTCACGGTGCTGATCTCCGGGCTGGTCACGATCTTCGGTCTGATGTACGTGGCCGGCGAGGTCTCCTCCGCCATCGGCACGGCCGCCGACTGGCTGCTCTCGCACGGCGGCGCGGGCGCGGGCCTGCTGCTCGGCGGGTTCTTCCTGCCGCTGGTGATGCTCGGTCTGCACCAGGCGCTGATCCCGATCCACACCACCCTGATCGAGCAGCAGGGCTACACCGTGCTGCTGCCGATCCTCGCCATGGCGGGCGCCGGACAGGTCGGCGCGGCGATGGCCGTGTACGTACGACTCCCCCGCAACGAGTCGATCCGCCGCACCATCCGGTCGGCCCTGCCCGCCGGTCTGCTGGGCGTCGGCGAACCGCTGATCTACGGCGTCTCGCTGCCGCTGGGCCGCCCGTTCGTCACGGCGTGCGTCGGCGGCGCGTTCGGCGGCGCCTTCGTCGGGCTCTTCAACCAGCTCGGCACCTCGGTCGGCTCGACCGCGATCGGCCCCTCCGGCTGGGCCCTCTTCCCGCTCCTGGACGGCGACCACGGCCTCGGCGGCACCATCGCGATCTACGCGGGCGGGCTGCTCGTCGGCTACGTAGCCGGGTTCGTCGCCACGTACTGCTTCGGCTTCAGCAAGGAGCTGCTGGCCGAGTTCAACGTGTCCCAGGAGACGGCGGGTGCCGGTACGACCACGGTGGTCGCCGGCTCGCCGGGCGCCCCGGAAGCCCCGGAAGCCCCGGAAGCCCCGGAACCGGGTCAGCGACCCACGCCCGCGAAGGCCTGAGGACCCACGGCCCCGGTTCGCACCACGAGCCGCCCCTCTCCGCGAGGGGCGGCTCGTGCCGTGCGGGAAGCGCGTGCGGGCAGTACACGGTGGGAGTACGTACGGACTCACCCGATCGTGAAGTCGGCGGCCTCGGTCTCCAGCGTCGTGGTGCCGTCCGCGGCGGTGGCCAGCACGGCGGCGTGCCAGAGGCCGCGCGGCGCCTCGTCGGCGTCCTCACGGGTGAAGGCGACCCGGTAGGTGCAGTGCGCGGTGTCCGCGCCGGACGGTTCGCAGACGGCCTTCTCGACGGAGGCCATGTCCTTCTCGGTCAGGTGCGTGTCGGAGAGGGACGAGTCCGCCGGCCAGGCCAGCACGTTCACGCGCTTCACGCCCCCGGCCGCCGTGACGTCCGTGGTGAAGGTCAACGAGCCGTCCCGGTCGCCGTCCGGGGCGACGTAGCGAGCGGTGCTGTGCGCGAGGGTGGGCTGCTGCGGCTCACCGGCGTACGCGAGGGCGAAAGCCCCGGCGCCTCCGAGGGCTACCACACCGGCGGCCACGGACAGGGCGATACGTCGGGACATGAGGGTTCTCCAGAATCGTCGTCCCTGGCGGGAACGGCGCGCTCGGCTGCGCCCCGTGGCACCGATACTCGTCGCGCCGCACCCGTCGGACATGAGTGCCGGGACTCATCCAGGAGTGGGTATCCACGCCTGCCCTCCTGGGGACTTCAGGACGCGGGTCCCCCGGCCGGAGACTCGGCCAGCCGGAGATCGACGAAGGGGATGGTGTCCCCCGGGAGCAGATACGTCTCCACTTCCACGAACCCTCGCGCCCGCGCGAACTCCAGCCCCTCCGTGTTGCTTCCCAGCACCACGGTCTCGATGGTCCTCGCGCCCGACTCCCGCGCCAGCGCGAGCCCGTGTGCGTAAAGGGCCGTACCGAAGCCCCGCTTCCGGCACTCCGGGAGGATGCGCGCGATCACCGTGGCCACCCCCTCGCCGACGGTCGGCGGACGCACCGTGGAGCAGCCGGCCACCACGCCCGCCGCCCGCGCGACGAACAGCAGGTTGCGGGTACGCCGTTCCCGTACCTCGTCGGCGGTGAGGGGCGCGGTCGGGACGATCAGGTTGTGGACGCTCCGCCACTCCTCGGCGAGGAGGTCGTCGGACACGGCGTGGACGTGGAGTTCGCTCATGGCGGCATGAGAACCGTGCGGGGGACAGGACGTCAACGGAGTTGTCGGCCCCGGTCCCCGAGTCCACAGTCCCTCAGCCCCTCAGCTCCTCAGCTCCTCAGCCCCACGGGTGTTCGCAGAACGCGTGTGTGAAGGCCGTGTTCGCGGGCACGCGAACCCATGAGCGCATCCCGCCGGCCGTACGCATCGCGGTACGCACCGCCGTACGCATCCGCAACGTCGCACGCGGCGCGGCTCGCACCGCGGTTCGCACAGCCGGGCGGGGAGCGCGACCGAAGGACCGCCGAGGAAGGAGCGACCCATGAGTACCGACCCGTGGGGTTACCACCCTGCCAGCGGCCACATCTCCGGAATCGACCTGACCGGATTCGCGGTCGAAGCCGTCGACGGGCACGTCGGCAAGGTCGACAGTCACTCCGACGAGGTGGGTTCGGCCCACCTCCTGGTGGACACCGGTGTGTGGATCTTCGGACGGGAGATCCTGTTGCCCGCAGGCACGGTCTCCCGGATCGACACGGAGGAACGTGAGGTCCACGTGGACCTCACGAAGGAACAGATCAAGGACGCCCCGGAGTTCGAGCGTCCGACGCACGCGGGCGATCCGGCCTACTACACGGACCTGGCCGCCCATTACGGCATGCACCGTCTGATCTGACGCCTCGCGTCTTCCGTCTTCCTCCGGCCGTACGCACCACGCGCGCAGCGGTTCGCGCCCCGGCACGTCCACCTGACGTCCACGCGCCGAGCCACTCACGCGGAACACCTGGAACACGGACACCTGGAACACGGCACCACGCACGTCGCACAGAGCGGGGCGGGCCCGAAGAGGGTTCGCCCCGCGACGTGTGCCCGGGGTGGGTCCGCCGCGATGACCCGGCGCCGGGCGACACCCCGAGGTCCCACCCCCAGGAGTTTCCCCGCCGTTCCTCCTCCGCACGCCTTGCCTGGCTACGCTCCCCCCGCCCGGTCCTGCCCAGGAGAGGTACGTCCATGAGCGCCTCGGTCCACCGCACCTCGCCCCGGCCCCGGGCCGTCCCGCCGCCGGGCAGGCGGCAGCAGGACCGGAGCCGGGGCGCGAGCCCGTACGGCGACCCGACGCAGCGCGCTCTCCTCTCGATCCAGTCCAGCGCCGGCAACCGGGCCGCGACCGCGATGGTGCAGCGCGCCAGGGAAGCGACGGCGGAGCGCCGGAGCCCGGCGACCTCGAACGTCAACACCACCTCCCGATGGGCGAGATACCGGAACCGGGCCGCCGCGGGTCTCGACAAGCTCAAGAAGAACTTCGAGTTCACGGACACCTTCGTCAAGGGCATCCAGGTCCCCACCAACGCGGGCTTCACCCAGCACGCCTCCGCCACGGCCGACGCGGGTCTCAAGCACTCCGCCGCCGGCTCGGGGGCCGGCGCGGCCGGGGAGGGCGTCCTCGCGGAGGCCTTCGGCGCGGCGACCAGTGGCATGGAAGCGCGCACGGCCCGGCAGAACATGAAGAAGCACGAGGACGGGGCCGCCCATCACGGGGCGAGGAAGAAGTTCATCTCCAAGACGTCCGACGCTTTCGTCAGCGCCGCCAGCTCGATCAACAACTCCCTCGCCCTCACCAAGGAGATGACCAAGGTCACGAAGGCGACGGGCGCCTTGGCGGCATCCGAGGTCAGTGGTGTCAGCTCCAGCGTCGTCGGCGGGGTGAAGGGCACGCGCGCCGCGGCCCGCACCGCGCTGACGCTCCGCAAGCACCATGCCCTGAAGGCCATCGAGAAGCCCGACCGCGTCGACGACGCGGACCTGAACCGGCTGGTACAGGCGCGGAACGAGGCCGACATGGCCCTGGCCAGGGCGATCGCCGCGCTGAATTCCCTGTGGGACGACGAGAACGGGCTGGAGGGCCTGCCCACCGCCATCGACACGGCCCTGTCGGCGATGGACGGCGCCCGCGGAGCCGCCGTCCAGTTCCAGCAGGCGGAGGACAAGAACACGTTCAACACGGCGGTCGACTACGCCATCGGCAAGCAGAAGAACAAGATGGCCAAGCAGGCCGTCACGGCGGTGGGCGAGGGCGCCAAGGCCGCGGGCGGTGTCGTGACGGCGGTCGCCGCCACGGCGGGAGCGGCCGGGCTCGCGAGCAATCCGGTCGGCTGGGGCATCGCCGCGGGTGCGGCCGGCCTCATCCTCGGCGTCGCCGCCTACAAGGGGGTCCGCGCGGGCACGAAGCGCTACGACGGAGCCCGACACCCCGAAAAGTGGGCCGCGGACGGGGAGACCTCGAAGAAGCCCGCCACCCGCGAGGACGCGTTGAAGGAGGCCCTGAAGTTCTGGAAGAAGGTGGGGAACGGCGAACGCCAGGCCATGGCGCGCAAAATCTACGCCCTGGCGGCGGGGCCGGACATCAAGGGGAGCGACACCACGACGGCGGAGATGAGGGAATCGGCCAGATCCCTCCTCAAGGTCCTCAAGGCAGGCCCCGAGAGCCAGAGGCTGTCCCCCGAGGAATGGGCCGACTCGCTCGACGACCCGGGCAGGTCCGGCGAGTGGATCAAGGAGATAGCCGAACAGCTGTCCTCCGCGTGACAATCCGAGGCCGGGCCGGTCGACCGCCGAAGAGGGGGCGCCCTGCGGCGTGTGCCCGGCCCCCCGGACCGCGAACGGCGCCCCGCCCGGCCGCCCGGTCACCTGTGGTGACGGACGCCCGGTGAGGTGCCGATGGCGCGGGGCCGCCGCCGGGCGGTCCCTCAGCGGGGCAACTGTCCCTCCCGGTTGATCTCCGTCACCCGCGCGCGGAGCACCACGCCGGGTGGTGCCGGCTGCACCGCTTCGGGCGGACAGTCCCACTCCGTACCGCCACCGGGCGGACGCAGCTGAACGTTCGGCCCCACTCGGCCCATCACCCGCCCGACCTTGCCCGTCCGCGCGTCGACCGCGAACGATCCACGCTCCGGCACACACGGCTCAAGCCCTTCGACCGACATGTTCCACGCCCTCCTTCACCTGGGCGTTCTCCCCTTCGAGCTGCCTCTTCATGCGTTCCGGCGCCTCAGGTCGGTCCGCGGCGACGGCGACGCGATCCCGACACCCGCGGGGTCGGTTCCCCCACCTGCCACGGCCTCCCCGCCGGCCGCACGTCCTCCTGGGCCGAAGTGCGTTGCTCGGTCGCCTTCATGGGCTCTTCCTTCCCCACCGGGTAAGGACGACGCGTCCCCGGAGTGTCCGACGCGCGACCGGCCCGCAAGAGGCGCCATCCCGGCAACCGCGCTCGCGTTCACGAAGAGTTGCCGCCCCCGGCGCCCAAGGCACCGTCCCGGGCGCGCCGGCGCCCCGGGGCTCCCACGCGGACGGCTGCGGACGTCCACGCGCACATTTCCGCACACGTTCACGCACGCCCTGGGACTCCCCTACGCGTCGTGCCCCGGAGCCCCCTCCCCCGGGTCTATCGTGAACGTATGGCCACTCCCGAACTCATCCGTATCGTCTCCCGCGACTCCCCGATGGCCCTGGCCCAGGTGGAGCGGGTACGGGCCGAACTCGCGGTGCTGCACCCCGGTATCGGCACCGAGGTCGTCCCCGTGAAGACGACCGGGGACAAGTGGCTGGGGGACCTCTCCCAGGTGGAAGGGAAGGGGGCGTTCACCAAGGAGGTGGACGCGGCGCTGCTCGCCGGTGAGGCCGACCTCGCGGTGCACTGCGTGAAGGACGTACCGGCGGACCGGCCGCTGCCGGCCGGCACGGTGTTCGCGGCGTTCCTGAAGCGGGACGACGTACGGGACGCCCTCGTGCACCCCGGTGGGCTCACGCTCGACGAGCTGCCGGAGGGGACGCGTATCGGGACCTCGTCGGTGCGCCGGATCGCGCAGCTGGCGGCCTCGCACCCTCACCTGGAGTGCGTACCGTTCCGGGGCAACGCCAACCGGCGGCTGGAGAAGCTGGCGGCGGGCGAGGCGGACGCGCTGTTGCTGGCGGCGTCCGGGCTGGCCCGTATCGGGCGTACCGACACCATCTCCGAGGTGCTGTCCACGGAGGCGATGTGCCCGCCGATCGGAGCCGGGGTGCTCGCGCTCCAGTGCCGCGAGGACGACCGGGCGACGATCGAGACGGTCAGCGGCCTCAACCACGCTCCCACGTACCGCGAGATGACCGCCGAGCGGATGTTCCTGCACGTGCTCCAGGGGCACTGCAACAGCCCGATCGCCGGTTACGCCACCTCCCGGGGCAATGGCGAACTCTCCCTGCGTGCCTGCGTGTTCACCCCGGACGGGAAGACGGTCCTGAACGCCCACGAGTGGGCCGGTCCGCTCGACCCAGCCACCCTCGGCACCTCCGTCGCGGTCACCCTTCTCCGCCAGGGCGCCCGCGAGCTGATCGACTCCATCGCGCACTGAAGGCGGCGGCCCGTGCGGGAGGGGTGACGGCATGGAACTGACCGGGGACAGGGTCCTGTTGCGGCCGACGGCCGACGGTGATGCCGAGATCCTGGACAGGGTGGTCCGCGAGCCCGAGGTCGCGGCGTGGTGGTCGCCGCCCCCGACCGGCTATCAGGACAAGCTGGCCATCGTCTTCGACGGCGAGGTCATCGGCGCCATCCAGTACGGCGAGGAGACCGACCCGCAGTTCCGCCGGGCCGGTATCGACATCTTCCTGACGACCAGGCTCCGCGGCAGAGGGCTCGGCGCCGACGCCGTGCGCACGCTGGCCCGGTGGCTGGTGCGCGAACGCGGCCATCACCGGCTGACCATCGACCCGGCGGCGGCCAACACCTCGGCGATCCGCTGCTACGGCAAGGTCGGCTTCAAGCCGGTGGGCGTCATGCGGGCGTACTGGCACAACGCACACTCGGGTGCCTGGGAGGACGGTCTGCTGATGGACCTCCTCGCGCACGAGCTGACCTGAGCGGCGTCCGGGCGGCGTCCGGGCCGATCACTCCGGGAGCGTCCCCGCGCCCTTACGGTCGAACAGCATCACATGATGGAGCTCCGCCCCGGCGCCCCCGGGACGCGCTTCGCCGACCTTCCGGTAGCCCCACTTCCGGTAGACGGCCGAGGCTGTCCCGCTCGCCGGGTTGACGTTCAGGAGCACTCGCTCGACCCGTAGGCCGTCGAGCAGCGCCGTGTGCAGCCTCCGCGCGACGCCCCGTCCGCGCCACGGCCCCCGCACGGCGAGTTCCAGGAGCCCGAAGGTGCGGTGCCCGTCCTCGCGCCGCATGTCGCCGGGGACGGGTTCGGTCAGCTCGTCCCACCACACGGCGTCGGGCCCGAGCACGTGCCCGTACGCCATGCCGATCGGTACACCGCTCCCGGCGCGGGCCAGGACGGCGCGGAAGCCGGGCTTACGGGTCAGTACGGGGAAGCGGCGGAATGCGGCGTCGACATCGTCCTCGGTCTCGTCGTAGGGCGGCTCGGTGAACGCCTCGGCGTAGATCAGCCTGAACTCCCTCGCCGCCCGCAGCGCGCCCGGACCGTCCAGGCGCTCGGTGATGATGGTCTCCCGCAGCGTCATTCCATGCCCTCTCACGGGAGGAGGCGGAGACCCTGCACGGGTGGCCGGTACTCGTGCCGTTCTCCCTGGATGAGGAGATCTGGTCGAACCGAAGCGAAATCCCCTTCGAGACATGACACTAAAGAGTGAATTTCACCCGTCGCCCGGCTTCTCGTACCGCCGGGAGCAAGCCATAACCGGGCCTCTACGCGGGCCACTTCGCCGCTGGCCGCAGCCTCTTCCGTCTCTGCGGCCTTGCTCTGCCCCACCCGCATGCGTGCCGGCGCCCTTCCGGGGCCCGAGGTTCCGCATGTCGGGTACGCAACACGATCCAAGGGCTCCGCGCACGGCATTTCGCTGTCGGCGAGAGCCGGATCCCGGAGGGCGGGGCGTCCGTACCTTCGGAGCGCTGAACCGAAGTGTCCGGAGTGTGCGGAAGACAGGGGAGCACCATGGGAACGCTGGAAGGCAGAACCGCCGTCGTGACGGGCGGATCCCGGGGGATCGGCCGAGGCATCGTGGAAAGGCTCGCGCGGGAGGGCGCCGAGGTCGTCTTCAACTACGCGCAGAACACCGAGGCGGCCGAGGAGGTCGTCCGTACCGTCGAGGAAGCCGGCGGCCAGGCACGCGCGTTGAAGCTTGACCTGGCCGAGTCCGGGGCGGCCGAGAAGCTGATGGAGGCGGCCGAGGAGCAGTCTTCGGGCGGCGTCGGCATCCTGGTGAACAACGCGGCGCTGAGCTTCGTGCCGACGCCGCTCGCCGCGATCGAGGAAGACGTCTTCGAGCAGGCGTTCGCGGTGAACACCAAGGCCGCGTTCCTCACCCTGCGGTACGCGGCACGGCACATGCCGGACGGCGGCCGGGTCATCAACATCTCCACCCTCAACACCCTGCGCCCGGCCCCGGGCATCGTGCCCTACCTGGCCAGCAAGGGCGCCCTGGAACAGCTCACCGTCGGGGCGGCGATCGAACTGGGCGCGCGCGGGATCACCGTCAACACCGTCTCCCCCGGCGCCACCGACACCGACCTGCTGCGGGGCACCAACCCGGCCGAAGCCCTGGCCACCATCCCGACCATGACCCCGCTCGGACGCCTCGGATCGCCCGCCGACATCGCCGCCGTGGTCGTCTTCCTCTCGGGCGACGAGGGCCGCTGGATCACCGGCCAGAACATCCGGGCCACCGGCGGACTGGGCTGACCCAGCACCGGCCCCGGGTCGACGTACGCACATGCCTCCGGCGGTCACGGGGGCAGGGCCCGGCGGGAGTGCGCCCGGGTGCTCGGTGCCTTCCGTGCCGGGCGCCCGCACCCCCGCCGGGTCATCGGCCCCCTCGAACGGGACGAGGCGACACGCCCCGCGCCTACGGCCGACACACCGGCGCGATCGCTCAGCACGGCGACGGTCGCCGTGGCGGCTTCGAGTAGCGCCGGTCATGACGCGGCCCTTTCGGCGGTCCTGCGGAAGTGGGCGGGCGTACGCGTCCCGAGGGCCGCCGACGGCAGAATCGAGCGCGGTCGTTCAGCTCCGGCGAGTCGGAGCGGGGCGAGTCGGGGCGGGGCGGGCACGGTGCAGCCTCACCGTCGCTGAGCCGGAGACGTACTCGGTCGACCTCCACCTGCTCCGGTTCGACGTCCCCTCACACCGAGAACCGCAGCGGGACGCGGTCCGGTGAGCCATGGGGTGTACGCACAGGCGGGAAACGCTTGCCTTGACCCCGTCGAACCGGGCGGGAACATCCCCGCACGCGCGGGGAGCACTCCAGCACGGTCCAGACCGCCGGCCTGTACCCGGGACCATCCCCCGCACGCGCGGGAAGCACGCTTCCTGACCTGGGGACGTGACGACGCCGGAAGCCCGAAGGAGGCCAACGTCACCGAGTCCGGCATAAGAAGGGGCATCGGCCCCGCCGCGCGTTCCCCGAGCGTACCCAGCAACTCCCGGCCGCCCCGCCGCCGTTGCGGACGAACCCTTCCGAACTCCGGACACGCTGCCCCCGGCGCGACGCGCATGGCCTCGCCGAGAGTGGTCCGGGCGCGCTCGGTGCGCACCAGGACCGTCTTCCGTACCGCCGCCAGTTCGATCGCAGTCGGCGCAGGGCCGGGCGGTACCGCCCGTACCCTGGGCATCGTGCCTTCCACCGATCTGTCTGCCGCCGTGCGGGTCCGGCCGCCCCTCGGGGCCGCTGCACCTTCCAGGTCAGTCCGCCCCCGGGACTCGGCTTCGCCGCCGCCACCCTCCCGGTGATGATGCTCGTCATCTCGAACCGCCGCCGCGACGAAGCCCGCGCGAGATGACGACGCCCACCGTGACCGTGCGGCCCGAACCGCACACTGTGCAGGTCAGCTCACACACGGCACCCGGGATTCGTCCCGCACCGCCCGCGCCCCAGGGCGGAACACGTCACAGGGCGGTGCCACCGGCCCTCCCGTACCACCGGTCAAGCCCCACCGCCCCTCCCGAGAAGAGATTCCGATGCCCCAAGCGCCCGCCCTCATAGGCAAACTCGCGGAATCCGCCATGGGGCGCCGAGCGCGGGTACTCGATGTGCAGCACCCCGCACCCGGCTTCGTCGAACTCACCTTGCACGCCTCGGCCCCGCCCGGCGGCTGGCGGCCCGGACACGAGATCCAGTTCCGGGTCGCCCCCACCCTGAGCCGCCGCTACACGGTACGGACCGTGGGCGAGGCGAAGGGGCAGACCGGCGGGGAGCCCGGCGGCAGCGGCCCCGAGGCCGAGCGCATAGGCGTCCTCGCCGGCACCGAGTCCCAGGGTCCCGGCGCCACTTGGGTGAGCCGCCTGCGGGCCGGTACCGAGACCGTGATTCTGGCCGCCCGGCACCGGCCCTTGCGCGAGACCGGGGCCCGGCGCCTCTACCTCGGTGACGGCTCCACCCTCGGCACCATCGACGCCTACGCCCGGGTGGACGAACAATCGCTCGTCGCCATCGAGGTGCCGGAGCCCGCAGTCGATGCCCTGGCGGCCCGCTGGCCCCGGTACCACTTCCTGCCCATCACCAAGGGTCCGGGCGACGCCTTGTTCTTCTGGCTCGAACGAGCGGCCGGTGAGGGCGAGTTCGCGCGGCTCGACGGGGCGATGCTGCTGGGGCACGCCCAGTCCATCCAGCGCCAGCGCGCGGCCCTGGTCGACAGCCGGATACTGCCGCGCCGCGCGGTCACCACCAAGCCGTACTGGTCCACCGGCAAGGCCGGGCTCTGACAACTCGCGCCCCGGCACCCGAGACCCGAGACCCGAGACCCGGAGCCAACGACCCGAGACCCGAGACCCGGTGGCCCGCCTCCGACGCGTACGTCCTACCCGGCGGCGGGAGCCACCGGCGCCCGGGCGATCAGGACGTCGGCGCTGTAGTGCCAGCCCAGGGAGGAGTAGAGGCGCTGGCCCTCCTCGCTGGCGATGAGAAGGCCGGTACGGGCCCCCTGCGCCACCGCGACCTCCACGAGGGCGCTCATCACGGCCCGGCCCAGGCCGCGTCGGCGGTGCCCGAGGCTCGTCTCGATGCGATCGGCGACGGCGTCCTCGCCGACCACGGCGATGGTGCCGCGCGCCGCCACCTCGCCCGAGGGGTCGTGGAGGGTGACGACCGTGACGGGGCCCTCCGAGCGGACCTCGCACCGGTACGGCTCGGCGACCGCGTGCTTCGGGTGTTCGCTCAGATCGGTCGCCATGAGCCACTCGGGCCGGTGGAGCAGCTCCAGCCCGGCCGCCTCGACGATGGTTTCGATCGCGGCGGTGCGCAGGGTGGGCACGGTGAGCCAGGTGATCTTCCGTGCGGCGGCGACGGTCGCGGCCAGCCGTGCCACGGACTCGGGTTCGTCGTCCGCGCGCAGGGCGAACACCTCGACCTCGCGGCCGGGTTGGTCGCACTCCGATCGCAGGGCGTCCCCGGCCGGCCCGGCCGGCTCGGCTTCGGGCAGGCCGCGTGCGGTGGTCCAGCCGTGCAGCCAGCGTCGCACCAGCCCTGATTCGATTTCCGTCATCCTGCAACCTGATTCGATCTCCGTCATCCTGCAATGAGAACACGGGGCGCCGCCGGGGGCGGCGGGATTTTCTCGCCCTCCACCCGCGCCCACCTGCACTCTTCACGAGGTGGCTGCGACGACCGAGGTGGCTGCGACGACCGAACGCCACCGCCCCGGGCGGCGAGATCCCACCTCGATCCACAAGAAGCGCGCGAAAAGGGAACCTGATCCGAGGTGCCGACGTCGAAGGGCGGAATCACGAGAGCCTCACCGCGTGCACGACCTGATTTCCGTGCTGTGCGTCGGCGAGGCCACTCGGCAGAGGGGGAGGCACTTCTCTTCTCTGTCATCCACCGAGGGGGACACACATGAACTGGACCAGGCGATCCGCCGGCTTGATCATCGCGGGGGCCATGGTGATACCGGTAGCCGCGTGCACGACCGTTGACACGGCGATCGACTGCGCCGCCCCCGCCTACACCTTCCAGGACACCTCGTACCGGGAGGTGCCGGACGCGGTATTCACATCCGGGAAGAAGCTCGGCGTCGCCACCTCGCCGACGTGCGACGACACCGGCGCACAGGACAAGAGCGATACGGCGGTCACGAAGGAGACCGCCTACAGAGTGGACGGCGTCTCTCCCGAGGTCGCCATCGCCGTCGGGGACACTCCGGAGACGGCCAGGCTCGTCGCCATCGACTCCGACTCAGGGCTCCCGCCCGAGGTACGGAAACTGATCGACGGCTCCTGATCCGACACGCGGGGGCTCGGTGTGGTGCGAGCGCTGACGCCACACCGAGCCCCGCGTGCCGGTCACCTCGGGAACAGAGACTCCGCCCGGACCCTCACTTGATCACCATTCGCTACCCGCCCCTTGGTACCTCGGCACCGGCCCGGAGCTCAAGCGGCCAGATCCGAGCGCTCTTTCATAGGAATGGGTGGAGGGACTCTTTCCCCACCCACCCACCCTGGCCGTGAGAGCCGTCCGACGTTGGCGAAAGGCCGGCGGCAGTCGGCAGCAGTCATCGGCACTACGCCAAGGCCGTCGGCTCCCCGCCGAGCGAGTGATCCCGCCCGCACGTCCGGCCCGCCTCCGCGTCACCCTCGGGCGTTCTTTTAACTCCCCGGGGTTGACCATCCGTTACCGACTTGCCACGCAGGGTGCCGACGATCTAGCGTTCGCCTCGACTCAGACCACACATGAGTCGACCCCTGCAGGTGCTGGTAACACCAGACAGGGGCCTGACCAAAAAGATCGAAAGAAGCGATCCCCATGGCTGCCAGCCAGCTTAGTGCTGCCCCCTGTCCCCCGCACGGCTCCCTGCCCCGCACCCCGCATCCGATGTCCAATCCGGGGTACGGCAAGCGTTCCGCCCCGAACCAGAAGCCGTCCACCGCACGCGATTTCGACCAGCTGCCGCCGCGCGAGGCGGCCGTCGCCGCGTACATCGACCAACTGCCGGACGGCGCGGACATCTCGGTGAAGACCCTCGCCAAGGTCCTCCCCTACGGCCAGTGCGCGGTGGGCACGGTGCTCCGGAGGCTCCAGGCCGCCGGGCACCTGCACCGGGACGGCATCGTCGTCGCCAACGAGACCCAGCTGCTCTGGGTGACCCGTACGCACTTCTCCCGTACCGCCCGCGACGCCGACTGGTGGGAGGCGTTCGTGCGGGGAGACGTACCGCCGGAGACCCGACGCCCCACGCGCTCCCGGGCGTTCATCCTGCTCGCGGCGCTCGGCCGGGCCAACCCGGCGCTGTCGCTGTCGGCCGCCGACTGCGCGATGCTCGAACCGCAGGTCACCGAGTGGTTCGAACGCGGCGCCGACGAGAACGAGTTGCTCCACGCGCTCACCTCCGGCCTGCCGACCGCCGTCCACCACGCGGCCTCCCTCGTCCGCCGCCGCCTGACGGACAAGATGCCCCCGGTCCGCACCACCGCGCCGCCGCCCCCGCCCGCGCCGTCCGGCCGGTACGCCGCCGAGTGCCGCGAGTGCAAGGCGCCCGGCCCTGGAGACGCCATGCCCGACGGCCTCTGCCGCCCCTGCCGGGGCGACCTCATGCCCCTCGTGGGCCCGCCCGGCACGGTCCCGCACGACGACGTGAGCAGCCGCGTGTCCCAGGTCCGCGCGAACATGGTCCCCCGCCAGGACCGCCCCCGGGGCCGGGCCGGGGTGACCGTCCGACGACGGGGCGCCCAAGGCCGTACGACCCCGCCGACCGGAGCGAGTTGAGCACGCCGCCCCTTTCATCGATCCGGTCGTCGTTCCCGGAGCGCGTTGAGGCGGGCGGCCTGGCGGGTCAGGTGGTCGCGTTCGGCGAGGTCGGTCGCCCGGTGCGCGGCCTCGGCGTACAGCCGTGCGGCCGTCACCGGGTCGCCGTCGCGTTCGTGGAGGTACGCCGCCACGGCGGTATGGCGCGGTAGCGAGGCGTCCAGCGCCGCGAGCGCCGCCAGACCCGCGCGCGGGCCGTCCGCCTCCCCGACCGCGACCGCGCGGTTCAGCCGTACGACCGGGCTGTCGGTCAGCCGCGCCAACTCGTCGTACCACTCCACGATCTGCGGCCAGTCGGTCTCCCCGGCGGTCTGCGCGTCGGCGTGCAGCGCCGCGACGGCGGCCTGTGCCTGGTACTCGCCCAGCCGGTCGCGGGCGAGCGCCACTGTCAGCATCCCGATGCCCTCGGCGATCGACGCGGTGTCCCACCGGCCGCGATCCTGCTCGGCGAGCGGCACCAGGCTGCCGTCCGGCGCGGTCCGGGCGGCCCGCCGGGCGTGGTGAAGCAGCATGAGGGCGAGCAGCCCGGACACCTCGGGGTGGTCGATACGGACCGCGAGCTGCCGGGTGAGCCGGATCGCCTCGGCGGCGAGGTCCACATCGCCGGAGTACCCCTCGTTGAAGACCAGATAGAGGACGCGCAGCACCGTTGCGACGTCGCCGGGCCGGTCGAACCGCACCCCGGAGACGGTGCGCTTCGCCCGGCTGACGCGCTGCGCCATCGTCGCCTCTGGCACCAGGTAGGCCTGGGCGATCTGGCGCGTGGTGAGCCCCCCGACCGCGCGCAGGGTCAGCGCGACCGCCGACGCCGGGGTCAGCGAGGGGTGGGCGCAGAGGAAGTAGAGCTGGAGGGTGTCGTCCACCGCGCGGGCGGGCCCGGCGGCCGGTTCCTCGTCCACCCGGACCTCGCGGTGACGGCGGGCGCGGTCCGCCCGGGTCGCGTCGAGGAACCTGCGCCAGGCCACGGTGACCAGCCAGCCCTTCGCGTCCTGCGGAGGGTCGGCCGGCCAGACGCGTACCGCCTGGATCAGGGCTTCCTGCACGGCGTCCTCGGCCGCCGCGAAATCGGCTCCGCGGCGGACGAGGACGGCGATGACACCCGGGGTGAGGCTCCGGATCAGGGCCTCGTCCATGGGTGAGGTCACTCCGTGACAGTGGGGTGGTGGGCGCCCAGGAACGGGCGCAGTTCCAGCCACTCGTGGATCGGTTCGCCGCCCTTTCCGGGTGCGGCCGACAGCTCCCCGGCCAGCTCCACCGCACGCTCATGGCTGTCGACGTCGATCACCATCCAGCCCGCGATCAGGTCCTTGGTCTCCGCGAACGGGCCGTCGGTGACCGGCGGGCGCCCCTCCCCGTCGTACCGGACCCACTCGCCCTGCGGGGCGAGCGCCTGCCCGTCGACGAACTCTCCGGTCTTCTCCAGCCGGGCCGCGAAGTCGTTCATGTACTGGACGTGGGCCGAGATCTCCTCCGGGGTCCACTGGTCCATCGGCACGTCGTTGGCCGGGGCCGGGGCACCGCGGTAGTGCTTGAGCATCAGGTACTTCGCCATGGTGTCTCTCCTCGCTGCGGCGGCCGTGTGAACGGTCGCGTCCGTGGTCGCGTTCCTCGCGTCCGTGTCCGTGTTCCCCGCGTCCGTGTCCGTGGGCGCGTTCACTACGGGGACGGAGCCGGTCACGGGTTCTCGACATCACCGGACGAGAAATCTTTCCGGACTTCCGACCGGAACAGTCGGCTCGACGAACGGTCCCTGAGACCATCCCGGCCGACAGGGCCGGAGGGAAGCACGACGCGCCGGTCAGTCGCCCAGGACCCGCCCCAGGGCGCGACGGGCACGGGCCGGAGCGGCCGGATCGCGAGTGAGCTGGAGGAAGTGGTTGAGAGAGAGCATGACGCCCACGAGTTCGAAGACCATCTGCTCGGCGTCCGTGTCCTCCGGCAGCTCTCCCGCCCTGACCGCCCACTGGACGTGAAGGCGCAGGTCGCGGCGCCACAGATCGCTCAGGCCCGCGACGGAGTCGCGCACCGGGCCCTCGCGCCCGTCGAACTCGGTGGCCGCCGCGGCGAAGAAACAGCCGCCGGGCAGTACGTTCCGCTCCAGCATCGACACCCACGCCTCGCACAGCGCCCGCAGTCGCGCCAGGCCGACGGCCACGTCCCGTACCTTCTCCGGCACCTCCCGGGCGAACAACTCGGCCGCGGCGTCCAGGACCTCGAGTTGCAGGCGCTCCTTCGTGCCGAAGTGGCCGAGCACTCCGGCCTTGCTCATCGCCAGTTCAGTGGCCAGGCGCCCGATGGTGAGCCCTCCGAGCCCGTCCGCCGAGGCGATCACCAGACCGCGCTCCAGAATGCGCTGCCGGGTGCGGCGGGTCTCCACGACCGAGTTCCGAGGGCTCATGGGAGCCGATCATAGTCCCGCACGAACCCTTTAGCTTCCGACCGGTCGGTTGCTATATTCCGGAGGAGTCGCCACCCGGCCACCCACCCGGCCGGTGCCGCACGGCCTGACCGAAGGAGCACAGCCTTGTCCGGGTCCCGCATCACCGCCCTGGGGCACTACCAGCCCTCCCGCGTGCTGACCAACACCGAGCTGGAAGGCATGGTCGACACCAACGACGCCTGGATACGGCAGCGCACGGGAATCGCCACCCGGCGGATCGCCGGGGACGGCGAGTCCGTCACCGACCTGGCCTCGGCAGCGGCCGGAAAGGCACTGGCCGCCTCCGGTCTGGAGCCCGCCGACATCGGCCTGGTCACCGTGGCGACCTGCTCCGCCGTCGACCGCTGCCCCTCCACCGCCGCCCAGGTCGCCGCGCACCTCGGCATTCCCTCGGCGGTCTGCTTCGATCTCAACAACGGCTGCGCCGGTTTCTGCACCGCGCTCGCCTGCGCCGACCACACCGTGCGCGCCGGAGCCGCCCGGCACGCGCTCGTCATCGGTGCCGAGAAGATGTCGGACGTCACCGACTGGATGGACCGTTCCTCCTGCATCCTGCTGGGCGACGGCGCGGGCGCCGCCGTGATCAGCGCCGCCGAACAGGGTGACGCCGGAATCGGACCGGTGACCTGGGGCTCCGATCCCACGCGCGCGCAGGCGGTCCGACTGGCGGGCGCGTGGCAGCCGCGGTTCGCGCAGGAGGGCCAGGCCGTCTTCCGCTGGGCCACCACCGAACTGCCCGCCGTGGCCCGGGAAGCCTGCCTCCGTGCCGGAATCACCCCCGCCGACCTGGGCGGGGTCGTCACCCACCAGGCCAACCTGCGGATCATCGAGTCCCTGACCCGGCAACTCGGCCTGCGCGACGACGTCGTCATCGCCCGCGACGTCGTCGAATCCGGCAACACCTCCGCCGCCTCGGTGCCCCTCGCCCTGTCCAAGCTGTCCGAACGCGGCGAACTGCCCTCCGGCACACCGGTACTGATCTTCGCCTTCGGTGGCGGACTCTCCTGGGCCGGCCAGGTCGTCACCTGCCCCTGACCGCCCCGGGCCGTTCCAGGCCGGACCGGGCCTTCCTGACCGCGCCGACCGCCCCGGTCCAGGCGCTCGGCGGAGCGCCGGCCGACTGGTCCGACCGGGACCGCCGGGAGCTGGGGCGGCGCGTTGACGACTTCACCCGCCATCTGTCGGCGCTGGGCGCGGAGCAGACCCGCCCCCGGAAAACACTTCGGCCCCCAGGACGAATCCTGGGGGCCGAAGCTACAGCTGGACGCTGCGGGGGTGGAACCACCGATCCCGGAAGGGGATCAGAAGTCCATGTCACCGCCCGGCATGCCACCCGGGGCGGCCGCGCCGGCCTTCTCGGGCTTGTCGGCGATGACGGCCTCGGTGGTGAGGAAGAGCGCGGCGATGGACGCGGCGTTCTGCAGGGCGGAGCGCGTGACCTTCGCCGGGTCGATGATGCCCTCGGCGATCATGTCGACGTACTCGCCAGTCGCGGCGTTGAGGCCGTGACCGATCGGCAGGTTGCGGACCTTCTCCACGACGACGCCACCCTCAAGACCACCGTTCACGGCGATCTGCTTGAGCGGGGCCTCCAGCGCGAGCTTGACGGCGTTGGCGCCAGTGGCCTCGTCGCCCGTCAGGTCGAGCTTCTCGAAGACGGCGGACGCCTGGAGCAGAGCCACGCCACCACCGGCGACGATGCCCTCCTCGACGGCGGCCTTGGCGTTGCGCACCGCGTCTTCGATGCGGTGCTTGCGCTCCTTGAGCTCGACCTCGGTGGCGGCACCGGCCTTGATGACGGCCACGCCGCCGGCCAGCTTCGCCAGCCGCTCCTGGAGCTTCTCGCGGTCGTAGTCCGAGTCGGAGTTCTCGATCTCGGCACGGATCTGCTTGACGCGACCCTGAACCTGCTCGCTCTCGCCGGCACCGTCGACGATCGTGGTCTCGTCCTTGGTGATGACGACCTTGCGCGCAGAGCCCAGCAGGTCGAGACCCGCGTTCTCCAGCTTGAGGCCGACCTCCTCGGAGATGACCGTGCCACCGGTGAGGATGGCGATGTCACCGAGCATGGCCTTGCGGCGGTCACCGAAGCCCGGAGCCTTGACGGCGACGGACTTGAAGGTGCCACGGATCTTGTTGACGACCAGGGTCGACAGGGCCTCGCCCTCGACGTCCTCGGCGATGATCAGCAGGGGCTTGCCCGACTGCATGACCTTCTCCAGCAGCGGAAGGAGGTCCTTCACGTTGGAGATCTTCGAGTTGACGATGAGGATGTACGGGTCGTCGAAGGACGTCTCCATACGCTCCATGTCGGTCGCGAAGTACGCCGAGATGTAGCCCTTGTCGAAGCGCATGCCCTCGGTGAGTTCCAGCTCCAGACCGAAGGTCTGGGACTCCTCGACGGTGATGACGCCTTCCTTGCCGACCTTGTCCATCGCCTCGGCGATCTTGGCGCCGATCTCGGTGTCGGCGGCGGAGATGGAGGCGGTCGAAGCGATCTGCTCCTTGGTCTCCACGTCCTTGGCCTGCTCCAGCAGAGCGGCGGAGACGGCCTCGACGGCCTTCTCGATGCCCCGCTTGAGGGCCATCGGGTTGGCACCGGCGGCGACGTTGCGCAGACCCTCGCGGACGAGCGCCTGGGCCAGAACGGTGGCGGTGGTCGTACCGTCGCCGGCGACGTCGTCCGTCTTCTTGGCGACCTCCTTGACCAGCTCCGCACCGATCTTCTCGTACGGGTCCTCGAGCTCGATCTCCTTGGCGATGGAAACACCATCGTTGGTGATCGTGGGCGCGCCCCACTTCTTCTCGAGGACGACGTTACGGCCCTTGGGGCCGAGGGTGACCTTGACGGCGTCGGCGAGCTGGTTCATCCCGCGCTCGAGACCGCGCCGTGCCTCCTCGTCGAACGCGATGATCTTGGCCATGTGAAGTGGTCCTCCCGGACGGGGTGGATTGCTCCGGACCGAGTGGCGCCCGCGACGGACGGCCTGCGTGCCCGGCGGTTCCTTGCCCCGCCGCGCCTGCGGGCCTCACCGGCCCGGTCCAAGTTTCTGTCACTCTCACCTGGAGAGTGCTAACGCCAATGATTAGCACTCGACCCCTGCGAGTGCAAGCGTCCCCCTCGTCCTGGGGACAAGCCCGAGGCAGCCTCCGGACGCCCTCCGGACCCGCGGAACGCCTTCCTTGCACGGAAAACGCGAAACCACGCAGGGCCCGCCCCCTGGGGGACGGGCCCTGCGTGGTGAAGAAATATCGTTGCCGACCGCGTCCAACTCAGCCCACGGCGAGCTTGACCATGTCCGCCTGCGGCCCCTTCTGGCCCTGCGAGATCTCGAATTCAACTCGCTGACCCTCTTCGAGGGTGCGGTACCCGTCCATCTGGATCGCGCTGTAGTGGACGAAAACATCCGCACCACCGTCGACCGCGATGAAGCCGTACCCCTTCTCCGCGTTGAACCACTTGACGGTGCCCTGAGCCATGCCTAACTCCCCTATTTCTGGCCCCTGCACAGGACCGCACTTCGCGGACCCGGGTCAGAACTCACCCTCCGACAGGAGAGGGTGCGTGCGCCGGAACGCCTCGACCGCGGCCGAATGTATCTGTCCAACTGCCCTCTGCAACAGGTCAATCGGACGGGAATTCTGAGCGCGCCGGAACACCCGAACGTGAGGATTTGCTGAGAATCTTGGGCAAGTCGGGCCAGACAAAGGCCACTTAAGGCACAGAGGGCATCCGGACTTTGGCTGTTTCTTGTCGCGCCGCGGCGCGATCTCGCACATGCTCGACACGAGCGGCGGAGGGGGCTTCCCCAACTGTACCGCGCTCAACCCTACGGAATTGCCCCCTCCGCGTCGTACGCGAAGGGGGCAATGTCCTCGGTGTGGCGCGCCGTCGAGCGGCCGTACGGTCAGCAGCCGCCGGCGACGGCGGGGATGATCGAGACGCCGGCGCCGTCCGGCGTGGCCGCCTGGAGGCCGCCCTCGAAGCGGACGTCGTCGTCGTTGACGTACACGTTGACGAAGCGGCGCAGCTTGCCCTGGTCGTCCAGCACGCGCGCGGCGATGCCCGGGTGGTCCTTCTCCAGGGACTCGATGACCTCGGAGAGGACGGTGCCCTCGGCCGAGACCTCGGCCTGGCCGCCGGTGTACGTGCGCAGGATGGTGGGGATGCGGACCTTGACGCTCATGGGGATTGCCTTCCTCGGTTCTGGGGTGGTCAGTGCGCCGCGAGGCCCGCGTCGCGGAACGCGTCCAGGCTCGGGCGGATGGTCGCCGTCAGACCGGTGGTCGGGGAGACCGCGTCCAGGGTCTTGAGGCCGTCACCGGTGTTCAGGACGACGGTGGTCAGCGTCGGGTCGAGCAGACCGGCCTCGATCAGCTTCCGCGTCACGCCGACGGTCACGCCGCCCGCGGTCTCCGCGAAGATGCCCTCGGTGCGGGCGAGGAGCTTGATGGCGTCCACGACCTGCTCGTCGTCGACGTCCTCCACCGCACCACCGGTGCGGCGGGCGATGTCCAGGACGTACGGGCCGTCGGCCGGGTTGCCGATCGCGAGCGACTTGGCGATCGTGTTCGGCTTCTGCGGGCGGACCACGTCGTGACCGGCCTTGAAGGCGGTGGAGACCGGGGAGCAGCCCTCGGCCTGGGCGCCGAAGATCTTGTACGGCTTGTCCTCGACGAGGCCGAGCTTGATCAGCTCCTGGAGGCCCTTGTCGATCTTGGTGAGCTGGGAGCCGGACGCGATCGGGATGACCAGCTGGTCGGGCAGCTGCCAGCCGAGCTGCTCGCAGATCTCGTACGCGAGCGTCTTCGAGCCCTCGCCGTAGTACGGGCGGAGGTTGACGTTGACGAAGCCCCAGCCCTCGCCGAGCGGGTCGCCGATCAGTTCGGAGCAGAAGCGGTTGACGTCGTCGTAGTTGCCGTCGATGCCGATCAGCTCGCCGCCGTACACGGCGGCCATGACGACCTTGCCCTCTTCCAGGTCGTGCGGGATGAACACGCAGGAGCGGAAGCCGGCCCGCGCGGCGGCGGCACCGACCGCGCCGGCGAGGTTGCCGGTGGAGGAGCAGGAGAGGGTGGTGAAGCCGAAGGCGCGGGCGGCCTCGACGGCGATGGCGACGACGCGGTCCTTGAAGGAGTGCGTCGGGTTGCCGGAGTCGTCCTTGACGTACAGGGCGCCGGTGACGCCCAGTTCGCGGGCGAGGTTGTCGGCCTTGACCAGCTTGGTGAAGCCGGGGTTGATGTTGGGCTTGTCGGCGACATCGGCGGGGACCGGCAGCAGCGGCGCGTAGCGCCAGATGTTGTTCGGGCCGGCTTCGATGCGCTTCTTCAGCTCGTCGGGGGAGCCGCTCGGCAGGTCGTACGCCACTTCGAGCGGCCCGAAACAGGACGCGCAGGCGAAAATGGGGCCGAGGGGGAAGCGTTCGCCGCACTCGCGGCAGGAAAGCGCGTCGGCGGGACCGAGATCCACGGTTCCGGACGTCGCTTCGGCGATCTGTTCAGCCATGATGGCGGAGGCCCTTTCTCCTCATCTTCCTTGCGACGCGTTTCGCCGCAAGACGGAATTGGCACCTTCCCCACCGTGGCCTCGCGGCCGGCGGGAGGGTTGCCGGGACTTCAACGGGCCGTTCCCTCAGTCCCTCTGGATGAGCGCTATGGCACTGGACCGTTCGATCCAGGCGTTTGTCCGCCCTCCGACCCCGACATGCGAAGGCGGTGAGCTGTGTTCAAGACTGTAACCGAAGCACCCGACGGTTGAGGTAGTCGTCCGAACCGCGAGATGGATCACAAACAGGGAGTAGCGCCCGTGCTGGAAGAGGTCGACAGCTGGCTGACCCGCCGTTCCTGGGCCGCCTCCGACCGCCCCCTGGACCGTCTCCTGGCCGCCCGGGACCGGGACCCGCGGGGCTCCTCGGTGAGCGTCGTACTGCCCGCGCTCAACGAGGAGGCGACGGTCGGCGAGATCGTGCGCGTCATCCGCCGCGAGCTGATGGAGAAGGTCCCGCTGGTGGACGAGCTGGTGGTGATCGACTCCGGCTCCACCGACGCCACTTCCGCCGTCGCCCGCGCGGCCGGAGCCCGGGTGGTGCACCGCGACGCGATCCTCCCCCGGCTGCCCGCCGTCCCCGGCAAGGGCGAGGTGCTCTGGCGGTCGCTCTTCGTGACCAGCGGCGAGATCGTCTGCTTCGTGGACGCCGACCTCAAGGACTTCTCCGCCGATTTCGTCTCCGGCATCATCGGCCCGCTGCTGACCGACCCGGGCATCCAGTTCGTCAAGGCGATGTACGACCGGCCGCTGGAGGACGGGCACGCCCCCGCCGGAACTCCCGCGCAGGGCGGCCGCGTCACCGAACTGGTCGCACGCCCGCTGCTCAATCTGCACTGGCCGAAACTCGCCGGCTTCGTCCAGCCGCTGGGCGGCGAGTACGCGGTCCGGCGCCGGCTCCTGGAGCAGCTGGCGTTCCCGGTCGGGTACGGCGTGGAGCTGGGGCTCCTGGTGGACGCGCTGCACACGGTGGGGCTCGACGCGCTGGCCCAGGTGGACGTCGGCGTCCGCCGCCACCGCCACCAGGACGGGCAGGCGCTGGGACGGATGGCCGCCACCATCTACCGGACCGCGCAGCTGCGGCTCTCCCGGGGGCATCTGGTCCGTCCGATGCTGACCCAGTTCGAGCGGGACGAGGACGGTTTCCGGCCGCACACCTACGTGGTGGACACCGAGGAACGGCCGCCGGTCCGGGAGATCGCCGAGTACACGACCCGCCGCGCCGCTTGAGAGCCCGAACACGTTTGGGGGGTTACGTATCGGGCTAGGTTCCGCTACATGGTCTCCGAGCACGCAGCCCAGGTCCTCGTCGCGTCCAACCGCGGCCCCGTGTCGTACACGCTGAACGAGGACGGTTCCCTCGACGCACGCCGGGGCGGGGGCGGCCTCGTCTCCGGGCTGAGCGCCGTCGACGACAAGGTGTGGGTCTGCGCCGCGCTGAGCGAAGGCGACCGCGAGGCGGTCCGGCGCGGGGTCGGCGAAGAGGGCGTCCGGATGCTCGACATCGACGCCGGCGTGCACACCGACGCCTACAACGGCATCGCCAACTCCGTGCTCTGGTTCGTCCACCACCTCCTCTACCAGACCCCCGTCGAGCCGGTCTTCGACGACGAGTTCCGGCGCCAGTGGGCCGCGTACGAGACGTACAACCGGGCCTTCGCCGAGGCGCTGGCCGAGGAGGCGGGCGAGGGCGCCGCCGTGCTGGTGCAGGACTACCACCTCGCGCTGGTCCCCGGCATGCTCCGCGAACTCCGCGCCGACCTGCGCATCGGCCACTTCTCGCACACCCCGTGGGCGCCGGTCGACTACTTCCGGCTGCTCCCCGACGACATCGGCGAACAGCTGCTGCGCGGCATCCTCGGCGCCGACCGGGCCGCCTTCCTCACCCGCCGCTGGGCCGACGCGTTCATCGGCTGCTGCACCGAGATCCTCGGCGGCACCAGCGGGACGCGCATCGGCGTGCACGGGCTCGGCGCCGACGGCGACTTCCTGCTCGCCCGCTCGCACGAGCCGGACGTGGACGAGCGGATGGCCGCGCTGCGCGAGCAGATCGGCGGCGACGGCGACCGGAAGACGATCGTCCGGGTCGACCGGACCGAGCTGTCCAAGAACATCGTGCGCGGGCTGCACGCCTACCGCACCCTCCTCGACAACCACCCCGAGTGGCGCGAACGCGTCGTGCACGTCGCCTTCGCCTACCCCTCCCGCCAGGACCTCGCGGTCTACCGGGAGTACACGGCGGCGGTCCAGGAGCTGGCCGACGAGATCAACAAGGCGTACGGCTCCGACACCTGGACCCCGGTCGTCCTGCACGTGAAGGACGACTTCGCCCGTTCGCTCGCCGCCTACCGGCTGGCCGACGTGGCGCTGGTCAACCCCATCCGGGACGGCATGAACCTGGTCGCCAAGGAGGTCCCGGTCGTCTCCGACCACGGGGTCGCCCTGGTGCTGTCCCGCGAGGCCGGTGCGTACGAGGAGCTGGGCGCCGACGCGCTGGTGGTGAACCCGTACGACGTCAGCGCGACGGCCGAGGCCCTGCACGAGGCACTGGGCATGGACGAGCGGGAGCGGGCCGAGCGGTCGGCCCGGCTCGCGGAGGCAGCGACCGCGCTGCCCCCGCAGGCGTGGTTCCTCCAGCAGCTGGAGGCGCTGCGGGAGGGGTGAGACCCGCCCCGCTCGCGGCTCCTCCCAGCCACCCTCAGATGTTCGCGGCCACGGTCGCCAGCAGCGCCGCGACGTCCGCCGGGCCCGGCACGATCAGGTCGGCCCGGTCGGCCAGCTCCGGCACCTCGGTGCCGCCGCTGCACACCAGCAGCCCGGGCACCGGGTCCGGACCGCCGGAACGCAGCTTCTCCACCGCCGCGAAGGCCGCGACGTCACCGAGGTCGTCGCCCGCGTAGAGCACCGACCCCGCCCCCACCTCCGCCGCGTACCCGGTGAGCGCGACGCCCTTGTCGACCCCGGGCGGGCGCAGCTCCAGGACCTGGCGGCCCGGCTCGACGATCAGCCCGTGGCGCGCGGCGAGCCCGCCCAGCGGCTCCCGCAGCAGCTCGAACGCGGCCTGCGGATCGGTGGCGCGGCGGGTGTGGACGGCGACGGCCTGCCCCTTCTCCTCCACCCAGGTGCCGCGCAGCACCTCGGGCCCGTCGAGCAGCGCCGGCAGCTCCGCGCGGACGGCGGCGAGGCCGGGATGCGGCGGCGGGGCGGCCACCTCACCGGAGGCGGCGTCCCAGCGCTCGGCGCCGTAATGGCCGAGAACCACCAGGTGCTCCAGGCCGGGGACCCCCGCGAACCCGCCGTGCGCGACCGCGACGGCGGCCGGGCGGCCGGTGATCACGACGACGGACGCGATCTTCGGCGCGAGGGCGGCGAGCGCGGGCAGCACGTCGGCATGGGCCCGCGCCTGCTCGGGGTCGGCCACGATCTCGGCGAGGGTGCCGTCGAAGTCGAGCGCCACCACCGCCCGGTCCGGCCGGGCCAGGAGCGCGGCGAGCCCTTCGCGGCCCGCTTCGGTGGACGGAGTCGGCAGGTGGTCCAGGTGGGTGCCCATGCTCAGACATTAGCGAGGGAGGGGCGGACCTGCCGAGACCGCACCCCGTGCGCCGGGGCGGTGCCCCGCGCACGCCCCGTAACCTCGGGAGGGAGGGAGCGCGGGACAGCACCAAGGAGCGAGACGCATGGACGACCCCATCCAGCAGGTCGAGTACGAACAGATGCTGCTCAGCCGCCACATCTTCCTGCGCACCGCCAACGGACGGCGCAAGGACGACGTGCTGGAGCGGAGCGCGTACGTCCTGCTCAGCCGCATCCGCGTACAGGGGCCGATGTCCATCAAGGAACTGAGCGACGCCTTCGGGCTCGACTCGTCCACCCTCAACCGGCAGACCGCCGCCGCGATGCAGGCCGGACTGGTGGAACGCATCCCCGACCCGTCGGGGGGCATGGCCCGCAAGTTCCGGATCACGGAAGCGGGCGCGCGGCGGCTCGACGTGGAGCGCGAGAGGAACGCGAGCGGGCTCGGGCTGGTGCTGGAGAAGTGGTCGCCGGAGGACGTGGAGACCTTCGCCGGCTACCTCAAGCGGTTCAACACCGACATCGAGCGGCTGTCGGGACGGCCCTGGCCGCGGCCGTAGGGCGTGGCTCGGGTCGCGCGCGCCGACGCCGGACGCTCCAGGTACGCGGGTCGCCCGTGCTGCCGGGGGCCCCGCTCAGCGCCGGCTCCGCTTGGCGTCCCGTACGCGGCGCAGACGGTTGACCGTCACGGGGTCGGCCTCCAGCGCGCGACGGTCCTCGATCAGGGCGTTCACCAGCTGGTAGTACCGGACCGGGGAGAGGCCCAGCTCCTCGCGGATGGCGCGTTCCTTCGCGCCGGGGCTCGCCCAGGACCGCCGTTCCAGAGCCAGCAGCGCACGGTCCCGGGCGGAGAGGGCCCCGGTGCTCGCGCTCACGTCCGGGCCCACGGTCACTTCGGCGGTGGGTTCGGCGGTGGTCGGGTCGGCGGTCTCGTCGGCGCCGGTCTCCTCCGTGCTCGCGGCGCCGGTCTCCTCCGTGCTCGCGGCGCCGGTCTCCTCCGTGCTCGCGGCGCCGGTCTCCTCCGAGCCTGCGGTTCCGTTTCCGTTCTCGGGGGCGGTCATGCCGACCAACGTAACGCGCCCCCCGGACAGTGCCACCCGGGCGCCCCACCGCCCGCGATTTTTGTATGCACCCAATACAAAGCGGAATAGTGGACTAGACCTTTTGAGGTCGACGGGCGAAACTGTCCCCCGTGAGACATGTCATCGCCCTCGATGTGGGCGGCACGGGAATGAAGGCCGCGCTGGTCGGAGCCGACGGCACCCTCCTGCACGAGGAGCGACGGGCCACCGGACGGGAGCGCGGTCCCGACGCGGTGGTCGAGACCATCCTCGGGTTCGCCGCCGATCTGCGCGCGTACGGCGAGGAGCACTTCGGCGAGCCCGCCGTCGCCGCGGGGGTGGCCGTTCCGGGCATCGTCGACGCCGAGCGGGGCATCGCGGTCTACGCCGCCAACCTCGGCTGGCGCGACCTGCCGCTGCGCGACCTCCTCGGCGAACGGCTCGGCTCCGTCCCCGTCGCGCTCGGCCACGACGTCCGCACCGGAGGACTGGCCGAAGGCCGCGGCGGGGCCGGACACGGCACCGACCGCTTCCTCTTCGTCGCCCTCGGCACCGGCATCGCCGGCGCGATCGGCATCGACGGGGTCGTGGAGGCGGGCGCGCACGGCAGCGCCGGGGAGATAGGGCACATCGTGGTCCGGCCGGACGGCCCGGAGTGCGGCTGCGGTCAGCGCGGCTGTCTGGAGACGCTCGCCTCCGCCGCCGCCGTCACCCGTGCCTGGGCCGCCGCCTGCGGCGACCCCACCCAGGACGCGGCGGACTGCGCGCGGGCCGTCGATGCCGGCGATCCGGCCGCCCTGCGCGTCTGGGCGGACGCCGTCGACGCGCTGGCAGCCGGACTGATCACCGCGATCACCCTGCTGGACCCGCGCACACTCATCATCGGTGGCGGGCTCGCCGAGGCGGGGGAAACCTTGTTCACACCACTGCGTGCGGCCGTCGAGGAACGCGTCACGTTCCAGACACTGCCCCACATCGTCCCGGCGACCCTCGGGGACACCGCCGGATGCCTGGGCGCGGGGCTGCTCGCCTGGGATCTACTCGCCACGGAGGTATCCGTCTGATGGCCGGACGCGCAGACAGCACGGTTCTCACCGGTGCCCGGGTCGTACGGCCCGGGGGCACGGAGGTGAACGGCCGGTTGGCCGTCGAGGGCACACGGATCGTGGACGGGGCCCGCGAGGACGCCCGGACCATCGACCTGACCGGCCACTGGGTCGTCCCCGGGTTCGTGGACATGCACAACCACGGCGGCGGCGGCGCGTCCTTCACCGCGGGTTCGGTGGACCAGGTGCTGACGGGCGTACGGACACACCGCGAACACGGCACGACCACCGTCGTCGCCTCCACCGTCACCGACACCCTGGACTTCCTCGGCCAGTGGGCCGGGGTCCTCTCCGAGCTGACCGAACAGGGCGACATCGCGGGCATCCACTTCGAGGGCCCCTTCATCTCGCCCTGCCGCAAGGGCGCGCACAGCGAGGCGCTGCTGCGCGACCCCGACCCGGCCGCCGTCCAGACCCTGCTGAAGGCCGCACGCGGTACCGCGAAGATGGTGACGCTCGCCACCGAACTCCCCGGCGGGCTCGACTCGGTGCGGCTCCTCGCCGAGCAGGGCGTCATCGCGGCGATCGGCCACACCGACGCCACCTACGAGCAGACCGTCGAGGCGATCGACGCGGGCGCCACCGTCGCGACCCACCTCTTCAACGCGATGCCCACCCTCGGCCACCGCGCCCCCGGCCCGATCGCGGCGCTGCTGGAGGACGAGCGGATCACCGTCGAGCTGATCAACGACGGTACGCACCTGCACCCGGCGGCCCTGGAGGTGGCCTACCACCACGCGGGCGCCGCCCGGGTCGCGCTGATCACCGACGCCATGGACGCGGCCGGCTTCGGCGACGGCGCGTACCAGCTCGGCCCGCTCGCGGTCGAGGTCAAGGACGGGGTCGCCCGGCTGGTGGAGGGCGGCTCGATCGCCGGGTCCACGCTCACCCTGGACACCGCGTTCCGGCGGGCCGTGACGATCGACCGCATCCCGGTCGAAGACGTCGTCCGGTCCATCTCCGTCAACCCCGCCCGGCTGCTCGGCCTCTACGACCGGATCGGCTCGCTGGAGACCGGCAAGGACGCCGACCTGGTGGTACTCGACGAGGCGTTCGCCCTCAAGGGTGTCATGCGCAAGGGCGAGTGGGTCGTCGAGCCGAAGGGCGCCTGAAACCTCTTGACCCTCTGAATCACCCTGACGGGGACGGTACATCGCCACCCGCGAAACGGCGTTGTCACCACCGTCCCCGCAGGACAGGCTGTTCCCATGCTGATCAGGGAAGCCACCACGGAGGACTGGCCGGCCATCTGGCCTTTCTTCCACACGATCGTCGCCGCAGGCGAGACCTTCACCTACCCCACCGACCTCGACGAAGAACAGGGCGGAGGCTGGTGGCTGCTGCCGCACCCGAACCGCACGGTCGTCGCCGTGGACGGTGCGGGGACCGTCCTCGGCACCGCGAAGATGAACCGCAACCACCAGGGCAACGGCTCGCACATCGCGAGCGCCAGCTACATGGTCGACCCGGCCCACTCCGGGCAGGGCGTGGGCCGGGCGCTGTGCGCGTACACCGTGGACTGGGCACGAGAACAGGGATACCGCGCCATGCAGTTCAACGCGGTGGTGGAGACGAACGTCCACGCAGTGAAGCTTTACGCATCACTCGGATTCGAGGTCATAGGCACCCTGCCCGAGGGCTTCCTGCACCCGGAGGCCGGGTACGTCGGACTGCACATCATGCACCTGCGGCTCTGAACGCCTCCCGGCCGGCCGCACGGTGGCCGAGGAGCGTCCGCGGCCGGCCGTCCGCGGACGCCGCGGGCACGCACCTCGGACGCTCGGTGCCCGCCCTCCGGACACCCTCTGGGCCCATGGCCGTCTCTTCGGCACGATCCCGGGAACCGCCCGCGCGGTCGCCCTGTCCGCCGCGACCGTACTGACCCCGGCGGCCGGGGAGTTCGACGCGGACGCCTGCACGGACCTGCTGCCCCGCGTCACCGTGGAACCTCTCGCACCGGTGCTCTGAACCGTCCGGACCACTCGTCCGTGCTCCGGGCCACCGGCACCTCGCGCCTCGCACCGCACGGCCCACGGCCCACCGTTACTGCTGCTGCCCGGCCTTCAGCGAGAGCTGGTCCAGGTTGGCGTCGCACAGGTCGCCGACCTCGCACGAGAGCTTCAGGGTGTTGGAACCCTTGGTGAGGTTGACGTAGGCGTACGTGTTCGTCCAGCCCTTCGCCGCGTCGCCCTCGGCCGCCTGCGCGTAGTTCTTCATGTTGATGGAGCGGGGCGCCTCGGCGTTGACCGTCAGGGTCGTCTTGGCGTCCTTGCCGGGCACGCCGTACGTCACGTACAGGGTGTACGCCCCGGCCTCCGGCACCTCGACCGTCCAGGTGGCCGACCGGCCGACCTCGTTGAGGCTGATGTAGCGCCCGCTGGCGCTCTTGGCGCCCGGAATCGTGTTCTCCAGGGAGGCCGTGCCGCCGAGGCTGAGCGCTGCGGCGTCCTGCTTCGGCAGTTCGGCCGGCTCGTCCGAGGCGGTGGGCTCGGGCGACTCGGACTTCTGGGTGTCGTCGCTGGGGGCCGCCGAGGCCGAGGCGTCGTTCTTCTGGTCGTCCTTGTCACCGTCGCCCGTGGTCAGGGCGGCGGCGATACCGATCAGCACGACCGCGACGACCGCGATGGCGCCACCGAGGATGGCCTTGGTGTTGGGGCCGCCACGGCCGCCGTTCCCGCTCCGCCCGGCGCCGCCGCCACCGTGCCCGACCGAACCGGACGTCGTCACGGCACCGCCGGGGTAGGTCTCCGGGGCCGCGTACTGGGCGGCGGGCTGACCGTAGGGCTGCTGACCGTACTGCGGCGGCTGCTGACCGTAGGGCTGCTGGGGCTGGCCGTACTGCTGCTGGGGCTGACCATAGGCCTGCTGCGGCGGGACCTGCCCGTACTGCCGCTCTCCGACGGCCCGCACCTGGTTGTAGGAGGTCCGGGGGATACCCGGCTGAGCAGCCGGTCCGGGGTAGCCGTAGCCGCCACCGCCGGGGGGCTGGGCGCCCGCCGCCTGCCCGTCCTCGTACAGATAGCCGAACGGGTCGTCGTCCTCGGGCTTGCTCTCGCCGTTGTTTCCGGCCGTCATCCCTGGGTCACTCCTCCACATGTCGTCAGCCGTCGCCGACCGGGCGAGCCTACCTCGTACGGAGCATCCGCCGAATGTGTCCCGGACCCGGCTGCCCGCCCCGCCCCGGTACGGGGCCGGGCGGCGAACCATCCAGTAAACGTCATCCGGCTCTGCGGTGAACCTTCGCCCGCGACCGCTTCTCCACGTACATCCGCTGGTCCGCCGAGGCCAGGACCTCTTCCACGCTCATCCCGCACTCGGCCCAGCCGATGCCGAAGCTCGCTCCGACCCGGACCGCCCTGCCGTCCACCCTGATGGGCGGGATGATCGCGTTCCGCAGGCGTACCGCGAGGTCGGCTGCGTCCGCCGCGCCGAGCCCGTCCGCGAGCACGACGAACTCGTCACCTCCGAGACGGGCGACGGTGTCCCCGTCCCGCACGCATGTGCTGAGGCGGCGGGCCACCTCGATCAGTACCGCGTCACCCGTCGTGTGACCGAACCGGTCGTTGATGGACTTGAAGCCGTCGAGATCGCAGAAGAGGACCGCGAGCCCCTTGGCCCCGTCGTCGCGCGCCGGGTCCGGCGCCACCGTGTGGACGTGGTGGTCGTAGGGGATGCCGGCGGCGCCCGGATCGACGTCGTACCCGTGGCCCCTGGCCTCCACGTCCCCGTACGCCGCGTCCAGCGCCTCGATCGCGGTGGCCGCGGTGGCGTGCGGGCGCTCGCAGAGCCGTTCGCTGAGCCGGGAACGCAGCTCCGCGCTGTTGGGCAGTCCGGTGAGGGCGTCGTGCGAGGCGCGGTGCGCGAGGTTCAGCTCGTGCCGCTTGCGCTCCTCTATGTCCTCCACGTGCGTGAGGAGGAAGCGCGGCCCGTCCGTGGTGTCCGCGACCACCGAGTTGCGGAGCGAGACCCAGAGGTACGTGCTGTCACGCCGGCCGAGCCGCAGCTCGGCCCGCCCGCCCTCGGCGGACGTACGGAGCAGGGTGCCGAGGTCCTCGGGATGGACCAGATCGGCGAAGGAGTGGCGGCGCAGCACCGAGGCCGGGCGCCCGAGGAGCCGGCAGAGGGCGTCGTTGGTACGGAGCAGCCGCCCGTGCTGTTCACCGCCCACCTCCGCGATGGCCATGCCGCTGGGGGCGTACTCGAAGGCCTGGCGGAAGGACTCCTCGCTGGCCCGCAGCGCCTGCTGCTCGCGTTCGAGACGGACCAGCGCGCGCTGCATGTTGGCGCGGAGCCGGGCGTTGCCTATCGCTATCGCGGCCTGCGAGGCGTACATCTGGAGCGCTTCGCGGCCCCAGGCGCCGGGCCGGCGGCCGTTGCGCGGGCGGTCCACGGAGAGCACGCCGAGCAGGTCCCGGAGGTCACCGCGGTCCCGACCGCCGGTGCTCGTGTACATAGGGGCGTAGAGGCGGTCCAGCGGGTGCCATTCGTCCTCGAAGCGGGGCTCGGGGCCCTCGGTGTGCCACTGCGGCACGTCGTCGTCGAGGAGTACCCAGCCCTCGGTGTGCGGTATGAACCGCAGATCCTCCCAGGCCTCCCCCATGTTCAGCCGGCGCTCCCAGGCGGTGCGGGAACCGGTGCGGCCGGTGATCAGCGCCTCGGCCGCGTTGTTGCCCGCGAACGCGGCCACGACGAGTTCACCGTCCGGCTGGACGAGATTGACGCAGCCCAGCTCGTAGCCGAGACCGGTGACGATCCCGTCCGCCACGGTCTGCAGCGTGTCGGCAAGGCTGCGCGCCGAATTGAGATCAGCGACGGCCTGGTGCAGCTGCCGCATGGTCGCAAGACGGACGTAGGGCTCCGACTCGGCCTCCATTGCTCGCTCTCCCCGAGACCTCGACAGCAACTCCAGATGTCATATCGACGTACTTATCGCAGTGTCCTCGCCACTGAATCACAGCGAGCTGTGCAGCCGGTACACAGGGTCAACTAAATATCGCTCTCTGTGAGCCATGTCACAACAGAACGTAAAGGCGCGTCAGCTTGTTCCTCATGTGGCCATTCGCTCCGGCGCACTCCGGGCGCATTCCTTCACGTCGGCGGTGCGCGGCGGCTGTCCACGCTACCGGCGTGCGCCATCCACGAGTCCACCGGCTTCCCGCCGGCAGGCGTGCGCGAACATCCCGGCGGGAATGCGCGAACATATCGGCGGGCGTGCGTGCGTATATCGGCGGGAATGCGCGCACGCGCCCCGCGGCGGGTGCGTCAGGCGCCTTCCTGGCCCGGAGACCTAGGTCCTGGCTGGTCCCCTGGCCCGATGCGGGCCCCTATCGGGCCCGACTAGCGTGCGAGTGTGCCGCATACGAAGACCCTCCCCCCGCACCCCGATGCCGTCCCCCATGCTGAGGGGGTGAGCAACGACGAGTTCCGGGCCGCTCTCGCACGGCTGGCCGCAGGCGTGGTGCTGGTCACCGCCGAGGAGCCGGCCGCCGACGAGGGCGAGCGCGGCGAAGAGGCCGGGATGACCGCGACGGCTTTCCTGTCGGTATCGCTGGACCCGCCACTGGTGCTGGTCAGCCTGCGCAACGACTCCCGCATGGACGACCTGCTGGCCGAACAGCCGCTCTGGGCGGTCTCCGTCCTGGCCGCCGGACAGCGTCAGATCGCGTCCCGGTTCTCGATGAAGGGCCGGATCAGCGACCGGCTGCTCTTCGCGGACGTCCCGCACGCGCGCGGCGAGGTCTCCGGGGCGCCGCTGGTGAGCGGGGCGTTGGCGACCCTGGAGTGCCGGACCGAGCAGCGGATCCTGGCGGGCGACCACACCCTCGTGATCGGACGGGTGCTCACGGCGACGGTGCCGGCGGCCGCGGACGGCGAGCCGCTGCTCTACTTCAAGGGGAACTACCGGACGCTGGGCTGAGGAGCCCGGGGCTCGGAACCCGGAGCTCGGAACCCGGAGAACCCTGAGAACCCTGAGAACCCTGAGAACCCTGGGAACACGGCGCTGTCACCAGTCGCGGCCGGAGCGGCCCCGCTTGGTGTCGCCGCGCTGCTTCTTCTCCCGCAGGCGGCGCTCGTTGATCCCGCGCGGGATCTTGCGCTTCCGCCGGGGCGCGGGCGGCGGCGCCGTCGCCTCCGCCAGCAGCGCGGCGAGCCGCACGGCGGCCGTCTCGCGGTTCCGCCACTGGGAGCGGTGCTCGGAGGCGCGTACGGACACGACCCCGTCGACGAGCCGGCCGGCCAGCCGCTCCAGCGCGCGCTCCTTCCAGACCTCGGGCAGCACCTCGGTGGCGGCCAGGTCGAAGCGCAGCTCCACCTGGGTGTCGCTGGTGTTGACGTGCTGTCCCCCGGGCCCGGAGGACCGCGAGAAACGCCACATGAGCTCGGCCTCCGGCAGGGAGACCGCACCGCGGATGACATAGGGCCCGGACATGACACCCAGTGTCCCCGGCGGCCGGGCGGTCCGTCACCTTCTTTTGACGGCACCACGCCTTCCGGACGGCGCCACGCCCTGCCGGGCCCACCGGCGCGATGCGGTAGGGACGTACCGGACGAAAGTTCGGCAAAGAAAGTAAAGGGACCTGGAACCTCGTGGCCTCCCCTCCGCGTTAGGACGGGTGACGGTAGCTTTCGTGATGGCACGAAGCCCGCACACGACGAGGAAAGGGACTTCCCATGGCAGTAAGCCTGTCCAAGGGCGGCAACGTCTCGCTCACCAAGGAGGCACCGGGCCTGACCGCCGTCACGGTCGGCCTCGGCTGGGACGTCCGCACCACCACCGGCACCGACTTCGACCTCGACGCCTCGGCGATCGCGGTGAACCCGACGGGCAAGGTCGTCTCCGACGGCCACTTCGTCTTCTTCAACAACAAGTCGACGCCGGACCAGACCATCGTCCACACCGGTGACAACGTCACGGGCCAGGGCGAGGGCGACGACGAGCAGATCAACGTCAACCTGGCGGGCCTGCCGGCCGACGTGGACAAGATCGTCTTCCCGGTCTCCATCTACGACGCCGAGAACCGCAGCCAGAACTTCGGCCAGGTGCGGAACGCCTTCATCCGCATCATCAACCAGGCCGGTGGCACCGAGATCGCCCGCTACGACCTCAGCGAGGACGCCGCCACCGAGACCGCCATGGTCTTCGGCGAGCTCTACCGCAACGGCGCCGAGTGGAAGTTCCGCGCGGTCGGCCAGGGTTACGCCTCGGGTCTGCGCGGCATCGCGCAGGACTTCGGCGTCAACCTCTGACGCGACCCGCACCCACTCGCGCGGTAAGCGCACCGCACTCAGGGCCTCCCCCGCGCACGCGGCGGAGGCCCTGAGCGGTTCGGCCAGCGCCGGGCCGTGTCCGACCACCGACCGGCAGGACCGTTCAGACACGCTCAGGGCAGATCCGGAGCCGTCCCGTCCGCCGGGCGCTCGTCGCCGTACAGCCAGACCGACCAGAGCCGGGACAGGTCCAGGCCCGTCGCCTTCTCCGCGTACGCCGTGAAGTCGGCCGTCGAGGCGTTGCCGTGCCGGTGCGCCCCGGTCCAGCCCTTGAGCAGCGCGAAGAACCTCCCGTCGTCGTCCACCGCGAGCCGTAGCCGGTGCACGACCATGGCGCCGCGCCCGTACACCGGCGGCTGCGAGACGTCGGCGGCGGTCGGCGGCTCGGCCGGCGGGAAGGCCCAGTTCGCGTCGTCGGCGAAGGCCCTCTCGAAGTTCTCCCGTACCGGGGTGTCCTCGTGGTCCTCGCTCCAGAGCCACTCCGCGTACGTCGCGAACCCCTCGTTGAGCCACATGTCCCGCCAGGTGGCCGGGGTGACCGAGTCGCCGAACCACTGGTGCGCCAGTTCGTGGACGAGGAGGCCGGTGGTCGGTGGGCCCGGGTAGTACGGGCGGTTCTGCGTCTCCAGCGCGTACTCGGAGTCCTCGGGCCGGTCCACGATCGCGCCCGCCGAACGGAACGGATACGGCCCGAACCGCTCCGCCTCCCACGCCAGGATCTGCCCGATCCGCGCGAGTTCCGGCTCCGCCTCCGCCGCCACCTCGGGGTCCACGGCGGTGAACACCGTGAGGCCGTCACCGGTGCGGGTCTCCTCCGTGCGGAAACGACCGATCGCGACCGTCGCCAGGTAGCTCGCCATGGGTTCGCCGGTGTGCCAGGTGTACGTGGTGGTCCCGGCGCCGCCGCTCGTGCGACGGGAGACGAGTTCGCCGTTGGACACGGCCGCGAGCCCTTCGGGGACGGTGACCGCGACGGTGTAGGTGGCCTTGTCGCTCGGGTGGTGGTTGCCGGGGAACCAGGTCGGCCCGCCCGCCGGTTCGCCGAGGGCGACGGCCCCGTCCGCCGTCCGCAGCCAGCCCTCGTGGGTCCCGTCCGCGTCCGTCAGGGTGCGGGGCGCGCCGGAGTACCGGACGACCGTCTCGAAGGTACGGCCCTTCCGCAGGCGGCCGGCCACCTGCGTGGCGGGGCGGAGGACCAGCTCGCCGCCCGCCCGGTTCACGGCGGCGGGCCGCCCCTCGACGGTCGCCCCCGTGACGTCGAGCCCCACGAGGTCGAGGTGGAAGGCGCTCAGGTCCTGGGTGGCGCGGGCGGTGATCGTCGCCGTGCCCGTCAGGTGGGCGGCGCTCCGGTCGACGGTGAGCCTGAGGTCGTAGTGGGTGACGTCGTAGCCGCCGTTCCCGAGCTTCGGGAAGTACGGATCGCGCGCCCCGGCCGCCCCCGGCGTCCCCGCCACCCCGGCCCCCGCGCCCGTACAGGACGAGGCGGTGCCGCCGAGGACGGCGCAGGCGAGCAGCAGAGCGACGGCGCCGACCCGGCTCCGACCCGCGCGGCCACGCCGCGGTACGGGACCGCTCCGGCCGGCGGGACCGACCTGGCGCACGGCACCGCTCCGACGTGCGGGGATACGGGGCTTCACGGCGCGATCCTATGTACCCGGCACGCACCGCGCCCCGCCCCCGCGCGGGGGCGGGGGCGGGGAGGTGCGGGCACGGGACGGGAGCCGGGTGCGGGAGCCGGGTGCGGGAGCCGGGGTCAGCGGCCGAGTGCGGCGACTCCCGCGCGGGCGAACTTCTCGTCGAGGTCACCGCTCAAAGCTCCGGCGACGCCGACCGCCGCGACGGGAGCGCCCTTGACCTGGACCGGGGCGCCCCCCGCGAGGAAGAGGGTGCCCGGAATGTCCTTCAGCGTCGGCGCCTGGTCCAGGCGCTCGACCAGCTCGGAGGTGGGGGCGTTCCAGGAGACGGCGGTGTACGCCTTCTTCTCGGCGGACTCGGGGGACTGCGGCCCGGCACCGTCGCCGCGCAGGCTGACGATGGTGGTGCCGTCCCGGTCCACGACGGCGACCGAGACCCGCTGGTTCTCCTTCTGCGCGGCGTCGAGCACGGCCTGCGCCGCCTTCGTGGCGGCGGCGACGGTGAGGTGGGTCGTCTGCTGGAGGTTCCGGTTCGCTGTGTCGGCCGAGACGGCGGCGGAGGCGGACGAGGGGGCCGAGGCGCTGGCGGAGACCGCGCCGAACGTGCCCGCGCCCAGGGCGGCGACGGCCACCGCACCGGTCAGGACCCGGGCCCGCAGCGAGAACCTGCGGCCGGTGGGAGCGGGGGACGAGGGGGCGGCGGGGGACGTGACGTTCATGGCGGTTCCTCCGGGTTCGGTGCGGCGCCCGGCCGGTCGGCGGTGGCGCTCCGGTATCGATGCTCCGGCCGGGACACGGCCCGTACCGTCCTCGTACCGGCTCGGCCTCCGGCGCGGTCCGGCGGACTCTTCCATCGGCCGATCGGTTGATGCGGGCCCCGCCCGGCCGGGTCACCATGGAGGAGGCACGGGCGCGTCCGCCCAGCTCACGGCAGAGGCGCCGGGAGCACCGACGACGACAAGCGTGAGGCGGGTACGAGGTGCGGCGGAGAACCGGTCCGGGGCGGGACGGACCGGCGGGCGGTGCTCCGGCGGACGGTGGACCGGCGGACAGTGGACCGGCGGGCGGCGGACCGGCGCGCCCGGGGTCGTCCGTGGTGCGCACACCCGATCCGGACGCCCGGTGGTTGGCGCTCCTGCTGCACGCCGCGTTCTTCCTGCTGCTGGGCGCCTCGCTCGCACGGTTCCTGACGCGCCATCCGGGCGAGGCCCGCACCCCCTGGGTCGTCGGACTGTCCGTCACCCTCGCCGTCGTCTACGCCCTCGGCCCGGTGCTCGGCTCGCGGCCCACCCCGCGCCGGTTCGCCTGGCTCACGGGGCTCGTCGCCGTCTGGATGGTGCTGGTCGTCCTCGCGCCGAGCTTCGCGTGGTGCGCCGTACCGCTCTTCTCCACCGGGCTGCGGCTCCTCCCGCCCCGCGCCGCGCTCGTCCTGGTCACCCTGCTCACGGCCTTCGTGGTGGCCGCTCAACTGCGGCTCGCCACCGGCTTCGACCCGAACCTCGTGCTGGCGCCGCCCGCCGTCGCCGCCGTGGCGACCGCCGTCCTCGTCCACGTCCGCCGCCAGGCCGACCGCCAGCAGGAACTCGCTCTGCGCCAGCGCGAACTCATCGACGACCTGGTCCGGACCCGACGCGAACTGGCCGCGACGGAACGCCGCGAGGGCACCCTCGCCGAGCGCCAGCGGCTCTCCATGGAGATCCACGACACCCTCGCGCAGGGCCTCTCCAGCCAGCGGATGCTGCTCCAGGCCGCGATGCGCACCTGGGACACCGAACCGGCCACCGCCCGCGCCCACGTCCGTACGGCGGCGGGCATCACCGCCCGGAACCTCGCCGAGGCCCGCCGCTTCGTCCACGACCTGGCACCGGCCGACCTCGCGGAGGGCGACGGTCTGGAGGCGGCCCTCCACGCGCTCGCCGCACGGGCCACCGCCACGGGCGGGCCCGCCGTGCGCTGCCACGTGGAGGGCACCGCCCGGCACCCGCTGCCGGACCGGGTGCAGTCGGCGCTGCTGCGCATCGCCCAGGGCGCGCTCGCCAACGTCGCCGAGCACGCCGGTGCCACCCACGCCGCGCTCACCCTGACCCACCTGGGCGACCGGGTGGTCCTCGACGTCGCGGACGACGGCCGAGGGTTCGCCACCGACGCGCCTGCGGGCGGCGGCGAACAGCGCGGCGCTCCGGCCGGCCGGGGCCACGGGCTGCCCGCGATGCGCGCCCGGGTACGGCAGCTCGGCGGACGGCTCGCCGTCGAATCGGCACCCGGCGAGGGCACCGTGCTCTCGGCGGAGATCCCGCTGCCGGACCCGGCGACCGCCCCGGCGCACGAACCCACCACGTCGGTCGCCGCCCCCGAGGAGCCCGTATGAACCGCCGTACCGTACGCGTCCTGGTCTGCGACGATCACGCCGTCGTCCGCGCCGGGCTGCTCGCCCTGCTCGGCAGCGAGCCGGACCTCGACGTCGTGGCCGAGGCCGGCAGCGGCGAGGAGGCCGTGGTCCTGGCCGCCCGGCTGACCCCGGACGTCGTCCTCATGGACCTCCAGCTCGGCCCCGGCATGGACGGCGTCGAGGCCACCCGCCGGATCACCGCCGCCGCCGGAGAGACCGGCGGCACGGGCGGCACCGGAACGGGCCCCCACGTGCTCGTCCTCACGACGTACGACACCGACGCCGACATCACCCGGGCGATCGGCGCGGGCGCCACCGGCTACCTGCTGAAGGCGGAGCGCCCGGAGGAACTGTTCGCCGCGATCCGGTCCGCCGCACAGGGCCGCACCACGCTGTCGCCGCCCGTCGCGGACCGGGTGATGGCCCGGCTGCGCACCCCGCCGCCCGCGCTCACCGACCGCGAGCGGGACATCCTCGGGCAGCTCGCCCGGGGGCTCGGCAACCGGGACATCGCCCGCGCGCTCTTCATCAGCGAAGCGACGGTCAAGACCCACCTGGGGCGCATCTACGACAAGCTGGGCGTCGAGACCCGCGCCGGTGCTGTCGCCAAGGCCAACGAGCAACGCCTGCTCCCGTGAGCCCGCCGACGTGAGCCCGCTCCCGCGAGCCCGCCGACCCGAGGGGTGTGGGAGGACCGGTGCCGCACGTCACTGCGGCCGGTCCCCCGGCCGTCCCGCCGCCCGCTCCCGGCATGACACCATCGAACCGTGCTCGACATCGGCTACTCCCTCTCGCGTCGCTTCCCCGACCCCCCGCAGACCGACTACCGCCGCGCGGACGTCCACGCGCTGCGGCACGACCTGTTCTCCGGGGACGTGTACCTCGCGGACACCAAGGCGGACCGCGAAGTGTCCACAGCCTGGGGATGGGTGCCGGTGCTCGACTTCGCGTGGGCGCTCTGCGACATCGTCGAGCAGATCGACCAGGACCCGCGCGGCAACCGCTCGCACCGGGAGCAGTTCGCCGAACTGGACTTCACCGAGTCCAGCGACCGCATGCTCTTCGCGCGCCGGTTCGGCTGGGTGGACGTCGAGGCCGACTGGATGCACGCCGACGAGCCGCCGCTCACCTTCAGCCACTCCCTGCTGCGCCGCGAGGCCCGCGACTTCCTCCAGGACCTGATCGCCGACCTCTCCGACATGCACGACGGTCTCGCGGACAACCCGGTGATCTGGGACCTCCAGGCGCGCTTCCCGCGCATCTGAGGACCAGGGGGACACCGGCTCACGGCTCCACCCGGACCCCGATCTGCGCCGCGAACGCCGGGGCCAGCTCCATCAGCTGCACCGGGCTGATCACCGCGCCCGCCAGCCGCTCCACACCCCGCGCGATGTCCAGCTCGGCGGCGGGCCGCAGGTCCACCGAGTCCATCGTGACGTTGCTGAAGTCGGCCCGCCGCAGCACGCAGTCGCGGAACTCGACCCGTACGAGACGGGCGTCCGCGAAGTCCGGCTCGAAGAGCACGCACCCCTCGAAGACGACGTCGGTGAGCTTGGCCCCGCGCAGGTTCAGGTAGTCGATCTTCCCGCCGCGCACCAGCACCCGTTCCAGCACTGCCCCGTGCATCTGCACCCCACCGAGGCGCGCGTCCACGATCTCCACGTCCCGCAGCGACGCCTCGGCGAGCTCGGTGGCCACGCCCCGTACGCCGGTCAGCACCGAGTCGAGGAACCGGGCCCGCACCAGCTCCGTACGGTCCAGGGCGCAGCCGTCCAGCGCGCAGTCCATGAACCGGGCGCCGCGCCCCGACTGGTCGGCGAGGTCCACGGAGGAGAACCGCAGCCCGTCGTAGTCGCCGTCCGCCTCCAGCTCGGCGTCCTCGTACGGGGCGAGCGGCGGCAACCGCACCTCCGGCCGCCGCGCCGCCGCGATCTCCTTGCGCCTGCCGGCGGTGCTCTTCCCGGTGGTGCCCCTGCTGCTGTTCCTGCCCGCGCTCGCTGCCATGGGCCCATCGTGGCGTACGGCTCGGACAGCCGAAGGCCCCGCCCTGCCCGACCGCTGCCGGGTCAGCCCGCGCGGCGCAGCCCCGGGGTGGACCAGCGCACGCCGGAGCGGCCGTGCAGATCCGCGCGCCCGCCTGCGGGCGGCACGTCGCGTACGGATCTACTCCGCCCCGCCCAGCCGCCCCAGCGCCTCGTCCGTCAGCCGGTACACGGTCCACTCGTCCTGCGGGCGGGCGCCCAGGGACTCGTAGAAGCCGATGGACGGGGTGTTCCAGTCGAGCACCGACCACTCCAGGCGGCCGTAGCCCCGGTCCACGCAGATCCGGGCGAGTTCGGTCAGCAGGGCCTTGCCGTGACCGCCGCCCCGGCGCTCGGGGCGCACGTAGAGGTCTTCCAGGTAGATGCCGTGGACGCCGCGCCAGGTCGAGAAGTTGAGGAACCACAGCGCGAAGCCGACCCTCTCGCCGTCCTCGTCGGAGACGGCGATGTGCGCGTACGCGGCGGGCCGTTCGCCGAAGAGAGCCTCGTGCAACTGCTCCTCGGTGGCCTGCGCCTCGTCGAGCGCCTTCTCGTAGTCGGCCAGCTCACGGATCATGGCGTGGATGGCGGGGACGTCTGCTGCGGTGGCGGTGCGAATCATGGAGGCAGCGTAGACGCGGCGGGTGGTGGGGTGGATGCCCGGCCGGGCGAGGGTGGGCGACCCCGCACGCGCGGGGAGCACTCTTGCGACCTGCGGGTTCATCGCCCCCGGACCGCGCCTCACCGGACCGCCCGCCGAACGCACGGCGGCCCCGCCGCACCGGGACGACGGGACGCCGAGGCGTTCGTCGTCCGGTGCGCGCGGGGCCGCCGTGCGTTCCGTCGCCGGACGCTACCGCACGGTCACCGTGACCGGCGCGTGCACGGACTGGTCGGGGAGGGTGACGGTGAGGGTGCCGGTCGCGCTGTCCCAGTGGTAGGCGTCGCGGGAGAGGCGCTTGCCGTGGGCGGTCACCTCGGTGGGGGCATGGGTGGTGCCCAGGAGGGAGAGGGTCCAGCGGCGGTTCTTGACCTGGCCCTGGTAGGAGCCCTTGGGCGCGCCGATCGACACGGTCCTGAGGGAGCTCTTCCCGGAGCCCTTCCCCGAAGCCTTCTCCTTGTAGGTGACGGTCGTCGTGGCGCTCCGGGCCTTCGTCGTCGCGGTGGTGCCGTCGTCCTCGTACAGCTGGTACGAGCCGTTGGCGCCGGAGGCGATGGAGAGGGTGACGTCGGTCAGGGGGTTGCGGTCGTTGTCGGTGACGTTCTCGGTGCGGGTGGGCATGATGCCGCCGGACTTGATGAAGACGGGCATCGTGTCGAGGGTGGTGGCCACGTCCTGCGTGGTGCCGCCCTGGTAGGTCTTGCCGGTGAACCAGTCGGTCCACTGGCTGCCCGCCGGGAACCACACCGAGGTGGTGGTGGACTCGCCGGGCGTGGTCACGGGGGCGACCAGGACGTCGGAGCCGTAGAAGTACTCGCTGTCGGCCGCCGCGTAGGCCGCCGCCTCCTCCGGGTACTCCAGGTAGGTCGGGCGCACGATCGGTACGCCGGTGCGGTTCGCTTCCTCGGCGAGGGTGTAGGTGTAAGGCACCAGGTTCTCGCGGAGGTTGAGGAACGCGTCGGCCGACTTACGGGCCGCCGGGCCGTACTGCCAGGGCAGCCGGTCGCTGTGGTTGCTGTGCAGACGGTCGACGGGCTGGAAGGTGCCGAGCTGGACCCAGCGGGCGTACAGGTCGTCGGGGAGCTTGTTGGTGCCCTTCTCCGAACCGGCGAGACCCGTCGTGTCGACGTGGCCGCCGATGTCGTGGGTGATGGAGGCCATGCCGGTCGCCGCGGACTCGCCCGGGGTGTAGCCGACCTCGAAGCGCAGCGTGCCCCAGGTGGAGAGGGTGTCACCGGTGAAGTGGAGGGTGGTGCGCTTGTCCGCCCACGGCCCGGTCGGCAGGGCCTGCTGGCCGCTGTACCCGCCGGCCTGGAGCGAGCCGTAGGCGCGGGACATGACGAAGCCGCGGCCGATGGCCGGGGCGGAGTCGTCGGCGTAACTCTGGTTGATCCACGCGTCGGGGGTCACGCCCCGCAGCGAGGACTGCGAGGAGTCGCAGCACCAGTCGAGCCACCAGAAGTCGACGCCCTGCTCGTCCATGGTCCGGTGCAGGTCCATGTAGGCCTTGAGCTGGTCCGCGTCGCCGAAGTCGAAGGTGTAGCAGTCGCTCCCGCAGGCGCCCTTGGCGAGCTTGCCCTTGGCGGTGGCCTGCGCCTGGGCGAACTGGGGGTCGGAACCCTGGATGCTCGGGTGCGTGTTGAGCGTGTTGTGCAGTCCCTGGGTGTCCGACCAGTCGAAGAAGCCCTCGGCGTCGGGGAACTTGTTCTCGTCGATCTCCCAACCGCGCCAGGTGTCACCGGCCTTGAAGTCGGTGTCGGTCACCAGGACGTCGAGCGGCACGCCCTCCGCGCGGAACGCCGGCAGGATCGTGTCCTGGTAGTCGGCGGCCGTACGGTCGAAGTACTCCGAGTACCAGACCCCGTAGGCCCAGGTGGGCAGCAGGGCGGGCGGCCCGGTCAGGGTGGCGAGGTCCGCGAGGCCCTGCTTGTAGTCGTGGCCGTACCCGAAGACGTAACCGTCCTGGTAGGGGGCGCCGCCGTGCGCGGGGCGGGGGCGGACCTTCTTCGACGTGAGGTCGTACAGGGCCGACGGGGAGTCGTCGAGGAGGTACCAGCCGTCCTGGCTGAGCAGGCCCGGCGTGGTGGTGACGGGGGCCGGGTTGTCGCCGTTCACCCCGTCCAGGCCGCGGCGGTACCCGCCGAGCGCGAGGTGCGGCTGCGGTGCGGGCGACTTCGGGGAGGCCACCGAGAGGGTGTCCGCGTTGATGTGGCAGCTGCCGCCGTCGGGGCAGCCGAGGGTGAGGTCGTCGGCGCCCGCCTTGAGGGTGACGGGGACGGAGGCCGTCTGCCAGTCGTCCCAGTCCTTGGTGGCGGGGAGTTGGAGGGTCGCGGTCGACGACACGGCCCCCTTGGCCGTGGTCGACGCGGTCGATCCGGCCGACGACCCGGTGCTCACCACGGATGCGGTGCGCGTCTGGTGGAGGCCGTCGCCGCCCTGGCCGTTGGCGTACCGCACCCGGAGCGTGTAGACGCCGTCGGCGGGTACGCCGACCAGGTGGGTGGTGAGGCTGGACCCCTGGTTGAGTTCGGCGACGAAGCCGTTGCCCGCGTACCCCTGGTGGTCCAGGGCGCCGGTGGCCGTACCGGCCGTCCGGGCGGACTCCGCCTCGCAACTCGTGCCGTAGAGACAGCTCTTGATGGCGGTGGTGTCGGCGGAGGGGTACGAGTCGCCGTCGGCCGGGAGCAGGGCGACGCTGTCGAGGTTCACCGAGCCGGAGTCCGAGGCGGTCCGGGTCAGCGCGACCGTGTGCTGCCCCTTGGTCAGCTTCAGCTGTGCGGTGGCCTTGGCCCAGGTGTTCCAATTCGCGGTGGCGGGCAGCTCGACCTTCTGCGGGGTGCCGCCGTCCACGGAGAGCGAGAGGGTGCGGGTCTCCGTCTTGCCGTCGCCGCCCTGGGCATTGGCGTAACGCAGAGCGAACCGGTAGGCACCGTCGGCGGTGACATCGATGTCAGTGGAGACCGAACTGCCGGTCGCCTCGAAGCCCGCGGCGAAGGCGGCTCCGCTGTGGCCGGTGTGGTCGGACGCCGTGCCGAGACCTTCGAGCCGGAGGCCCTCCGCCTCGCAGAGCGCGCCGAGCTCGCAGACGAGCCGCTGCCAGGGAGCGGCGGTCACGGGCTGCTCGCCCGCGTCGAGCCGGACGGAGAGGTTCTCGGCGTCGAACGCACCCGAGCCGACCCGGTAGCGCAGGGTCATCGCGCTCGTCCGGACGGTCAGCCAGCCGTCCTTCGTCCGCGCGGTGTAGGCGGTCGGCGTGAATCCGTCCCGCCCGATCGCGTTGAACGTCGGATCGTCGGTGAACTTGCCGTCACCCGCGTACTCGGTGCGCACGAGGGTCGGCGAGAGGATCTCGAAGCGGGCACCCCCGGAGGTGACGGTCGGTATCCGGACTGCGTGACTCCCGCCGGCGACGGCGGTTCCCGCGCCGGTCAGGGTCGTCGAGGCGGCCACCGCCAGAGCGGCGAGCGCACCCACTCTCCGGCGTACCCGTGGGCTTCCGCCACGGCTCTTCGATGCGGACTTCACGTGCGACTCCGTTCATCCGTACGCCGGTCCACGGCTCGTCCCCACCGCCCCGGCCGCTTTCTCACGTTGCAAAATCAACCACTCGGCATGCAGGAGAACACGCGCTCTCTCACGGTGTCCATAACGGTGCGACGTATTCCGCAAGTTGACGAGGGCGGCGGGCGAGCGTCCGACGATCTCCCGGTGGGCCGGGCGAGTTGGCGCTACGGTGACCCGATGTCACCGGCCCAGCAGCCGCCGGGCGATCTCGGCGTGGTCCGGGGCGAGGGTGTGCGTGCCCGGCCTGCTGTGCCAGAGGACGTTCTGGAGGACCCGGCCCAGGGTCCAGGCGCGCGCCCGCTCCCGGTCGTAGCCGGGGCCGAGCGCCTCGCTGAGGGCGTCGAAGCGCCAGAGGATCTCTTCGGGTTCGAAGCGGTTGTCGAGGGCGGGGAAGAGCTCGAAGCCGGGATCGCCCGCCAGGGGCTTCGGGTCCAGCGCGACCCACTCGTGCTCGCGCTCCGTGCCGGGCCGGCCGGCCAGGACGTTGTCGTAGTGCAGGTCCCAGTGGAGCAGCCGGTCTCCCGGTTCGCCGGCCACCTCGCGCAGCGCCGCCGCGCAGTCCGCGACCAGCCGCCGCTCCTCGTCGTCGGCGAGCACGGCCAGCACGCGGGGCACCTCCGTCAGCATCCGTGCCGCCATGTCCGCGAGGGTGCGCAGCCCTTGCGGCGCGGGGACCGCCACCAGCCGGGCCAGCACCTCCCCGAGGACGCCCACCGCTTCCCGGGTGTCGGGGACCGCCGACAAGGGGCGGTTCTCGTCCAGGCGCTCCAGCAGCATCGCGCCGGTCTCCGGGTCGTGGGCGAGCAGCGCGACCGTCCCGGACCCCGCCCGGCCCCACGCCCGCAGCGCGAGCGCCTCGCCCTCCGACTCCTCGTCCAGCAGCTGGAGTTTCAGCGCGCCCGGGAGGCCGGCGGGAAGCGGGGCCGGGAGGCCGTCTTGGAGGCCGGAGGGGAGCACGGCCGGCGGACCGCCCGGGAGGCCGGCGGGAAGCGGGGCCGGGAGGCCGCCCGGCCCACCTCCCCGGGAGCCTTCCGGGCCCCCGGAGGCCCGGACGACCGGCAGGACCAGCGCGCACATCCCGTACATCGGCGGGCCGTCGACGCGCAGCCCCCACTCCCGCAGGTATCGCCCGGCCAGCTCCGGCAGGGCGTCGGTGAAGGCCCGTCCGGCCGCCCCGTTGAACATGGTCTGGGTGGCGATCATTTCTTCCGGGATGTCGCTCACGCCTCCGATCGTAGGACCGTGCGTCAATCGGTTCCATGGAGCGAAACCGCCCGGCCGAAGCCGTCGCCTCCACGATCGGCGGCTGGATGGCCCGAGCCCCGGGCACGTACGTCTGGTTGACGGTCCTCCTCGTCACCTCCCACCTGCTGGGTCCGCTGCTGCCCGCGGCCGAGGAGTTCGTCCGGCTGCCCGCGACCACCGACCCGCACGCCCTCGGGGACCGGCCGTTCCGCGTGCTCCTCGCCGGTCTGCTGTGGTTGCCGCAGGGCGGGCACTGGGCGCTCTGCGCGGTGCTCTTCACCCTCTTCCACGCGCCCGCCGAACACTGGCTGGGGACACTGCGGTGGTGCGCGGTGGTCGCCGTCGCGTACCTGCCGGCCGGGCTGCTCGCCCAGGCCGTACTGCTGTGGGCGGTACGGCACGGGCACGCACCGGCCTCCACGGCCAACTCCCTGGTGTACGCCACCGATCAGGGACTCGCGGGGATCGCGGCGGTGCTCACGTACCGGCTGCCGCGGGTCTGGCGGTACGTGTACGCCTTCGCCGTCCTCGTCTTCTGCGGGGTCCCGCTGTGCGCCTGGCCCGACGTGACCGATCTCGGCCGCTTCACGGCGGCCCTCGCCGGACTGGCCTGCTACCCGCTGACCCGGAGGCCGCGTCACCCCGCACGCCTCGTACGTCCGCCGGGTGGGCGCCGCCCCCGCGAGACGGGACGGGCCGCGGCCCAGTAATCTCCCGCATCGAGCGGCACTTCCGGTGCGTACCGTCCCCCGACGCACCGGACCTCCCCCGACAAGGCACCGCACCTTCCCCACGACGCACCGCGTCTTTCCGACGGCGCACCGCGTCTCCCCGACGACGCACCGGACCTCCCCGGCGCACCGGACAGCAGAGGCAGCATGAGCAGCGACAGAACCGCCGAGCCCCGCCGGGAGACCACCGACGGCGGCATATCGTTCTGGTTCGCGCAGGCGGGCATCCCCGCGCCTCGCGAGCCCCTGCCCGGCGACACCCGGACCGACGTATGCATCGTCGGCGGCGGTTACACCGGGCTCTGGACGGCGTACTACCTGAAGAAGGCCGTCCCCTTCCTCCACATCACCGTGCTGGAAGCCAAGTTCTGCGGATACGGCGCCTCCGGCCGCAACGGCGGGCGGCTCCACAACGGCTTCGCCGGCCGCGACCGCTACGCGAAGCTGCACGGCCACGAGGCCGCCGTACGGCTCCAACGGGCCATGAACGACTCGGTCGGTGAGGTCGTACGGGTCGCCGCCGAGGAGAAGATCGACGCCGGCATCCACCGGGGCGGCCTCCTCGAAGTCGCCCGCACCCCGGCCCAACTCGCCCGGCTCAAGGACTACCACTCCGTCGAGATCGCCTTCGGCGAGCGGGACCGGGTGCTGCGCGGTGCCCGCGAGACCGCCGAACGGATCAAGGTCAACGGCGCGGTCGGCTCCACCTGGACCCCGCACGGCGCCCGCCTCCACCCGGTACGACTGGTCAACGGGCTCGCGGCGGCCGTCGAGGCGCTCGGCGTCACCGTCCACGAGTCCACCCCGGTCACCGAGATCCGGCCCAAGCACGCCGTCACTCCGTACGGCACCGTCCGCGCGCCCTACGTCCTGCGCTGCACCGAGGGGTACACCGCCGGCGTCAAGGGCCACCGGCGCACCTGGCTCCCGATGAACTCCTCGATGATCGTCACCGAACCCCTGCCGGCCGCCCTCTGGGAGACCCTCGGCTGGGAGGGCCGGGAGACCCTCGGGGACATGGCGCACTCCTCCACGTACGCCCAGCGCACCCCCGACGACCGGATCGCGCTCGGCGGTCGCGGCGTCCCGTACCGCTTCGGCTCGAAGACCGACGACGACGGGCGCACCGCCCCCGCGACGGTCGAGGCGCTGCGCCGGGTCCTCGTCCGTTTCTTCCCCGCCGCCGCCGGCGTCGCCGTCGACCACGCCTGGTCGGGGGTGCTCGGCGTCCCGCGCGACCGGTGCGCGACGGTCACCCTGGACCGCTCCACCGGCCTCGGCTGGGCGGGCGGCTACGCCGGCTCGGGCGTCGCCACCGCCAACCTCGCCGCCCGCACCCTGCGCGACCTGATCCGGCAGGACTCCGGGCAGGCGGGCCCGACGGAGCTGACCGCGCTGCCGTGGGTCGACCACCGGGTGCGCCGCTGGGAACCCGAACCGCTGCGCTGGCTCGGCGTCCACGGCGCGTACGCGGCCCATCGGGCCGCCGACCGCCGGGAGACCGCGTCCTCGCGTGCGGACTCCGACCCGCTGGCCCGGGTGGCGGACCGGATCACCGGCAGGGGCTGAGGGCGGCGGCGCGGGTGCGGCGCCGGGTTCCCCACGGCTACCGCCCGCCGCCCCCGCGCCCTACGCTGCCGTCATGACAGCGAACCCCTCCGACGCCTTCGACCTGGTGATCTTCGACTGCGACGGTGTTCTGGTCGACAGCGAGCGCATCTACGTCACGGTGGACGCGCTCGTCATGGCGGAGCTGGGCGCGCCGTTCACCGAGGCCGAGATCATCGAACGGTTCGTGGGCTCCTCCGTGGAGGTGCTGCGGGCCGCGGTGGAGGAACGCATCGGCAGGCCGCTGGCCGACGACTGGGACGAGCCCTACACCCACCTGTACCGCGCCGCGCTCGCCGACCTGACCCCCGTGGACGGCATCCCCGAGGTGCTCGCCGCGCTCACCACCCCGTACTGCCTCGCCTCCAACGGCTCCCACCGCTCCATCCACCGCAGCCTGACCACGACCGCCCTGAGCCACCACTTCGAGGGCCGCGTCTTCAGCGCCTCCGACGTCGCCCTGGGCAAGCCCGCCCCCGACCTCTTCCTGCACGCGGCCCGGACCCTGGGCGCGGACCCGGCGCGGTGCGCGGTGATCGAGGACAGCGCGTACGGGGTCGCCGCCGCCCGTGCCGCCGGCATGCGGGCCTTCGGCTACAGCGGCGGCCTCACCCCGGCGACCCGCCTCGAAGGCCCCGGCACCGTCGTCTTCGACGACATGCGCGCCCTGCCGGCACTACTGGCCGCCGCCCGCTGAGGCAGCGGGCCGGAACCGGCCGGGGCGCGCCCACGCGGTCAGGCTGAGGCCGGAACATACGTACGCCGGAGCGCTTCGAACGCCGTGGGGCGCGGGCGCACCGCCAGGAACTCACGGATGCGCCGGGCGCACTCCTCCGGGCCGGACTCCGCCGTGTCGACATCGAGGTCATGTGGACCGTGCGCGTGGACGACCGGGAACTGGAGCGCCGCCAACCCCGGCGTCCGGTCCCCACGCTCCGCCTCCCTGCGCTCCAGCTCCGGCAGCGGACAGCGGACCGCCACCAGCACGGTGTCCCGCGGCACCAGCAGCCCGAGCAGGTCGAGCAACCGCCAGCGACGGCTGAGGGGGCAGTCGACCACCACGTTGTTCCCCGCCGCGGCCATCCCGGCCACCGCGCGGTGAAACCCTTTGACCGTCCGGTCGATCTCGGCCTGAAGCCCCCCGTCCGGCAGGGCGCTCCCGCCCCGCATCGCGTGGAACGCGTCCACCGGCAGGTGGAACCAGCTCCCGTCGAGCGTCGCCATGAGCTCCCGGGCGATGCTCGACTTGCCCGAGCTGGACGTGCCGTTGAGCAGGACGACCGTGCCGCCCGCCGGTGTCGGCGGCACGACGGCATGCGCGGGATCGTCCCCGGGGGCGACGGCTGCGGCGCCGGAAAGCGGGGCCCCGGTCGAGGGCGTACGCGCGATGCCGGTGCTCACGGGGTCTCTGCCGGTGCTCACGGAGTCGCTGCCGGGGCTCACGGGGTCTCTGCCGGTGCTCATGGAGTTCCCCCTTCTTCTTCCCTCATGGGGTTCCGCCCTTTCCTCGGACCGCCGCGCGAGGGCGTGTGTCGAAAGCAGCGCCGTCCGTCCGGAGGACAGGCGGGACTTTCGACACACGACCTGGCCCGTCATCCTCCCAGCCACCCCGGTCCCGCCGGGAGCCCGCCCCCGCCCCCGGCCGCGCGCTCACCGCCCCCACCAGGCACCATCGGTGTCCGGGGCCGCATCCGTACGCCGCCTCCGGGCCCCGCGGGCCCGCCGCCCACCTCTCCGGAGCACGCATGTCCTACGACGTCCACGCGATCCGCGCGCAGATCCCCGCCCTGAAGTCCGGCTCGGCGCGCTTCGACGCCCCCGGGGGTACGCAGACCCCGCAGCCGGTGATCGACGCCATCGTCCACGCGCTGGCCCACCCCCTCGCCGTGCGGGGCGTCCAGAACGAGGGCGAGCGCAACGCCGAGGCGATCGTCTCCGGCGCCCGCTCCGCCCTCGCCGACCTGCTGGGCGCGGACCCGCGCGGCATCGTCTTCGGACGCAGCTCCACCCAGCTCACCTACGACCTCGCGCGGACCCTCGCCAAGAACTGGGGCCCGGGCGACGAGGTGGTCGTCAGCCGCCTCGACCACGACTCCAACATCCGCCCGTGGATCCAGGCTGCCGAGGCGGCGGGGGCGACGGTACGGTGGGCCGAATTCGACCCAGCCACCGCTGACCTGACACTCCATCACATCTCTGACGCGCTCAGCGACCGGACCCGGCTGGTCGCCGTCACCGGCGCGTCCAATCTCGTCGGCACCCGCCCCGACCTGCCCGCTGTCGCCGGCCTCGTACACCGCGCGGGCGCTCTGCTGCACGTGGACGCCGTACACCTCGCGGCACACGCCCCGGTCGATCTCACCGCCATCGGTGCGGACTTCCTGGTCTGCTCGCCGTACAAGTTCCTCGGCCCGCACCTCGGCGTACTCGCGAGCCGCCCCGAACTCCTGGAGACCCTGCACCCCGACAAGCTGCTCCCGTCCACCGACGCCGTCCCGGAACGCTTCGAACTGGGCACCCTGCCGTACGAGTCGCTGGCCGCGGCCCGAGCCGCCGTGGACTTCCTCGCGACCCTGGCGCCCACAGCGCCCGGCGGCTCCCGCCGGGAACGCCTGGCCGCCGCCTTCGAGGCGATCGAAACCCACGAGGACGCTCTGCGCGTACGCATCGAGACCGGGCTCGCGACACTCGACGGCGTCACCCTCCACTCCCGCGCCGCCCTGCGCACCCCGACGCTGCTGCTCACCTTCCCGGGCCGCTCGGCCGCTGACGCCTCACGCCACCTGGCCGCGCGCGGTGTAGACGCCCCCGCGGGCTCCTTCTACGCCCTGGAGGCTTCCCGCCACCTCGGCCTCGGCGACGGGGGCGGCCTGCGCGTCGGCCTGGCGCCGTACAGCAGCGAGGAGGACGTCGACCTCCTGCTGGCCGCCCTGGCCGACTACCTCACCACCACGCCCGCCCGCGCCTGAGCGGCCGGACGTCGGCTCCGGCGCCCGGGGCGCGTTCCGAAAGGCCCTACGGCCTGACCACCGCGAACGCCTCCACCTCCATGACCAGTTCGGGGCGGTACAGGGCGACCACCTGTACCGCCGAACTGGCGGGCCTGCGCTCCACATCGACGTACAGATCACGCACCGCGCGCACCGCCGGCAGGTACGCCACGTCGGTGACGAAGTAGCTCAGCTTCACGACGTCCGCGAACGTCGCGCCGGCCGCCGCGAGGCACCGGTTGAGGTTCTCGAAGACCTGCCGCGCCTGGACCTCGGGGTCGCCGGGCCCGACGACCTCCCCGTTCTCGTCCAGAGAGACCTGGCCGGAGATCGCGACCCACTGTCCGGGGCCCGTGACGACGTGCGTGTATCCGGTGGCGGGGGCGACTCCTGCCGGGGCGGCGATGTGCGTGAGGTGCGTGTCCGAGTTCATACCGGCATCCTCCCCCGGCCCTCGGCGCACCGTGCCACTGCCCGTGTCACCGCCCCGTGTGATGATGCGCTGAGATCGAAACGGCTGCAGGCGAACTGGCCGCGCACAAGGGGAGAACGGCGTGAACAAGGACGGGGCGTCCATACCGGACGAGGAGTGGGAGCGCTTCCTGCGGGATTCCGAGGCCGGGGTGCGCGACGCCCCCAAGGAACCGTCCGCGAGGGCACGGATGGTCACCCGGCGGCTGGCCGAAGCACCGGACCGGCCGGACGCCTGGCGTTCGTACCAACCCGCCCCGAAACGACGGCGCACGGGCTGGTACGCGGTCGGAATCCTGGTGTCCGTAGCCCTGTTGGTCGTGGCGGTCGCCCCGAACCGGGTTGCCGGCTGGTTCTCCGGGGACTTCTCCAAAGGCTCCTCGGCCGACGGGAGCGTGGCCGGCGTCACCACCCCGCTCGCCGATGAGACCGCACGGCCGACCGCACCGCCCGCGGCCGACGGGGCCGGTGAACTCCCCACGCTCGAAGAACCGTTCCGGGGCTCGCCCGCCGCCGCGTGGAAGGACGGAGTCGCGGGAATCCACCTGCCCGACGCGAAGGCGACCGGCTGGATGACCAAGGCCCAGGTCGCCGACGCACTGGCCCGGACGCGGGACTTCCTCGTCGCCACCAGCCTCGATCCGGCGACCCTGCGCGGCGAACGTCCCGAAGCCGCGATCGCACAGATCAACCCCCAGCAGAAGGACATGCGGGACTACTTGGCGACCGCCTTCCGGGCTCCCGACAAGGACCACGACCCGCTGATGCTGTTCAGCCGCTTCCGGCCCTCACAGGTGCGCCTCGCCGGCGACGTGGTGAAGACGCGGGGCCGGGTCACCATCGGGGAGGGGAAGCTCGGCGCTCTCGAAGTGACCGCGGACATCAGTTACGTCTACCCGCTCGTACGCGCCGCCGCCGGAAGCGACGAGGTCGCCCGTACGATCGTGCGCCGCGAGACCGTCGTGAGTTGGTCCGACCCGGCGAAGGTGCGGATCGACCCGGGAACCTTCTCCCTCGTCTCGTACACCGCGCACACCGCCAACGGCGGCTGTGACCCGCAACACGGCTACTTCGCGCCCGAGTTCGCCGACGATCGCGCCACCACGGACGAGGCGTCCGGCCCCGCGGTCGACCCGTACGACCGGAGCACGGCCATGGACGACCTCGTCCCCGAGCCGGGCGAGGACGCGGCCTGCGGACGGGCCACGCGTACGTGACGGGGGCGGCGCGGTGCGGTGCGGCGGCTCCGCAGGGCATCGAACCGCGCCGACCACGCCTCCGCCGGCACTCGCTTCTCCACGGCCCTCGTGACATGGGTCTTCGACCTCGACGCCGTCCTGCACACCCTCGCCCGGGCCCCGACCAAGGAAGCCGCCCATGCCGGAGATCACGTACGACGCGCAGACCGCCGCCGCCTACCGGACCGCCCGCGAGATCCCGCTCGACGGGCTCACCGCATGGCGCGAGGCGATCGCCGAAACGGTCCCGTTGCGGGCAGGCATGACCGTACTCGACGTCGGCGCCGGCACCGGCTCCTTCGCCACCGCCTTCCGCACCTGGTTCGGGGTACGAGTCCTCGCTGTCGAGCCCGCCGCCGCGATGCGCGCCGTCATCCCGGCGGACGACGCGATCGAGGTACTCGACGGACGTGCCGACGCCCTGCCCGTGCCCGACGCGAGCGCGGACGCCGCCTGGCTCGGTTCGGTCGTCCACCATCTGCCCGACCTGGCTGCGGCCGCCCGCGAACTGCGCCGCGCGCTCAAACCGGGTGCCCCCGTGCTGATCCGCAACGCCTTCCCCGGCCGCTACGACCGCGACCTGCGCGTCCGCTACTTCCCGGAGACCGCGTCCGGCATCGACGCCTACCCCAGCATCGACGAGGTCACCGCCGCGTTCACGGCAGCGGGCTTCGGCCGCACCCGTACGCTGCGCTCCCTGCCCCACGAGGCGGCACCGACCCTCACCGCGTTCGCCGAGCGTCTGGACCGCGACACCGATTCGAAGCTCAGGGCGCTGCCCGACCACGCCTACGCCCGCGGTCTGGCCCACCTGCGCCGCGCGGCGGCCGACCACCCCGACGAGCCCGCCGTCAGCTGGATGGACCTGCTCGTCCTCGCTTGACGTCGAGCTTGACGCTCCGGGAGCGCCCTCAGGAACGGATGACCCCCCGGACACGTGCGTACGAGCCGGAACACGTCGGCATGAGGGACAACCGGGACTGGCTACCAGGAACCCCCTTGAGCGGCTCGCGAGGCGCCCTCGACAGTGCGCCGCGCCTCACCGAGACTGATCGCCATGGGGGACAGTGCGATGTGGGTCGCCGCTTTGACCGGCGGTACCGCCGTCCTGGCCAGCTGGGTCACCAACCTGGGGAACGTACGGGCCGCCCGGGCCCAAGCCGAGGCGTCCATCCAGGCCCAGCATCGAGGGCGAGTTCGAGAGCTACGCCGGGCTGCCTACCTCGATCTGATGCAACGCTCCCACGAGACCGCGGAGTTGTACCGGAACGTCTCGGACGCCTTCCACGAGACACCCGACCCCCAACAGCAGTTGGCTCGCCTGGAGGAGCTGCGCGTCGAACTGCGCGGGGCCTACGCACGCCTCATGCAAAGCGTCCGAGTCGTCGCCCTGGAGGGTCCGGCCACGACCGCCGACGCCGCTCGGACCGTTCAGGACGCCGCACTGCGAGCCAACCAGTCCCTGTGGCACATCACCCGCGGGGACACGACCGCCCGCGCCCACTTCGACGCTGCGCAAACCGCCTACCGGCAATGCCAGGCACGATTCGTCGAGCGGGCGCGCGCAGCGACCGAGGCCTCCTGACGGCCGGGTCCGCCCGCATCCGCGGGTACGGCTGGACTGACGCGACCGGGCGGGCGCCGCACCCGTGCACGTCCGCGTCCACCGAACAGAAAACCCCAGGTCACGGGCTACGTGACCTGGGGTTTCACCGAGCCCCCTGTCGGATTCGAACCGACGACCTACGCATTACAAGTGCGTTGCTCTGGCCGGACTGAGCTAAGGAGGCGAGCGCGGGCGCGTGCCCGTGCAGTGTAACCAATGCGGCGTGTGTCCAGGACGTGAAATTCACGTGGCCTGAACTACAGACAGAACGGAAAACGCCAGGTAGCGTCGCATCGGGTTCACCCGAGTGGACCAAATCACTCCGTTACTCGGATCGTCCGGCACGTTCCTGCCGGTGAAGGAGAAGCATCCGCATGGCCAGTGTCACGTTCGACAAGGCGTCCCGCATCTACCCCGGCTCCACGAAGCCCGCGGTGGACCAGCTCGAGATCGACATCGCGGACGGCGAGTTCCTCGTCCTCGTCGGTCCCTCCGGTTGTGGCAAGTCGACCTCCCTGCGCATGCTCGCGGGTCTCGAGGACGTCAACGCCGGCGCCATCCGCATCGGTGACCGCGACGTCACGCACCTGCCGCCGAAGGACCGGGACATCGCCATGGTGTTCCAGAACTACGCGCTGTACCCGCACATGACCGTCGCGGACAACATGGGCTTCGCGCTCAAGATCGCCGGCGTCAACAAGACCGACATCCGGGCGAAGGTCGAAGAGGCCGCCAAGATGCTGGACCTCACCGAGTACCTGGACCGCAAGCCGAAGGCGCTCTCCGGTGGTCAGCGTCAGCGTGTCGCGATGGGCCGCGCCATCGTGCGTGAGCCGCAGGTCTTCCTCATGGACGAGCCGCTGTCGAACCTCGACGCCAAGCTCCGTGTCTCCACCCGTACGCAGATCGCCTCGCTGCAGCGCCGCCTCGGCATCACGACCGTGTACGTCACCCACGACCAGGTCGAGGCCCTCACCATGGGCGACCGCGTCGCGGTCCTCAAGGACGGTCTGCTCCAGCAGGTCGACTCGCCGCGCAACATGTACGACCGCCCGGCCAACCTCTTCGTCGCCGGCTTCATCGGCTCCCCCGCGATGAACCTGATCGAGGTCCCGATCACCGATGGTGGCGTGAAGTTCGGCAACAGCGTCGTCCCCGTCTCCCGCGAGGCGCTCACCGCCGCCGCCAACCGTGGTGACACCACCGTCACGGTCGGCATCCGCCCGGAGCACTTCGACATCGTCGAGCACGGTGGCGCCGCCGCGACCGGCCTCTCCAAGGCCTCCGCCGACGCCCCGGCCGGCCTCGCCGTCTCGGTCAACGTCGTCGAGGAGCTCGGCGCCGACGGCTTCGTCTACGGCGGCGCCGAGGTCGGCGGCCAGCACAAGGACCTCGTGGTCCGCGTCGGTGGCCGTGCCGTCCCGGAGAAGGGCACCAAGCTGCACGTCGTCCCGCGTCCGGACGAGCTGCACGTCTTCGCGACCTCGACGGGCGAGCGCCTCACCGCCTGATCGACCACGCTCCCGGGCTGGGGAGCACCACCGCGCGGGCGCCTGACCGCCCGGCAGCGGCTGAACGTACCGACGGCCCCGTCTCCTTCCCAGGAGGCGGGGCCGTCGTCGTGCACACCCCCGCACCCGTCAGTACGCACCCCCGCCACCGTCGGTACGCACCCCTGCGGTCCGGCAGGTTTGGCGCCCGGGACCGGCTTGAGCGGTGTATACCGGTCCCACTCGGGGCATTTTGCCCCTCTCCGTCAACCTCGGATTCGAAAAATGCGCTCGAACTCTCCCCCGCGAGAGTGACGGAAGGTCGTCGTACCATCACGGAACGCTACGCTCGTTGCGTGACCCACACCGCGCGCCGAATCGGCCGAACTCTCGCCTTCGTCCTGCCCGTCGTCATGGTCCTGTCCGGGACGCTCGCGGTCACCCGCGTGCCGTGGTCAGCACCGAACACGGACACACAGCTGCTGACCACGGCCTCGGCGACCGTGTCGCAGAAGGCCAAGCCGCTCGCGCCGCAGGACATCCTGCGCGAGAAGCTGCTCGTCGAACTCAAGGAGAAGGACCCGGGCGTCGCCCTGACGGACCTTCAGCGGGCCGTGGAGGAGAAGCCCTCGCTCGCCCGGCACTGCATGTCGATCGCCAAGGCGCTCGGCAAGGCGGCCGTCGAGCAGTACGGCCCGACGCGCGCGCACCGCTTCTCGCGGCCGGTCTGCGACACGTCGTTCGCCTCGGGCGTCGCACAGTTCAGCTGACCCGCTCTGCGGACCGTGACCGGCCGGCACGGCATATCGTGCCTGGCATGCTGCATACGTATCCGACGCAAGCCGTGGTCCTGGCCGGTGGCCAGGGGTCGCGGCTGCGGCCGTACACCGATGACCGCCCCAAGCCGATGGTCGAGATCCCGGGCACCGGGACCCCGATCATCGGCCATCAGCTTTCCTGGCTGGCCGCCGAGGGCGTCACCGACGTCGTGATCTCCTGCGGCCATCTTGCCGAAGTGCTCCAGGAGTGGCTGGATTCCGCCGTCCTCCCGCTGAACGTGATGACGGTCGTCGAGAACGAGCCCCTGGGGCGTGGCGGTGGGCTGAAGTACGCCGCCGCCCGGCTGCCCGATCCGGAGCAGCCCTGGTACGCCACGAACGGCGACATCTGGACCCGTTTCTCGCTGCGGGAGATGGCCGCGTTCCACGCGGAGCGCGACGCCACGGCCACGCTCGCCCTGGCCCGCCCGCGCATTCCGTGGGGTGCCGTGGAGACGGACGCGTTCGGGCACATCACCGACTTCATCGAGTCGCCGCCGTCCCCGTACCTGATCAACGCCGGCGTGTACGTGTTCTCGCCGGCCTTCACGGAGCTGCTGCCCGACCGGGGCGACCACGAGCGGACCACCTTCCCGCGGCTGGCGCGCGAGCGTCTGCTCGCCGGATACCCGCTGCCGCAGGGCGCCTACTGGCGGGCCATCGACACGGCCAAGGACCTCACCGAGGCCGCCAAGGAACTCGGCGCGCACTCCGGCTGACCCCCGCGGCCCACCCGGCCCGCCCGCCCGGCCGGGGCGACGGCGCTGTTCGCGTACGTACGCAGGCCCGGTGCCCGAGCCGTACCCGTACCCGTACCCGTACGCCCACGCGGTCCCGAACGGGGAAGAGGTCCCACCGGAACGTCCGGTGGGACCTCTTCCCCGTGCTATCCGGGGCCACGTACTACCCGGGTACGCCCTCAGCCGAGGAGGCCGCCGAGCGGGTTCCGGCCGCCGCCGGAGGTCGAGTCGGCACCGCTGTCGCCGTCGGACGGGTCCGAGGAGTCGCCGCCGGTGGCACCGCCCCCGTCGCCCCCACCGGTGGTGGAACCCGAGGAGGACGGGCCGGCGCTGGTGGACGGCGGCGCCTGCGGAGGCGTCTCCTGCCGCGAGGGCTGCTGGACGGTGCCCTGGGTCGCACTCGGCTCGGCGCCCGTACCGGTGGAGGTCTCTCCGGCGGTGGCCCCGCTGCTCGGGCTGGTGCGCTCGGCGGACGGAGTCACCGGGGCGACGGAGCGGGACGGCACGGGGGTGTTCTCCCGGACCGGCTTCTTCGGCGCCTTGGGCTTCTCGGGGGTCTCCTCCGGGAGCGGGACTCCGGGAAGCTGGTTGGTCGGCTTCTCGTTCGGGCCCGGCACGGTCACGACCTGGGTGGAACGGACCGCGCCACCCAGCACGGAGCCGACGAGCAGCGTGAGTCCGACGACCACGCTCGCCAGGACCGATCCGCGCCGCAGTACCCGGCTGCGCAGATCCCAGATCCCGGAGCGCGGGCCGAGCCGGCGCCACGCCTCGCCGGCGAGGCGGGCGTCCACCGAGTAGACCGGGGCGCCCGCGATGACGAGCGGGCTCCAGGCCGCGAGGAAGATGATGTCCGGGGCGTCGAACACGGCGACGGTGTGCCAGCTGACCGTCACCAGCAGCGCGGCGGAGAGCAGCGCGCCGAAGGCGGCGGCGACGCGCTGCCAGAGGCCGAGGACCGTGAGCACACCGACGACGACCTGCAGGAAGGCGACGGTGAGGCCGGCGCCGACCGGGTGCGTGAGGGCGGCTTCGCGCAGCGGTTCGGCCGTCTCCCACGGGTGGAGCGAGTTCAGCCACTTGACCATGGAGCCGCGTTCGCCGCCGTCGAAGAAGACGGGGTCGCTGAGCTTGCCCATGCCCGCGTAGATGGAGATGAAGCCGAGGAAGACGCGGAGCGGGAAGAGGACGACGCCGAGGTTCATGCGGCGGCCCGGGTAGTAGGCGTGCCGGACGGAGTCGCCGGCGGTCCGCCGGTCACGGACCTCGGGGTCCTCGTCCGGGTCGTCCTCGAACCGGTCGTCGCCGAACCGGTCGTCGCCGAACTTCTCGTCGTACCGGTCGAAACCGCCGTCGTATCCACTGCTCGCGCCGTCGTACGCGGGGCCGGACCCGTCGTACGCGCCGACCGCCTGCCGCATGGGCGGGAGGAGCGGGCCGCCCGTGCGCCGCGAGGACGGCAGTACCGGGTTGGGCTGCGTCTCGTCCAGGCGCGGGACGAGCCGGGTGGCACCGGTGGCCGTGCGGCCGTCCAGGTGGCCGGTGGAGGAGTTGCGTACGGCCTGGAGCAGGCCCGACGCCCCCGGGTCGCCCGGCTCCGACCTCCCGCTCCAGACGACCGGGGCCCTCCTGCGCCCCCCCGCTCCGCTCATCGCCGGGACGCGTGCGGCGCCGACCGGAGCCGCACCCCGCAGCCGTGCGCGCTGACCCGGGGGAAGCTGCACCCGGAAGCTGGCGTGGTTGACGATGACCTGCGCGGGGTCGCTGTCCACCTTGGTCATGCTCAGGGCGGGTTGATCGTCGAACCGAGGCGTTCTGGTGTCCACACTCATCTAACCGAGTGACGTGACGTTAGGACACTGCCTTGACCTCGTCTAAGTGTCCGAGAACCGTCAACAGGTCGAGTTGAGTGCTTCGTTCCGGTTCACTCCCGCCCGGAATGCCCCGTACGCACCCCCGCCGCGCCCGCCGCCCCCGCCGCGCCCCCGTCCGTACCCCCACGCGTCTCCCTGCGGGCCGGGCCGAGCCCGGGCCCGGTCAGGAGGTGAGGGGCTCCCACCAGGCACGGTTGTCCCGGTACCAGGCGGTGGTCTCGGCGAGCCCCTCGGTGAGCGCGCGGCGCGGCCGGTAGCCCAGTTCCGAACAGGCGCGCGACCGGGTGGCGCCGGGTCGCGGGGCGCCGTCCGTACCCGAGGAGGCCTCTGCGCGACGGTCCGCCGGGGGGCCGCCGCACAGCTCCGCGAGGAGCCCGGTCAGCTGCTCCTCGCTCAGCTCCGCGCCACCGCCGAGGTTGTACGTACCGCCGGGGCGCCCCCGGGTCCGGGCGAGTTCGATGCCCCGGCAGTGGTCCTCGACGTGCAGCCAGTCCCGCGCCCGCCCGCCTCCGCTTCCGCGCGGCACGTCGAGGCCGCCCATCAGACGGGTCACGAGGTACGGCACGGTGTGCTCGGGGAACTGGTGCGGCCCGTAGGTGCGGGCCGCCCGGACGACGCGGACGTCCAGTCCGTGGGTGTGGTGGTGGGCCAGCGCGATCAGGTCGGAGGACGCCTTCGACGCGGAGTACGGGGAGTCGGGGGCGAGCGGGGCGTCCTCGGCCCGCGGGCCCGCGCCCCCGTGGCCGTACACCTCGTCGGTGGAGATGTGGACGAACCTGCGGACCCCGCCGCGCAGGGCGGCCTCCGCGAGGGTCTGCGTACCGAGCACGTTGGTCGACACGAAGACGGCCGTACCGTCGACCGACCGGTCCACGTGCGTCTCGGCCGCGAAGTGCACGATCTCGTCGTGCCGGGCGGCCAGCCGGGCGACGACCGCCGGATCGCAGACGTCCCCGTGCACGAAGCCGAACCGGGGGTCGGCGAGCACGGTCGTGAGGTTGGTCAGGGTGCCCGCGTGGGTCAGCTTGTCCAGGACGGTGACGGTCACGTCGCCCGGCCCGTCGGGGCCCAGCACATGGCGTACGTACGCGGAACCGACGAAGCCCGCTCCGCCGGTGACGAGAAGACGGGTCGGACCGGCCGGGTCCCCACGGCCCTCCCCCGGGGCTCGCCCGCCCCGCGCCGTCCCGTCCGGCGACGGCGGCGATTCCTCCACCCCGTTCCGGAAATCGACTCCTGGAATTGTATCTTTCCGCACGCAGGCGACGGTAACACAACCCCCTTTCTCATCAATATCTCAGAAAGATCTCACGCGCCGCACAGTTTCGAATCACGGCCGTTTAATGAACCCGTAATAAAACTCGGGGTACGCAGTGCGGAATTCCGCATGTCCGAGGAGGTACGAACCGAATGCTCCAGCACGACCCACGGGTGAGGGCGGCCGTCCGCCGGGCCCGCCGGACGTTGCGCGCCCTGAGGAACCGCGTGGGCGCGACGACCACCCGACGACCGGCACCCGCGAGGCCCGCCCCCCGGGGCGCGCGGCTGGTTCCGGACCCCGTCTTCGTCATCTCCTCCGTACGTTCCGGCTCGACCCTGCTGCGGGTACTGCTCAACAGCCACCCGTCGGTGCGCGCCCCGCACGAGATGCACCTGCGCACCCTGGAGGTGCGCCTGCAGAAGGCGTACAGCGAGAAGGCGATGGACAAACTCGGCCTTGACCAGGAAGAACTGGAACATCTGCTCTGGGACCGGGTCCTCCACCGCGAGCTGGTGCACAGCGGCAAAGACGTCATCGTCGACAAGACGCCGGGCAACGCCCTCATCTGGCGGCGGCTCCACGAGGCCTGGCCCGACGCCCGGTTCGTCTTCCTCCTCCGCCACCCGGCCTCCATGGTCAGTTCGCTCATCAACGGCCGCCCCGACCGCGACCTCGACGCGACCGTGTCCGAGGTGAAGACGTACGTGGACGCCGTCCACGAGGCGCGCGCCGCCCTGCCCGGCCTCACCGTGCGGTACGAGGAATTGACGGAGGACCCCGCCGCCGTCACCAAGGAAATCTGCGAATTCATCGGCGTCGAATGGACGCCGGACATGCTGAATTACGGGAAGCAGGACCACGGCCCTTTCCAGGCATTCATCGGGGACTGGAGCGACAACATCAAATCCGGTCGAATCCAGCGGGCCCGCGCTCTGCCTTCCGCCGAAGAAGTACCCGCGCGCCTGCGCGAGATCTCCCGCGCCTGGGGGTACCCGTGCTGAATCCCTGCCGCATTCCGTCCGGCGGCGCCACCGTGTGGCTGACCGGCCTGCCCAGCTCCGGCAAGAGCACCGTGGCCCGCGCGGTCGAGGAGCGGCTGCGCGCCTCGGGCCGCCGGGTCGAGGTGCTGGACGGCGACGAGATCCGTACGTTCCTCTCGGCGGGGCTCGGCTTCTCCCGCGAGGACCGGTACACCAACGTCCAGCGCATCGGGCTGGTCGCCGAGGTCCTCGCCCGCAACGGTGTCGTCACCGTCGTCCCGGTCATCGCCCCGTACGCCGACAGCCGCGAGGCGGTCCGCGCCCGGCACGCGAAGAGCGGCACCCGCTATCTGGAGGTCCATGTCGCGACGCCGGTGGACGTCTGCTCGGTACGCGACGTGAAGGGGCTGTACGCCCAGCAGGCGGCGGGCCGGATCAGCGGCCTCACCGGCGTGGACGACCCGTACGAGGCACCCGAATCGCCGGATCTGCGGATCGAGGCCCACCGCCGGACGGTGGCCGAGTCGGCCGACGCCGTCCTGGAACTGCTCGACGGACCGGACCGCCACGGCGCACCGGTCCCGCACGACGGGGAGGACCCCGCATGAACGACACCCTCACGACCGGCACCCACGCGACGCCCCCGGAAACCACGGGCCCGGAAACCACGGGCCCCAGGCGCTCGCACCTGGACTCGCTGGAGTCGGAGGCGGTGCACATCTTCCGCGAGGTGGCGGGGGAGTTCGAGCGGCCGGTGATCCTCTTCTCCGGCGGCAAGGACTCCATCGTGATGCTCCACCTCGCGCTGAAGGCCTTCGCCCCCGCACCGATCCCCTTCACGCTCCTGCACGTCGACACCGGACACAACTTCCCAGAGGTCCTCGACTACCGCGACCGCACCGTCGCCGCCCACGGACTGCGCCTGCACATCGCCTCCGTCCAGGACTACATCGACGCCGGCACCCTGCGCGAACGCCCCGACGGCACCCGCAACCCCCTCCAGACCGTCCCCCTCACCGAAGCCATCCAGCACCACCGCTTCGACGCCGTCTTCGGCGGCGGACGCCGCGACGAGGAGAAGGCCCGCGCCAAAGAACGCGTCTTCTCCCTCCGCGACGAGTTCTCCCAGTGGGACCCCCGCCGCCAGCGCCCCGAACTCTGGCAGCTCTACAACGGCCGCCACGCCCCCGGCGAACACGTCCGCGTCTTCCCGATCTCCAACTGGACCGAACTCGACGTCTGGCAGTACATCCAGCGCGAACACATCCAGCTCCCCGAGATCTACTTCGCCCACCACCGCGAGGTCTTCGACCGCGGCGGCATGTGGCTCACCGCCGGCGACTGGGGCGGCCCCAAGGACACCGAACCCACCCAGACCCGCCTCGTGCGCTACCGCACGGTCGGCGACATGTCCTGCACCGGAGCCGTCGACTCCGACGCCACCACCCTCGACGCCGTCATCACCGAGATCGCCGCCTCCCGCCTCACCGAACGCGGCGCCACCCGCGCCGACGACAAGATGAGCGAAGCCGCGATGGAAGACCGCAAGCGCGAGGGGTACTTCTAAATGACCACCACCACACACCCGTTGAACGAAACACTGGCCGAGACCACACTGCTGCGCTTCGCCACCGCCGGCTCCGTCGACGACGGCAAGTCCACCCTCGTCGGCCGCCTGCTCCACGACTCCAAGTCGGTCCTCACCGACCAGCTGGAAGCCGTCGAGCACGCCTCCCGCAACCGCGGCCAGGACACCCCCGACCTCGCGCTCCTCACCGACGGCCTGCGCGCCGAGCGCGAGCAGGGCATCACCATCGACGTCGCCTACCGCTACTTCGCCACCCCCCGGCGCCGGTTCATCCTCGCCGACACCCCCGGCCACGTGCAGTACACCCGCAACATGGTCACCGGCGCCTCCACCGCCGAACTCGCCGTCGTCCTCGTCGACGCCCGCAACGGCGTCGTCGAACAGACCCGCCGCCACGCCGCCGTCGCCGCCCTCCTGCGCGTCCCCCACGTCGTCCTCGCCGTCAACAAGATGGACCTCGTCGACTGGTCCGAGAAGGAGTTCCTGCGGATCTCCGAGGACTTCGCCCGGTGCGCCGCCGAACTCGACCATCCGCTGGGCGGGTTCACCGCCATACCGGTCTCCGCGCTGACCGGTGACAACGTCGTGGACCGTTCCGCGCGCATGGACTGGTACACGGGCCCCACCCTCCTCGACCACCTGGAGACCGTCCGCACCGACGACGGCCAGGCGGACCGGCCCGCCCGGCTCCCCGTGAGCTGCGTCATCCGGCACGGCGACGACCGTTACTACGCGGGCCAGTTGACCTCCGGCGAGCTGCGTACCGGAGACGCGGTGGTCGTCCTCCCCTCCGGCGTCACCTCCACAGTCACCGCCGTCGACCGGCTCGGCAGCCGCGTCGACGCCGCGTACGCCCTGGACTCGGTCTCCGTACGCCTCGCCGGCGACCTCGACATCGGCCGGGGCGACCTCATCGCCCCGGTGGCCGAGGCGCCCGCGCTCACCCGGAGCGTCGACGCGGACGTCTGCCACCTGCACGACCGCACCCTGAGCGTCGGCGACCGGGTGCTGCTGAAGCACACCACCCGTACGGTCAAGGCGATCGTCCAGGACCTGCCCGGCCGGCCGGACGGTCTCACCACCAACGAGCTGGGCCGGATACGGCTCCGCACCGCGGAACCGCTCGCCGCCGACCCCTACGCCGCCTCGCGCCGCACGGGTTCCTTCCTCCTCATCGACCCCGCTGACGGCGCCACGCTGACCGCGGGCATGGTCCGGTGATCGCGTGCCGACCCCGGGCCGAACCCCCGCTCCCGCGCTCGCCCTGAACCAGGTCACGCACGCCTACCGGACCGACGGGCCACCGGTGCTCGAACGGATCGATCTCACCGTCGCGCAGGGGGAGTTCCTCTGCGTGCTGGGCGCGTCCGGCTCCGGGAAGTCCACCCTGCTGAGTCTCTTCGGCGGGCTGGAGCACCCCTCCTCGGGCACGGTGTCGCTGCCGTCGCCGCGGCCCGCCCTGATGTTCCAGGAGCACGCGCTCTTCCCCTGGCTCACCGCCGGCGGGAACGTCGAACTCGCCCTCCGCTTCGGCGGGTCACCGAAGGCGGACCGGGAAGCCGAAGCCCGGCGGCTGCTCGCCCTGGTACGGCTCCCGGACGCGTACGACCGGCCCGTCCACGAACTCTCCGGCGGCATGCGGCAACGCGTCGCGCTGGCCCGCGCGCTCGCACAGGGCAGCCGGGTCCTGCTGATGGACGAACCCTTCGCCGCGCTCGACACGATCACCCGCGACGTGCTGCACGAGGTCCTCCTCGGCATCTGGGAAGCGCGCGGGCTCACCGTCGTCTTCGTCACCCACCAGGTACCCGAGGCCGTACGGCTCGCCACCCGCGTCGTGCTGCTGTCCTCGCGCCCGGGCCGCATCGCCCACAGCTGGCGGGCCGGTGAAGCCGGGGCGGACAGCACGGCCATCACCGCCCGGCTGCGGGAGGAGATCCGGCGCCATGCCCCCGCCCACTGAACAGAAGGAACGGACGGCCGAAGCCGCCGTGCTCACCGAGGGCCTGGACCGGCTGGACACCACCCCGGTACGCCCTCCCGCGACCGGCGGGAAGGCGCGGCGCCGCGCCGCCCGCCTCCGCGATGCGGCGGGCGCCCCTGCCCTCTCCGCGCTCGTCCTGCTGCTGCTCTGGCAGGGCGCCCACAGGCTCGGCCTCTCCGCCACGCTCCCCTCCCCCGCCGCCGTCGCCACGTCCCTGGGCGACGCGCGGCGGGACGGCACGCTGTGGCCTGCGCTCGGCCACAGCCTGCTGCGTACGGCCTGGGGGTTCACGGTCTCCGCGGTGCTCGGCACCCTCCTCGGGCTGCTGATCCACCGGGTACGCGCCGCGCGCGGGGCGCTCGCCCCGGTCCTCTCGGCGCTCCAGTCGCTCCCCGCCGCCGGTCTCGTACCACTCGGGGTCATCGTCTTCGGCGAGTCCGAGAAGGCGGTGTACGCGGTGGTGCTGCTCGGAGCCGTACCGTCCGTGGCGCTCGGCGTGGCCGGGGCGCTCGGGCAGATTCCGCCGCTGCTGCTGCGGGCCGGGCGGTCGCTCGGCGCCACCGGGCCCGCCCTCGTCCGGCACATCCTGCTGCCGGCCGCGCTGCCCGGTCTGGTGGCCGCGCTACGGCAGGGCTGGACCTTCGGCTGGCGGGCGCTGATGACCGCCGAGCTGATCACCGCGACCCCGCTGCCGGGGGTGGGCCGGCTCCTCAACTCCGGCAAGGAGAACGACGACACCGCGCTCGTGCTCGCCGCCGTCCTCCTCGTGCTCGCCGTCGGCATCGTCATGGAGTCCGCCCTCTTCACCCCGGTGGAGCGCCGGGTACTGCGCGCCCGCGGCCTGCTCCCCGACACCGCCAGGCCCTGACCGCAGACCCTGCCCCCGGGCGGCGCCCCCCGGCCCTCCCTCAAGCCGCCCCCGCCCCACCCTCCGTGCGCCCGCGCACGCCCCGAAAGGCACACCCATGAGCCCGGCCGCCTCCTCATCTCCGCCGAAGGTCAGCGTCGTCGTCCCCGTGTACAACCCGGGTGCCCACATGGACGAGTTGATCGACTCCCTGCTCAACCAGACGATGGACCCGGGCGACTTCGAGGTGATCCTCGTGGACGACGGCTCGACGGACGGCACCGGAGCGCGGCTCGACCGGCTCGCCGCCGAACACGCGCACTTCCAGGTGGTGCACATCCCCAACTCCGGCTGGCCGTCCCGCCCCCGCAACCTGGGGATCGAGCGCGCCAGGGGAACCTACGTCCAATTCGCCGACAACGACGACTGGTTCGGCACCGAGGCGCTGCAACGGCTTTATGCCTACGCCGAGGAGAACGGTTCCGACATCGTGGTGGGCCGGATGGCCGGCCGGGGCCGGGGCGTCCCCCGGGAGCTGTTCCGCAGGAACCTCCCCGACGCCCGGCCCGAGAAGAGCGCGCTCGTCGACAGCCTCACCCCGCACAAGATGTTCCGGCGGTCCTTCCTGCTGGAGCACGGGCTGCGCTTCCCCGAGGGCAGACGCCGGCTGGAGGACCACGTCTTCGTGATGGCCGCCTACTTCGCCGCCCGGCGGATCTCGGTCCTCTCCGACTACGTCTGCTACTACCACGTGGCCCGCCCCGACCACTCCAACGCGGGCTTCCGCACCTTCGACCCCGCCGGCTACTTCGGCAACCTCCGCGAGGCGCTCGACATCGTCGACGCGAACACCGTGCCGGGCGCCGTCCGCGACCGGCTGCACCGGCGGTGGCTCCGGGTGGAGACCGTCGAACGGCTCAGCGGGAAGAGATTCCTGAACGCCCCCGAGGAGTGGCGCGAGGACTTCTTCCGCGAGGCCCGCGGGCTGGTCGCCGAGCGGTTCGCCCCGGGAGTCGCCGCCGGGCTGCCCGCCCGCCAGCGCGCGGCGGCCGAGCTCCTCGTCCAGGACCGGATCGACGCGGTGCGCGGGCTCGCCGCCTGGGAGGCGTCGGTCCGCGCCAGGGCCACCGTCTCCGCCCCGTCCGCCGAGGAGATCACCGCCACCGGCGAACTGCTCTCCGGCGGCTCCCCGCTCACCTTCACCCACCGCCCGGACGGGGCGGACACGTTGTCCGTCCCGGTGGACGGCATCCCGGCCGAGGTACTGGACGTCACCAGGGCGCTCAGGACCGCCAAGATGGACGTGCTGGCCCGGCGCAGGGGCGGCGCGGAGGAGTTCTTCGTACCGTCGAAGACCAGCGTCACCCGGGTCCCGGACCCGAACGCCCCCGGCGCCTTCCGGACCGTCCACACCACCGTCGCCCGGATCGCCCCGGACACCCTCAACTCGGGTCGCAACGCCGGGACATGGGACCTCAAGGTGCGCATCAGCAGCTGCGGCTGGCAGCGCGACGCCCCGCTGCCGCTCAGCCTCCTCATCAGTACGGACGGCGCCCCGCCCGTCCTCGCCACCCCGCCCGCACGCCCCGTCACGGTCCTCCGCCTGAAGCGGGCGGCCCGGCGCAGGACGGCGGCCCTGCTGGCCCGGCTGCGCGGCCTGGTCTGAAGGCCCTCCCGGCCGAACGCCATCATGGCGCCACGAGCGAGCGACGGCACCGCCGACCGGCGATGGCACGACGAGCCCTTCGGCCCCGACGACCCGTAGCCGCTTCCCCGAGCGTACGAAAGCGGCCCCGGGGCCACCCGCTCGTGCGGGCGGCCCCGGGGCCGTTCTCGTCATGCGTACCGGCCCGGGCGCGTGGTACCGGGCCGGTGGTCAGTGGGCGCTCACGCGCGGCGGCGGGCCACCTCGTAGAGCACGATGCCGGCCGCGACACCGGCGTTCAGCGACTCGGCGCCACCCGGCATCGAGATGCGGACGCGGTAGTCGCAGGTCTCGCCCACGAGGCGGCCGAGGCCCTTGCCCTCGCTGCCGATCACGATGACGACCGGACCGGCCAGCTGCTCCAGGTCCTCCACGGTGTGCTCACCGTCGGCGGCCAGACCGACGACCGTGAGGCCCGCCTTCTGGTAGCCCTCCAGCGCACGGGTCAGGTTGGTGACCCGGGAGACCGGGGTGCGCGCGGCCGTGCCGGCCGACGACTTCCAGGCGCCCGCCGTCATGCCGGCCGCACGCCGCTCGGGGACGACCACGCCGTGGCCGCCGAACGCCGACACGGACCGGACGATCGCGCCCAGGTTGCGCGGGTCGGTGACCCCGTCGAGCGCGACGATCAGCGGGTCCTCGCCGTTGTCGTACGCGGCGGCGGTCAGGTCCTCCGGGTGCGCGTACTCGTACGGCGGGACCTGGAGGACGAGGCCCTGGTGGTTCAGGCCGTTCGTCATCCGGTCCAGCTCGGGGCGCGGCGCCTCCATGAGGTTGATGTTGCCGCGGTCGGCGGCGAGCTTCAGCGCGTCACGCACCCGCTCGTCGTTCTCGATGTACTGCTGGACGTAGAGCGTCACCGCGGGGACGCCGTCGCGCAGCGCCTCGTAGACCGGGTTACGGCCGACGACCATCTCCGAGGTGCCCTTGACGCCGCCGCGCCGCGGGGCGGGGCGACGGGCCGCCGCCTGCTTGGCCGCGGCGTTCGCGACGCGGTTCTTCTTGTGTCCCTTGCGGGCGGAGGCGGGCGGCGTCGGGCCCTTTCCTTCGAGGCCACGGCGTCGCTGCCCACCGCTGCCGACCTGCGCGCCCTTCTTGTTGGACGTGCGGCGGTTCCTGCGCTGGCTGTTCCCGGCCATGACCTACCTGTTTCGTTGCTTCAGAAATTGCTTCAGAAATGCTTCTACAAGTGAAAGTGTGCCGCCCGGACGGCCGGGCGGCACATTCGCGCCGGTGGGCGCGGTGTGAGGAGCGGCGCTCAGCGCGGTCCCAGCGTCCACCGGGGCCCGCTCGCGCTGTCCTCGATGACCAGCCCGGACTGGTTCAGCTGGTCGCGGATCGCGTCCGCGGCGGCCCAGTCCTTGCGCTCGCGGGCCCCCTGCCGCTGGTCCAGCACGAGCCGCACCAGCGTGTCGACGACACCGTGCAGATCCTCACCCCGGTCGCCCTCGCCCGCCCAGTGCGGGTCGAGCGGGTCCAGGCCGAGGACGCCGAGCATGGCCCGGACCTCGGCGAGGCGGGCGACCGCGGCTTCCTTGTCGTCGGCGGCGAGCGCGGAGTTGCCCTGCCGGACGGTGGTGTGGACGATCGCGAGCGCCTGCGGGACCCCCAGATCGTCGTCCATCGCCTCGGCGAAGGCCGGCGGCACCTCGGTGGCGGGCGCGACCGTCTCGCCCGTCTTCTCGGTGACCCGCTGCGCGAAGCCCTCGATCCGCGCGAACGCGGACTCCGCGTCACGCAGCGACGCCTCGCTGTACTCGATCATCGAGCGGTAGTGCGCGGCGCCCAGGTAGTAGCGGAGCACGATCGGTCGCCACGCCTTGACCATCTCGCTGACCAGCACGGAGTTGCCCAGCGACTTCGACATCTTCTCGCCGGCCATGGTGACCCAGCCGTTGTGCACCCAGTACTTCGCGAAGGTGTCGCCGAACGCCTTGGACTGGGCGATCTCGTTCTCGTGGTGCGGGAAGATCAGGTCGATCCCGCCGCCGTGGATGTCGAACTCGGTACCGAGGTACTTGTGCGCCATCGCGGAGCACTCCAGGTGCCAGCCGGGACGGCCGCGGCCCCAGGGGGTCTCCCAGCTGGGCTCGCCCGCCTTCGCGGACTTCCACATGGCGAAGTCCCGCTGGTCGCGCTTGCCGGTCTCGCCCTCGCCGGACGGCTGGCGCAGGTCGTCGAGGTTCTGGTTGGAGAGCTCCAGGTACCCGGGGAACGAGCGCACGTCGAAGTAGACGTTGCCGTCCGCCGCGTAGGCGTGGCCGCGCTCGATGAGGCCGCGCATCATCTCGATCATCTCGGTGATGTGGCCGGTGGCGCGGGGCTCGTAGGTGGGCGGCAGGCAGCCGAGGGCGGCGTAGCCGTCGTTGAACGCGCGCTCGTTCTCGTATCCGATCGACCACCAGGGGCGGCCCTGCTCCTCGGACTTCCGGATGATCTTGTCGTCGATGTCCGTGACGTTCCGGATGAAGGTCACGTCGTAGCCGCGGTACGCGAACCAGCGGCGCATGATGTCGAAGTTCAGGCCGGAACGGATGTGCCCGATGTGCGGTGCGGCCTGGACGGTAGCGCCACAGAGGTAGATCGAGACGCAGCCCGCTGTGAGCGGGACGAAGTCACGGATCTGCCGGGCGCTGGTGTCGTACAGGCGAATAGTCACGCCACCAGGGTAGTAGGCCGACACCAGTGCCCCGCGACCTCTGGCGAGCCCCGGGGTAACTTTTCTGCTATACGGGCCTCCGGAGGGCACCCAGAAGGCGCCACCACGGGGCGCCGGGTGCAGGTGGGGCGCTCGGGACGGGTGTGGCGTGGCCCTTCCGCCCGCGCGGGAAACACTTTCCCGGCGCGGGCGGAAGGGCCACCGCCGGACGCCCCGGCGTCCCCCACCTCACGGGTCAGTACACCTAGCTAGGGCGTGTGTCGAAAGTGGCGCCGTCCGCCCGGAGGGCGTGTGTCGAAAGTGGCGCCGTCCGCCCGGAGGGCGGATCCGGCGGCGTCCGGTGCGTGCGACCGCAAGGCGGAGGGGTGCCCCGATACTGGATGTATCGGGGCGACCCCGACAACGCGGCGAGCGTGCGTGCCGGGCGTCGCCGGACAGGCGGGACTTTCGACACACGGCCTAGATGCGGCCGACCACCTTGCGCGGGGTGATCCGCACGACGACCCGCTCGGCGTCGTTCACGGAGTCCGGGTTGAAGTCCGCGTACCCCTTGCCCGTGTACTTCCGGGACAGCTGGTCGATCAGCTCCTGACCGCCCTCCGTCGACAGGGTCGCCTCGCCGCGGATCTCCGCGTACGAGTACGGCGCGTCGAACGGCTGGAGCAGCACGGTGACCCGGGGGTCGCGGCGCAGGTTCTTCTCTTTGCGGCGGCCGACCGTGGTGGAGATCAGTACGTCGTCCCCGTCCCGCGCCACCCACACGGGTGATACCTGCGGACTGCCGTCCGGCTGGATGGTGGCGACGTTGACGAACACGGGGGTGTCCAGCAGGTTCTTGAGCTCATCGGAAAGTGCGGCGGTCATGACCTACGTCCTCCTGCGAATGCCGTGACGGGCTGTGACGGTGAGTGATGCGCCTCACTCCTACCCGCTAACCCCGCGCCCGCTCGCTTCGTTCCCGCGCCACGCCCACCGCACGGGTGAAGACGTGGCGCGGTGGGCGTACGGCCTCCCGGGGCCCGCGCCCGTCCGGCGGCGGGCCCCGGAGCGGCCTCGGGAGGTCTCGGCCTCAGGAGGCGCGGTACACCAGCGCGGTGGCGATCCCCGCGACGCCCTCGCCCCGGCCGGTGAAGCCGAGGCCGTCCGAGGTGGCGGCGGAGAGGGAGACGGGCGCGCCGACGACGGCCGAGAGCACCTGCTGCGCCTCCTCGCGGCGCTTGCCGATCTTGGGCCGTACTCCGACGACCTGCACGGCGACGTTCCCGATCTCGAAGCCCGCCGCCCGCACGATGCGCGCCGCCTCGGTCAGCAGCGTGACCCCGGAGGCGCCGGACCATTCCGGGCGGCCGGTGCCGAAGTGCTGCCCCAGGTCGCCGAGGCCCGCGGCGGAGAAGAGGGCGTTGCAGGCGGCGTGCGCGACGACGTCCGCGTCGGAGTGGCCGGCCAGGCCGGGGCCCTCGCCCTCCCACTTGAGGCCCGCGCACCAGAGCTCGCGGCCCTCCTCGAAGGCGTGGATGTCGGTCCCGATCCCGACGAGCGGGATCACGGGACGCGGCTGGGGGGTCGGCTCAGAAACCATCGTTCGCCCTCCGGCGTGCGAGTACCGCTTCGGCCAGCACGAGATCGAGCGGCCGGGTCACCTTGAACGCCTCTTCGTGGCCGGGCACCACGACGACGGGCTCGCCGAGACGTTCCACCATGCCCGCGTCGTCGGTGGCGCCCTCGCCGTCGAACACCACGGTCGCGTGCGCCCGCACCAGCGTGTCCCGGTCGAAGCCCTGCGGGGTCTGCACCGCGCGCAGCCTGGCCCGTACCGGGGTCGAGAGCACCGGCTCGGGGGCACCCGGGACCGCCGGGGGCTCGACCTCCTTGACGGTGTCGGCGAGCGGCACGGCGGGCACCACGGCCGGGGCGCCGGCGCGCACCGCCTCGATGACGGCGTCCACGGTGTCGACCGGCACGAGCGGGCGGGCCGCGTCGTGCACCAGGACCGTGGCCACGTCCTCGGGCAGCACCTCCAGGCCGAGGCGGACGGACTCCTGGCGGGTCTCGCCGCCGGGCACCACCACGTAGTCGGTGCGCTCGGGCAGGGCGTGCGCGTCGAGCAGGTTCTTCACGGCGGGGGCGCCGTCCGGCGGGGCGACCACCACGACGAGCGAGACGGCGCGCGAGGCAGCCATCGCCCGCACGGCGTGGATCAGCATGGGTGTGCCGCTCAGGGTGCGCAGCGCCTTGGGCGCGCCGGGGCCGAGCCGGACCCCCCGGCCGGCCGCCGGGATGACGGCGGCGGTACGGGGCGGCCGGGGGGCACCGGCGGGCGCCTGCGCGTCCGTGGGAACCCGCTGTCCGGCGGGCGGTGGCAAGTCGGACGGTGACATCGGTGACATCGGTTGCACTCCGAAGCTTCGGCAGGTTTGTCGCCACGGCCGACGTGGGTAGGGCCCCAAGCGAGCCGCCGTACAACGGCCCGCCTCGGTCCGGACCCCTTCCGTGACCCGGTCGAGCGAGTCGTGGCGGCGGCGCGGGGCGGCCGGTGCGTTGACCGGCCGAGGGGGACGCTAGCCGTACAGGCGCCGGCGCGACCACCACCTGGTATCCGGCCGAATTCAGCCGCATCCGGGTGGCCGAAAAAGAATCTTGAAAAGTGCCGGGCACCTCGGTGTCCGGTCCCCCGCACGCGGTGAATCCGGTGCGGTGGGTTCCGCCGCATCGGAAACCCGCCGCACCGGGAACCGGAGTCGGCGGTGCGGGGGCATGAAAGGCCCTCGGCCAGGGATGACGCCGTCGGGTGTGGAGTGATCCGGCGCGGGCACGCGGTCAGAAGAAGCACGCCGACACGTGCGCCCGCCCGTAAAACGAACATGCCGCGGCACCCGGAGACTCACCGTTCAAGACGGCTGGTCGGCGGGGACCACGGCATATTCGACGACCGGTGCGATCCGGTTCAGGACGCGAGAACCTCGTCGAGCAGGGCTTCGGCCTTGTCCTCGTTCGTGTTTTCCGCGAGAGCCAGCTCACTCACCAGGATCTGGCGGGCCTTGGCGAGCATGCGCTTTTCTCCGGCGGAGAGTCCACGCTCGCGCTCACGACGCCACAGGTCGCGCACCACTTCGGCGACCTTGATGACATCGCCAGAGGCGAGCTTCTCCAGATTTGCCTTGTAACGACGGGACCAGTTCGTCGGCTCTTCCGCGTACGGTGCGCGCAGCACCTCGAAGACCCGGTCCAGCCCGTCCTGCCCGACCACGTCGCGCACGCCCACGAACTCCGCATTGTCCGCCGGCACACGAACCGTCAAGTCGCCCTGAGCGACCTTGAGCACCAAGTAGGTCTTGTCCACGCCTTTGATCTGGCGAGTTTCGATAGCCTCGATCAGCGCGGCCCCGTGATGGGGATAGACCACGGTGTCGCCAACCTTGAACGTCATGTGACAGGTACCCCTTCCGTGGCTATCCAGGGTAACACGAGAACCGCTACTGCTGAATGGCGTTTTCGCAGGTCAGGGCATATCTCGGGGCTTGACAACAGCATCCGGGACGTGCTGCGCGGGTCTCCGCGGAGACGGTATTCGCAGGTCGGAGCCGTTGTGCGACCGACCGGAAACGCGCGTCCCGCACGCCCGGGAACTCTGTCCGAACGGGTTAAAGATCCCGTTTTGCCGGATTCGGGGAGTCGTACTTTCTTCCACGCGTTCGGAGATCGATCACACGATCGACGGAAGTTTCGCCGATCCATTGGAATTGATCAAGCCGTTCGTGACAACCGCCGGGACAACCCCCGCGACAACGGTCCTCGTGCTTTCCGCCGACGAATGCGCCACCGCCGGGAGAATTGATCATTCGCGATTTGTGAACGGTGGATGTCGGACCGTGCACCGGGACACCGGGACCGGTCGGAGGACGGACGATCCCGGCGGGGCCGGGGCCCGGAGCCCGGACGGGCCACCCGGCTCCCGCGGAAGAGCCATGGGCCAAAGGGGCGGGTCGGGTGCGGGACGCGAGCGGCGGCTCGGTAGCCTAAGGCCGCTGACACACCCTTAGGGCGGCTTTACGTCACTCGGTCCGCCGCCCCGCACGGTCGTGCAGTGCACCTGCGCACCACGCCCGTAGTCCGCAGAAACCGATCGTTCAAGGAGTTGCCGCCGCCGTGAGCCGCAGCCTTCGACACGGCGCCCTCGCCGCCACTGCCCTCGTGATCTCGATCGCCTCGCTGTCCGCGTGCGCCGCGGGCAACAACGCGGCGACCCTCCAGGTCCGGCCGGACAACGCCGCCACCTCGGTCGGCGACATCAAGATCCAGAACGTGAACGTCGTCACGCAGCCCGAGCGCGACTCCGAGGGCCCCGCCGTGGTCACCGGTGCCGTCTTCAACCAGGGCGACGAGGACGAGACGCTGGAGGCCATCACGCTGCCCCGGTCCAGCACCCGGGTGACGCTGCACGCCGCCGAGGGCGACGGGCCGCTCGTGGTCCCGGCCGGCGGCAAGATCGTCCTCGGCGGCGAGGGCAACGCCTCCGCCGTCATCGAGAACGGCCGTCAGGCCACCCAGAACGGCAACGTCGAGCAGGTCGTCTTCCGCCTCAGCGAGAGCGGCGACATCGCCCTGGGCGCCACCGTCGTCCCGTCCCGTTCCTACTTCGAGGGCTTCGGCCCGAGCGCGCTGCCCACGGCCGCCGCTTCGCCCGACGCGACGGCCTCGGCGGACTCGTCGGCCTCGCCGGACGCCTCCGCGAGCCCCGACGCCTCCGCGACCCCGACCGACGGCGAGACGTCCCCCGCCGCCGAGTGAGTCGCGCGCCACGGCGCGGACGGTCGTACGAGTGAAGGGCGCCTTCCCCGAGGGGAGGCGCCCTTCACTCATCCGTGTGCCCGATGGCCGGCCACCGGTTTACGGCTCGAACTTGTAGCCCAGGCCGCGGACCGTCACCAGGTAGCGCGGCGCCCCCGGGTCGGGCTCGATCTTGGCGCGCAGCCGCTTCACGTGCACGTCGAGGGTCTTGGTGTCGCCCACGTAGTCGGCGCCCCAGACCCGGTCGATGAGCTGCATGCGGGTCAGCACGCGGCCCGCGTTGCGCAGCAGCATCTCCAGCAGGTCGAACTCCTTGAGCGGGAGGTCCACCTTTCCGCCGGAGACGGTGACCACGTGCCGGTCGACGTCCATGCGGACCGGACCGGCCTCCAGGGCGGCCGGCGTGATCTCCTCCGGCTCGCCGCGACGGCGCAGCACCGCACGGATGCGCGCCACCAGCTCGCGCGAGGAGAACGGCTTGGTGACGTAGTCGTCGGCTCCTATCTCCAGACCGACGACCTTGTCGATCTCGCTGTCCTTGGCGGTGACCATGATCACCGGGACGTTGGAACGGTTGCGCAGCTGCCGGCAGACCTCGGTACCGGGCAGGCCCGGCAGCATCAGGTCGAGCAGGACGAGGTCGGCGCCGTTGCGGTCGAACTCGTCGAGACCGTCGGGACCCGTCGCCGCCACGGCGACCTCGAAACCCTCCTTGCGCAGCATGTAGGACAGGACGTCGCTGAAGGATTCCTCATCCTCGACGACAAGCACTCGGGTCACGGAAGGGCCTCCGGGGCAGGAAAGGGTTCAAAAGCTGTTTCGAACGGTCCCTCGTCGTCACTGTTGACGAGTAGTGGTCCGCCGGTGGTGCGTTCCCGTACGGCGCCCGATTCGGGCAGCCGCAGGGTAAAGGTGGAGCCCTGTCCCTCGGAGCTCCAGACGGTGACCTCCCCGCCGTGCGAGGCGGCCACATGTTTGACGATGGCGAGGCCCAGGCCGGTGCCACCGGTGGCTCGTGAGCGGGCGGGGTCGACGCGGTAGAACCGCTCGAAGACCCGGTCCCGGTCCTTCTCGGAGATGCCGATGCCCTGGTCGGTCACGGAGAGCTCGATCAGGGGCCGCCCCTGTCCGGTCACGCGCCGGACGGCGATACCCACACGGGTACGGGCGGGGCTGTAGTTGACGGCGTTCTCGACCAGATTGCCGAGGGCTGCCGCGAGCTGGCCGCGGTTGCCCCAGACGGAGAGGTCGTTGGTCCCGCCGGAGGCCATGGTGATCTCCTTCGACCCGGCCGGCTGGCGGCAGCGGTCGATGGCCTCGGCGACGAGCTCGTCCACCCGGACGGACTCGGCGTCCTCCAGCGGGTCGTCGTTCTGGACGCGGGAGAGGTCGATCAGTTCCTGGACGAGGTTGGTGAGCCGGGTCGCCTCGATCTGCATCCGGCCCGCGAAACGCTCGACGGCCTCCCGGTCGTCGGACGCCTCCAGGACCGCCTCCGACAGCAGGGAGAGCGCACCGGTCGGGGTCTTCAGCTCGTGGCTGACGTTCGCGACGAAGTCGCGGCGTACCGCCTCTATCCGACGTGACTCGGTCAGGTCCTCCACCAGCAGCAGCACCAGCCGGGAGCCCAGCGGCGCGACCCGCGCGGAGACGGCGAGCGCGTCGCCCCGGCCCGTACCGCGGCGGGGCAGCTCCAGCTCGACCTGCCGTATCTCACCGTCCCGGCGGGTGTCCCGCGTCATCTGGAGCATCTGGTCGACGGCCAGCCGGCCGCCGCGCACCAGGCCCAGCGCGTACGCGGCGGAGCTGGCCTTGACCACGCCGTCGCTCTCGTCGAGGACGACCGCTGAGGAGCTGAGGACGGAGAGGACGGTGTCCACTCCGGGGGGCAGGGTGGCGCTGGTCTCGGGCCGCACGGATGCCCGTGTCGGCTTCTTCAGATCGCGTTCGCTCCAGCGAAACGCCAGCATCGCGATCACACCGGTGCACAACCCGGCGATCCCGGCTGCTGCGGCGACCGCCGCGTTCACGTCCATGTCGTCCAGGTTATGCGTCGATGCGCACGCTCCCACAGCCATACGAGTGCCTACTCGAACACTCGTCGCCCAGAGTTCACCGAGGGTATGGGGGTGGTTCACTTCGGCGGACCGATTCCGACGCGTTCCCCCCTCACGGTGGGAGCGTGGGGTTCGAGCCAGAGACCCCGGCCACGAGGACTGGAGAGGGACTTCCATGCGCGACGCCTACCACGAGGAACTCGACTCGATCGGCGAGGACCTGGTCGAGATGGCCCGGCTCGTCGGGTCGGCGATCGGACGGGCCACCACGGCCATGCTCGACGCCGACCTCAATCTCGCGGAGACGGTCATCGCCGCGGACCAGCGGGTCGACGACCTCCAGCACGAACTGGAGGCGCGCGCCATCGCCCTCCTCGCCCGGCAGCAGCCCGTGGCGACCGATCTGCGGATCGTGGTCACCTCGCTGCGCATGAGCGCCGACCTGGAGCGCTCGGGCGACCTCGCCCAGCACGTCGCCAAGCTGGCCCGGCTCCGCTTCCCGGACAAGGCCGTACCGCACGACCTGCACGCGACGATCCTGGAGATGGGGCAGCTGGCACAGCGGCTGATGGCGAAGGCAGCCGAGGTGATCATCACCAAGGACGTCGACCTGGCACTCCAGCTGGAGCAGGACGACGACGAGATGGACCTGCTGCACCGCGCGCTCTTCCAGCACCTGATGGACGACCGCTGGAAGCACGGCATCGAGACCGCGGTCGACGTGACCCTGCTCGGCCGTTACTACGAGCGCTTCGCCGACCACGCCGTCTCGGTCGCCAAGCGCGTCGTCTACCTGGTGACGGGCGAGCACGCCGACGATCTCCAGACCCCGACCTCGGTGGAGGGCGCGTAACCGGCGCGGGCGGGGCGGATGTACGGCCCGTACCGCCCGCGCGGCACGATCCGGCGCACCGCGGCGGCGCCGGATCGTGCCGCCGGTGCACCGGGGCACCCGGAATCTCTGCGCGTGTGCGCCGTTGATGCGCCCGCCCGGATGGGCATGCAATGGACGGGGGCCGGGTCAGATCCCGTACCCCCGTCGTGCGCACCGGGCGTACGACACCGGCGCGGCGGCCTTCACGCACCGGCCGGTGGTACGCGTTGAGGAGGACCTCATGGCACATGCGGCCGATTCCCCCCTGCCCGACCTCGAGCAGAAGACCCCGACCGAAGTGGTGCGCCTGACCGTACTCGGGGCCTGCGGCTGCGGCTCCGGCTGCGGCTGCGGCTGCCAGTCCGGTTCGCCCTGTCAGTGCGGCGGCTGACCGGCCCCGTCCGGAAGCGGAACGCCCACAGCGCGACGGCGGCCGCGCGGGGAGCCGCCGGGCTCCACCGGGCGGCCGCCGTCGTGCGTCAGGACACCGCCCTCGCGCGTCGGCCTCCGCGTGGCGGTCCCGCTGCCGGGAGGACGTCCCGGTGACTTCCGGTGCACACGTCCAGGTAGGTCACCCGCCAGGCCGCGCCCAGCTCCGCGGCCACCTGCCGGGCCAGCTCCTCACCGGTCCGGCAGAACGCCACCTCCGCTTCGACGGAAGGGAAGGCCGACGACGCGGGGTCGTCCATGACCAGAATCGCCTCGAACTCGTCGCTCCACGCCTCCAGCTTCCGCGCGAGCCCGGCCGTCAGGCCGAAGGCCGGGTCGTGCGGTGAGACGTTGTCGGGCACGTCCGGTATCCAGAGCGGGTGGCATCCGTAGTCGGCCATGACCCGCAGCAGCCGGGGCAAGGGCGCCGACCGTCGCGGCGAGGGCGCCGGGCCGCCGGTCACGAACGCTCCGGAGCGAACTCCGGGGCGCGCACCGGGGCCTGGGGAGCCTCTGCGGCCGTCGCCTCCACCAGCACGACCCGCTCTCCGCTCTCCACGACCCGCTCCCCCGGCCGCTCGTCCTCCGACAGGTTGCGCATCAGCAGCCAGTAGCCGAGGGCGGTCACCGTACCGAGCAGGGCGCAGGTCATCCACAGCCAGGACGCCCCCCACTGGTCGATCACGACGCCGGACATCAGCGGGGCGACCAGCGCCGCCACCGACCAGGACATCGAGTAGACCCCCTGGTAGCGACCCCGGCCGTGGGCGGGCGACAGCTTCACCACCAGTCCGGACTGGGTCGGGGCGTTGACGATCTCGCCCAGGGTCCAGACGCACACCGTCAGCGCGTACGCGGCGACCGAGCCGGCGAAGGCCGTCAGCCCGAAGCCGTATCCGGCGAAGAGGGTGGAGACGATGAGGAGTTGACGCGGGTCGCGCTGTTCGATGAACCGGGTGAGGGGGATCTGGAGGACGACGATCAGCAGGCCGTTCACGGCGATCGCGGTACCGAAGTCGGAGCTGGTGAGCCCGTCCGCGCCCATGGCCACCGGCAGGCCCACGTAACCCTGCTGGGTGATCAGGGCGACCAGGAACGACAGCCCGACCACCCCCATGAACCGCCCGTCCCGCAGCACGTCGATGAGCCGGACGCCCGCCGGCTTCGCGGTGCTGTGGCCCGGCGCGGACGCCCCCGGAGCATGTTCCGGCCGGGACTCCGGCACCTTGAGGAAGACGACGGCGGCACAGCACAGGGTCAGCGCCGCCTCCACGAGGAAGCCGATCCGGTAGCTGTACTCGGCGATGAACCCGGCACCGGTGGAGGAGACGGCGAAACCGAGGTTGATGGCCCAGTAGTTCAGCGAGAAGGCCCGTACCCGGTCCTTCGGCGCGACGATGTCCGCCATCATCGCCTGGACCGCCGGGCGCGAGGCGTTGCTCGCCATACCGACGACGAACGCGACGCCCGCGATGGCGACCGGGTTCTCCATGAACCCGAGCACCGCCACCGAGAGAGCCGTCGACACCTGCGCGATCAGCATGGTCGGCCGCCGCCCGAGCCGGTCGGCCATCACCCCGCCGGCGAGCGAGGAGATGACCCCGCCGAGGCCGTGCAGGGAGGCGACCAGACCCGCGTACGAGGCGGAATAGCCCCGGTCCAGGGTCAGGTAGAGCGCCATGAAGGTGGCGACGAACGCGCCGAGCCGGTTGACCAGCGTGCTGGTCCACAGCCACCAGAACTCCCGGGGCATCCCGGACACCGCGCCGCGCACGGCTCTTCGTGGACCGGCGACGGACGGCATGCGGGTACCCCCAGGGTGATGCGGACAGCGGACCGAACAACGACGAAGAGAGCTGCTGACCGGACGCGGGTCGGGTGTGCGGGACGAACGCCGCACGGACCGGCTCGGTAAGCGATAGGACGGCTGATCGAAACATTACGAAGGACCGCTTGACGGCCGCCACTCGTTTGACGGCTGCCGTCAATCGTCCGGCTCCGGCACCCCCACGACGGCGCCTCATGTGGGCTCCGCACCGCTCGCCTGTGTACCTGTTTGTCCGTCCAGTGGCCGGACGCGCGAAGGGGGTAGAGGTTCGATTACGCTCGGGCTCATGGCCGACGCGACGTACAAGCTGATCCTCCTCCGCCACGGCGAGAGCGAATGGAACGCGAAGAACCTGTTCACCGGTTGGGTGGACGTGAACCTCACCGAAAAGGGCGAGAAGGAAGCGGTGCGCGGCGGTGAGCTGCTCAAGGACGCCGGGTACCTCCCCGACGTCCTGCACACCTCCCTCCAGAAGCGCGCCATCCGCACGGCGCAGCTCGCGCTGGAGGCCGCCGACCGCCACTGGATCCCCGTCCACCGCTCCTGGCGGCTGAACGAGCGCCACTACGGTGCGCTCCAGGGCAAGGACAAGGCTCAGACCCTGGCCGAGTTCGGCGAGGAGCAGTTCATGCTGTGGCGCCGCTCCTACGACACCCCGCCGCCGGTCCTCGAGGACGGCACGGAGTTCTCGCAGAGCGACGACCCGCGTTACGCGACGATCCCCACCGAGCTGCGCCCGCGCACCGAGTGCCTCAAGGACGTCGTCGTCCGCATGCTGCCGTACTGGTACGACGGCATCGTCCCGGACCTGCTCGACGGCAAGACCGTCCTCGTGGCCGCCCACGGCAACAGCCTCCGCGGCCTGGTCAAGCACCTGGACGGCATCTCCGACGAGGAGATCTCGGGCCTCAACATCCCGACCGGCATCCCGCTCGTCTACGAGCTCGACGCCGACTTCAAGCCGGTCAAGCCGGGCGGCACGTACCTCGACCCGGACGCGGCCAAGGCCGCCATCGAGGCCGTGAAGAACCAGGGCAAGAAGAAGTAGATTCTGCGATCCGCCCCCGGTCCGCGCGTACGGCGCGGGGCGGGGGCGTTTTCGTGGCCGGGACCTGCCCCGCCGCACGCCACGGACGCAGGTCCGGGTACGCGGCAGGCCGCGATCGTCCCACCGGGTTCCGCCGGCCTCGCGGTGGGGCCGGGCGGGCGCCTCACGAGTGGAAGAGGTTCTCCCCCCTCGGGACCCGGCGAGGTCTCACCTCTTCTACGCACGACAGCGGGTCCGCAGGACCCGGACCCGGGACCAGTACGAGGCGCACGCGGCTCCCGGGAACTGTCGCACCACGCTCACCGCCGACGGGCCGACCACCACCGGCTCGTCCGGGGAGAGCGGCGGCACCACCGGCTGGAACATCTGTCCGTGGTGGTTCGAGACGCCCGACCTGTTCGTCCTCACGGGCAGCGCGGAGTACTGCTTCGTCGTGCCCGAGCGCGGCACGCATGCTCCCGAGGACCTGGTCCGGCCCCGCGCACTCTTCGCACCGCGCCTTCGGCGCGTCTGAGTTCCTGTCCGACGCCCTGAGGGCTGCCGGGGTCTTCCCGTGCCCGCGCGCGAAGGGCCACTCGGCGGCATTCGCCCCTCACGAAGGAGTAACGGCCGCAACTACCGGCCGCCCGGAGCTGTCTTGCCGTTCATGAAGATTTCGTTCCTCATCCACAACGCGTACGGGATCGGGGGGACCATCTCCACCACGTTCAACCTGGCCCACGCCCTGGCCGAACGGCACGAGGTGGAGATCGTCTCGGTCAACCGGCACCGGGACACGACCGCGTTCACGCTCGACCCGCGCATCCGGCTGCGCCCGCTGATCGACCTGCGGCAGGAGAAGGACCACCCGCTGTTCGGGCAGCCGTCGAAGGCGTTCCCGCGCGCGGAGTACCGGTACGGGCAGTACAACGCGCTGACGGACCAGCGGATCGCCGCGTTCCTGGCGGGGACGGACGCGGACGTCGCGATCGGTACGCGCGCCGGGCTCAACGTGCACCTCGCGCTCCAGGCCCCCGACCGCACCGTCCGGGTGGGGCAGGAGCACCTCACGGTGGAGAGCCACCCGCCCGCGCTGCGCCGCGTGCTGCGCCGGGCGTACCGGCGCCTGGACGGGCTGACCACCGTCACCGACGCGGACGCCGCCGCCTACCGGCGGACGATGCGGCTGCCGGGCGTACGCGTCGAGGCGCTGCCCAACAGCGTGCCGGACCCCTCGCTCCCTCCTGCGGACGGGAACGCGCGGGTGGTGGTCGCGGCGGGACGGCTGGTTCGGGTGAAGCGGTACGACCTGCTCATCGAGGCGTTCGCCAAGGTCGCCGCCGAGCGTCCCGACTGGCAGCTGCGCATCTACGGACGGGGCGAGGAACACGACCGGTTGCGGCGCCTGGTGGACGAACTCGCCCTGCACAACAACGTGTTCCTGATGGGCGCGGCCGCACCGATGGAGGCCGAGTGGGTCAAGGGCTCGATCGCCGCGGCGACTTCCAGCTTCGAGCCGTTCGGCATGACGATCGTCGAGGCGATGCGCTGCGGCCTCCCCGTGGTGAGCACCGACTGTCCGCACGGCCCCGCCGAGATCATCCGGCCCGGTGAGGACGGCCGACTGGTACCCGTCGGCGACCGGGACGCGCTGGCCGCCGCCCTGCTCGACCTCGTCCGCGACGACGGGCTCCGCCGCCGGATGGGCCGCACCGCGCTGGACAACTCCCGCCGGTACGCCCCGGGTCCGGTCGTCGCACGGGCCGAGGCCCTCTTCGAGGAGCTGACCGCGGCCCGGACCGCCGGGCGCCCCGCCGCGCCGGCCACGGGCGCGGCTCTCGCGCTGGGCCCGCGCGGGTACGCGGCCCGGGACACCCTGGACGCGGCGGCACGCACCCTGCTCAAGACCGTACGGAAGGCGAAGCGGCGATGACGAGGACGAAGGTTACGGAGGGCACCGTCCCGCCGCGGAACGCGCCCACCGCGCCCGGGGCCGGTGAACTCCCGCGCGCGGACTGCACGGTGGACCGGCACGGGCGGATGGAGGTGCGCTTCGGACTCCGTACGGCCGATGCGCCCCGGCTCCTGCTTCGGTTGCGCCCGCCGAAGGGGAAGCCGGAGTCGGTCACCCGGCTGTTCGACCTGAAGCCGGCGGGGCCGCCCGGCGAGCGGGACGACGCGGCAGGCCGGCGCTGGCGGGCCGTGCTCGAACCCGGACCGCCGCTGGCGGAAGGGCGGTGGGACCTCTTCGTGCTGCCCGCGCCGGACGCGGAGCGTACGCCCCTGCTGGCGGGCGTCCGCGACCTGCGGGCGCTGGTGGCCGGCCGCGATCCCGGGTCGACACCGCTGCCACTCGCGGTGCGGGTCCCGTTCGCCACGCCGGACGGGACCCTCGCCGTGCGGACCTGGCTGCGGACGGCGCACGCCGAGGCGGACCGCATCGAGGTGGGCGCCGACTCCACGACCGTACGGGCACGGCTGTTCGGCGTCGAACCGGGCGGGCGACCGGGCGCCGGTGCGGCCGCCCTGTTGCGCCTGCGGGGACGGGCCGGGGAGGTACGCGAGACCGAGCTGCACGCGGACGGGCCCGACGGCGTGCGTTTCACCTTCACCCAAGCCCAGTTGACGGACACACCCGAAGGCGGGCCGGGGGTCTGGGACGTACTGGTACGCACCCGTACGGGCGCGCGGCCGATCCGGGTGGGGCGGCTGCTGGACGATGTCGCCGACCGCAAGAAGGTGTTCGTGTATCCGTCCGTCACCCTCGGCGGATTGAAAGCCCTCACCTACTACACGCTGGACAACGAGCTGTCGGTGGAGGTCACGGCCGGCTGATCCGCCGCCCGCGCCCATGCCCCGTACCTCCGAAGGGGTGGACGCACCCGTGTACTTGGGTCCTCCAGCCACTACCGTGGGGGGGCGCCCGTCCTGGCGCCCCTCGCGCGGACGCGCGCCGGTTCCCGCCGACGGGACCGGCAACGCTCGTCGAGAGCAAGGAGATCGGGGAGAGCACCATGGGCGAGTCTCTGAAGACTTTGGTCGGTGGTACCGAGGTGGAGGTACCCAACAGCATCCCGGCCATCCGCGCCGCGCTCCCCGACGAGAGACGCGACGAGTTCGACCGTGCCGTCAACGAGGCGGGGGTGCACCAGATTCACGCGGTGATGCGGCACTGGATGCTGGAAGCCGTTCCCGATCCCGAGGCCGAACGCATCCTGGACCGGCTGGCCCGGGACGAGGCCGAGAGGCGGAGCGTGGCTTGAGTTTCCGTATCTCCTACGCCCCGCCGGCCGACGACACCCTGGCCAAGATGCGGGACCCGGACCCGTTCCGCGACGAGATGGCCCGCACCCTGGGACGGGCGCCGTACGGCCACGGCTCCACGGCCGTGAAGGACGAACGCGACCGCCGCGAGGCGACGGTGGCCGGTGCGATCGTCCTGTACTACGTATCCGGTTCGGTGCTCACCGTCACCGTCGTCCGACTGGTACCCCTGCCCTGACCCCGGCCGGAGGCGAGGACGACACCGCAAGCGCGGCCGGGCGGCCCGGTCGTGACGCCCGCGCGCGTCACGACCGGGCCGCCCCGTGTTCGACGTGACGTCAGGACAGCTTCTTGACCTGCGCGTCCACGACCGCGGTCGGCAGCTCCAGCTTGACGTCCGGGTCCATGATCGCGGCCATGTTGTAGGTGGTGAAGGTGGTCACCGTGGAGCCCTGACGGGCCACCACGAGGTTGAAGGGCATCTTCGTGCCGTCCTGCTCCGAGAGCATGGCCCACGCCACCGCCTCCTCGCCACCGGAGACCTTCGCCTCGGTGATCCCGGAGACCTTCTGCGCGTCGCCCTGCACGGTGGCGGTGAAGCCCGAGGCGCAGGCGGCAGCGGCCTTGCGAACGGCGGCGAGCACGTCGGCCGCGCCGCCGCCCTCGTACGAGGCCAGGTCGATCAGCGAGAAGTTCACGTCCATCGACGCGTCCAACGCCGCGTCGATGTCCTCGTCCGTCATGTCGCCGGAGGTGCCGGCGTCCGGCGCCTTCGACTCCGTCATCGCGGTGCGGGCGGTCGAGGCGACCGGCTTGCCCTGCGGCACCGCGAACAACGCGTGCGCGAACGGCAGGCACTCGGCCTTGTCGGAGGTGACGTCGGCGGCCTTGGTGATGTCCTCGGCGCCCGCCTTCGCGATCTTGTGGCCCGCGACATCGCCCTCCGCCAGCGCCACCTTCTCGAGCTCGGCAGCGGTCAGGGCCTCGACGTCGCTCTGGGCGGGCTCGGCGGACGCGGACTTCGACGTGTCCCCCGCCTTGCTCGTGCCGTCCGAGTCGTCGGAGGAACCGCCGCAGGCGGTGGCCAGCAGGACGAGGGAGGCTACGGAAGCGGCGAGGGCGGATCGGCGGACGAGGGCAGCGCGCATGGTTCATCTCTCCTATTTCGGGAGCAACAACCCTCGCTTTTACCGCTGGTGCCGCGACCGGCAATGTCTGCCACCAAAGGAGCGGTGTTCGGTGCGTGCGACCGCAGGGCCGCCGGACGTCCGTACAGCGGAGCTACCAGGGCCTTTGGCCAACACCGCGAGCGCGCGCGCCGAACACCGCGACGGGGCAGAACTTGCCGGTCGCGGCACCAGTACACACCGGTCACGGCAGGATCGTCGCAGTCGTCCACAGCCTATGGTCGAAAATTTGCTCGACCATGGTTTCCCTTCGCCGCCTCACGTGATTGTGATTCCACTGTGATCACTCCGTGAATTCACCGACCGTTTCGGGGCATTCATGCCGCACGCCCCCTCAGGGCCCGCGGGTCCCCCTCGTGGACGAGACCGGGGAAGTGCCCGCCGAGGGGGTCGCACCGCGGCCCGCCCCGGCAGCCGCCGGCCTCGTCTGCGAGCCGCTCAGAGGCCCGTGCCGTTCCCGGGCTCGGCCTCGTCCCCGCCACCGTGCTCCGGCTCGGGCTCCCGGGGCGTGACGTTGACGAAGGGGGCGAACCAGGCGGACGGCCGGAGGTCACCTATGCCCAGCCGCTGGTTGACCTCGTCCTCAGGGTCCTCCATGCCGTCCAGGCCGGCGTCGTAGAGCATCAGCACGTCGGTGTCCTGGAAGAACATCTCCGCGCACCCGTCGAAGTCGTGGTCGTCCCGGTGGGCCGGAGGGGCCGCGTCGCCGGGGAGACCGGTGGCCCCCCGTCCGTCCGGCACCACCCACGGTTCCGCGGCGGCCCGTGCGTCCTCGATCGCGAGGTGCAGGGCCAACTCCTCGGCGGTGCAGGTGGGCTCGGGCCACCAGCCGTTCTCCAGGTCGCTCGCGATGTCCTCGACCGCCCGCACGAACCGCCGTCGCCACGCCGCGCCAACACCGAAGGTCACCCTCGGCAGGCGGGTGAAGACCCCGCCTCCCTCGCCGAGACCTCCCGGCGCGAGCGGGCGGTCGCCGAGCGCCTCCGCATGGTCGAGAGCGTGGCCGGCCAGCAACCGCAGCGCCTCGTGGAGAGCCGCGGCGGTACGGGGCGTGAGCTGCCACTGACAACGCTCCTCACCGCACTCCGGGTCCGCGCAGTGCGGGGCGTCCACCTCGAACAGCGCGGCGAAGTCCGGCCGTTCCGCCTCCCGCGCGGGCTCCCCAACGCCCCCGAGCCGTCCGGGCGGTCCGGAGCCCCCGAGCCGTCCGGGCGGTCCGGCCCGCTGAGCCTCCGCACCCCGGAGCCACCCGGAGCCGAAGTCCGCCACCACCTCCTCCCGGCTCCAGCCCGCGACCTCGTCGCCCTCCTCCACGGCCAGCCGGTACGCCTGACTGCGGTCGGCGAGGGTGTCCGCTCCCGCCATCGCGCCCCCGCGCTCGGCGAGCCACAGGGCGGCGCCGATGAGGTCCTGCGGGTCGTGGGAGCCCAGCCGGTCGGCCGGCAGCGGTTCCCAGCCCTCGTCGGCGGCCGCGTCGAGCAGCGCCCCGGGGTCGTGGACGTGGAACTCCCGCAACAGCGCGATCCGGAAGACCGGGCCGGCGAGACCGGCGAGCCGGGCGCCCCTCGGGGCGCGCGGCGAGCGCCCGTCACCGTCCGCCTCCCGGCCGCGCGCTGACGGCGCACCCGGCGCCGAGGTCGCGGGCGGGGCCCCGGGCGGTGCCCCCGGTGGCACCTGCTCCCGCCGCTCCCACTCCGGCGCGCCGCCCTCGGACGACGGCCAGGCGCCCGCGAGGGCGCGGCCGGCCGCGGTGCGCAGCGCGTCCGCCGCGTCCTGCGGCAGCCGCTCGCACAGCTCTTCCAGCGGGCCGGTGTCCCACGCGTCGGCCGCGACGAACAGGGCCCGCTGGAGCAGGCGGGCGGCCCCGAGGGCGAGTTCGGGGCTGCGGCAGGCCAGGACGGCGTGCAGGGAGGAAGGACCCGCATCGTGGTCCACCAGCGCGAGGACCCGGCTCCCGCCCGGAGTGTGCTCGCAGTGGAAACCGCGCGGCGCGGCAGGGCGGGGCTGACTGTGCACGCGAGGCTCCGGGCAGGCGGGTTGCGGACGCACGAACATCTGCCCCATGGGCCGGAGATGACACGTCTTCCGCACCTGCGGATGGGCTCACCCGGGCCGCCCGGTCGGGTCGCGCCCGTACGCGGGTCGGCCCGTGCCCGACGCCGGGTCAGTCCCCGTCCGTACGCCGGGTCAGTCCGCGTCCGTACGCCGGGTCAGTCCGCGTCCGTACGCCGGGTCAGGTGCGCGAACGCGTCGAGGTTCCTGGTGGATTCGCCCCGCGAGACCCGCCAGGCGTACTCCTTGCGGATGGCGCTCGCGAAGCCCAGCTCCAGAAGGGTGTTGAACGCCCCGTCGGCCGCTTCGAGCACCGCGCCGAACAGCCGGTCCAGCTCGTCCGGGGTGACCACGCGGAGCGGCAGCTTGCCGACGAGGTAGATGTCGCCGAGCCGGTCCACCGCGTAGCTCACGCCGAAGAGGCGGAGGTTGCGTTCCAGCAGCCAGCGGTGGACGGCGGCGTCGTTCTCGTCGGGATGCCGGATGACGAAGGCGTTGAGGGAGAGGGAGTGCCTGCCCACCAGGAGCGAGCAGGTGGTGGAGAGCTTGCGGGTGCCGGGGAGCTTCACGACGTAGTTGCCGGGCTCCGGGCTCTCCCATTCCAGGCCGGCGTCGCCGAGGGTCTCCTCGATGATCCGCGCCACTGCCGCTTCGTCCGCTGCCTCAGCCATGCTGCGAGCGTACGACAGCGGGTACCCGCGCCCCCGTACCCCCTACCGGCCGGTACGCAACCGGCGTCCGGCCTCGGCTCCCGCGATGCGGCTCTCAGCCCTGGCGGGAACGGACCCGGCGGCGGTGGTCCTGGATCGCGCCGGTGTACACGTCGGCGGTCGCGGCGGCGGCGGTGCCCCAGCCGAAGGACTGCGCGTGCGCGGCTGCGGCGGCGCCCATCTGCCCGACGAGCTCCGGCGCGCGGACGAACCTTTCGAGCGCCAGCGCGTACGCCTCGGGTTCGTGCCCCGGGACCAGAAAGCCGCTGACGCCGTCCTGGACCGCCACCGGCAGGCCGCCCACGGCCGCCGCGACGACCGGCGTACCGACCGCCTGGGCCTCTATCGCGACCAGCCCGAAGGACTCGCTGTACGACGGCATGACCAGCACGGACGCGGCCCGGAACCAGTCGGCGAGCTGGTCCTGCCCGACCGGCGGCTGGAACCGGACGACGTCGGCGATGCCGAGCCGGGCCGCCAGCTTGTGCAGGACCTCCGGCTTGGCGAGGCCCGTACCGCTGGGGCCGCCCACCACCGGCACGAGGATGCGGGAGCGGAGCGACGGATCGCGCTCCAGGAGTACGGCCACGGCCCGCAGCAGCACGTCCGGCGCCTTCAAGGGCTGGATGCGCCCGGCGAAGAGCGGGATCAGCGCGTCCTGCGGCAGCCCGAGCCGGGCACGCGCGGCGGCCCGCCCGTCACCCGGGCGGAAACGTTCCAGGTTCACGCCGGGGTGCACGACGGCGACGCAGGCCGGGTCGGCGTCGTAGAAGCGGACGAGTTCGTCGGCCTCCTCGGCGGTGTTGGCGATGAGCCGGTCGGCCGCGTCGACGATCTGTGTCTCCCCGATGACCCGGGCGGCCGGTTCCGGGGTGTCGCCCTCCGCCAGAGCGGCGTTCTTGACCTTCGCCATGGTGTGCATGGCGTGGACCAGCGGGACGCCCCAGCGCTGCGCGGCCAGCCAGCCGACCTGGCCGGACAACCAGTAGTGGGAGTGCACGAGGTCGTAGTAACCGGGGCGGTGACCGGCCCACGCCTGCATCACACCGTGGGTGAAGGCGCAGAGCTGCGCGGGCAGGTCCTCCTTGCGGAGCCCTTCGTACGGCCCCGCGTCGACATGCCGGACCAGCACCCCGGGAGCCATCTCGACCACCGGGGGGAGGGAGCCGGTGGTGGCCCGGGTGAAGATCTCCACCTCGATGTTGATCGCGGCGAGACGCCTGGCCAGCTCCACGATGTAGACGTTCATGCCGCCGGCGTCACCTGTACCGGGCTGGTGGAGCGGCGAGGTGTGCACGGAGAGCATCGCGACTCTGCGCGGCCTGCGGTGCCCGCCGGTGAATCCGGCCGCCAGTCCGCTGCCACGCCCGCCCGGGAAACGCAGGCGCGGCGCCCCGCGACCGGTGCCGAAACGGGAGACGTCACGACTCACGTCGTCCGGACCTCCTCGCTCGGGGCACGCCGTGGAGGGGACGGTCATCCCCACGCAGACGCAACAGCGGTGCGCGCCCGATTCATTTCCCTCTTTGCCAAAACATTGCCTTGCCGTGTCAACCAATCGCCGTTCTCCGTTCCCCGTATGCCGCTCCACCGACTCCCGACGGCGATTTCCGGACCAAGAACGTGCGAGGACCCGGCGCGCCCCGGGGCCCGGGGTGCCCGTGCCGCCGACCAGTCGTCGCGCTCCGGCGCACACCTGCCCCGTACGCGCCCGCGCACGTCAGCCTCCACGCGCCCCACGCTCGGAGCCGCGCACACCCTCCGCGCCGGCCCCGCGGCCGCCCGTGCACCGCTCCCGCCGTGCCACGTACGCTCGACCGCATGCACCAGCGCCCCATCGGCACCGTGACCCGCGGGACCACCCACCCCAACCGTCTCCGTCGCATGGACCGCTGGATCGCCGCCACGCACGGCCCCGCGCTGCGGCGCGCGGGCTCCCCCGTCGCCGTGGACCTCGGTTACGGCGCGGCCCCCTGGACCGCCGTGGAACTCCTCGCCCGGCTGCGTACCGTCGCCCCGCACACCCGCGTGGTCGGCGTCGAGATCGACCCGGAGCGTGTCGCGGCGGCGCAGCCGTACGGCCGCGAGGGGCTCACCTTCCGGCACGGCGGCTTCGAGGTGCCGCTCGCCGAGCCGCCCGCCCTCATCAGGGCGGCGAACGTGCTGCGCCAGTACGACGAGGACCGGGTCGCCGCGGTCTGGGAGCGCCTGTGTGCGCGGCTCGCCCCGGACGGGCTGCTGGTCGAGGGCACCTGCGACGAGATCGGGCGCCGGCACGTGTGGGTGGCGCTCGGGCCGGAAGGTCCGCGCACGGTCACGTTCGCCGCGCGGCTCGGTTCGCTGGACCGGCCCTCGGACCTCGCCGAGCGCCTCCCCAAGGCGCTGATCCACCGGAACGTGCCCGGCGAGCCGGTGCACGCCTTCCTCCGCGACTTCGACCGCGCCTGGGCCACCGCCGCCCCGTACGCGCCCCTGGGCGCGCGCCAGCGCTGGATCGCCGCCGCGCGCGCGCTCGCGGCGGCCTGGCCGCTGCGCGACGACGTACGCCGCTGGCGCCAGGGCGAGCTCACGGTGTCCTGGGAGGCCCTGCGCCCGGGCGGCTGAGCCGGCGGACGGCCGCCACCGGACCGGGAGCGGACCGCCACCGGACCGGGAGCGGGCGCGGCGCGCGCGACCGGCGTGCCCCGCAGATGTGCGCGGGGCGTACGGAAGGGGACGCGCTCGGGATCAAGAGGGAAAGACGCGCCGACGCGCGTGGGTGTGACGCGCCCTTCCTCCCTTCCCCCTGTTGCTTTTCAGGACGCCATGGCACGATCGCGACGTTGCCAAAAAGTTACTGACAGTAAGTCATATGAGCGCTATCGGGCCTTTGCTCCAAGGTGCCGGAGGGGGAGTTCGTTCGTGAAACGACGTCACTGTGCCGCAGCCGCACTCACGGTGGTGTGCGCACTCGCCGTACTCTCCGCCCCCGTCCAGGCATGGGCCGCACCCGCGCCGATCCCCTCGGCCACCCCCTCCCCCGCCCCGAAGTCCCTTCCCGAGGTGCGCGCGGAGATCGACCTGCTCTACCGGAAGGCCGAGGCCGCGACCGACGCGTACAACCTCGCCGAGAAGCAGGTGACGAAGCAGACCGCCGAGCTGGACGACCTCGGGCGTGCCATCGACGAGGGCCGGCAGAAGATAGCCCGGCTGAAGAACCAGGCCGGCGCCCAGGCCCGGGAGCAGTACCGCAACGGCGGTCTGCCTCCGGGCACCCAGCTCGTCCTCAGCAGCGACCCCCGGCTCTTCCTGGACGGCCTCAACCAGCTGCGCCAGAGCCAGCAGGCCACCGACTCGGTACTGGCCGACCTGACCCGGGCCCAGGCGGACTTGGAGCTGTACACCGAGGACGCGCAGGTCAACTGGGACAAGCTGGAGGCCGGGCGCGTCGAGCAGGCCCGGGCGAAGAAGGAGATCAACGCCCGGATCGACGAGGCGGAGAAGCTCGAAGCGCGGCTGGAGAAGGAGGAGCGCACCCGCCTCCTCGAACTGGAGAAGCAGGCACAGGCCGCCGCCCAGTCCTCCTGGCTCAGCTCCGGCGCGCTCAAGGACATCAACCGCGAGGCGAGCCCCAGCGGCAAGGCCGCCGTGAAGTTCGCCCTCGCCCAGATCGGCAAGCCGTACGTCTGGGGAGCCGAGGGCCCCGGCTCGTACGACTGCTCCGGGCTGACGTCCCAGGCGTGGGCGGCGGCGAAGCGGCCGATACCCCGCACCTCGCAGGAGCAGTGGGCCCAGCTCACGCACATCGCCGTCGGGGACATGCGCCCCGGCGACCTGATCATCTACCACAGCGACGCCACCCACGTCGGGATGTACATCGGCGACGGCATGGTGGTCCACGCTCCGCGCCCCGGGCGAAACGTCACTCTGGCGGGGGCCGGCTCGATGGAGATCCTCGGCGTGGTGCGGCCGGACGCGTAGGGGGGCGCCGCCCCGATACGGAGCGCGCACCGCTGACGCGCGCCGGAGTCCGTACTACCGGTGCGCGCCGGGCGTGCGATCCGGCCCTTGCGCCGGTGTGTGACCCAGTCCCCACGCGCGTACGCGCCCGCGTGATGTTTGTCATGGCCCCCGCGCCCGCACCGGAGGGCGGCATCACGCCGGATCCGTGCAGGGACGCGGCTTATGACTGCGCATATGACTCCGGCGAGTCCCCGGGCGCCATTCCGCTCCCGGCCCACCGAACGCTATGGTCCCGGTCTGGCAGGTCGTCGATCGTCGTCCCGCCCGCGCCCTCGGGGGGAGGGAAGGAAACCCGGAACCGATGCCCGCACCCGTACCTCAGCAGCGTGCCGTACCCGCTGCGGAGACCACCAATGGAGCCGACCTCACCCTTTTGGTGATCCAGGACGACCCCACGGGCACCTTCTCCCTCCCGGACCTTCCCGCGGCGGCGGGCACCCGGGTCCGCGTCCGTACCGCCCGCAACCTCACCGAGGCCGGCCGGCTCCTCACCGACGACGTCGACTGCATCCTGCTCGACCTCTCGCTGCCCGGCGGCACCGGCGCACGCCCCACGGCGACCGGCGCCGCACCCACGACCACGCCCACGCCCGCCTCCCCGGCCGACGCGCCGACGGACGGCGGAGACGGCCCCGGGCGCGCCGACGAGCTGGCCGCGCTCCTGCACGTGCTGCGGATCGCGCCCCAGCACGCCGTACTCGCGCTCACCGCCGAGGACGACGCGGAGCTGGCGGCCGAGGCGGTACGCGTCGGGGCGCAGGACTACCTCTTCCGCGACGAGCTGGACGCCCGGCTGCTGAGCCGCGCCATCCGGTACGCCGTACAGCGCAAGCGCGCGGACATCGCCCAGCACCAGCTGACGGAGTCCCGGCTGCGCGCGCAGGAGAACGCCCGCCTGGAGCGCGGTCTGCTGCCCACCCCGCTGCTGGACGGTTCCGACCTCGGCTTCGCCGCGCGCTACCGCCCCGGCCGCAGCCGCGCGCTGCTGGGCGGCGACTTCTACGACACCGTCCGCACCCCGGACGGCACCGTCCACGCGATGATCGGCGACGTCTGCGGTCACGGCCCGGACGAAGCCGCCCTCGGTGTCGAGCTGCGCATAGCGTGGCGGGCCCTCACACTGGCCGGGCTCTGCGGGGACGAACTGCTCTCCACGCTCCAGCAGGTCCTGGAGCACGAGCGGGAGAGCGAGGAGATCTTCGCGACCCTCTGCACCGTGGACATCGCCCCGGACGGCCGTCGCGCCGGGCTCTGCCTCGCCGGGCACCCGGCACCGCTGATCTCCCGGGCGGGGCGCACCGCGCGCCTGCTGCCCTTCGACGACGGCGGTCCGGCGCTCGGCCTGCTGCCGCGCGCCCGGTGGCCGCGCCGCCAGGTCGAGCTGGGCGGCTCCTGGCAGCTGATGATGTACACGGACGGGCTCATCGAGGGCCGCATCGGGGAGGGCAACCAGCGCCTCGGCCAGGACGGCATGGTCGCCATGGTCGACGCGCACCTGACCGCGGGGCTCCGCGGCGAGGAACTGCTGGACGCCGCGGTCGCCCGGGTGCGGGAGCTGAACGGCGGCGAGCTCACCGACGACGTGGCCGTCCTGCTGCTCTCCCGCGACCGCGACAAGGACCGGGACCGTGCGCGCGACCGCGAGCGGGACCGGACACGCAAACGGGGCAGGCTCGCCGTGCGAACCCGCCCCGTGCCGTCGGCAGCCGTACCGGCTGCCTCCCCGTCCGTACCGCCCGTCGTACCGGCCGTACCTGTCGTGCCCGCTCAGCGCCCGCCGTTGTAGGGACCGTACGGCCCGTCGCTGCTGGACCCGCCGCGGCGGTTGCCGCCGCCGGAGACCGCCTTGATCGCGGGCCGCACGTCCACCAGGAAGACGATGGACGCGACCGTCGCCGCGAGGGTCAGGAAGAGCACCGGCACGAAGAGGTTCACGGCCACGGCCGCGGCGAGGAGGATCACCCAGAACTTCTTCGTCTTCTTGTCGGTCGCCCGGTAGGCGTCCTCACGCGCGACGGACGCGAAAACCAGCGCCAGCACGGCCAGGACGAGCATGAGCATGTAGAGCAGCCAGACGAATGTGTTGAATCCGCTGAGCAGCATGGAGGATGCACCGCCTCGTAGTGGGTGAGCGCCTTCCGGCACCTGTGGCCAACCGTACCGAAACGGCGTACGGGTCACGGGTCACGATGCCCGCTCCACGCCGGAGCACTCCCGGACCGGCGCCGGGAGGGCCCGGCGCGTTCCGGCCCGGCGCGATCCGCTACTTCGCGGGCGGCGTGGACTTCTTCGCCGTCGCCTTGCGCGGCGCGGGCGCCTGCTTCGCCGGTGCGGGCTTGGCGGCGGGAGCGGGCTTCACGGCGACCGGCTTCGTGGCGACCGGCGTGGTGGCGGCCGGGGCCGGCTTGGCCGCCGCCGGCTTCGCGGCGGACTTCGGCTCGGTGGCCTTCGCGGTGGTGGCCTTGGGGGTGGATTCCGACTCCACGACGGCGGCGATCTCGACGATCTCGTCGGCCGCCTCCCCGCGCCACGCCTTCACGCTCTGCTCGCCGCGCTCGGCGACCTTCTCGTACGCCTCACGGGCCCGGACCGCGTACTCGGCGGCCACGCCGATACCGCGCAGCGCCAGGTCCTGCGCCGTCTCGCCGAGCTTGCGCAGGTCCGTGTCGAACGAGCCGATCACCTCGGTGACCCTGGCCTGGACGCTGGCCTGCGCCTCCCGGGCCTGGGTGGACACCTTCTCCTGCACGGCCTTGGGGTCGGTGCTGCGGACCGCCTCGAACCGCTCGGGCGCCTCGGCCCGCAACTGCTCGATCAGCCCCGGCACCTTGCGCGCCTGCTCCACGGCGAACTCGGCCGTACCTGCGGCGAAGTAGAGGGGGGTGGGGTCGGTGAGGGTCTTGCGCAGGTCATCGGTGATGGCCATGACTGTGGTCCTCCCGGATCAGATTTCGTGGTGAGGGTCTGCGGCATCACTGCCACCGGACGTACGGGGTGCGCGGGCGTTCGTGGTGTCGTCGGTCTTGCCGGAGCCGTCGGCGTGACCGGTATCAGCATCGTTGTCAGCAGGAACGTCCGGATCGGGGACGAAACCGTTCTCCCGGCGGAACGAGTCGTAGATCTGGAGCAGCACGTTCTTCTGCCGCTCGTTGATCGACGGGTCGGCCGTGATGACCGCCCGCGTCTCCAGCTCGCCCCGCTCCCGCTCGTCCAGGATTCCGGCCCGTACGTACAGCGTCTCGGCCGAGATCCGCAGCGCCTTGGCGACCTGCTGGAGCACCTCCGCACTGGGCTTGCGCAGGCCGCGTTCGATCTGGCTGAGATACGGATTGGACACCCCGGCGGCATCCGCGAGCTGCCGCAGCGAGAGCTGCGCGCTACGGCGCTGCTCCCGGAGGTACTCGCCCAGGTTGCCGACGTTGAGTGATGCCATGGGTCGATGATGCGCCCACGCTGCTAACAATTGCAAGCGGTTGCTTGCAAAAGTGTGGCGCGTGTCGCGCGGCGGCGGGAGTGGCGGGACAACGACGCCGTGCTCCATCCCCCAACAACTAATCCACGTGACGTCGCACTGACACGGCGGCCCGGTGGGCCGGCCATGGCGCGATGCTCGTCCACGACCGAGGCACCGTATGCGGCCCGGATCTGGAGAACCGCCTGCCGTCGAGGGCGCGGTTCCGGCAACCGGCCCCGGACAACAGTCTCCTGGACGGGCCGGCGTTGACGGGCTACCACACGTCCTGTCCGTCGATGGACCAGGCGGGCACCACGGTGTTCTGGCGCGACGGCAGGCTCCTCGCCGTAGACGCGGACCCGACTCCGCACGACTTGTTCACGATGGATGACAGCCGCAACGTCCCAAGGCGCACCCTGCTGCTGAACGACGGCCGCGTCGTCACCTCGCTCGGCAGTGACGTGGTCGCCTTCCACACCCACCTGGAGCCTCTGGCCGAGGGGCCCTGGCCGTGCTTTCGAAACCGCCCTAACGTGCCTCCGTGCACATCCTCGACGACCCCGACCTGTCACCCCGCCTCCGGGCCCTGCTGACGCGGGCCGAGCGCGCCCCCGCGATGTCCGCCGAACAGATCCGAGACCTGGCCCGGACGCGAACTCCTTCGGGGAGCGAGGCGCCGGCGCCCAGCGCGGCCATCGAGGCCATGGTGCGGTTCGAGGAACGCTACGGGGGCCTGTGGTACCCGTTGCTCGGATCCAACGGAATGGAACACGGTCTGCGAGGCGAGCCCACCGTCCGCCCCGGCCCCCACGGCTGGTCCTTCGGCGGCATCCTCGACGGTGACGCGACATGGGCCCTGGACGTCCTCCTCGACGGTCGCACCGCCATGACGCTGGCCGGACGGCCCAGGCTCATCAACAGCGGCATCGCCCAGCGGCTGGAGGCCCACGCCCAGGTGGCCCGGGTCCGGTACTGGCCCCATGTGACCATGGGCTTCGCCGTCGGACCTGGCCGGACACCGACTGCGGCCGGGATCGGTTTCCCCCCTCTCGACGTCGAGGCGACAGGCCCGGCCGGCACCTGGTGGGGCGACGGGGAGAGCGCGGTCCACCTCGAACTCCACACGTGGTGGGGTTCGGAAGACCTCTGGATCGCGCGCTGCTTCGCCAGAGAGGCCGGACGCCTCGCGTCCATGGCCGAGTCGGTACGGCAGGGGGTGACCGGTGGCGCTTGGAGGGAGGAGCACTGGTGCATCTGGTGCTCCGACTCCCGGCGTTCGATGCAGCCTTGCCTCCCTGAATCGCCCACCGGGCTTCCGGCCGCCGACCACTGAATGCGCCCCCTCGCTAGACGCTCGTCGCGACTCTCGGTCTCAGCTGCCCTTCCTCGCGAGGGAAAGGCCCGTTCCGGCCGCCGGACGACGGCGCGGGCTCCCCGCGCAATCGCCTTGCCCACCCGCTACCGCCCCCGCATCATCTCCGGATGGACGACACACCGAGCCAACTCCCGGCATCCCCCGCCGCGTTGCGCGCCCCAGCAGACGAGGCGGGTTTCATCATGTCCAGCGAGGACCGCACCGGAAGCCTCCTGGCGACCCTCGCCGCCTCCCGTCCGGGCGGCCGAATCCTCGAACTCGGCACCGGGTTCGGGGAGGGAACCGCCTGGCTGCTCAGCGGCATGGACCGCGACGCCGGCCTGATCACCGTCGAGCTCGACCCCGGCCGTCCGGCCGTACGCACGGCCTGACGGCCGGGAGCCGGCGCTCGACCGGGCCGCCCGAGCCGGGGAGGCCGGGAAGCCGGACGGACCAGGAAGGCCGGGCGCGAGAGGCCCGGAACGGAACCTTGTTGACCTTCCCCCTGGGGCAGCCCACAGCATCGGTGGAGCCGGGCGACGGGCCCGGTACGAGGAGGAGCGAGCATGGGGTTGCTGACCATCGGGACGTTCGCGAAGGCGTCCCGGCTGTCGCCGAAGGCGTTGCGCCTCTACGACGAGCTGGGGCTGCTGCCCCCCGCCCGCGTCGATCCGGCATCCGGCTACCGGCTCTACGCGCCGGAGCAGCTGGAGCAGGCCCGGCTGGTCGCGTGGCTCCGGCGGCTGGGAATGCCCCTGGCCCGCATCCAGCGGGTGTGCGCGCTGGACGCGACCGCGGCGGCCCAGGAGATCCGCGCCTTCTGGGCGCAGGTCGAAGCGGACACGGCCGCGCGGCGGGACCTCGCCTCGTTCCTCGTCGATCACCTCTTGGGGAAGGACCCCGACATGCCCCCGATCGCCGAGCCCCTCACCATCCGTTACGCCGTCCTGTCCGACCGGGGCCAGGTCCGCGAAAGCAACCAGGACACCGCGTACGCCGGGCCCCGCCTGCTCGCCGTCGCCGACGGTTTCGGCAGCGAGGGAGCGCCCGCGAGCGCCGCCGCCGTCCAAGCGCTCAAGCTCCTGCGACCCGACGTCATCCCGGTCGGCGACCTCCTCAGCGTCCTGGGTGACGCCGTGGTACAGATCGGCAGGACCATCAACACTGGTGTGCAGCAGGGCGATTCGCCCGAAGAAGGAGGGACGACGCTCACCGCGATGCTCTGGACCGGCTCGCGACTGGCCCTCGTCCACATCGGCGACTCCCGCGTGTACCTCCTCCGGGACGGCGGGCTGTTCCAGATCACCCACGACCACACGGTGGTGCAGTCGATGCTCGACGAGGGAAGCATCAGCCCGGAGGAGGCCCTCTCCCACCCCCAACGATCCATGCTGGTACGCGCGTTGGGGGCGAGCGTCGACGCCTCCCCCGATGTGCGACTCCAGGACGTCCGTCGAGGAGACAGGTACCTGCTCTGCTCCGACGGGCTCTCCGCCGTGGTGGCGACCGAGGCGATCCACCAGGTGCTCTCGCACACCCGCCGCCCCGAGCAGGCGGTACGCGAACTCGTCGCCCTCGCCAACGGGTCGGGGGGTCCCGACAACGTCAGTTGCGTGGTCGCCGACATCGTCGAGTCCGGCCGGTAGGAGCCGGCGCGGCGGCGTGTCCTGCCACGTGCTGCTCGTCGCCGCCCTGCGCAACCCCACCATCCGACCCCGCCCCCGGCGCGCGGGCATCCTCTGAGCCCGCCCGCACCCGGCCCGTCCGCCCGCACCACGGCGCTCGCCCGCCCTCACCCCGTAGCGGCACCGAACCACCGGGCCAGTCGGCCGGCCAGCTCCCGCTGGTCCTCGCCGGCCCAGACCACGTGTCCGTCCGGGCGTACCAGCACGGCGGGCGCGTCCAGTTCGTCGCTGCCGTCGACGACGTGGTCCACGCGGTCCGCCCAGCCGTCCACGGAGACCCGGCCGGTCCGGTCGAGCAGCAGGCCGCGCCCTGCGTGCATCAGGCCGTATAGCCTTCCCTGCTTCAGGCCCACGTCACGCAGCCGCTTGCCGAGGAGGGGATGGCCCTCGCCGAGGTCGTAACGGACTCCGATCGCGGTGATCTTCTCGATGAGGCGGTGGTTCACCTCCTCGACGTCCATCAGCTCCGAGACCAGCCGACGCACCGCCCGGGGGCCCGGGTCGGTGGAGAGCAGCACCATCTGCGCGCGGGTGTTGTCGATCACCTCGGCGGCGACCGGGTGGCGTTCGGAGTGGTAGCTGTCCAACAGCCCCTCCGGCGCCCAGCCGTTGACCTCGGCGGCCAGCTTCCAGCCGAGGTTGAAGGCGTCCTGGATGCCGAGGTTGAGGCCCTGCCCGCCGGTCGGCGGGTGGATGTGCGCGGCGTCCCCGGCGAGCAGCACCCGCCCGGTCCGGTAGCGCTCGGCCAGGCGGGTCGCGTCGCCGAAGCGGGAGAGCCAACGCGGCGAGTGCGCACCGAAGTCGGTGCCCGCGAAGTGGCGCAGCCGCTGCCGGAACTCCTCCAGGGTCGGGCCCGCCGTACGGTCCTCGGCCACCCCCTCGGCGGGCACGATGGCGCGGAACACTCCACCGCCCAGTGGCATCAGCCCGAACCGGAGCTGCGTCTTGCGGACTTCGGCGACCACCCGGCCCACTTCTTCCGCCGACGCCTCCAACTCCATTTCGCCCAGCAGCGTTTCGACCCGGGCCGGCTCACCGGGGAAGCCGACTCCGAGCAGTCTGCGGACCGTGCTGCGGCCACCGTCGCAGCCGACGAGCCAACGCGAGCGCAGTCGGGTCCCGTCCGCGAGTTCCACGCCCACCCCCCGGTCGTCCTGGCTCAGCCCGACCACCTCGTGGCCCCGCCGGACGTCGGCTCCCAGCTCGTCGGCGTGCTCGAACAGCAGGCGTTCGGTGGTGGCCTGCGGAATGGCGAGTACGTACGAGTGAGCGGTGTCCAAGTGCTCGGGCCAGACCTTGCCGAGCCCGGCGAAGAACCCGCCGGACGTGACCTGCGTGCCGAGCCGGAGGAACCGTTCCAGCAGCCCGCGCTGGTCCATCACCTCGATGCTGCGCGCGTGCAGGCCCTGCGAGCGGGACTGCTGGGTGGGCTCGGTCTCCTTCTCCAGCACCACCACCCCGACGCCGTGCAGCCGCAGCTCGGCGGCCAGCATCAGTCCGGTCGGTCCACCGCCGACCACGATCACGTCCGCCACCATCACGTCCGCCTCGGTCACGTCCGCCTCGAACACGCCAGCTCCGATCTTGTCCGCCCCGATCACGTCCGCCATGAACTCGTCCGTCATGAACTCGTCCGTCATGAACACCCCGCTGAACGAAGAAAAACCACGCCGGTTCCCCGGCCGGACCACCGACGGACCGCGACGCGACGACGTGCGCCCCGAGCGGTGGAAGTGGCGATTCTGCGGTACACCGGGGGCCTTGCCGCAAGCCCCCCGGTGCGCTATATCTTGAGAGTGGCAGGGAGAGTCTTTTCTTCCTGCCTTCGCTGTTTCCGCAGGCGGGAAGCCGCACCCGATGCGTACACAGGCCGGAGGCTGAAGGGCCGAGCGGCCCTCAGCCGGCGGCGCCACCGCCGCGACCGACCCCGCGCACCCACGCCGCCAGCGCCGCGAAGTCCGCGTCCGTCAGGCCGAGTCGGGGGTCGACGCGGTACAGCAGCCCGAGCCCCTCGCAGCGATCGGCCGCCCAGCGCCGGTCGATGTCGGTGATCTCGTCGTCCACCCAGATGAAGGGGCGCCCGGTCGCCAGCTCCACGAGCGTGCGGGTCTTCCAGTGGAGACCGCCCCGCCCGTCCGCGTCGTCCACGTCCTCGGGCCAGTCCACGACCGGCAGCCGAGGCAGCCCGAGCCAGGGCGCGACGACGAGGTTCGCGTCCGCCATCCAGGTCGTCGCCCACACCAATTCGCAGCCCAGGGCCAGGAGTCGGGGCCCATACGCGGGGTTGATCCTGGCCAGCAGCGGGTTCCCGGCATCCTCCGTCCGCCCGGAGTGCGAGCAGTACGCCGGATACCCGCCAGGCAGCTGCTGCGGCGTCGCCCCGAAGGGGATGAGGGGGCCGTCCACGTCGAGGAAGAGCAGGGGGCGAAGCTCCGGAGCGTTCACGCCCGCACGATAACCGCCCGGGCCCTCCGACACGCGAAGGCGGGCACCCGGGCCCCTTGATGCGCGAGGGCCGAAACCCGCCGAGCGGCAGGACCGATACCGCCCGCCCGCGCCACCCGGCAGCGGGCGCCTTACGCCACCTTAAGCAGCCCTGAGCAACCCTTAAGCCGCCCTGAGCAACCCTTACGCAGCCTGACGGGCGCGGCGGGCCGGGCGAGGGCTGTCGACCGGCTCGGCCAGGGGCCCCTGTGCCAGCCGCTCCAGGGCCCGGACGAAGAGCGCCCGGTCCTCGTCGGCCAGCCCCTCCAGCGCCTCCGCGTGCACCCGGTCGACGATCCGACGGCTCCGGACGACCAGCTCCGCGCCCTTGTCCGTCACGGAGATGATCCGCGCCCGCCGGTCCAGCCGGGAGGGACGCCGCTCCGCGAGACCGGCGCTCTCCAGGGCGTCGACGGTCACCACCATGGTGGTCTTGTCCATGTCGCCGATCTCCGCGAGCTGCGCCTGGGTCCGCTCCTCCTCCAGGGCGTGCTCCAGGACGCAGTGCATGCGGGGGGTGAGACCCACCTCGTCGAGGGCCGCCGCCATCCGGGTCCGCAGGACGTGACTCGTGTGGTTGAGCAGGTACGAGAGGTCGAAGCCGGTGGGGGCGCTGGAGGCGGGCGGCGTTGAGGTCATGACTTCAGGCTAACAAGTCGATCCGTGACGGATGGTCCGAAAGAAGACGTTCTCCGCCCCGCCGGTCGGCGCCGCCGCCACCGCGGGCACCGATTCCTCGCGCCACCCGCCCCACCCGGGCGGCGCCACCCCCGCACCCCTCCCGACGCCACCACCCCACGGAAGAACCCCCGGAGCGAGAACTCCCGAAACATATAGTCCGCAACAAAACCTTCTGCTACGGTCAGTCCATCGCAGTCACCGAGGCGCATCCACCCGCCCGCACATGCCGAGCCAGCCGCTTCCCACCGCAGGAGCACGCCCATGTCCGCCACAGTCCGCCCCGCACCCTCCCCCGCAGATTCCGGCGCCGCGCCCGTGACGACGGCAGCCACCGCACCCCTCACCCCGTCGCCCCTCACCCCCCGGCAGAAGTGGCTCGCGCTCGGCGTGATCGCCTCCGGGATGCTGATGATCATTCTCGACGGGTCGATCGTCACCGTGGCGATGCCCGTGATCCAGCGCGACCTCGGGTTCACCCCCGTCGGGCTGAGCTGGGTCGTCAACGCCTACCTGATCGCGTTCGGCAGCCTGCTGCTGCTCGCCGGCCGACTCGGGGACCTCATCGGGCGCAAGCGGATGTTCGTCACCGGCACCGCCGTCTTCACCGTGGCCTCGCTCCTCGCGGGCGTGGCGACCTCGCCCGGGGTGCTCATCGCCGCGCGGGCCCTCCAGGGCGTCGGCAGCGCGGCGGCGTCCGCGGTCGGGCTCGGCATCCTGGTCACCCTCTTCGCCGAACCGCGCGAACGGGCCCGTGCCATCGGGGTGTTCTCGTTCACCTCGGCGGTCGGCGCCTCACTCGGTCAGGTGCTCGGCGGGGTGCTCACCGACGCGCTCGACTGGCACTGGATCTTCTTCATCAATCTGCCGATCGGTGTGGCCGCCCTCTTCCTCGCGGTGCGGGCGCTGCCCGGTGACCGGGGGCCCGGGCTCGGCTCCGGAGCGGACGTGACCGGCGCCCTTCTCGTCACCGCCGCCCTGGTGGTGGGCATCTGCTCCGTCGTCCAGGCCGAGCGGTACGGCTGGCTGTCCGGGCACACCCTGGGCCTGGGCGCCCTCGCGCTCGCCCTGCTCGCCGCCTTCGTCGTACGCCAGGCCACCTCCCGCACGCCGCTGATCCCGCCCCGCCTGCTGCGCTCGCGCACCACGGTCGGCGGCAACCTGATCCAGATGCTCATCATGGCCGCGATGTTCACCTTCCAGATCCTCGTCGCCCTGTATCTGCAGAAGGTCCTCGGTCACGAGGCGCTGGGCACCGGACTCGCCCTGCTGCCGGCCGCACTCGTCATCGGAGGCGTATCGCTGCTCGTCTCGGCCCGCCTGAACGCCCGGTTCGGCGAACGCGCCGTGCTGCTGACGGGAATCGCTCTGATGGCCACCCAGATGGGTCTGCTCGGACGGCTGCCCGACCACGCCGACTACGCCACCGATCTGCTGCCGTCCATGCTGCTGACGGCCGGTTTCGGCCTGGCGCTCCCCGCCCTCACCACCCTGGGCATGTCCGGGGCGGCCGATGAGGACGCCGGACTCGCCTCCGGCCTCTTCAACACCACGCAGCAGGTCGGCATGGCCCTCGGCGTGGCCGTCCTCTCCACCCTGGCGGCGGGACGCACCGGCGGACTGCTCGCCGCCGGGCACGGCTCGGCCCACGCGCTGACGGAGGGATACCGCCTCGCCTTCACGGTCGGCGCGGGCCTGCTCGTCACCGCCTTCGCCGCCACCCTGTTCCTGCTCCCCGGCCGCTCGTCCGCACCCGCCACCGAAGCCACCGAAGCCGTCGCGGCCGGGTGAGCCTCGGCGGCCACCCGCTCAGAACACGTCCGGGCACCACGGCCGGCGGGCGGTGCGGAAAGCACCGTCCGCCAGCGCCGCGGCCCCCGGGCGGTTCTCGTCGATCCGGCCCAGGGCCACCAGCCGCTGGACCGACTCGTCGCCGAGCTGCACCGCGGACAAGTCCCGGACGTCCAGCGTCAGATCAGGGCTCCGGGTGTCGGGCGCGCACACCGCGCCGTGCGGGGAGGCGTCCAGCCGGAAGACGCCGCCCGCGAGACCGGCGTCGTCGCGGACGTCGAGGACGAGCGTGGCGTCCCGCGCGTAGGTACGGGCCGCGAGCAGGCGGGCGGTGTCGAGCACCCGCGTCCACAGCCAGTCCGTGTGCGTGACCACCCGGGCCGCGCGCGGGTCGGGCAACAGCAGCGGAAGCAGGTCGTCCGGGGCGCGGTAACCGGAGCGGACCGTGGTGACCCAGTCGATGGAGCACACGAAGCGCCAGAGGGCCCGCTCGGCCGCCGGGGTCGTCGCGATCAGCTGACTCACGATCACGGTGTCGCGCGGCTGCTTGCCGTCGCTCCAGTCGTCCTTGGTGCGGTACGTCACCAGGCCCTCGGGCTCACCGGAAGCGGAGCGGTAGAGGGCGTAGAAGGGCTCGGTCCACTTGTCCACCGCCTGCACGCCGACACCGGTGTGCAGGCCCCACCAGGAGGCCGGGCGGTCGACCACACCGTGCTGCCGGGCGGCCAGCCCGGCATGGATCTCCGGGCCCAGCTTCGTCACGTCCTCGGCATCCACGAATTCGACCCGGCCGCCGTCCGGTGCGCCACCGGCGAGCGGGTCACCGCGGTCCAGGCCCGAGCGGAGGAGGTCCACCTCCCACTCGGTGAGCGAGGTGGACGGGCCGAAGCCGAAACGCCCGTAGATCGGGTACTCGGCCGCGATCAGGGTGGCGGCGACCTCGCCACGCTCCTTCGCCTCCGCGAGGTCGGCGGCCATCATCCGGCTGAGCAGGCCCCGCCTGCGGTGCGTCGGCGCGACCGTCACCCCGCTGATCGCGTCCACCGCGACCCGCGCGCCGCCGGGCACCGTCAGCTCCTGGGCGAACGAGCGGAAGGTCGCCACGCACCGCTCCCCGTCGAAGGCGCCCCGCACCCGGGAGAGGTCGGTGCGCGCCAGCCGTGCCGCGGCATCCTCCTGGAGGCCCTTCGCCGACGCCTCCAGGAACCCCCTGCGGACGGCGAGCAGCCAGGCGGGAAATTCGGTCGCGGTGATCACACGTATGTCCAGGCCCATTCCGCCACGCTAGGCCGCCCACCCCACCCTGTCGCCCGCATTTCCCCGCCACCGGCGCCGCGTCCGCACCGCACGGAGTCCTCGTACGGCACCCTTCGGCCGGATCCCCCACGTTGGAGAACGCCCGTTCTTGACCGATCGTTCTCTTACTCGTACGCTCCTGCCCATGGGACGACCCCGCGCCTTCGACACCGATCAGGCCGTCACCACGGCGGCAGCCCTCTTCGCCGCCAACGGATTCGAGGGCACCTCGGTCGACGACCTGGTCATGGCCACCGGCATCCACCGAGGCAGCCTCTACAAGGCCTTCGGCTCCAAGCGGAGCCTGCATCTGACCGCACTGCGCAACCACCTCGACCACGAGATCCACCCGGCCACCACGGCCCTCGCCACCCTCACGGACCCCGCGCGGGCACTGTCGACGGCGATCGCCTCGTTCGACAACGGCCCCGCCGCCGGACTCCTGCTCCTCGCCGCCGCCGAACGCGCCCCGCACGACCCCGAGGTCGCAGCCCTGGTCGCCGAAGGCATCGCCGCACTGGAGGAGGCCCTGCGCCCCTCCCACGGCGCGGACGCCCCGCACACCGCTTCCACCGTCCTCGGCGCCCGGCTGCGCCTGCGCGCCCGGCCCGTCACAGCCGGCGCCCAGCCCGCCGCCCCCAAGGAGCACTGAACATGGCCCTGATCTCCATCGACCGCGAACGTGGCCTGCTGATCGCCGAAATCGAGGGGCTCGACAAGCTCTGGAGCCTCAAGAGCCGCCTGGAGATCCCCCTCGCCCACGTGCGCGGCGCCACCCACGACCCCGGCATCGCCCGCGAGCCGAAGGGCATCCGGGTCGGCGGCACCTACCTCCCCGGTGTCATCACCGCCGGCCGGTTCCTCCGGCACGGCGAACGTCTCTTCTGGGACGTGAAGAACCCGAACAAAGCGGTCGTCATCGAACTCGCCGACGCCGAGACCTACGACCGCCTGGTCATCGAGGTGGCGGACCCCCGGGCCACCGTCGCGCTCGTCGAACAGTCCGTCACCCGCGACTGACCGGAGGACGGACCGCGACCGATCAAGGCCGGCCGGAGACGCGCGAGGAATCGTTTCCTCAGCCGCGCCCCCGGCCACCCCGCAACCGTCAGAACGCCGCCCGGACCTCGCCGACCTCCGCAGCGCCGCCCATCAGCGGCGCCCGGCCGACCCGGGCCACGACCGGGGCGTCCACCCCGAGGAGTTCGAGGGCGCGGGCCAGTACCGGGCCGAGCGCCCGGGTGGAGCCGTCCTCGACCTTGAAGGCCAGCGCGCGACCGTCCGCCAGCGCCAGCGCCTGCACGGCCTCGGCACCCATCTTCGACAGGGTCCCCGGCAGCTCGCGCATCAGCCAGGTGTCCGGCCGCCGGGTGCCCGCCACGTACTCCGGGTGGGCGCGCATCGCGTCCGCGACCCGCCGCTCCGCCGTCCCGGGCTCCGCCAGGACGAAGGAGCGGAACGCCCGCGCGAGCCCGGTCAGTCCGATCGCCATCAGCGGGGCGCCGCAGCCGTCCGTACCGACCGAGGCGACCGGTTCGCCCGCCGCGTCCTCGACCACCCGGTGCACCAGGCGCTGGAGCGGGTGCGCCGGGTCGAGGTAGGTCGCGGTGTCCCAGCCGTTGAGTACGCAGACGGCGAGCATCGCCGCGTGCTTGCCCGAACAGTTCATGGTGATCCGCTCCCGGAGCCGCCCGGACGCGAGGTACGCCTCGGCTTCCACCGGGTCCAGCGGCAGATCCGGCGGGGTCTGCAGGTCGGCCGGACTCAGCCCGTGCTCGGCCAGCATCGTGGCGACGAGCGCGAGGTGGAAGTCCTCCCCGGAGTGGCTCGCGGCGGCGAGGGCCAGCCGCTCGCCCGACAGGTCGAGACCGGCCCGCAGGATCGCGGCCGCCTGCATCGGCTTGTTCGACGAGCGGGGGAAGACGGGCGCCGCCGGATCGCCGAGCGCGAACTCCACGCTGCCGTCGGCCGCCAGCAGCACCAGCGAGCCCCGGTGCCGGCCCTCCAGGAACCCGGACCGCACTACCTCCGCGAGGACCGGGCTTACCGCCGGGGTACCGGGGCCGGAGGGGGAGGCGAGGGCGTCATTGCTGGTCATGAGGGCCTTCCGGGAGCTGGACCCGCTCCCGGAAGGGTCGCCTCAGGCGAGCAGATCGTCTACTTGTGCTTCCCCGTCACGGTACCTGCGGGCGATCTCCGCGCCGCATTCGTCCGCCGTGCGCTGGAGCTGGTGGCGGCGGCGCGAGACCTGCTTCTCACAGCCGACGAGCCTGCCCATCGCGGCGTGCAGCTCTTCGTCCGTACGGGCTTCCAGGTCGGACAGCTCCACCTCGGCGAACGTCTCCGCGGCCAGCCTGGCGTACTCGTCGCCGCGCGGCGTGCGGAGCGTGACGTGCCGGGCGGAGGTGCGGTGCAGCGACGGGGCGTCCGCGAGGATCTCCGGAAGCCGGTCCACCACCGGGGACTCCGGGGCCTGCCGGCGCGCCAGCTCCGCCCGCAGGATGTCGATGCGGCCCTGGACCAGCCGGCGTACGTAGCTGAGATCGGCCTCGTCCCGCTGGGCGTCCCGGCGCATCGTCCGCAGCGCCGGGAGCCGGAGCCCGCCGAACCCGGCCTGCGGGCGGACCGCTCCGAGCCCCTCGGAAACCGGGTGCGCGGCGCCCTGTTCGGGTACGGAACCGGCCGAAGCGGCAGGAAGTGCCGTGCGTCCGGGAGCGACGGCGGCCCCTGCCCCGGGACCGCCCTCCGGTCCCGGTACGCTCCGCTGCACGGGCGGCCGCATGGCGGCGGGCTTCGTCGGTACGGCACCGGGAGATTGTCCCGTTCCATAGGTACTCATACTCTTCCGTCCCCTCGGCCGGTGCGTCGGCACACCGACATCGTGCATCGTGCCACCCCGCCCGGGGCCGACGCCGGGGTTCTGTACCCGTTCAGCCCAAGATAGGTTGGTCTGTATGCGTGCAGTGGTACAGAGAGTGGATGGCGCGAGCGTCTCCGTGTCCGAGGGCACCGAAGCCGCCCCGGAGACCGGAGTCGTCGGCGAGATCATGGGCGAGGGCCTGTGCGTGCTGGTCGGAGTGACCCACGACGACACCCCGGAGAAGGCGGCCCAGCTCGCCCGGAAGCTCTGGTCGATGCGCGTCCTGGAGGGCGAGAAGTCCTGTTCCGACGTGAACGCACCGCTTCTGGTCATCTCGCAGTTCACCCTCTACTAGCGACTACGCGCCTCCCACCTGCAACGGAGTGCCGATGTGCGGGGAAAGTCAGCACCGCATCAGCACCGGTCAGCACGTCACCCGTTCGGAGGTCCACCACCAAGGTTCCGCCATCGGCCCCGCCTAGTGCCGCGTCCATGGCCGTCCTGGTGCGGTCCGGCGCATCGGGCATCAGGTGTGCGTACGTGTCCAACACGATCTGCGGGGACGAGTGCCCGAGCCAGTTGGCGAGATCCGTGATGGGGACACCAGCAGCCAGGCAGACGGACGCGAAGTAGTGCCGGAACCAGTGGCCACGGACCGTCCGGCTGATACCGGCTTCAGCGACAGCCTCACCAAGGATCACCCGCGACCATGCACTTCTGTCCAGATAATTGGTCCGGGTGATATTGGGAAAGAGGTAGCCGTCTTCTCCCCACGGCTTATGGTCCCGTAGATGCCTACGCAGTTCCGTTGAGACGAAATCCGGAAGAGGCAGGGTCCGCGCGAATTCCTCACCCTTGTGCTTGAGGTTCCGCACCCATAGCCGACCGCTCGCCCCATCCGGGATGCCGTCTTCCCTCTTGGTGGAATCTCTGGCTACCTGTCGGTTCACCCGAAGCGAGTGGTTAGCGAAATCGATACTGTCCACGGTCAGAGCGGACGCTTCCCCGATCCGGAGACCGCACCCGACCATTACCCATACCAGCGCCCGATATTGCGGGCGGATGGCGTCCGCGATCTCTCGAATCTCCAGGATCGTAGGAATCTGGATCTTAGCCTTAGACTCCCTTTGGGCTTTCGCCCTAGAGATTCCCTTGGCACCCTTCATCGGGTTGAACTGGATATACCGATTGTTGTACGCGTAGCCGAACATGGCCGACAGGACCGTGTACCTGTTGTACGCCGTCGAGACGGCGTACTTGAGATCCGTTCGCATCCAATCGCACCAGGCGTCAATGTCTTTCGGGAGAACGCCCCCTATCGTCTTCGTCCGCCAAAAGGGCTCGATGCACATCCGGTAAATGGATTCGTACCCTTCGAGGGTGACGTTCTCCCGGTCGCCCCCTGTGGACCACTCCTGAAAGACGTCGGTCACCAGGCGCTTACCGTGCTTGGGGTCGACGTAGCTCCCTAGGTCCTTTTCTCGCTCAACCTTCACGCCGAACGCTTCGGCATCCTTCTTGAGAGCAAAAGACTTCTCACGCTGATTACCGGCCCTGCCACCCGGTTCCCGATAGCGAACCGTCCACGGGTGCTCGCAGCGGGTCTTACTACGGCAGTCGCACTTCTTCAAAACCTTGGCCATTTTGAAAGCCCTCCAAAAGGCTTAGCGCCTTCTCGGTGAGCTGCCCCCCGGCTTTGCCTTCAACCTTGGTAAGGATCTGACGCTTTCGGGCCTCTCTGAGGTGGCCCTTCAAAGTCGCCTGATTCCTGCCCGTCCAGATGACCAGATCCTGAATGGGTGCACGTTTTCCCATGTTGACGCTATCGACGTAATACATGGAAAGCACAGCCAGATATTCGTCGGTGATCCCCTCTTTCAGGAGGTCCGAAAATACCTTCTGCGATTCTTCGATCGACTTTTTGGCCGTGCGTAGCTTACCAAGTAGCGGTTCGACTTCCGCCACCACCTCAGCAATGTTGATTTGCCGAAGAACCGTGGTAGAAACCCCCCGGGAAATTTCCTGCGGTTCCGCGTCTTCTGCCGCTTCGACATAGACGCTCCGAGGTCCCCCCGTGGTCGCATCGATCGGCCACCAAAAGGTCACCATCCATGCCCCGACTCGCTTTTGAACGCTAGTCCCTTCGCGCATCTCTGATTCGGTGCGCTGCTCATGTCCCTTTGCCATGAGCAGCAACTTACAGGGGCACATTGGCACGACACATCTGGCGGTGTCCAGTCCAGACCTGTCACATCCAGACTTGACCTCGCCAGGGGGGTCGTCTCCACACTCGAAAGGAGTCCGGCGGCGGATCGCCGGACGAGATGAGTGGAGGGATCAGGCTTGACGAACGGACGACTGATGAGCGTCGCCGACCTGGCGGTATACCTGGGTGTGACGGCGGCCTGGGTCTACAACAACCACCGAGCGTTGGGGCTCCCCGCCCGCAAGATCGGGGGGCACCTGCGCTTCCGGCTGGCCGACGTTGACCGGTGGATCGATCAGCAGGAAGTGAGCCGCTGAAGTGGCCTTCCTGGACCGGTACGCGGACGCCATAGAGGGGCGTCGGGTGAAGCTCCGAAAGCGCGGGTGCGCGCTCGCCGCCGAGACGGCTCCCCCTGGCGGTCAGGCGGCCCTCTGGTACGCCGACGCGGCTCTGTGCGTGCCGCGCAGCGGGCAGGCCGTGGCGAGGCAGCTAGCGCGCCTCTGTGGCGATGAGGCCGAAGTGACCATCCCTTGGCGGTCGCTCGCTGACGCTGTCGGCGTACGCGACCGGGCGGGGAACCTGCGCCGCTACACCGAACGCGGCGTGACAGCCCTAACTGACGCCGGATGGCTGGACGTTGAGACCGTGGGCAGCAAGCGCGGAGCCAAGACGACGTTCCGTCTCCTGCCGGGCGAACGCCCGCAAGGGGCACCGAGGCGGGCCGAGGCGGCTTGAACGACCCTCGGCGCAACTTATGGCCTTAAGAAAGGCCCCCTCAGGGGCCCTAGCTGCTTCGCTCCGCTCCGCAGTCATCCCCTGGCCGATCAAGGCCAGGCAGTAGCAACAACACGCCCTGGCGGTCGAGCCAGGGCTATAGCTCAGAAGCAGAGCCTTGCTCGCTCCGGCCGTAAGAGCCGGAGCAGTATTTCTCAGCCTTGGTCGAGGCTGATAGAGCCGAGGGATTCCATTATAGGCACCCCCTCGAAGGGGTGCCCTTTATTTATGCAGAGCTAAGAGGCGCCCCCGTGGGCGCCTTTAGTGGTCACTTTCAATGCGATCAAAAATGCTATCCGCAGCCGGCCGGAACGGCCAATTTTGATTGTTCGGGAGCCGAGGCGAACGAACAGTATTGAGAAACTTCTCCCGGCCTGCGGGCCGCGCAACTCCAGCAGAGGCAATAGAACGGCCTAGGCGGGCCGTTCGGACTACGCGCGGCCCTGTCCGGGCCGGAGCCTTTCCATCGGCGCCGACAGCGCCGTTCAGGGCTCTTACTCCGCCGAGGCATGCCCGCCCCATGGGGAGGGGGAGGTTCAAACGATCCGGGCGGCCCTTTCCGCACCCGCCGCTTTCCCTCGGCGTGCGCGTCCGCGAAATAGCCGGGATTGGTGGGACCGATATCCGGCCGAGGCTCGGTCCCCATAGTGACCGCCGTCACTCTCTTATCGGTGCGGCATACGCGCCGATAACAGGTCTTTGAGTTACGTAGCAACGGAAAACTTCGACTCCACCGGATCGGGGATCGAGGAAGCGCGGCACGGGCGGTGTTGCAGGGAACTGCTCGGCACTCATGGTTTGACTCCAAAGGTCATGAGTGCCGAGCGGGTTCACTCACGCTCGCACTCGCGACCGATGCGAGGAGACAGGAAAATGATTAAGGCAGTAACGCTGAAGTGTTGGACGTGCGCTGAACCGTTCGAAGTTGGAGCCGGTCCGGGACGACCCCGCCGGTACTGCAATGCGAATTGCAAGTACCTGGCCCGCGTAGCGGTCCGCCGCGTCCGCTACGTGGCCAAGCTCGAAGAGCAACGGATAGCGCATCTCGCCGACCAAAGATGCAAATAAACCCGCCCCAATTTGAACCGCCCCACTCATTGTGAGTGCTGGGCGGTTTTTTCATGGCCGCACTCGGCCTCAAGCTATGAAGGAACCTGCGTGAAGACTGAGCTTCGCAAGATTTTTGACTCTGCCGAATCCGAGGACCGGGGCCTTTCGGCCCGCGAGATTGCGGCCGTCATCAACTCCGTTCCGGCCGAGGAACGCATGGCGCGAACCGAGATTTTGGCAGCGGTCAACGGAGCCAACGGACCTGAATCCCCGGAAACTCGAATGGCGATTCAGGAAACCCTGAAGTACATGGAGATGCGCGCTGTCGATGCCCGGGAGGACCGGGCGCGAATTGATCGTGAGAATGAGGCTCGCACCCTGTCGGACAAGGCCGGGGCGCTTGTCATGCCTGTCGGTGTTCCGGGGCTGCCTGGGGAAGCTGACACCTGGCGGTCGATTCTTCCGTCAGCTGGGGAATACCGCGCCCTTATCGCGGAAAGCAGCCCCGGCGCTGGCGGATTCGCCGTTCCCGTTAACGTGGCGGATCGAGCCGTTGAGTTTCTGCGCGCGGCCAGCGTGTTTATGCGCGTTCCCGGTATCAACATTCACCGCTTCGAAGGCGGGTCGTTTGTTCTGCCGAGCCTCAACAGCACCACCTTGCCGGGCGTTGTTGCGGAAGGTGCCACGATTCCGGAAGCCACTCCCGTTTTCGGGGGCACGACCTTCACTCCCGTCAAGTACGCGGACCTGTATCGCGCTTCGAATGAGATCTTGGAGGACGCCGCTTTCTCGATGCGTGACCTGATCGCCGGTGTCATGCTCCGGAACATCGCCACTCAAGTGGACCGGGACGCATTCCAGGGCACGGGGACGGCCTCCCTTTACGGTCTTACGAAGGCTGGTATGGGGACTGCCGTAAACCTGGCCACTGGAAATACGGTGGTCAAGTGGGATGCGATTATCGATGGCTTCTCCGATATCGAGGCGGCCGGAGCTGTTCCGGGAGTCATCTGGGCTAGCCCTGACAGCGGGAAGGCGCTTAGGCGTGAGCGCGAAAACGGCGCTAATGGCGGATATCTGGCTGGTCACGTTACCGACCCGGTGACTAAGGCCGGTCTCGGTCTCCCGATCTACGTTTCCGCGAACCTCCCCGCTAGGACGGTAATTGTCGCCGACCCGACGCGAATTCACGTCGGCCTGCGCTCTGATGTTCGGCTTGCCATGTCCGAGGATTACGCTTTCGGCCAGGACGCCACAGGCTTCCGTGCGACTTATCGAATTGCTGGACTTGCGGTGGACAATCCTGCGGCCGTTCAGGTTATCAAGGCCGCCACTAGCTAGGCTTCTGCGCTTACCCCCGTACCCGAAAGGGTACGGGGGCCCTTTTTTTGTTCCTCGCTAATTCAAATTCCACGCCCCGGCCGGCCGGAAATTCACCCCTCGGGGGATTCGCGGCGCTCCATATCGTTGCGGCCGTTCACCAGGACGGGAGCCGTCAGGTTTCCCATGAGTCGGCTCACGATCGCATGGTTCATGTATCCGGGGTCGCCGTCCTTTGCAACGCTTGCCATGGTGATCCACTTCATGGGCAGTAGCGTGCCGATCGTGCGGGACAGGCGGTTGTGAATGCGGGTCTTCTCCGGGCCGAGGAAGCCCCCGTCGAGAACCGCCGTCAGGATCTCTTCGCCGTCCTCGGCCGTGGTCTGGTCGAACGCCAGCAGGCGGGCGAGGTACAGCTCTAACCCTGCCTGCAACTCCAGAAAGCGCGCGCCTACTTCCGGGATCGACTCTCCGGCCGGTATGTCACCGCCCGGCAACCCCCATTCGCCCGTCACCAGGTTTTTCACCATGAGGAACCGGGGGCCTCTCGGCCCTCTGCTCTCCACCAGGACGAACACACGCAGTCGCACCGCTGAAAGCCTCTCTGCGCCCCTGTGGGGCTCGAACATGGGTCTCACGATGCCGACCCCTGCCGACCGCGCAAGAAGTCGGCAGGGGCCAGCACAGGGGCACGTTCACGCTTAGGCCGTGCCCCTTCCGGTGCACCGATGGGCAGAGGGTTTCTCGCCGTCCTCACAGTGCGCCGGGGGTCTTGGGTCACTCGTCGCGGACGACCGCCGCGAACGAGGTACAGATTCGGCGGAAGCCCCGATGGTTGCTCCGCCCCGTGTGGCTCATGCATTCGATGTCGACGGCCGCACTGTCCGTCGACGGCATCGCCTTCCACTTGCAGCCGAGGCATTCGGCCTCGAACGTCACATCGGTGTCCGGGTGTTGGGTGATCCGGTGTTTCACGAACCGGGTGAGCGAACGCATTAGCGCACCCGCCTTCCTCTGTGGAGAAGGGGCCTGGTCACCGTCTCGGCGTCGCGCCCCGCCCCCGGCTTCTCCGCCGTCGCGGCGTTGCTGCCGTGCGTCCTGTGCTCACGGATGAACCGTGCCAGCTCGAACCGCTCCGTCTGCCTGCCCGCCTTCTCCGCAAGGTCGAGCTTCCGCGCGGCCGTGGTGCAGTCCCGGCAGCCCGGAACGGGGTTCGCCTCGTACAACCAGTGGTCCAAGTCACCTAGTTCTACGGCCGGTTGTGAGTACGTGATGGGAGCGCTCTCGGTCATGCCGACACCCCCCGCACCGGTCCCCCCGCACGGATGGCCGCGTGTGGGTGGCTCCGGATGTAGACATCGGCGTCGGTCGCCGCCGACAGGTCGCCCCTGTCCCTGGCCGCCAGCCGCTGGACGGCAAGCCCCTCACAGACCCCGCAGCCGTCGGCCGGTTTCGGGGGTGGCAGAGGTAGGGCCAGGTGTACCGGTCCGCTCATGGATGTCCGCGCCAGTTCGGTCATACCGTGCGCCTTCCTGTTCCTCTGCCTGTTCGCGTGTAACTGCGATGGTCTCCCGAATCACGGGCACATCCCCGCGTCAGTCCTGTCTTGGGTTAAAGATCAAGAGCGGCAAGCGGTAGACCAATCAGCAAGTTTCTCTCTTGCGGCCTCGCCGAACAATGCGATTCCTTCGTATGCCGCGAACTCCTCCAAGTGCATTCGAATGTCGCGCGGGTCTCGGAAAACCATCACACCGGCTGTCGTCTCTACCGTAGCCAAACGTCCGTTGTAGACCGTGAAGGTATTCAAGGGGCAGCCGGGCATTCGAGTACCCAAAGGCACGACTCCGATTTGAATGTTTGGCAGATGCGAAAGAGAGGCCAATCGGTCGATCTGCATGGCCATGGCGTAATCCGGAAGAAAGGGTGATCGGATTGCTTGCTCCGTCAGGATAAACGTAAACCGCTTGGCACGGTCGTACAGGATTTCCTGTCTTTCCAGCTTCTTGGCCACCGCCTTGCTGTGGTCGCCAGGAATATGGGCCAGGCTAGCCCTGATGTATTCAGGCGTTGAGAGCAAAGTCGTAAGCATGGAAAGAAGAAAGAATCGAAACTCCGTAGACGCGGCTTCGAGGGCGGCTAGCTCAAGCTGTTTCTTGTCCAGCCCTTTTCTGCGCATGCCTCGCGCATCCTGCCACTCGGTCGCGGCGATGCGCGCCAATGCCGATGCCTCTGCCATTAGGGGCGCAGGGGCGTCTAGGGCGGTGAGAATGCGTTCTAGGTCCACCAGGGAAGGGCGGACTCTCCCATTCTCAATCCGGCTCACCTTGGACTGTGACATGTTGCAACGCGCGGCAAGCCGGTCTCCAGAGAGACCGGCTTGTTTCCGCAGGTTCCGCAGCATCGCGGCCAGTTCCCGAGAGGACTGTCCAAGCTGCTCGGGGTCGATCGTCACGCAGCCACGTACTCCATGAACGGGATCGACTCCGAAACGGCGATGCGCTGGTATTCGAGGAACGGCGAGACGTCGCCCTCATAGAGTTCTCGCTCCACCTGAGTTCCATCCTTCTCGTACTTCATGAGAACGACAGTGGAGCGATCGAACATCCAGAAGTCATCTACCTCCGGCAAAGGATTCTCTCGGTCCGTCACGTCGAGAATCCGGATGTCCTCTCCGATGGGGGCTTGATGGCGGTAGTAGCGCTCGAACTCGAAACGCAAGTAATCGGAAAGGGGGCGCGTCACGATGTGCACGCGCCCAATCGATCCGCCCGTCTCCCTGTGCTTGCGGATCAGCGCCGTCCAGTCATCCTCATACGGCCCGGGAAAGCGCGCCCCGGACAGGAAGCGTGCCAACTCTTCAGCCTCCTGCGGAACGCGGTATGCAGGACGCGTCTCCAGTCGCCATGCTTCCTTTCGGAAAGTCTGGAACTGCGCTTGCCATGCTTTACCAGCCAAGAGCACGAATGGCCTCCTTCAGGATTGCTTCGGGGATCTCAACGAGCCCTTCGCCGTCCGGCGGCGTGAAGGCGTGGGAGATGTCTCCCTGGACGATGAACGATCCGGACTCGGTCAAATAAACGTGAGGGCAGTCCCCCTGCCCGCATTCGCCGTTCCCGTTCCCCGTGAGCCGTGTAAGCCTTGCACGCTCCGACATGCCCAACCCCCTGCATTGCGGCCCCGGTTGGGCCGACCTGAGTAACCGTATGAGGGGTGGCGGAGGTACGTCTATGCGCACTGGCGACTATGCCCGTCTTTGCATAGACCGGCACGCTCTCCGCCCTGTCCTCGTAGCGGGCCCTGGCGGCTCACTGGCCCATGAACCCCACTCGGCCACCACCCCGGTTAGAGCAGAGCCCGAGAAGCCGTCTCACGGCCGCTGAACGGCGCGAGGTCACCAGCAGGGCGGAGCCCCGTGGCTGGTCAGCACTGAGTCAGCACAGGGGCCGGAAACGGCCTGAACCAGCCGGAGAAATGAGGAAGGGGCCAGACCTTACGGTCTGGCCCCTGAGCTGGGGTTTCTCCCTCTCACCAGGTGTGAGCTACTGCCCCCCACCTGCGCCACATGCAAAACACCCTCTACGGGGACGCCCGGAAGGGGCGCCGCCCCACCTGGAACGCCGCCGCGCCCGGCGAGGTCGCCGAGCCGCTGGTGGACGAGGTCGTGGCGCGACTGCGGGCGCTCGGGGCACGGGTGGAGACGGGCCGGTTCGGGGCGGACATGCGCGTCACGCTCACCAACCACGGCCCGTTCACCGTGCTCATCGAGGTCTGAGAGGCCGGTCGAGGTCCGGGCACCACCAGCCCGGAGACGGCCACTAAGGCTCGACGATCGTCTCCTGCGCGGCGGCGGTGTCCCCGGCGAGCAGTTCGGCGTCCACCGCGACGTTCCGCTTGACCAGCGCGAGAGCGATCGGGCCGAGCTCGTGGTGCCGGGCCGAGGTGGTGATGAAGCCGAGCTGACGGCCTTCCGCGCCGTCCGAGGCGAGGCGGACCGGGGTGCCGTGGCCGGGCAGGTGCACCTCGCTGCCGTCCAGGTGGAGGAAGACGAGCCTGCGCGGCGGCTTCCCCAGGTTGTGGACGCGCGCGACGGTCTCCTGCCCCCGGTAGCAGCCCTTCTGCAGGTGGACCGCCGTGCCGATCCAGCCCAGCTCGTGCGGGATGGTCCGGTGGTCGGTCTCGAAGCCCAGGCGCGGGCGGTGCGCCTCCACGCGCAGCGCCTCGTACGCCAGGATGCCCGCGGCCGGACCGGCCCCGGCGGTGTACGTCTCCAGGTCGGCGCGCGGCAGGAACACGTCCCGGCCGTGCGGCTCCTCACGTACGGCGAGGCCCTCGGGCACCTCGGTGATGGAGCCGGCCGGGAGGTGCACGACGGCGAAGTCCTCGGTGCGGTCGGCGACCTCCACCCGGTAGAAGAACTTCATCGACTCCAGGTACGCCACCAGCTCCGCGCGCGTCTCCGGCTCGACGTGCGCCCACGTCGTGGTGCCGTCGTCCACGAGGTAGAGGGCGTGCTCGATGTGGCCGTTGGCGGAGAGGATCAGCGCCTCGGTGGCCCGGTTCGGCGCGAGGTCCGTGACGTGCTGGGTGAGCAGCAGGTGGAGCCAGCTGAGGCGGTCGTCGCCGGTGACGGTGACGACACCCCGGTGCGACAGGTCGACGAACCCGTCGCCTTCGGTGAGGGCGCGTTGCTCGCGGAACAGGTCGCCGTAGTGCGCGGCGACACCTTCGTCGCGGCCTTCGGCGGGGACGGCGCCGGGCAGGGACAGCAGGGGGCTCTTCATGCGACCAGCGTACGGCGCGCGCCCCGCGGCCGTGGGGCCGGGCGGGACCGGGCGCTCAGGGCCCGTACCGAGTTCCGCGTCGCGAGCCCGAGCCCGGCCCGGTACTCGATGTTCGACACACGCCCTAACGCTGCCCGGCGTCCGCGGGCTCCGCCCCGGCGGAGCAGGCGCGGCACCGGCCGAAGATCGCGAAGTGCTTCAGATCGGTCTCGAAGCCGAACGTCTCGCGCAGCTTGGCCGTGAACTCGGCCGCCACCTCGGTGTCCGCCTCGATGACGCCCGAGCAGTCCCGGCAGACCAGGTGGATGTGGTGGTGGCGGTCGGCCAGGTGGTAGGTGGGCGCGCCGTGGCCGAGGTGGGCGTGGCTCACCAGCCCGAGCTCCTCCAGGAGCTCCAGGGTCCGGTAGACCGTGGAGATGTTCACCCCCGACGCGGTCCGGCGCACCTCGCAGAGGATGTCGTCGGGCGTCGCGTGCTCCAGCGCGTCGACCGCCTCCAGCACCAGCTGGCGCTGCGGCGTGAGCCGGTAACCGCGCTGCCGGAGATCGGTCTTCCAGTCGGTGCTGACCACGGGGCCAGTGTACGGCTCCCCGCACGGCATTCCCTGGGCCGTGTTTCGAAAGTGACATGGGCGAAAGCGGCACCCGCCCCGCCGGGCGGGCGGACGGCGCTACTTTCGCGACACGCTTGAGGGGGATGCCGGCGTCCCGTGGCGCGAGGGCCGTCCGGAGCGGGCGCGGCCTACTTGAAGAAGGCGATGCCGTCGTCCGGGAGGTCGCCGAGGCTCTTCGCCATCTCCTGGACCTCTTCCGCCGTGACGACCTTCTTGAGGTGCGCCGACATGTAGGGGCGCAGCTCGACGTCGGGGGTGGCCTTCTCGCCGACCCACATGAGGTCGCTGTTCACGTAGCCGTAGAGGCGCTTGCCACCGCTGTACGGGCCGGAGGCCGCGGTGCGGGCGACCGCGTCGGTGACGACGTCGATCTGCGGCTTCTTCTCGGCCAGATCGCCGTACCAGACCTCGACCACGCCCTGGTCGCGGACCATGACGATCTCGACCTTGCGGTTCTCGTCGATCCGCCAGTAGCCGGACTCGGACTCCAGCGGCCGGACCTTGTTGCCCTCGGCGTCGAGCACCCAGGAGTGCGAGACGTATTCGAGGAAGTCACGGCCGTCGTGGCTGAAGGAGACTTCCTGGCCGAAGTTGCACTTCTCGTCGCCGGGGAAGTCGGCGACGCCCGCGCCGGCCCAGTTGCCCAGCAGGAATGCCAGGGGAACGAGGTCCCGGTGAAGGTCGGACGGAATCGAGATCATGAGCGGCTCAGGCGATCTGTGAGGGAGTGGCGGAGGGTCGGACGAGGGTCAGCGCTGGCCCTGGTACAGCTTCTTCACGGTCACCGCTGCGAAGGCGAGGACGCCGACGCAGACCAGGACCAGCAGGGTGGAGAAGAAAACCTCAAGCACGGGAGCTCCTCGTAGCGAGCGAATGGCTGCAATGGCGCCAATACAGGGCCGGGCCCCAGCCTAGTCGGTAGGGGCCCGGCTCTCTCGTTCAGGTCCGCGCGGTGCCTCGGCGGTGGGGCACCGGCCGGGATCAGCCCAGCAGCTGGTTCTGGAGGATCACCGTCTGCTGGAACGGCACCTTCGCCGCCTTCCCGCCGCCCCCTCGGGACTGCTCGATCATCGCGACGGTGTCCCCCGCGATGACGTACGCGACCCGGGTGTGCTCCTTGTCGTACGGCTTCTCCTCGTCGAAGACGTACGGCTGGACGTCGGCCGAGATCGTGTCGTCCGGCCAGGAATCGTCCAGGACCAGACCCGTCACGCCGGCGGGCAGCGGCTGCTCCCCGTTGCGCATGGACAGCTCGTCGCCCAGGTCGGTGGCGAACGCGACCGAGTTGAACTGGAGCAGGTAGATCTTGGTCGAGGTGCCGTCCGGCATCGTCCAGCCGCGCCCCGCCGTGTGGCGCAGTGCGGAGTCCGTCAGGACCTGTCCGAGGTGGGACCGGTCGTCCCCGGCGAACTCCGAGAGGAACTGCGCCGAGGGGACCCAGTCGCCGGTGAGCTTCTTGTCCGGCACCGACCCGGCCGGGGCGGGCAGCAGCAGCTTCCGCACGTCGGCGTAGTGGATCTCCGCGTCGTTGGAGGCGTCGAAGGGGCGGGCCTTGCCGGGAGGCAGCGCGGGCAGCGCGAGCTCGGGGTAGTCCCACCGGCCGTCGCTCACGGTGGAGAGGCCGGGCACGTCGGTCCGCTCCATCGAGGTGATCCCGTAGGCGGTCCCGGCCGAGGCGGCACCGAAGACCAGCACGGCGGCGGTCCAGCGCGCGACGGCACGCAGCGCGCGCCGGGGCTTCCGCGGACCCGCGGGGGGCTCCTGCCACCCCGTGCTCACCAGCGGTACGGCCGCGTCCCCCACCGGCACGGCCGCGTCCCCGGCGGGCGGGGGAGGCAGAGGCGCTGGTCCCCCGGGGAGCGGCGGCGGTGCGGGCGCCGGGACCGGCGGTGCGGGCGCCGGGACCGGCGGTACCTCCGCCGGGGCGGGGGCGGACGCGGGTGCGGGCTCCGCCGGGTCCGGTACCGGGGCGGGCGCGGGCGTGTCGGCCCGCGGCTGCGGGGCCACCGTCTGCTCGGTCATATGTACTCCCCCGGGGACTTGATGTGGTCGAGCTGGTCCTTCACCAGATCGGCGACGTCGGACATGCTCATGGGCTCCGTCCCCTCGGCGTCGACGCTGATGAGGAGTTCGCCCTCGTACGCCGTGCACGTCACGCCGTCGAGCCCGTCCTCGTTCTTGGGGTACCGGAAGCAGAGGGCCTTCTTGTAGCCCTTGATCTTCGGACCGTCGCGGAAGACGTCGAGCCCGTCCATGAACCCGGTGTCGGCGGACCACAGGTCGTACAGCGTCTTGGTGTCCTTCATCTTCACGACCCCGATGACGGCCGTCATCCCGGACTGCGGCGACACGTAGGACCGCTGGGCCAGCCCCTGGACCTTCATCCGGTCGATGCGCTTCTCGTACGCGCGGCGGTCCTTGCCCGCCAGACCGTGTGCCGACTCCTTGAAGACGGCCGTGGCTTCCTTGCCGCTGATCACGCTGTCGTTGCTCAGCTCCCCGACGTCCATGCCGAGCTGCCAGTCCTTCGTCGCCGGGAGGAGCAGCTTGCTGAGTTCGGAGTCGGACCGGCCCGCCAGAGCGGCCGTTCCGAGATCCTTCTCCTTGTCCTTCGCCTTTCCGTACTCCTTCGGCGCGCCCTTGGGCCAGAGGACGGTGGGCGAGGTGCGGTCCGCCGAGTCGACGGTGTTCTTCGTGTACACGCCGGCCCCGGCGATCACGCCGAGGACGACCACGGCCGGCACGACGTACCGCGCCACCCGCATCACCCGGCCGGTACCGGCCTTCGCCGCCGGGGCGGCCGCCGCGTCCGGGACCGGCGCGGCGTCGGGCGCGGCATCGACGGGCGTGCCGGGTACGGCGTCCGGGGTCACGGCCTCGTTCTTCTCGTCGTTCACAGCCGCTCCAACTGGCGCTCGGCCAGGCTCCGGATGGTCTTCTTGCCGATCGGCTCGGAGTCGAAAACGAAGATGTCCATCACGATGTCCCCGCGCACCGCGATGGCCCTGGCCTGGTACATCGGCAGGTATCCGGCCTCGCGCTGGACCGGGTAGATGAAGTAGCGGCCGTCGAGGCTGCCCTTGATGGGGTCGCCTTCGCTGTCCGCCCCCTCCTCGTACGGCAGGTAGTTCATCTGCGCGGCGAAGTGGTCCGCGGCGCCGAGGGAGTCACCGGAGCGGTACTGCACGAGGTTGATCTTCGTTTCGCGGTGCTCGCCCTCCGCCCAGGACGCCTCCGCGAGGCGCCGGACGCCGCTGCCCAGCAGGTCGTCGAACATGTAGTCGGGTCTCTCGTAATTCGAGGCGTAGTCGGAGAGGGTCATCCAGCCCGTGCCGTATCCCTCGCCCACGTCGGCGTTCTTGGGGGCGCTCAGCAGCAGCTCGGTCAGGTCGCCGTCCGTCTTCACCTGGCGGTCCTGGGCCACCGGCAGCGGGTCGGAGGCCTTGCCCGGCTTCGCCGGGTAGGCGAGCCGCGCGTGCGCGAGCGTGCCCAGCGGGGTCGGGTCGCGGTCGGCCTGCACGCCGAACCCCACGGCCCCACCGATGGCCACGCCGAGCACGGCGGCGGCCAGCACGATCAACGAGGTACGGCCGCGCGGACGACGGCGGACGGCATCCGGGGCCGGTTCGGCGGCGGGGTCCTGCGCGGCGGCCGGGGGCACGGGCACGAACGGCGCGGGCGGCACGGCGCCGGCGGGCGCCACGGCATCGGCGGGCGCGGGAGGTGCGGCGGGCGGGGGCGGTGCAGCGGGCGCGGAAGGCGCGGGCGGGTTCAGGTTCTCACCAGTGTTCGCGGCCTGCGGCCCGTCCGGCGACGGGACGACATCGCCGGAATTGGTGTCTTTCGGTTCCAAAAGGGTCCCCCCATAAGAGACCTGAGGCGCGGGTTCCATTACCTGCGCACACAACAGACCCACAGGCCACAGGAGGGGTTGCACGGTGGACGGTTACAGTTCGGCATATGCCGAAGAAGCTCGTGATCAAGGTGACCGCAGGGGCCGACTCCGCCGAGCGGTGCTCGCAGGCGTTCACGGTGGCGGCGGTCGCCGTCGCCAGCGGGGTGGAGGTCTCGCTCTGGCTGACCGGGGAGTCCGCCTGGTTCGCCCTGCCCGGCCGTGCGGCCGATTTCGAACTCCCGCACGCCGCGCCGCTGCCCGACCTCATCGAGTCGATCATGGCGGGCGGCCGGATCACCCTCTGCACCCAGTGCGCGGCGCGACGCGACATCACGGAGCGGGACGTCCTGGAGGGTGTACGCATCGCCGGGGCGCAGGTCTTCGTCCAAGAGGCGATGGCGGACGGCACCCAAGCGCTCGTCTACTGACGGACACTGACGGCCCGTCAGGCGCCAAACGGGCCTCGACAGCCCTACCGGCGCCGCTTCCTGCCGTCCAGCTCGTCCCACCACTCGTCGGACTTCGGGTCCCCCGACGGGTACTCGTCCCACCAACGGTCCTCGGGTCCGCGGCGGTTGGCGACCATCGCGGCGATCGGCGGGATGACCATGGCGACCACGCACATACAGACGGCGGCCGGCACGGACCAGAGGCGCACGACGGCCCAGGCGGACACGAAGAGGACGACGCATCCGCCCATCAGCAGGAAATAACCGCGCCGGCGCCGGGCGTACATGCTTCCAGCGTACGGGCAGCACGAAGGGCCGCACCCCTTCTGTCACAGGTGGCGTCCAACCCCCTGGGGTACGGCCCTCCGGCCCTGCCTCACCGGTGCGGCACCCGGCTCCCGCCGGGGCCGCCCCGATCAGCGGCTCATGTCGGTCAGACGGCGATGGCCACCTCGGAGAGGCCACCGGTCTGCGCGACGACAGTGCGGTCGGCACTGCCGCCCGGAACCAGCGCGCGGACCGTCCAGGTCCCCTCGGCCGCGTAGAAGCGGAACTGCCCGGTCGCAGAGGTCGGAACCTCGGCGGTGAACTCGCCGGTCGAGTCCAGCAGACGGACGTAACCGGTGACGGGCTCGCCGTCGCGGGTCACGCTGCCCTGGATCGTCGTCTCACCGGGCTTGATGGTCGAAGCGTCGGGGCCGCCGGCCTGTGCTCCACACATGGTGTTCAGTCCTTCTGGGTCGAGGGGTCCTGCGAATTACTTGTTGGCGCCGAGCTCGATCGGCACGCCCACCAGGGAGCCGTACTCGGTCCACGAACCGTCGTAGTTCTTGACGTTCTCCTGGCCGAGCAGCTCGTGCAGGACGAACCAGGTCAGCGCGGAGCGCTCACCGATGCGGCAGTAGGCGATGGTGTCCTTCGCCAGGTCGACCTGCTCGTCCTCGTAGAGGGCCTTGAGCTCGTCGTCCGACTTGAAGGTGCCGTCGTCGTTGGCGTTCTTCGACCACGGGATGTTGCGGGCGCCGGGCACGTGGCCGGGACGCTGCGACTGCTCCTGCGGAAGGTGCGCCGGGGCGAGCAGCTTGCCGCTGAACTCGTCGGGCGACCGCACGTCGACCAGGTTCAGGGTGCCGATGGCCGCCACGACGTCGTCGCGGTAGGCGCGGATCGACTCGTCCTGGGCCTTGGCCTTGTACTCGGTGGCCGGGCGCGACGGGACGGCGTCGGTCAGGTCGCGGGAGTCCAGCTCCCACTTCTTGCGGCCACCGTCGAGGAGCTTGACGTTCTCGTGGCCGTAGAGCTTGAAGTACCAGTACGCGTACGAGGCGAACCAGTTGTTGTTGCCGCCGTAGAGGACCACCAGGGTGTCGTTGGCGATGCCCTTCTCCGACAGGAGCTTCTCGAAGCCGGCCTGGTCGACGAAGTCACGGCGGACCGGGTCCTGGAGGTCCTTCGTCCAGTCGATCCGGATGGCGTTCTTGATGTGGTTCTTCTCGTACGCCGAGGTGTCCTCGTCGACCTCGACAATGGCGACCTGCGCGTCGTCGATGTGGGCCTCGACCCAGTCTGCGTCGACCAGTACGTCGCTGCGGCTCATGCTGTTCTCCTCCGGGGCAGTCTGCGGCGGTGTCGTGCGGAGTGAAGAGTGCTGCGGGTACACGCGGACGCCGGGCGTGGGCGTGTACCGGGGCACGGACCGGCCCCGACGGTTCAACGGTCGAGGGGCCGGAGGGAAGCGGGACGGAACGGAAACGTCCTGCTCAGAAGGTGCGACAGAGCATGGCGGCGACGCGGCACAGGTCTACTGCCCGCCGCTTCGTGAGATCCGCCTGTCGTTTCATGTGTCCGATCGTAGGGAGCCGGGGGCGGGGCTGTCACCGGCATACCGGATGATGAGACGGTATGGTCCGAGATGCGAGACACGGGAGGGCGATCCGGCCTTCGCCCTCCCCCTCCGGGGGACCGGACCGGCGTCACATCTGCGGTACGGACACCCCCGTCTCACCATCCGGGCGCCGGTCCCGCGCCCTCGCCACGGACGGCGAACCCGGCGCCGCCCCGCCCGGACGCCCGGACGCCCGCCCGGTCTCAGCCCGCGAGGGCGATGTCGGTGGCCTCCACCGAGACCTCCAGCCCCTCCGGAAGCGCCTCGATCTTCTTCAGCACCACACCGTCGGGCAGTCCGCCGAGGTTCCGCTCGAAGTCGGTGCGGGACCGCACCAGTCCCTCCAGGCCGGGGATGTCCTCACCCGGCACCACGTCGGCCCGGACCCGGACGGTACGGCCGTCGGCCAGGGTGACCGAGGAGACGACACTGCGGGAGACGCTGCCGAGGCCCGGTACGTCCACGCTGCCGGTGACCTTGACCTTCCCGTTGTCGGCGTACTGCACGGTGATGCCGTCCTCGGCGGCGGCCGTCAGGTCCGCGTAGCTGACCAGCGCGGTGCCCTTGACCAGTCCGGCCCGGGCACTGGAGTACCCCTCGCCGATGACGACCCGGTCGAGCTCGGCCCGCAGCTCGTTGATCCGGATGGTGTTGCCGTCGCTGCCCGCCCGGATGCCCTTGAGCGTGACGTCGACCCGGTCGAGGTTCCGGCCCGCGATCTGGGTGAGGAAGGGGAAGCCGTGGATCGAGACGTCGGTCGAGGCTGCCGTGGCACCGGTGAACTCGACCCGGTCCGCCGCCTCGTTCTCGGCGAAGTGGAGAGCCAGGCGGTCGACGGCCACGAAGAGGCCCCCCAGCACCACCACGACGATCAGCAGTATTCGCAGTGCGCGCATGCCTGTTCTTCTCCCACTCGCGTCGACGGACTCCGGGCTTCCCATGTGCCTGACACGGCCACGGAAAGCCCGGAGTGAGCGACGAAGCGGGGTACCCGGTCGGTTCCCGGAAAGATCAGCCGATCATCCGGCCGACGAGGTAGACGGCCGGCGCCGCGGCGGTCAGCGGCAGCGCCACACCGGCCGTCATGTGGACGAACCGGGACGGGTAGTCGTAGCTGGCCGCCCGGAGCCCGACGAGGGCGCAGACGCCCGCCGCGAGGCCGGCCGACACCGCACCCGGCAGACCGATTCCGGCGAGCTCGCCGCCCACCGCACCCGCCGCGACGGCGACGGCCAGAGCCCCGGCCACGGAGACCGGCTCGGGCAGCGGCAGCGCGCGCACCAGCGCGGCGGCGGCGACGGCGAGCGCACCCGCGACCACCACGTCCGGATCCGCCGCGAGGTACCCGCCCGCCAGCACCGCGAGGGCCGCCGACACGACGGTGGCCATCAGCCCGTGCATCCGCTCGTCGGCCCCCGCGTGGCTCCGCAGCTGGAGCACGAGCGTGAGCAGCACCCACACCCCGAGCGTGCCGAGGAGAGCGGCCGGGCCGTGCTCACGACCGGCTGCGAGCAGCGCGATGTCCGCGACGAACCCGCCGAGGAAGGCCAGCGCGATGCCCTGCCGGGCCGGCCACATGCCGTTGAGCCGGAACCACCCGGCCGCGGTGACGGCCTGGAGCAGCACCAGTGGCACCGCCAGCGCGTACTGACCGAGCGCGGCGCCGACCGCCACCAGCAGGCCGAGCACGGCGGTCAGCGCGGCGGGCTGCATGCCCGGCGCGATGATCGGCGAACGGCCTTCGGCGCGGGCGCGCTGGGCGTCGGTGATCCGCGTGTTGCCGAGCGTGGTGGGAGCGCTGTACCCCTCCGCACCGGGCCGCTCCGGAGCGGCAGCGGTCGTGGCCGCCCCCACGGGCGCGCCGAACCGCTCCGCCGTCGGCGGCTGGCCCGCCGGTGCCACCGGGACTTCGGCGGGCAGCGGGTAGGAGGCCGGCGCGGGAGCCTGCGGACCGGCGACCGGCGGCAGAAAGGCCGTCTGCGCCGCGTCGGGCGCGGCCTGTTGCGGCTGGTGCTGTGTCTGCCCCCACGCCTGCTGGGGGCCTTGCTGCGGGCCCTGCTGGGGGCCCTGCTGGGGACCCTGCTGCGGGGCGTACCCCTGCTGCGCCTGCGCGTACGGCGACCCGGGCTGCCCGTACTCCTGCGGGGCCTGCCCGTACTCCTGCGAGGGCTGCTGCCCGTACTCCTGCTGGGGCTGTCCGTACTCCTGCTGGGGCTGCCCGTACGGCTGCGAGGGCTGCTGTTGCCCGTACCCCTGCTGCCCGTACGCGTGCGGCGGGTACTGCGCCTGGGCCCGGCCGGGCTGCCCGTACTCCTGGGGCTGCCCGTGGACCGGCTGCTGCTGGTGCTGCGGCTGCGGGGCCCGGGGCTGCTGGTACTGCGGGGCCTGCGGCTGCTGCTGCTGCGGCTGGACCGTGGGCTGGTACTGGGTGTCCCAGGTCTGCCCCTGCCAGGTCTGCGTGGAGCCCATGTCCGCACCGCCGGAGCCGTACCCCGACCCCTGCGCCGCGTGCCCGTGCTGCGCCGGCTGCCCGTACTGGCCCGGCTGCCCGTACTGGCCCGGCTGCCCGTACTGGCCCGGCTGCCCGTACTGCTCCGGCTGCCCGCCGTGGCCCTGCTGCTGCTCGTACGCCGGTGCGGCGGCGGGGCCGCCGGGGTACTGCTGCCGGCCCGGGTGGGCGTGCTCGGGGTACGCCTCGCCGTCGCCGTACGTGTACGGCTCCCGGCCCTGCGGCCGGGCGCCGCTCTGGTCCCTGTTCTGTGCGCTGCTCATCGTCTCCGGTTCACCCTCCTGCGAACGGCGGGAGCACCTCGACCGTGCCGCCCTCGGCAAGGCGTACCGTCTCATGCCGCCGCGCTCCGACCGGAGCCCCGTCGACCAGGAACGAGCACCTCATGAGCACCCGCACCAGCTCTCCGGGGTGACGTCCGCGCGCGGCGTCCAGCGCCTCCGCCAGTGTCGTCGCCGCGTACGGCTCCTCCGCGGTGCCCGCGGCGGCCTTGGCCGCGGCCCAGTAACGGATCGTGCCCGCCGCCATGGCGGCACCTCCTTCGTCGTCCGTCCGTCGTTGCGATCACACACGTCACACACATCACATGGGCCACATGCGTCACGCGGAAACTCGCGCCCGGCCGTGCCGCGCGCGCTGTCCATGATGGGTCACGCGCCGACGGCCCAGTCGGCCATCCGGCCGAGCAGTGCCTCGTCCGCCGCGTTCTCGGCGTGTCCCATGCCCCGCTCCAGCCACAGTTCGGCGGCACCCCGGGCCGCCGCGTCCGCCAGCATCCGGGGGTGGTCCAGCGGGAAGTACGGGTCGCGGTCGCCGTGCACCACCAGCAGCGGGGCGGGCGCGATCAGCGGGACCGCCTCCACCGGGGAGAGCGGCACGGGGTCCCAGTCCTCGTCGTGGATGCGGGTGCCCAGCCCGTACCGGCCGACCAGCCGCCCCGTGGGGCGGGTGACCACCCAGTGCAGCCGGCGCATCGACGCGGTGCCCCGGTAGTACCAGCGGGCCGGGGAGCTGACGGAGATCACTCCGTCGACGTGGGCGGAGCCGGCGGCGAGGACGGCGGCAGAGCCGGAGCCGGCGGCGAGGGCGGGGGCAGAGCCGGGAGCGAGGGCGGGGGCGGGGCCCGACGATTCCGCCACCCCCCGAACGGCCCCCTCTTTCCCTACGGTTTTCTTCGTATACAGAGCGGCCTGCCGGAGTACCACGGAACCGCCCATGGAGAACCCGACCGTAACGATTCTGCGGTGTCCCAGAGACCTCGCCCAGGCCACCGCTGCGGCCAGGTCGAGGACCTCGCGATCCCCCACCGTGGACTTTCCGCCGGAGTTTCCGTGACCCCGAAAGGAGAACGTCACCACGGCCGCACGCTGCGAGAACGCCCTCGCGGCGCGCCGGACGGCGGGCCGGTCGAGTGAGCCGGTGAAGCCGTGCGCGACCACGATGGCCGTCTGCTCCGCGACCCCTGCGGCGCCCGGCCCGGCACCTGCCGTACACGGCTCGTACACCGCCTCCACCGGCACCCCGTCATCGGTGAGCAATGTGGCGTACTGCGGGGTTCGCGTGATCAAGGGAACAGAAGAACTCACGAATCGACCCTCGGAGAGTGAACTCATGTGGGCTATTCTGCTGCGAAGAGGATCCGGGCAGAGCAGCCCCCGGATCCTTTTGTGCTTTCCGCGCGTTGTTACGGAGACGTTTCAACAAGCTCAGCGACCCCAGGGCGCGGGGCCGCACCCGTAAAACCTGTATGACGAATGCCGCAAGGCTCAGCCGTACAGCCGTTCAGCAGTACGAAGTGATGTGCCGCATCTCCCCCGGGTCCGACCCGGGAGTGCCCCTCTCGCAGGGAACGAGGAGGACCGACGTAATGGGCGAGCGAAACGTGCACCACGATCGACCGACGACCGAGGCAGGTGAGCGGCGATGAGCTCACTGCTGCTCCTGACGAATGCCCTTCAACCGTCGACGGAGGTGCTCCCCGCCCTCGGTCTTCTGCTCCACAGCGTGCGGGTGGCCCCCGCCGAGGGACCCGCTCTCGTCGACACCCCCGGTGCCGACGTCATCCTGGTCGACGGGAGGCGTGACCTTCCGCAGGTCCGCTCCCTCTGCCAGCTGCTCCGCTCCACCGGGCCGGGCTGTCCGCTGATCCTCGTCGTCACCGAGGGCGGCCTCGCGGCTGTCACCGCCGACTGGGGCATCGACGACGTCCTGCTGGACACCGCGGGCCCGGCCGAGGTCGAGGCCCGGCTCCGGCTCGCCACCGGCCGGCAGCAGATCACCGCCGACGACTCCCCCATGGAGATCCGCAACGGCGATCTCTCCGTGGACGAGGCGACGTACAGCGCGAAGCTCAAGGGCCGGGTCCTCGACCTGACCTTCAAGGAGTTCGAGCTGCTCAAGTACCTCGCGCAGCACCCGGGCCGGGTCTTCACCCGCGCCCAGCTGCTCCAAGAGGTGTGGGGTTACGACTACTTCGGCGGTACGCGCACGGTCGACGTCCACGTCCGGCGGCTGCGCGCCAAGCTCGGCCCCGAGCACGAGTCGCTCATCGGCACCGTCCGCAACGTCGGTTACCGGTTCGTCGCGCCGGAGAAGGGCGACCGGAAACCGGCGGCCCAGGAATCGGCGTCCCGGGGCGGCACTCCGGCGGACCGTCCGGCGGAGCGTCCGGCGGAGCGTTCCGAGCCGGCGGAGGCCACCGAAGAGGAACCCGTGGTCACACCTGTGAAGAGGTAGTTCCATCCGCGTAGACTGCCGCGCGTGGCCAAGGTGACGCGGGACGATGTGGCAAGACTGGCGGGTACGTCGACCGCGGTCGTCAGCTACGTCATCAACAACGGACCCAGGCCGGTCGCCCCGGCCACGCGCGAGCGGGTACTCGCCGCCATCAAGGAGCTGGGCTACCGGCCCGACCGGGTTGCCCAGGCGATGGCGTCGAGGCGGACCGACCTCATAGGGATGATCGTGCCGGACGCCCGGCAGGCGTTCTTCGCGGAGATGGCGCACGCCGTCGAACAGGCCGCCGCCGAGCGCGGAAAGATGGTCCTCGTCGGCAACTCCGACTACCGCGACGAACGCGAGGTCCACTACCTCCGGGCCTTCCTCGGCATGCGGGTCTCCGGTCTGATCCTGGTCAGCCAGGGCCCCAGCGAACGGGCCGCCGCCGAGATAGAGGCGTGGGACGCCCGGGTGGTGCTGCTGCACGAGCGCCCCGAGGCGATCGACGACGTCGCGGTGGTCACCGACGACGTCGGCGGCGCCCAGCTCGCCACCCGCCACCTGCTGGAACACGGCTACGAGTACGTCGCCTGCCTCGGCGGCATGGAGTCCACCCCGTCCGTCGGCGACCCGGTCGCCGACCACGTCGAGGGCTGGCGCCGGGCGATGCACGAGTCCGGCCGCTCCACCGAGGGCCGGCTCTTCCAGGCCCCGTACAACCGTTACGACGCCTACCAGGTGGCCCTCGGCCTCCTCGCAGGGCCGGACAGGCCGCCGGCCATCTTCTGCTCCACCGACGACCAGGCCATCGGCGTCCTGCGGGCCGCCCGCGAGCTGCGCATCGACGTGCCGGGCGAGCTGGCCGTCGCGGGCTTTGACGACGTCAAGGAAGCCGGGCTCACCGACCCGCCGCTGACCACGGTCTTCTCGGACCGCCCGGCGATGGCGCGCGCCGCCGTGGACCTGGTCCTCGACGACTCGCTGCGCGTCTCCGGCTCCCGGCGGGAGCGGCTCAAGCAGTTCCCCTCCGCGCTGGTGGTGCGGCGCTCCTGCGGCTGCGGAGAGCCCTCGCCGCACACGCCGTAGCGGGCCGCAGGAACGCGGACCGACGCGGTCGCCCCGGCCGCCCGCCGCGTCCCGTCAGCCCGTTGCCGTGAGCTCCGCCAGGAGCCGGACGGCGGCCCTGTCCGAGGCGGGTGCAGTGGTCGACGCTCACCCCGCCGGCAGGGCCGGCTCCTTCCGTCGCGGGCCGGGAAGAGCGGCCCAGCCCGCCGGCACGACGGCCTACGCCGCTCCTCGCCAGATCGTCATGTCGGCCTGGACGAAGCCGGCCTCCGGCACCGCGGTCGCCTTGATCCCGATCACGAGCAGCCCGATGTCCCCCGAGGCGCTCTTGACGCAGATCTCGCTCCCGTCCGCCGTGCCGGCGAGGAAGAGGCGGTGATCCTTCCGGCCCTTCACGGCCGAACGGCAGTCGTCGAGGGTGATGTCCCGGAAGTTGACCATCTGCCGGAACACGAGCGTGTCGCTCTCCAGTTCACAACCGGCCGTCTCGCATCCGAAACGGAGTTCCCCGGTGCCGTCCACCACCTTGACGGTCGGGTCGTCGAGGTTGGCCGAGGTCTTCGCGTCCAGGTAGACCGCGGGGTACGGCTGGGGTTTCGGGTTCCGGGACGAGGCGGAGGACGACGGAGAGCCGGCCGCGCCTTCGCCGGCGCCCAGGACCTCCGTGCCGGTGGAGTCCGACGAGCGGGCGGCGACCTGGTGGACGCTCTGGCGCACCAGGTCCATGAACGGCGGGGCGACCAGCGCGAGCAGCGCCGCGATCCCCGCCAGGGCCACGGCCGATATCAGAGCGGTGCGCCGGCCGCGCTTCGCCGTCGTCGTGGGTTCCGCCCCGGCCGGGGGGACCGGCAGGCCGAACGGGAACCGCGGCGGCTGCGCCTGTGGCACCGGCTGCGCTCGTGTCCATGGCTGTGGCTGCAGTCGCGTCCCCACCGGAGTGGGATCGGGCAGCGGCGGCGGAAGTTCGACGTCCTGCTCGCTGAACCGCCGCCACACGGCCGGCGCCCCGCCCCCGTCCGCGTCCGGCCCCAGCCGCCCCCGGCACCAGTCCAGGACCTCGTCCGGGGTGGCCCGGTCCGCCGGGTCCGCGGACAGGCACCGGGCGAAGAGCGGGCGCAGGGACTCGGGCAGCGACGAGAGGTCGGGCTCGGAGTGCACGATCCTGTACAGCACGTCGACGCCCTGGCCCTCGCCGTAGAGCGGCTCGCCCAACGCCGCGAACGCGGCGGTCTGCGCGAGGGAGAAGACGTCGGCCGCTCCGGTGACCTCTCCCCCGGAGGCCTGCTCGGGAGCCATGTACGCGGGCGTCCCCACCGCCTGCCCGGTGACCGTGTACGCGGTCGCGTCGGCCGCCGTCGCGATGCCGAAATCGATGACGCGCGGCCCGTCGACGGACAGCAGCACGTTCGACGGCTTCAGGTCCCGGTGCACGATGCCCTCGGCGTGGATGGCCCGCAGCGCCTCCGCCATCCCCGCCATCAGCCACAGCACGGCGGGAACCGACAGCGGACCGTGCCGGGCCACGGCCTGTGACAAGGACGGCCCGGGTACGTACGACGTGGCCAGCCACGGCGGTTCACCGTGCACGTCGGCGTCGATCACCTCGGCGGTGTACACCCCGCGGACCCGCTGGGCCGCCTTGATCTCCCGGGCGAACCGCCGCTGGAAACCGGGGTCGTCCGCCAGCTCCGGCCGTACGACCTTGACCGCCACCGGCCGCCCGCCCCGGGTGTACGCGAGGTAGACCCGGCCCATGCCACCGGCACCCAGCCGGGCGACGAGCCGGTAACCACCGACGACCTGCGGATCCAGCGCCCGAAGGGGCTGGAACACATCCCTCGTACCGCTCATCGGCCCGCTCCCCCACTCCCCCGCGTCGGCCGGACGGCAGCAGCCTACGTGGCACGGGCACGGACCCGGCTCGCGGGGGACGCCGACGAACGCCCCTTCCCGACGCCGTCCGTACCCGGTCACGCACACGAAATCGCCGGGCGGGTGAGCGCCACGGCCCTCCCCGGCGCCAGCGGTCCGACGCCCCTCCGGCCGGGCCCGTGAACCGGCGGGGGGACCGCGACCGCCCGCGGGAACGGGCGCCGCGAGGTTCTGCCCGGCTTCTCAGCGGGGGCTCAGGCTCTTCTCATGTTCCGCGGACACGCTTTCCTCATGACTGAGAGCCCCCGCCCGAGCGGCGAGTACCCGACGTATCCCACGTACGGCAACGACTCGTACGGCACCGAGTCGCACCCCGCACCGCAGCAGCCGGCCCCCGCCGGCGCGTACCCGCCGCCCCCGGCGTACGAGCCGGCCCAGCCGGTCGCCGTTGACCCGCAGACCACGGTGTGGCCGGGCGGCGCGGGCGGCGGCGGCTTCTCGGACTTCCCCGAGTACGCCGGGTACCCCGCCCCCGCGCCGCTCCCCCAGGAGCCCGCGCGGAAGGTGAAGCGGCCCTACGCGCTGCTCGCGGCGGTCGCCATCGCTGCGGCGGCGATCGGCGGCGGCACCGCCGCCCTGGTCGGCGACCTCTCGGACAACGGCTCCGGCGGCACCAGCGCGAGCAGCGTCGTCAGCGGCACCACCGTCTCGGCCGGCAGCGCGGGCACCGTCGCCGGGGTCGCGGCGGCCGTCTCCCCCGCGATCGTCGAGATCGGCGCCACCTCCACCGCGGGCGACTCCACCGGCTCCGGCGTGGTCATCACCTCGGACGGCGAGATCGTCACCAACAACCACGTGATCACCGGCGCCTCCCAGATCAAGGTGACTCTCTCCACCGGCAAGACCTACACCGCGGACGTGGTCGGCACCGACGCGGACAAGGACCTGGCCCTCATCAAGCTGGAGAACGCGAGCGGCCTGAAGACGGCCACCCTCGGCGACTCCTCGAACATCGCGGTCGGCGACCAGGTCGTGGCGATCGGCTCCCCGGAGGGCCTCACCGGAACCGTCACCAGCGGCATCATCTCCGCGCTGGACCGGGACGTCACGGTCGCGAAGGAGGAGAGCGACTCCAGCGGTTCGAGCAGCACCGACGGGTCCGGCGGCTTCGGCGGCTACGGCAGCGAGGGCCAGGGCGGCAGCGGCGAGCAGCAGTGGCCGTTCGAGTTCGGCGGCCAGCAGTTCAACGGCGACACCGGCTCCTCCACCACCACCTACAAGGCCCTGCAGACCGACGCCTCGCTCAACCCGGGCAACTCCGGCGGCGCGCTGATCAACATGAGCGGCCAGATCATCGGCATCAACTCCGCGATGTACTCACCCAGCTCCTCCAGCAGCACCAGCAGCTCCAGCGCCGGAAGCGTCGGCCTCGGCTTCGCCATCCCCGTCAACACGGTCAAGGCGGACCTGGAGACCCTGCGCTCCGGCGACGGCTCCTGACCACCCGCTGAATCGCCGTTCGGCCCGCCCGGCGTGCGAGGCTGAGACCATCCGCAGCTGTTTCACGCAGCCGAGACGAGAAGAGGACGCCGAGCGATGAGCCCCGCCGAAGACGATCCGCAGCGCATCCTGATCGTCGACGACGAACCCGCCGTACGCGAGGCGCTCCAGCGGAGCCTCGCGTTCGAGGGGTACGCCACCGAGGTCGCGGTCGACGGCTACGACGCCCTGACCAAGGCCGAGGCGTACCACCCCGACCTCATCGTGCTGGACATCCAGATGCCCCGGATGGACGGCCTCACCGCCGCACGCCGCATCCGGGCCACCGGGACCACCACGCCCATCCTCATGCTCACCGCCCGCGACACCGTGGGGGACAGGGTCACCGGCCTCGACGCGGGCGCCGACGACTACCTCGTCAAGCCCTTCGAGCTGGACGAGCTGTTCGCCCGCATCCGCGCCCTGCTGCGCCGCAGCTCCTACGCGGCGGCGGCGAGCGCCGACATCACCGACGACGACGTGCTCTCCTTCGCCGACCTGCGCATGGACCTCGCCACCCGCGAGGTCACCCGGGGCAGCCGCCCCGTCGAGCTGACCCGTACCGAGTTCACCCTGCTGGAGATGTTCCTCGCGCACCCGCGCCAGGTCCTCACCCGCGAACAGATCCTCAAGGCCGTCTGGGGCTTCGACTTCGAACCGAGCTCCAACTCCCTGGACGTGTACGTGATGTACCTGCGCCGCAAGACCGAGGCCGGCGGCGAACCCCGCCTCGTGCACACGGTGCGCGGGGTGGGGTACGCCCTGCGTTCCGGCGGTGAGGGGTGAGGCGCCTGGTGCGCCGGCTCCGCACCCTGCCCCTCCGCTCCCGCCTCGCGCTGCTGGTCGCCCTCGCGGTGGCCGTCGCGGTGGCGGCGGTCGCCTTGGCCTGCTGGTTCGTGACCAAGCAGCAGCTGGAACACCGCATGGACGACTCGCTGCGCAGCTCCCGGCTGAGCGACGTGCGCCCCCTGCTCGACTCCTGCGCCGGCGGCAAGCAGCAGCAGCAGATGACGCCCGCTGTGGGAGGGATCGCCTTCCAGGTCATCGATTCGAGCGGCACCGTCTGCTCCATCGACGAGGACTCCGAGATCCCGGTGACCGAAGCCGACATCGCGGTGGCCGAAGGCCGGGAGCGCTACGCCCTGCACACCGAGACCGCCGAGAACGGCGTACGGATGCGGGTCTACACCTACCACCTGCTCACCCAGCCCCCCACCGACACCGCCGTCACCATCGGCCGCCCGATGAGCGAGGTGACGGACCCGCTCTCCGCCCTCGCCTGGCTGCTCCTCGCCGTCTCCGGGATCGGCGTCGTCGCCGCCGGGGCGGCCGGCATGTGGATCGCGCGATCCGGGCTGCGCCCGGTGGACGAACTGACCCTGGCCGTCGAGCACGTCGCCCGCACCGAGGACCTGACCGTCCGCATCCCGGTGGAGGGCGAGGACGAGATCGCCCGGCTGTCGCGCTCCTTCAACTCGATGACCGCATCGCTCGCGACCTCCCGCGACCGCCAGTCCCAGCTGATCGCCGACGCCGGGCACGAGCTGCGCACCCCGCTGACCTCGCTCCGCACCAACATCGAGCTGCTGGCCCGCAGCGAGGAGACCGGCCGGGCCATCCCGCCGGCCGACCGGAAGGCCCTGATGGCGTCGGTCACCGCGCAGATGACGGAGCTGGCCGCGCTCATCGGCGACCTCCAGGAACTCGCCCGCCCGGACGCCGCCCAGCCCGGCCCGCTGGAGGTGGTGGGCCTGCACGACATCACCCGTACCGCCCTGCAACGCGCCCGGCTGCGCGGCCCCGAGCTGACCATCACCGCCGAACTGGCCCCCTGGTACGTACGCGGCGAACCGGCCGCGCTCCAGCGGGCGATCGTCAACATCCTGGACAACGCGGTGAAGTTCAGCCCGGCGCGCGGCACCATCGAAGTCACCCTGAGTCGGGGCGAGTTGAAGGTACGCGACCACGGCCCCGGCATCCCCGCCGACGACCTCCCGCACGTCTTCGACCGCTTCTGGCGCTCCCCCTCCGCGCGCCAACTCCCCGGCTCCGGACTCGGGTTGTCGATCGTCGCCCGCTCCGTCCAGCAGTCCGGCGGCGAGGTGTCCCTGCGTCCGGCGGCGGACGGCGACGGCACGGAGGCGGTCGTCCGGCTGCCGGGGGCGCCCACGCCGCCGCCGGAGATCGGCTGAGGGGCGGGGGACGGCGGGGCGGCCGTGCGGCACGCGGAAGCGATTGCCCCCAGGGGGCCCGGTTCTTCCTGGGGCTCCAGGCCCTCTCCGGCGCTCACGCGTGAGTGGGTTCCCGCCGGATCAGCGGACGGCCCCGAGTGCGTCAGCCGAGGCCGAGGCCGGGCTCCCCGAAGTCCGGCATCGGAAGCTGCGGAGCCACGGAGGGGCGCGGGGGCGTGGCGGAGGAAGGGACCCTTCTCCGGCGTGGCACGTTCTGCCCCGAATGCGAGGAGACGGCCGAGGAGATGCCAACCGCTTCCTCCGCCCTGGACCGCTCGAGTTTCACGGCGTCCTCCACGACGATGTGCGTGTGGGTCACGATGATGCCGACGTAGGACAGGCCCTGCACGATGGCACCCGTCGCGGAGGCGATGGTCTTCGCTTCCTTTCCGAGGAGCTGGCTGACTCCGTACGTGGCCGCACTGCCCAGGTTCAGCAAGCCGAACACGACGCGAAGCATGCTGGGAACGTGCCGCCGGTCCTGTCGGAGGCGGAGGCCCGCTCTGACGATCTCGCTCAGCCCTACGGCGCCGTTCAGCGCGACCCCGCTCGCATAGACCTTGGTGCCCTGGTCCCCCATCGCGTTGCCGATCCCCTGGACGATGAGCGGAACGGACTCGGGAATCACGTTGGCGGCCAGTTCGTACAGGCGTTTCATCGACTCGTTCTCGCCTGTTCGCGCTCCCCCGCCCTCCTCGTCGCGCGCGGGAACCCGCTGGACCGGGGTGCCGGGTGTCCGGAGCACGTCGAGCACCGACGACCGCTGCACCGGTGTGCCGTGGTGGCATCCGGCGCCGTGCTCGTGTCCCCCTCCCAGCATCCGGGTCACCGCGGCGTTGCCCGCCAGTCGCTGGAGGTCGAGTACCGACGCGGCGGTCGTGGCGGTGAGTGCGGTACCCGGCCCGGCGCGGTGGCGCGGCGGGCGCGGCGATGGGGTCCGATCGGATTTCTCGGAGGGTGTCTCGTACGAATGCACCAGGGTCCCTGACTCTCGTCTGGTCGCGGGCGACGGCGCGTTCGGCCGTCGCTGTCCCGGGAGGGGAGGCGACGGGCCCGCACCGGCACCGGTCGGCCCGGGTGGACGAGCCGGGCGACCGCGCGGCACCACGCGTCCTGGACACGTCCCGGGTCGCGCGCACCACCCCGCCCCGTGGAGAGCCGCGCCGTGGCCACGTCGGCTCCGTGCCATCGGTTCGCTCCCGGCTCTCCCGGGTCGACGTTAGGGACGCCCGACTCCCTGGACGTGCGGCCTTGACGCACCTCTGACGGGTCGGACCGTTACGTTGACGCGCCCCTGACTCGCCCCGGGGCGGCGAACCGCAGCCCGGTGGTTCAGGGTTGGCCGGGGAGGCCGAAGTCGTCGGGCATCCGGAGGAACAACTCCATGCCCTGGCACCGCGACCCGAGACCCTCGGCCCGGTCGGAGAACACGTCCGCTTCACCCGAGGGGCGTAAGTTCCACTCGCTCCAGAAGTCCCCGTGCCGGAGGGCGAACCCGCACGCCTCGCCCCGGTGGAGCGCGGCGAGCGCCCCGATGCAGCCGCCACCCTCGTCCCAGCGCCGGGCCTGCGCCGCTTCACCGCGAGGGAGTTGCGCGACGAAGGCACGCACCTGCCCCTGGACCCAACGAATCGCTTCCAGAGGCGTGTCGGTGGTGCAGTGCGCCGCGTCCACGATCCGATCGGCTTCGACCGAGTGGTAGGTGACCCGTTCGCAGCGGAAGAGGTTCGGGGGCGTCGCGGTCGGCGGGAGCGAGTCGTGCACGGGGTGGCCTCCTGGTTCAGCGCCGAGAACGCCCCCGCCCGCAGCCGGCGTGACGAGCCGCAGAGCGAGGGCGCACGGGCCCATCTCCCCCAACAGGCGCAGTTGCTGCGGGAGTTGACCTCCGCACGGGCGGCGGTCGAGCGTGACGAAGCTAGCGCCTGACGCACTCCCGTATCAAGAGTTTGACGTCTAACGAGTGAACCCAACGACTCCATACATGTAGTACTAAAATCGAAAGCGGCCCTCACCTGCGCCGGTGAGGGCCGCCCGAAGCGCGTACCGCTGTGAGACCGGAGACGCTCACGCCAGGTCGTCGAACTCGCCTTCCTTGACGCCACCCAGGAAGGCCCGGAGTTTCACGCGCGTCGTCCGGACGACCACGTCCGGGTTGTCGCTCTCACGCAGCAGGATCTCACCGTCGTACTCGGCCAGCTCCAGGCAGTTGTTGCCCTCGGGGGCAGACGACTTGGAGGACTTGCGCCACTGAATTTCCATGGTTCTCACGCCTTCACACTTGTTGTGCGACCTTTCGAATGAAGTCCCTGGACTCCCCTCGGCCGAGCGACAGCTCCTCCACCCGGTCCAGTGCGGCCCGATAGTTGACGAGGCGGGTCTCGGCATCCAGGAATGCAGGTCCGGTCGCCGTATCCATCTGCACGGTATCCAGCTGTGGGACCGGGCCGTAGACATATTGCGTCGCGCTGCCGGTCTCCGGGAAGCCGCCCGCAGCGAAGGGAACCACCTTGACCACGACGTTCTCCCGCTCCGACTCCCTGAGCAGATGATCGAGCTGCCCGCGAGCCACCCGGGAGTTACCGAACACCATCCGGAGCGCGGTTTCGTGGATCAGGAACGTACACACGGGCGCGTCGACCCGATCGAGGACGTCTCGGCGCCTCAATCGATGCGAAATCAGCCGACGCCGACGAGCCGGGATCAGCTGCGGCACCGCCTGATCGAACACGGCGTTGGCGTAGTCCTCGTTCTGCAGCAGTCCCGGCTGGTAAATCACCTGCATGGACCGAATACCGACCGCGTGATGCTCCAGTTCCGCCAGATCCAACGCTCCACTGGTGAACTCACCCCGGTACTCCTCCCACCAGCCCTTGACCCGCTCCTCCGCCATGGCGGCCAAGGCCTCCACGTAGGCCGAGTCGGGGCACCCGTAGCCGCCGGCCCACGTTCGCACCCGATCCGCACTCACCCCGAAGCGCCCGGATTCCGTGTTGCTGATGGCGGTGCGGTCCGTACCGAGCAAGGTCGCAGCCTCGGCCAGGGCGAGTCCCGCATGCTGACGCATCTTGCGCAGCTCGATCCCCACGCGGCACTGCCGGGCCGTGGGCGCCTTTCTCGGTGGCATCACGCTCTCCTCTGGTCGACTCACAGTCTGGTTGGCGGCCTCACCGTAATCCATTCGGTCACTTAATGAGCCGATGCGGGTGCACAAGTGAGACCGCGCGCTAGTGTCTCCTCACAGCACCGGCAATCAGGTCGAAGAGCCCGAAGTGCAGCCGTACACACACGCCTTGAGGGCGCTCCAGATTACGGCCATCGCCACGGCCTCCTCCCGGTGCAGGCGCCATCCACCCGACCGCTACGGGAGCACGCACATGACCACCGCCACCCCGATCCCCGCACCGCCCGACCCGCTCGGCGGCGAGCGCTACCGGCTCACGCTGCCGAACACCGCGTCGGCCGCCCGCATCGCGAGGGAGTTCGTCGCGTCGCTGCTGGGGCGGGAGCAGCGCGTCGGACTCGTGGACGACGCGAGGCTCTGCGTCACGGAGTTGGTCACCAACGCGTACCGGCACACCAGTTCGTCACTGGTTCGAGTACATGTGGCGGTGAACCGGAAGCGGGTCACCGTCTCCGTCGCGGACTACGACCCCCTCGCCGTCCAGGCCCTCACCGCCCGGCACCCCGGGCCCGACCGACCAAGTGGGCGCGGCCTGTTGATCGTGGAGAGCCTGGCGCTCGCCTGGGGCACCACGTCGCTGGACGACCGGCTGCCCGGCCACAAGGCGGTGTGGTTCACCCTCGGGCGAGCCGAGAAGGCGCGCGTACCGGAACCGACCGGGCGGGCGTGATTCCCGGGCGGCCGAAGGCGTACCGGAATCGGCGAACGGGCGCGCACCTGCCAGACCTGCCCGCACCGGCGCCCCCACCGCCGCTGTCCGCAGCCGTTCTCGGCACCGTACTCCCGCCCGGGACGGCGGGGAAACCGACCCGGGCGTCACACACCCGGCCCGTCGCCCGGGTTCGCCCGGTGCTCGGGCGTCCACCACTCCAGGAGCCCTCCGACTCCTAGCGCGAGGGCGGCCACCGCGACGAGGACGGGGGCCCAGGGCCGGCGCGTCCACCGCCGGGTCAGCGCCCAGGCCACAGCGGGTACGAGACCGCCGCCGAGCACGATGAGCGGGAGGTCGACGTAGAGCACGCTCAGATCGCGGGCATGGCCCTCCAGCCCGCCTTCGACGCTGATGAACGCCTTCGGCGCCCACGCGAGCGGCGCGACCGCAGCGCCGAGGCCGGCGAGCAGGCAGCCGAGGCCCTCCTTGCCCTGCGGCTCGGCAGGTTCGCGGGCCTCCGGCTCTCGGGGGTCCGCCAGTTGCTCCTCGTGTCCCATGTCCCTCACGGACGCGAACCGTGTGACCTGCGGTTCCTGGGGCGTTTCTGAGGCAACGAGTCCGGCGGGAGCCGACATCCCCCGCCCAGCGGCCTCGGCCGTTGATCGCTTTCCACCTCTTGGGATCGCCTGCCCCCTCTCACATAATGATCCGATGACGCACTCCGAGGACGCCGCGACCGCATACGCCTGGACCGCCCTGGGAGGCCGGAGCGATCTGCTGGAAGGGGTGTCCTACGTCGGCGCCGGTGCCGTCCTGCCGTCCCGTCTGCCGGTACGGGAGCTCGCCCGCGCCAGTGTGGGAGCCGCCTCGCTCGCGGCGGCGGAACTCCTCGCGCTCCGCAACGGCGCTCCGGTCCCGGCGGTACGGGTGGACGAGGGCGCGGTGGCCACCGCGTTCATCAGCGAACGCCACCTCACGGTCGGCGGCGAGACGCCCACCTCCTTCGCCCCGTTGTCCCGGTTCTGGCCGACGGCCGACGGGTGGATACGCACCCACGCCAACTACCCGCACCACCGCACCCGTCTGCTCCACGCGCTCGGCCTTACGGACACCGGGAACGACGAGGACCTCGTGGAGACGGTCGCGAAGGAACTGGCCTCACGCACGGCGGTGGAGATCCAGGAGACCGTCTACGCGGCGGACGGCCTCGCCGTGGCCGTGGCCTCCGAACCCGCCCCGGCCGGGCTGCCGTTGACCGAGTCGGCGCGCATCGGCGAGGGCGGCCCCCGACCCCTGGGGCCCGCGTCCCTCCCGGCCGAGGGGGTACGGGTCCTGGACCTCACCCGTACCATCTCCGGCCCCGTCGCCACCCGCACCCTGGCCCTGCTCGGCGCCGACGTGCTGCGGGTGGACGCCCCCTGGCTCCGGGAGGACCCGGACGCGCACGCCGACACCGGTCCGGGCAAGCGCTCCACACTGCTGGACCTCGCGGCCCCCGCCGACGCGCGGGCCTTCGAGGAACTCCTCGCGGAGGCGGACGTCGTCGTCACCGGCTACCGCCCCGGCTCGCTGGACCGGCTCGGTCTCGGCCCCGACGCGCTCCTCGCCCGGCGCCCCGGCCTGATCGTCGCCCAGCTCTCCGCCTGGGGCTGGTCCGGCCCCTGGGCCGGGCGGCGTGGCTTCGACAGCCTGGTCCAGGCCGGTACGGGTATCGCCACCATCGAGGCGGCGGACGACGGCCGGCCCGGCGTGCTGCCCGCACAGGCGCTGGACCACGCCACCGGCTACCTGCTCGCCGCCGCCGTCCTGCGCGCGCTGGGCGACCGCCGGACCGAGGGCGGCGGACGGCATCTCCGCTTCTCCCTCGCGGGTACGGCGTCCTGGCTGTTGCACGGCATCGACGCCGTCCCCGCCGAAGGCCACGGCTACGACCCCGCCCGCTGGCTCACCGAGACCCCGTCCTCCTTCGGACTGCTGTCCCACGCCCTGCCCCCGGTCCACTACGACGGCGCCCCGGGGAACTGGACGCAGGCCCCGACCCCGTGGGGCAGCGACCTGCCGCGGTGGGCCTGAGGGCAGACCGGCCGGCCCCCGGTCCGGACGCCACACCGGCCACCGCAGGTGGGCTCCGGCACAAGGCTGTCACGCGGTGTCGCGGGGCCCCACGAGCCTCCCGAGCACGATGAGCGGGAGCACGTCGTGGAACACGAAGGGGCGGTGAGCCGTTTCCGGCCCACCGCCCCCACACCGTCCGCGAGGACTACTGCACGATCGTGATGCGGTCCGTGGCCGGCGGGGCCAGCGGGGCGGCGGCCGTGGAGTGGGCCGCCAGGTAGGCGTTGAACAGGTCCAGGTCGGACGGGCCGACCAGCTTGTTCGTACCGAGGGCGAGGGCCGGGAAGCCGTCGCCGCCGCCCGCGAGGAACTCGTTCATCGCGACGCGGTAGGTCTTCGCCGGGTCGATCGCCTCACCGTTCAGCTTGATGCTGGCCGCGGAGACGCGGGCTGCGCCGGTCTTCGTCAGGTCGAGCGTGTAGGTGAGGCCCTTCGAGACCTGGAGGATCTTCGGGCTGGCCTCGTTGAGGCCGCTGACCTGCTGCTGGAGCGCGGCGATCAGGTTGGCGCCGGACAGGTCGACCACGTTCATCATGTTGGTGAACGGCTGCACGGTGAAGGACTCGCCGTACGTCACCACCCCGTCGCCCTCGCCGCCGGAGTCGGCGTACACGAGGTCGGCGCGGATGCCGCCCGGGTTCATGAAGGCGACCTGTGCACCGCCCTGGTCGGCGGGGGCCAGGCCCTCCGCCTGCGCGTCGGCGATCAGGTTGCCGAGCGGCTTCTCCAGGGCGGTGGAGCCGCGTCCGTTGATGTCGGCGGAGATGTACCCCTGCGGGCGGCTCGCGATCGGGGCGGCCAGCGCGTTCCAGCGGGCGATGAGCGCGGTCATGTCCGAGGCCTTGGCCTGGTCACGGGTGACGACGTGGTTCGCCGACTTCACCGACGTACGCACGATGTCGTCGGTCCGGCGGTCGTAGGTGAGGGTCGTGTCCGTGTAGAGCTTGCCGAAGGACGCGGCCGAGGTGACCATGCGCGGCTTGCCCGCCGGGTCCGGGATGGTGCAGACGTACGCCGTGTGGGTGTGGCCGGTGACCAGGGCGTCGACCTTCGGGGAGATGCCCTTGGCGATGTCCACGATCGGACCGGAGACGCCCGCGCCGGCACCCGGGCTGTCGCAGTCGTAGTTGTACGCGCCGGAGGCCGGGGCCCCGCCCTCGTGGATCAGCGCGACGATCGACTTGACGCCCTGGCGGTCCAGCTCCTTGGCGTACTTGTTGACCGTCTCGATCTCGTCGTGGAACTGGAGTCCCTTGACGCCGTTGGCCGTGACGATGTTCGGCGTGCCCTCCAGGGTCACCCCGATGAAGCCGATCTTGACGCCGTTCTTCTTCCACACCCAGTACGGCTTGAGGACCGGCTTGCCGGTCTTCTCGCTGGTGACGTTGGCGGAGAGGTAGGGGAAGTTGGCGCCCTGGAACTTCTTGCCCTTCTCGTAGCAGCCGTCGACCGGGTGGCAGCCGCCCTTCTGGAGGCGGGTCAGCTCGTCGATGCCCTCGTCGAACTCGTGGTTGCCGACCGTCGTGACGTCCAGGTCCAGGCCGTTGAGCGCCTCGATCGTGGGCTCGTCGTGGAAGAGCCCGGAGAGCAGCGGGCTCGCGCCCACCATGTCGCCGCCGGCCGCCGTGACGGAGTACGGGTGCCCCTGGCGCGCGGTGCGCAGCGAGGAGGCGAGGTACTCGACGCCACCGGCGGACACCGACTTCGTGGTGCCGTCCGCCTGGATCTCGGAGACCGTGCCGGACGAGCCCGTCGGCGGCTCCAGGTTGCCGTGCAGGTCGTTGAAGGAGAGCAGCTGCACGTCGACCGTGCTGGGCTGCTTGCCGTGGCCGTGGCCGGAGCTGCTGCCCTGTCCGTGGCTGCCCCCGCGGTCGTGGGCGCCGGCCGGGAGCGCGGCGAGCGCGCTCACCGTGGCCACACCGACCGCCAGGGCGAGCAGCCGCCGGGTGGCTCGGTTCTTCTTGGGAGTCGCTGACATCGGTCCCCTTGTGAGTGTTCAGCGTGAGGTACGTGGTGTTGACATGTCTGAGTCGTGCGTGCGGAAGCCTAGGGTCAACGCGCGTAGCGCGACAGTCTTTCGGGGTTACGAGCTGGTTGCCTTCCCGTCAGAAACGCTCCCCGGCGGACGAATTCCGCGCTTCCGGCTTCCACTCCTCGGCGAGGAGACCGAGCAGCACCTCGTCGACGCACTCGCCCAGCACCCAGGCCGACGCGCGCAGCACACCCTCGCGGACGAAGCCGTTGCGCTCGGCGGCGCGCACCATCGCGAGGTTGTCCGCCAGCGTCTCGATCTGGAGCCTCCGCAGACCGCGCACGACGAAGCCGTAGTGGCAGAGCGTCCCGACGACGTCGGTGCCGAACCCCTTGCCGCGGGCGGAGGGCAGCAGGCGCAGCCCCACGTGCGCGGTCCGGTTGTGCGTGTCGATGCCCCAGAGCGTCGCCGCCCCGAGCAGCGCGCCGCCGTCCAGTCCGACCACGGAGAACGGGACCTGCGCCTGGTCACCGTCGTCCAGCACGAGCCGCGGGTCCGCCGAACCGGCCACGACCGGCCGCCACGGCGCGCCGCTCGACCGCGAGGACTCGGCCACGTCGTCGTAGAGTCCGGCCCGCAGGATCGGAATGTCGTCCTCGTGCCGGCCCCGGAGACCGACCTCGTCACCCCTCAGCATGCGAGCTTCCTACCCGACCCCGTCGGGCAGGGCAATCGGAATACCCGGAGCACCGCGACACGGGCCCCGGCGCTCTCTCCGCCGCCCGGCCGTACCGCCACCCGGCGGGCCGCCCGCCGTACGCTCGTCCGTATGACGACTGACGTACCCCTCCCCGCGCCCGGCCGCGAGATCCAGACACTGGACGTGCTCGCACCCGTTCAGGCCGACGCCGTACTCGATCTGCTCGCCGAAGCCGCCCGGGCGGACGGCCGGCAGGCGGTCTCCGAACAGGGGCGGCTCTACCTCCGGGGCGGCCACCGGACCGGCGTACGCCACCTGCTGCTGACCAGCGGCGGCGTGCTGGCCGGGTACGCGCAGCTGGAGGACACCGACCCCGTGGAGGCCCCGGCCGCCGAACTCGTCGTCCTCCCCGAACAGCGCGGCCACGGCCACGGCCGGGCCCTGGGCGCCGCATTGCTCGCCGCCAGCGGCAAGCGTCTGCGGGTGTGGGCGCACGGCGGCGGCCCGGCCGCCCGCCACCTCTCGCAGGTGCTCGGGCTCAGCCTCTTCCGCGAGCTGCGCCAGCTCCGCCGCCCGCTGGTCCCGCTCGACATCCCGGAACCGGTGCTGCCGAAGGGCGTCACCGTACGCACCTTCGTGCCCGGCCAGGACGACGCCGCCTGGCTCGCCGTGAACAGCGCCGCCTTCGCCCACCACCCGGAACAGGGCGCCCTCACCCAACGGGACCTGGACGACCGCCTGGCCGAGTCCTGGTTCGACCCGAAGGGCTTCTTCCTGGCCGAGCGCGACGGCGAGCTCGTCGGCTTCCACTGGACCAAGGTGCACGCCGAGGAGCACCTCGGCGAGGTGTACGTGGTCGGCATCCGGCCCGACGCCCAGGGCGGCGGCCTCGGCAAGGCGCTCACCGCCATCGGCCTGCGCCACCTCGCCGCCGAGGGGCTGCCCGACGCGATGCTCTACGTGGACGCGGACAACGTGGCGGCCGTGACGGTGTACGAGCGGATGGGCTTCACCACCCACGAGGTGGACCTGATGTACCGCACGGAGTCCTGACACCCCCACCGTCGACCGACGTGTGGTCACCTTCGGCCCCCTAGGCCCAATACCGGTGATTTAGGTTGGTTTCCGGCTGGTTGGGGTGGCTCTGGTTGGCCTGACCAGCCGGACCGTCGGGATGTCTGGCAGTGGTGGGCTGTGGTGCTCGGTTCGTTTGAGGGCCCAGTTGGACATCTTGCGTTTGATCACGCGGGGGTTGGAGCGTAACCGCCGTGCGGGCAGCGGTCGTTCGGTGATCTCACGCAGGCTCTGGGTGAGGGACCGGGTCAGTCGTGAGGGGGGAAAGCGCCGCCTGCCCGGTGACGTGGCGGCGGACGACGCGCAGGGTGCGGGTGAAGGAGATCCGGTCGGGATCATGGCCGGTTTTGAGGGCGGCCTGGTGCATCAGGTCCCGCAGCGCGTGGTGGACCAGCAGGAACGCGAAGATCTCCTGTTCGACGCCGCGTGGGTAGCGGGAACGCAGCACCAGCCCTGGGACGCCTTGGTGGTTCTTGATCTCGTCCAGGGTGTTCTCGATCTCCCACCGCTGGGCATAGACGGCGGCGAGTTCCTCGGCCGGTGCCTGGTCGGGGTCGAGGAGGGTGGTGATCAGCCGGTAGACGGTGCCGCCGTCGCGTGGGCCGAGGACGTACTCGATCACCCGCACCCGCTCGGGGTCCGCGCGCCGATAATTGTCCCGCGCGGCGACGATCTCCGACACGTAGGAGCCGTCGGCGAGGGTTTCCAGGACCGGCAGCACCACGACGCTGCGGACCCGCCACAGCAGGTCCGCACCGCCCGCCTTCGCAGCCCGCCACAGGTCGAGGCCGCAAAAGCCCCGGTCGGCGAGCAGGAGCATCCCCTTCGTCAGCGCGGGGAACAACTGCCGGGCCAGCCCTGTCTCGTGGACCGTGAGCGGTCCGACCTCGGCCGCGAACACGGCATGGGTCCCGCACTCGGCCAGCGCCGCCACCCTCGCCTGCGGATACGCACTGCGGCCCTGCCCGCGACTGGTACCGGGACGCCCGAAGAACTGGGCGTTCGCCGCGGTGTCCGGAACATCGAAAACGGTGCCGTCCACCGCGACCAGCCGCCACTGCCGGTACCAGGCACCCTGCGTCCGCGCGACCGCCACCGGCCGGCACACCCGGGCGAACAGGACCCGCAACGGCTCCGGCCCCAGCCGCAACCGGGCCCGACCGATCGCCGCCGTCGTGGGCACCCGCCAGACCGCCGCCCACCGGCCCTCCCGCTCCAGCCCCTGAACCAGAAGCCGAGCCACCTCTTCATAGCCCTGCCCGAAGAACAGACACATCGCCAGAACGAAATAGACCACCACCCGCGCCGGCAGCAGACGCGTCCGCTGCTCCACCCTGCCGCACTCGGCGACCACCTCATCGACCAGCTCCGGCGGAAACGCCCGCGTCAGCACCCCCAACGCGATCCGGTCCGAAAACCGATCAACACCTGACGACTTCACCTGACCCGGCCTTGGCACAACCCACCCAACGACCAGAAACCACCAAAGTCACCGGTATTGCCCCTAGGCCGTGTGTCGAAAGTCCCGCCTGTCCGGCGACGCCCGGCACGCACGCTCGCCGCGTTGTCGGGGTCGCCCCGATACATCCAGTATCGGGGCGCCCCTCCGCCTTGCGGTCGCACGCACCGGACGCCGCCGGACCCGCCCTCCGGGCGGACGGCGCCACTTTCGACACACGCCCTAGCACCGCATAAGTGCCGGATACTCGAACTGCCCCAGGGGCGGCGTCACTTGACGCCGCCCCTTCTTTGCCCCACCCTTTCACTACTCAACTAGTGAAAGGGTGTTGACCGCATGGCAGAGTCCGCAGCGGTCGAGTTCCGCATCGACCGGCGCAGCGGTGTCGCCACCTACATGCAGATCGTCCAGCAGACGAAACAGGCGCTGCGCCTGGGAGTTCTGCGTCCCGGCGACCGGCTGCCCACCGCGCGCGAGGTCGTCGAGGCCACCGCGATCAACCCGAACACCGTGCTCAAGGCCTACCGCGAGCTGGAGCGCGAGGGACTGGCCGAAGGCCGCCGCGGCCTCGGCACCTTCGTCCGGCGCACCCTCGGCGGCGCGGCCCACGAGAACCCGGACTCCTCGCTCCGCGCCGAACTCGCCGACTGGGTCGGCCGGGCGCGCGCCGCAGGCCTGGAACGGGACGACATGACAGCCCTCTTCACGGCGGTACTGGACGGTGCGCCCACAGGGGGCGGCACGTCGGAGGTGAGCGGCGGACCGGCGCCGCACGGCACGGCACAGACGAACAGCGCGAACGAGGGGGAAACGAACGCATGACAGTCGCCGCGATCGAGGCCGACGGCCTCGGCACGACGTACCGGCGCGGGAAGGACGCATGGGCCCTGCGCCACTGCTCCTTCCGGCTGCCCGCCGGGCGGATAGCCGCCCTCGTCGGCCCCAACGGGGCCGGCAAGTCCACCCTGCTCGCCCTCGCCGCCGGGGTGCTCCGCCCCGCCGAGGGGACCCTCCGGGTGCTCGGCACCTCACCGGCCGAAGCCCGCGCCCGCATCGGGTACGTGGCCCAGGAGAAGCCGCTCTACGGGCAGCTGACCGTGGCACAGACCCTGCTGACCGGCGCGGAACTCAACCCGGGCAGCTGGGACGCGGAGACCGCCGAGCGGTTCGTCGGGGACCTGCCGCGCACCGCGCGGGTCCGTACCCTCTCCGGCGGCTCCCGCACCCGGCTCGCCCTGGCCCTCGCCCTCGGCAAGCGGCCCGAACTCCTGCTGCTGGACGAGCCGATGGCCGATCTCGACCCGCTGGTCCGCCACCGCCTGATGGGCCTGCTGATGGCCGAGGCCGCCGAGCACGGCACCACCATCGTCATGTCCTCGCACATCCTCACCGAGCTGGAGGGCGCCTGCGACCACCTCCTGCTCGTCGACGGAGGCCGGGTCCGGCTCGCCGGGGACACCGAGGAGATCCTCGCCACACACGCCGTACTCACCGGGCAGGCCGCCGACCTCGCCCCGCACACGGTGGTCGAGTCCCGCGCCACGGGCCGCCAACTCACCGCGCTGGTACGGCCGAAGGGCCCGGTGGACCAGAACGCCTGGCAAATCACCACCCCGTCCCTGGAGGAACTGCTGCTCGCCCACCTCCGGTCCCCCGACGCCCCGCCGCTGACGATCGCCGACCCCGGCCAGGACAGTGCCCGCCACGAGGAATCCCGGACGGTGACCGCGCCATGAGCACCCTCGCCCCGCCCCGCCCCGCCCCGCCCGGCCGCGCCACCGCCTCCACCGGTCTGCGCGGCCCCGCCCGGCTCGTCGTCCGCCAGCACCTGCGCGCGTTCCAGCTGCTGATCCTCCTCACCGTGCTCGCGGTCGCCGGGCTGGTGGCCGTCGCCCTCTGGGTCGGACACGACGCCGCCGCCTTCGCCCGCACCGGCTGCCAGGTGGGCAGCAACACCCCGACCCACGCCTGTGCGCAGTCCGTAGGCGATTACCTGGGCAGCCAGCAGCACCTCCGCACCGCCCGGAGCTGGGTCGAGCTGCTCCTGGTCCTCCTGCCCGCCGTGTACGGGGCGTTCATGGCGGGCCCGGCGATCGGCCGCGAACTGGAGAGCGGCACCCACCGCCTCGCCTGGACCCAGTCCGTGTCGCCCGCCCGCTGGCTCACCGCGAAGCTGGCCGTGCCCACCGCGGCGGCCGTGGCGGCCACCCTCGTACTGACGGGCATCACCGCCTGGGCCGCGGGACAGTCCGAGGAGTACAACGAAGGGTGGTACTTCGACGGGGTGCGCTCCGCGAGCGGAGTGCTCCCCCTCGCCTACGCCCTCTTCGGCCTGGCCGTCGGCACCTTCACCGGCCTGCTGCTGCGGCGCACCCTCGCGTCCATCGCCGTCACCGTGGTCGCCCACGGCATCGTGGCCTACGGGCTCAGCCGGGGACGGGCCCGCCTCTGGCCGACGGTGACGGCCACCTACGGGACGTCCGAGAACTCCGACTTCCACGCGGACCGCTGGGTGACCGGCTGGGGCTACCTCACGAGCACCGGTGAACGCCTGAGTGGCGACACCTGCGCCGGCCCCGCCAGGGAGAGCGACCCGTGCATGGACGCCCTCGGCGTCACCCAACGCTACGTGGACTACCACCCGGAGTCCCACCGGTGGCCGCTCCAGCTCGTGGAGAGCGGCATCCTGCTCGCCGCCGCGGCCCTGGCCGTGTACCTCGCCTACCGGCTGCTGCGCCGCCTGCACGCCTGACCCGGCCCCGCAACCCCCGCACCAGCAGGCCGCGCCGTCCGGGCTCCACGAGGGGGGAGCCCGGACGGCGCGGCCGTATACGCTCGGCGCCCCGCCGGTACGGTCGTACACCTTCCCGGCGTCCGGACAACCCGGGAGATACGCCCTACCGTCCCCCACAGGGGGCGCGTACCAGCAGGTGGGCGCCCCCTCGGGGCACCACCCCGCGTCCACACCGCTTCCTGCATGTCATGTCGCCGTTACCGTCCATTCAGACTCGCTTGCGACTCTCTCGGAATGCAGCCAGCTGTGCCCGCCCCCCGCAACGGAAAGCCCCAGCGCCCTCCCGGACCTTCCGCGATCTTTCCCCGCTCCGACGCGCCCATAGGGCCATTCAGCGGGAAGAATGGGTCCATGAGCCAGCAGCCCAGCGCCGATGCACCGGTCCAGCCCGCCGCCTCGTCAGCCTCTCCGGCCCAGCCGTCGGCCGGGTCCCCCGTCGCACACCGCCCGCCGGCGGTGTCCAAGGGTTCGCCGCGCTCGGCGGGGTTCTCCACCACCGCAGACCTGGACCATGGCCTCGACGCCGACGCCGGCTCCTACGAGCCGCGCCGCGACGGCGGCAGCCTTCCCGGGGACCGCTTCCTCGACCGGGAACGCAGCTGGCTCGCCTTCAACGAACGCGTTCTCGAACTGGCCGAGGACCCCGCGACGCCCCTCCTCGAACGGGCCAACTTCCTCGCCATCTTCGCGTCCAACCTGGACGAGTTCTTCATGGTCCGGGTCGCCGGCCTCAAGCGCCGCATCGCCACCGGCGTGGCCACCCGCTCCGCGTCCGGGCTCCAGCCCCGCGAGGTGCTGGAACAGATCTGGACCCGCTCCCGCGAACTCATGGCCCGGCACGCCGCCTGCTACCAGCAGGACATCGCCCCGGCCCTCTCCGACGAAGGCATCCAGCTGATCCGCTGGCCCGACCTCACGGAGAAGGAGCAGGCCCGCCTCTTCACCTTCTTCCGCCAGCGCGTCTTCCCCGTCCTCACCCCGCTCGCGGTGGACCCGGCGCACCCCTTCCCGTACATCTCCGGCCTCTCGCTCAACCTCGCCGTCGTCGTACGCAACCCGGTCAGCGGCCACCGCCACTTCGCCCGGGTCAAGGTGCCGCCGCTGCTCACCCGCTTCCTGGAGGCGTCCCCGCAGCGGTACGTCCCCATCGAGGACGTCATCGCCGCCCACCTCGAAGAGCTCTTCCCGGGCATGGAGGTGCTCGCCCACCACATGTTCCGGGTCACCCGGAACGAGGACCTGGAAGTCGAGGAGGACGACGCCGAGAACCTCCTCCAGGCCCTGGAGAAGGAGCTCATGCGGCGCCGCTTCGGGCCGCCGGTCCGCCTGGAGGTCGAGGAGTCCATCGACCCCTACGTCCTCGACCTGCTCGTCCGCGAGCTGAAGGTCACCGACGCCGAGGTCTACCCGCTGCCCGGCCCGCTCGACCTCACCGGACTCTTCGGCATAGCGTCCCTGGACCGGCAGGAGCTGAAATACCCCAAGTTCGTCGCCGGCACCCACCGCGACCTCGCCGAGGTCGAGTCCGCGTCCGCGCCGGACATCTTCGCCGCGCTCCGCGAACGGGACGTGCTGCTCCACCACCCGTACGACTCCTTCTCCACCTCCGTCCAGGCGTTCCTGGAACAGGCGGCGGGCGACCCGGACGTGCTGGCGATCAAGCAGACGCTCTACCGCACCTCCGGCGACTCCCCGATAGTGGACGCCCTCATCGACGCCGCCGAGTCCGGCAAGCAGGTCCTCGTCCTCGTCGAGATCAAGGCCCGCTTCGACGAACAGGCCAACATCAAGTGGGCCCGCAAGCTGGAAGAGGCCGGCTGCCACGTCGTCTACGGCCTCGTCGGGCTCAAGACCCACTGCAAGCTGTCGCTCGTCGTCCGCCAGGAGGGCGACACCCTGCGCCGCTACTCCCACGTCGGCACCGGCAACTACCACCCCAAGACGGCCCGGCTCTACGAGGACATCGGCCTGCTCACCGCCGACCCGCAGGTCGGCGCCGACCTCTCCGACCTCTTCAACCGGCTCTCCGGCTACTCCCGCCGCGAGACCTACCGCCGACTGCTCGTCGCCCCCAAGTCGCTCCGCGACGGGCTCGTCGCCCGCATCAACAAGGAGATCGCCCACCACCGCGCCGGGCGCCCCTCCTACGTCCGCTTCAAGGTCAACTCCATGGTCGACGAAGCGATCATCGACGCCTGCTACCGGGCGTCGCAGGCCGGAGTCCCCGTGGACATCTGGGTACGCGGCATCTGCGCGATACGCCCCGGAGTCGCCGGCCTCTCGGAGAACATCCGGGTCCGCTCCATACTCGGCCGCTTCCTCGAACACTCGCGGCTCTTCTCCTTCGGCAACGGAGGCGAGCCCGAGGTCTGGTTCGGCAGCGCCGACATGATGCACCGCAACCTCGACCGCCGGATCGAAGCCCTGGTCCGGGTCACCGACCCCGCCCACCGCGCCGCACTCAGCCGGCTCCTGGAGACCGGCATGGCCGACACGACCTCGTCGTGGCACCTGGGTCCCGACGGCGAATGGACCCGCCACTCCACCGACGCGGACGGCCAGCCCCTGCGGCACGTACAGGAAATGCTCATTGATGCACGGAGGCGCAGGCGTGCGACGCCCTGACCAGCAGACGCCCGGTACCGCCACGGCACTGACCGCCGAGGCGGTACTGGCGCCCTACCTCCGCGCCCAGGCGGCCGACTTCCTGCGAAGTCTGCGCCTGCACCGCGAACAGAGCGCCCCCACGGATTCCGGCGGCCGCGGCACCGAAGAGGCCGCCCGCGCGCTGCGCCGGTCCGCCCGCCGCATCAGCGGGACCCTGCACACCTTCAAGGGGCTCCTCGACCCCGGCTGGGCCGACCAGCTCCGCGCCGAACTGGCCTGGCTCTCCGGCACCCTCGCCCGCGAGCACGACTGCTCCACCCGGCTCCTGCGGCTCCTCGAAGCCCTCCACCACCTGTCCGGCGCCCACCTCCCGGCCGCCCGCAGTGGCAAGGCCCCCGCCGGCGCCGGCGGGGGCGCCGGTACCGACCGGGCGGCCATGGACGTCGGCGCGGCCCGCGCCGGAGCCCTGCTGGAACGCCAGCTCACCCTGGCCCGCACCCGTGCCCACTCCGCAGCCCTCCAGGCACTCGGCTCCTCCCGCTTCCACGCGGTCGCCGACTCCGTCGCGCTACTGGCCTCCGAGGTGCCGCTGACCGCCCGAGCCGGCGCACCCGCCGCCGAAACCCTCCTCGACCCCGCCGAACACGCCCGGCAGCAGCTGCTCGGAGCCGTCGCGGCCCTGCCGCCCGGCGACGGGGCGGACGTCTACAACGAGGCGCACGACGCGCACTGGCACCAGATCCGGCTGCTGCTCCGCCTGCACCGGTACGCCCACGAGGTCGTGGCCGGCACCCCCGACCCGGTCCTCACCGGTCCGGAGCGCGCCCTCGACCTGCACCGGGAGGCCTCCGAGGCCGCCTCGGCCGCCTCCGCGGCGGCCCGCACCCCCCGCATCGCCCCGGCCACCGCGTACGCCCTCGGCGTGCTCCACGCCGACCAGCGCCACGAGGTCGACGCCGCGCGCTGCGTGTTCCGCGAGACCTGGCCGTACGCGGCGGCCGTGGCGGCGCCATGAGCCCGCCCGGACCGGTGGTCGCCGCCGGCTGCGTGCTCTGGCGCCGCTCCCCGTACGACGGCGGGCTCGAGGTCTGCCTCGTGCACCGGCCCCGGTACGACGACTGGTCGCACCCCAAGGGGAAGCTGAAGCGTGGCGAGGAACCGCGGGACGCGGCGGTCCGCGAGGTGCTGGAGGAGACCGGCCACCACTGCGAGCCCGGCGCCGCGCTGCCGATGCTGCGGTACGAGGTGAACGGGCACCCCAAGGAGGTCTTCTACTGGGAGGCCCCCGCCACGGGCGGAGCCTTCGTACCCAACGACGAGGTGGACCGCGTCGCCTGGCTCTCCCCCGCCGCCGCCCGCGACCGGCTGACCCGCCCCGCCGACCGGGTGCCGCTCGACGCGATGATCGCCGCCCGGCCGGACGCCTGACGGTCCGGGCGACCTGAGCGGCCCGGGCGGCCCTGCGGGTCAGCGGGGGTCTCCCCGCCGTGCCACCCCGTACGCCTCACGCCTACGGGGTGGCACCCGTGCGCCGGAGCGGGGCCGGACCGCGCCCAGGAACACCCCGGGGGGCCGCGACCCCGCACCGTCCCGCACGGTTCACCTTCCGTTCACTCCTCCCCGTAGGCCGCTTCACCTGTTCTGCCTAATTTCGGACTTACACGGTGCGAGGCGCTCAGCCAACGCACCACTCCTCATCGCACGCCGTCGTAGAACGTATCGACCACGGCGGCTCCTGGAAGGAAACACCCGAAAGTGAAGCTTCAGCGCAAGAACCGGCTTCGTGCCACCGCGCTCGGTGCCCTCGCCGTCTCCGGCGCCCTGGTCCTCACGGCGTGCGGTTCGGACGACAACACCAGCAGCGACGCGACGAGCGGTGGCTCCAGCCAGTCCGCCTCCGCCGCCGCCTCGGACATCTCCTGCGACGGTGCCACCGGCCAGCTGCTGGCCTCCGGTTCCAGCGCGCAGAAGAACGCCGTGGACCTCTGGGTGAAGAACTACATGGCCGCCTGCTCCGGCGTCGAGGTCAACTACAAGTCCTCCTCCTCCGGTGAAGGCATCATCGCCTTCAACCAGGGCACCGTCGGCTTCGCCGGCTCCGACTCCGCGCTGAAGCCGGAAGAGGTCGCCGACTCGAAGAAGATCTGCAAGACCGGCCAGGGCATCAACCTCCCGATGGTCGGCGGCCCGATCGCGATCGGCTTCCACCTCGAAGGTGTCGACAGCCTGACGCTGGACGCCCCCACCCTCGCGAAGATCTTCGACACGAAGATCAAGAAGTGGAACGACGCGGCCATCGCCAAGCTCAACCCGGGCGTCGACCTGCCGGACAAGGCGATCCAGCCCTTCCACCGCTCCGAGGACTCCGGCACCACGCAGAACCTCGGCAAGTACCTCGCCGCCACCGCCGCGGACGACTGGAAGTACGAGCCCGAGAAGAAGTGGCCGGCCCCCGGTGGCCAGGCCGCGACCGGCTCCGCCGGCGTCGCCGCCCAGGTGAAGCAGGTCGACGGAGCGATCGGCTACTTCGAGCTCTCGTACGCCTCCTCGCAGTCGATCTCCACCGTCGACATCAACACCGGTGCCGCCGCCCCGGTCAAGGCCTCCCCGGAGACCGCCTCCGCCGCCATCGCCGCCGCCAAGATCAAGGGCACCGGCAAGGACCTGGCGCTCGACCTCGACTACACCACCAAGGCCGAGGGCGCCTACCCGATCGTCCTGGTCACGTACGAGGTCGTCTGCGACACCGGCAACAAGGCCGAGACCCTTCCGACGGTCAAGTCCTTCCTGACCTACACCGCCTCCGACGCGGGCCAGAAGCTCCTCACCGAGGCCGGCTACGCGCCGATCCCGGCCGAGATCAACGCGAAGGTCCGCGAGACCATCTCGGCCCTCTCCTAGTCACACAGCTCCACGTGACACCGGCTCCACGTCACACCAGCTCCTCGTGACACCGGCTCCACGTCACACCAGCTCCTCGTGACACCGGCTCCACGTCACACCAGCGACACCTCCGCCTCCGGGCGGAACCCCGTGCGGCCCGGCCCCTCGTCCGGACCGGGCCGCACGGCCACGAACGACCGGCGGCAGGTCGGGCAGGGGCCCCGAAAGGGGCGTCGGCCACCGGCCGGCCGCCGCGCTTTCCCATCCGGTGCACCGCCGCCAGGGGAGCCCCGCTCCCTCACACAGACCGGAAAGACCATGGCCTCCACCACACCGATAGACATCCCACCGGCACCGCCGGCCCGCCAGAGCCGCCCCGCCACGTCCGGCGGGCGCGCGGGCGACAAGATCTTCCTGGGCCTCTCCCGGGGCTCCGGCATCCTGCTTCTCGTGATCATGGCGTCCATCGCCGTGTTCCTCACCTACCGCGCCGTACTCGCCGTCTCGAAGGACGAGGGCAACTTCCTCACCACCTTCGACTGGAACCCGGCGGGCGACCCTCCGGTCTTCGGCATCGCGGTCCTGCTCTTCGGCACCGTCGTCAGCTCGATCGTCGCGATGGTCATCGCGGTCCCGGTCGCTGTCGGCATCGCCCTCTTCATCTCGCACTACGCACCGCGCAAGCTGGCCGCGCCGCTCTCCTACGCGGTCGACCTGCTCGCCGCGGTCCCCTCGATCGTGTACGGCATCTGGGGCGCCCTCGTCCTGGTCCCGCACCTGGAGGGCCTCAACCTCTGGCTCGACCAGTTCTTCGGCTGGACGTACCTCTTCGAGAAGACCGAAGTCGGCGTCGCCCGCTCGCTCTTCACCGTCGGCATCCTGCTCGCGATCATGATCCTGCCGATCGTGACCAGCGTCAGCCGCGAGGTCTTCCTCCAGGTCCCGCGGATGAACGAGGAAGCCGCCCTGGCGCTGGGCGCCACCCGCTGGGAGGTCATCCGCCTCTCGGTGCTGCCCTTCGGCCGTTCCGGCGTGATCTCCGCCTCGATGCTCGGCCTGGGACGCGCACTCGGCGAGACGATGGCCGTCGCCACGGTCCTCTCGCCCAGCTTCCTCATCTCGTTCCACCTGCTCAACCCGGGCGGCGGCACCTTCGCCCAGAACATCGCCGCGAAGTTCGACGAGTCCACCCAGTTCGGGCGTGACGCCCTGATCGCCTCCGGTCTCGTCCTCTTCGTGCTCACCCTGCTGGTCAACGGCGCGGCCCGGCTCATCATCGCCCGCCGCAAGGAGTACTCGGGGGCCAACGCATGAGCCACGCATCGACCGGCGTCCAGGACCGTCCGACGCCGTCCAAGGGCTCCCTCAGCAGTCGCGCCCTCCCGCGCTGGGCCCCGCTCGGTTTCGCCGTCGTCGCGATCCTCCTCGCCGTCGGCATCGGCTCGGCGGCAGGCCTGGACAGCCGTGTCCAGTGGGGCCTGATCGCCGCGCTGCTCTTCCTGGCGATCTCGTACGTGACCACCACGGTGGTCGAGAACCAGCGCCAGGCGAAGGACCGCCTCGCGACCAGCGTCGTCTGGGTCTGCTTCGTCCTCGCGATCATCCCGCTGGCCTCCCTGCTCTGGACCACGGCGGCCCGGGGAGCGAAGGTCCTCGACGGCTACTTCCTCACCCACTCGATGGCCGGAGTGCTCTCCGCCGAGCCGGGCGGCGGCGTCTACCACGCACTGGTCGGCACCCTGGAGCAGGTCGGCATCGCCACCGTCATCTCCGCGCCGATCGGCCTGCTCACCGCCGTCTACCTGGTGGAGTACGGCAAGGGCACCCTCGCCAAGGCGGTCACCTTCTTCGTCGACGTGATGACGGGCATCCCCTCCATCGTCGCCGGCCTCTTCATCCTCTCGATCATGCTCATGGCCGACCTCGGGCCGTCCGGCCTGATGGGCTCGCTCGCCCTGTCGATCCTGATGATCCCGGTCGTGGTCCGCTCCACCGAGGAGATGCTCAAGCTCGTCCCGAACGAGCTGCGCGAGGCGTCGTTCGCCCTCGGCATCCCGAAGTGGCGCACCATCTTGAAGGTGGTCCTCCCGACCGCGATCGGCGGCATCACCACGGGTGTCATGCTCGCCATCGCGCGTGTCGCCGGTGAGACCGCGCCGATCATCCTGCTCGTCTTCGGCAGCCAGCTGATCAACACCAACCCCTTCGACGGCCCCCAGTCCTCGCTCCCCTTCTACATCTGGGACCAGTACAAGGTCGGTTCCGAGGCGTCGTACGACCGCGCCTGGGGCGCGGCACTGGTGCTGATCGCCTTCGTCATGATCCTCAACTTGGTGGCCCGCGGCATCGCCCGCTGGAAGGCCCCGAAGACCAGCCGCTGACCGCGGCCACGAAAGAAGCAGTGATTCAGATGGCGAAGCGCATCGACGTCAGCGGCCTCACCGCCTACTACGGCAGCCACAAGGCCATCGAGGACATCTCGATGACCGTCGAACCCCGCTCCGTGACGGCCTTCATCGGCCCCTCCGGCTGCGGCAAGTCCACCTTCCTGCGCACCCTGAACCGGATGCACGAGGTCACCCCCGGTGGCCGCGTCGAGGGCAAGGTGCTGCTGGACGACGAGAACCTGTACGGATCGAACGTCGACCCGGTCACCGTGCGCCGCACGGTCGGCATGGTCTTCCAGCGCCCCAACCCCTTCCCGACCATGTCGATCTTCGACAACGTCGCGGCGGGCCTGAAGCTCAACGGCAAGTACCGCAAGAGCGAGCTGAACGACGTCGTCGAGAAGTCGCTCCAGGGCGCCAACCTCTGGAACGAGGTCAAGGACCGCCTGAACAAGCCGGGCTCCGGCCTCTCCGGCGGTCAGCAGCAGCGACTCTGCATCGCCCGCGCCATCGCGGTCGAGCCCGAGGTCCTGCTGATGGACGAGCCGTGCTCCGCGCTCGACCCGATCTCGACCCTCGCGGTCGAGGACCTGATCAGCGAGCTGAAGGAACGCTTCACGATCGTCATCGTGACGCACAACATGCAGCAGGCGGCGCGCGTCTCCGACCGCACGGCCTTCTTCAACCTCGCCGCGGTCGGCAAGCCGGGCCGTCTCATCGAGATAGACGAGACGGAGCGGATCTTCTCCAACCCGTCGGTCCAGGCGACCGAGGACTACATCTCGGGCCGCTTCGGCTGAGCCGGCCCCACCCCTCGCCCGCCCGGACACCCTCCGGGCCGGCGGACCCCGATCGGCCTCGCGGTGCTGCATGGCGGTGCCACCGCAAGGCACAAGGGGCCGCCCCCGTTCTCTTCGCGGAGAACGGGGGCGGCCCCTTCATTCACACACCGTCCGGTACGCGCCCCGGCGGATCGGGCGGTTCGGACGCTTCAGGCGCTTCAGGCGCACCGGACGGTCAGACGCTTCGGACGGTCAGGCGCTTCGGGCCCGGGTGTCAGCCGAAGAGCAGGTACACGATCCCGTAGCTCGCCGCGGCGACGAGCGCCGCCGCCGGCATGGTGATGAACCAGCCCAGGATGATGTTCTTGGCGACACCCCAGCGGACCGCGTTGACCCGCTTGGTCGCGCCGACACCCATGATCGCGGAGGTGATGACGTGCGTGGTGGAGATCGGGGCGTGGAAGAGGAACGACGAACCGAACATGATCGACGCGCCGGTCATCTCGGCCGCGAAACCCTGCGGCGGGTCCAGCTCGATGATCTTCCGGCCGAGCGTCCGCATGATGCGCCAGCCGCCCGCGTACGTACCGAGCGAGAGCATCAGCGCGCAGACGATCTTGACCCAGATCGGGATCTCGTCGTCCGGACCCTCGACGTCGGCGATGACCAGGGCCATCACGACGATACCCATCGTCTTCTGGGCGTCCTGGAGACCGTGGCCCAGCGCCATGGCCGCCGCCGAGACCGTCTGCGCGATCCGGAAACCACGCTTGGCCTTGTGCGGGTTGGACTTCCGGAACATCCACATGATCGCGACCATGAAGAGGTAGCCGACCACCAGGCCGATGACCGGGGAGAGGAACATCGGGATGACGATCTTCTCCAGCACCCCGTCCCAGTGCACCAGCGTCCCGCCGGCCAGCGCCGCCCCGACCATGCCGCCGAACAGCGCGTGCGAGGAGGAGGACGGCAGACCGAAGTACCAGGTCACGAGGTTCCAGACGACCGCGCCGACCAGCGCCGCGAAGAGGATGCCCATCCCCTTCGAGCCCTCGGGCGTGGCGATGAGCCCCTCACTGACCGTCTTGGCGACGCCCTGTCCGAGGAACGCGCCGGCCAGGTTCATCACCGCGGCCATCGCCAGAGCCGCCCGCGGGGTAAGAGCCCGGGTGGAGACCGAGGTGGCGATGGCGTTCGCGGAGTCGTGGAAGCCGTTCGTATACGTGAAGCCGAGCGCGACGCCAACGGTCACGATCAGCGCAAAGGTGTCCACTGGAGTCAGGACTCCTTGACCGCGATGGTCTCCACCGTGTTGGCGACGTGTTCGAACGCGTCGGCCGCCTCTTCCAGCACGTCGACGATCTGCTTGAGCTTCAGCACCTCGATGGCGTCGTACTTGCCGTTGAAGAGGTGGGCGAGCAGCTTGCGGTGGATCTGGTCCGCCTGGTTCTCCAGCCGGTTGACCTCGATCCAGTACTCGGTGAGGTTGTCCATGGTCCGCAGCCCCGGCATGGCCTCGGCGGTCAGCTCCGCCGCCCTGGCCAGCACCTCGATCTGCTGCTCGACACCCTTCGGGAGCTCCTCGACCTGGTACAGAACGACCAGGTCGACGGCCTCCTCCATGAAGTCCATGATGTCGTCGAGCGACGACGCGAGGTTGTAGATGTCCTCGCGGTCGAACGGCGTGATGAAGGAGGAGTTCAGCTGGTGGAAGATCGCGTGGGTGGCATCGTCCCCCGCGTGCTCCGCCGCCCGCATGCGCTCCGCGATCTCGGCTCGGGAGGAAGAATCCGCTCCGAGCAGTTCCATCAGGAGTTTCGAGCCCGTGACGATGTTGTCCGCGGATGCGGAAAACATGTCGTAGAAGCTCGTCTCCCTGGGGGTCAGACGAAAGCGCACGTGGGGTCCTCGGGATGCTTTGGATTCGGTCAGGCTGATGCTAGGCGCATCATCCGGCCACGGCTAACCGGCATTCTTCAGTGTCGCCCATCGATCAGCGTGATCAGCACGGCCCCCGGGTCACGTTTCGGCTCGATTCGTTACCATATACCCACCCGGGGTATACAGCCCGGGGAAAGTCCGGGCGGCGTCCGGCGACAGGCACGCCCCGGAACGGGTACCTCTCGGTACTCCCGCCTTCACGGCTGTCGGCGCGCACGGGTACGAGACAACGGGAGGACCGCATGACCACCACCGAGGCCACCGGGGAGAACGGCCCCACCCCGCCGGAACCCGTCGACCGGCCGGCCGGGACCGTCACCGACCACGACCGGGGCATCCACGGCTACCACTACCAGAAGGACGAGCACCTCAAGCGCCTGCGCCGGATCGAGGGGCAGATCCGCGGTCTCCAGCGGATGGTGGACGAGGACACCTACTGCATCGACATACTCACCCAGGTCTCGGCGTCCACCAAGGCGCTGCAGTCCTTCGCGCTCCAGCTGCTGGAGGAACACCTCCGCCACTGCGTCGCCGACGCCGCCGTCAAGGGCGGGGACGAGATCGACGCGAAGGTCGACGAGGCCACCAAGGCCATCGCGCGCCTCCTTCGCACCTGACGCCCGTCCGTTCCCGTCGCCGGCCGGCCCGCCGCCCGGTCCGCGCCCCCTCCGGTCGTGGCGCCACCGGTCGGGATGCCGCCACCGGTCGTGATGCTCGCGTGGGCGCCCGGACGTGACGCGTGACACGTGCCACGTGATCCCGGTCGGGTCCGGTCAGAGCCTGCGTTCGGCCCGGCGGGGAAAGCTGGACGCTCCGGCGGCCTCGCCCGCGTTGAGCACCTCGTCGATACGGTCCGGACTGAGCCGGTCCTCGGTGCTGGCCGATGCGGCGATCATCAACTCGCCGCAGAGTTCGATCTCGGCGAGAGCCACGTACTCCTGCGCGTTCGGAGCGCTGAGCGTCACCACCTGCGTCACCTCTCTCTACCGTCGCCGGCCCTTGGCGCAGACTCCCAGCGTAGGGATCGCCAAGCGCCGCGCGCATGACACGGACGGGCCATTTCGGCCCCTCCCAAGAGGGCTGCCCTCCCCCGTCGAACACCCGCACGCCCGGCCGGCGCCTCCGGCGAACGGCCCGTCCGCACGGGCACGACCATCGAATTCCAGCCACTCGCTCCGGCTCCGGCTCCGGGGGCGACCGCCACCATGGGTACGCGCGCTGTCGCCACCGCGGGTGCCCCCACCGCCGCCCCCGTCACCGCCACGCCCGCCACCGCCGCCGTCGCCTCAGCTCTGCCGGATCTCGCCCGTGTAGAGGTCCGCACCGTCCGGCAGGTCCACGGTGACCGGCACGCCGAACCCGTACAGCAGCATCGTCGAGACCACCGTCACCGCCGGCCCCTCGGCCGCGAAGGTGAAACGGTGGCGGACCTTCCGCAGCCGGCCCTCGTCGTCCAGGTAGGCGTCGAAGGGGACCGCGTGGGTGCGGAACCCGCCCGCCGCGGCCGTCAGCGCCGCCCGCGACAGGGGCGAGGCGGCCCCCGCCGCACTGCCGATGTCCGCGGTCCCCCGGTAGTGGCGGACCCCGATGCCCGCCAGCTCGGTCCGCCCCACGTACGTCACGCCCCGGGCCTCGCGCAGCAGCTCGGCCGCGGCCATCGGGTCGGTGACCCCTCCGGTGACGAGGTTGCCGTCCGCCAGCACCGTGGTGTCGATCCGCACCCACTTGTCTTCCGGGACTCCGGCCCCCCGGTTCTTCATGTAGAGCGCGCCCGGCGTCAGCAGCTCGGTGATCGGGCGGTGCTCCTGCGACCCGGCCGCGTCCTTCGGCAGCACCACCTTGATGCGGCCGAGCTGCTTGCGGAAGTCGTACGCGCCCTGGCCCCGGATCGTCACACGGGTGCCCCCGGCCGAGGTCTCCATCGAGGTGTTCGTCTCCGCCCCGCCGGATTCGGCGAGCACGTCCGCCGCCCGGTCGAGCACCAGCCCGGGCGGCTCCTCCGCCGGAGCACCCGCGACGGCCCCGCTCCCGCCGCCGGAACAACCGGCCAGCACGGCGAGCACCGCCGCCGCGGCCAGCGCGCGGACAGCCAGTGCCGCGCCTTCGCACCCGTGCTGCCGCACCACCATCGCCTGCCAACCCCCAACGACGTCACGCCGGAACCGGGCCCTCGCCCGTTCCGCATAACGACGACCGCCTCCCCCCGTCACGCCGGTCCACCCCGATCGGCGGCGGAGAGACCTGGACCCCTCCCGTCCGGGCCGCCCCGCCAGTACCGTGGGCACGTGCATCAGGAAGCTGTCCACCCTGCCCGGCGCACCCCGGCGTGCGCCGCCCCTCCCCCGGGCCCCCGCCTCCCGCCCGAGCCCGTTACCGCAGCTCAGGACCACGCCACGACCACCACCGAACGCGGCTCGTTCTGTCTCGCCCGCTGCTCCTGCGGCTGGTCCGGCCCCGCCCGCCGCTCCCGCGACCTGGCCCGCACCGACGCCGAACGCCACCGAACCACGGCCTGACCCCGCCCACCGGCACGCCGGTGACCGGACGAGGGCCCGAACCGCTCCCGGCCGCCCCGGCCACCGGACGAGGTCCCGAACCGCCCGCCCGCCGGTGCACACCGCGACCCGGACGCCCGGCGTCCTGCCCGGTCCTGTCACCGCCCGCACCGGGCCCCGGAGGTCCCATGAACCAGCAGCACCCCGCGGACCCGGCGATCCCCCCGGCCCGGCGCGCGAGCCCCGCCCCGGTCCCGTCGCTCGCCCGGCGCGCCGTCCTGGCCGCCGGGGCGTCCGCCGCGCTCACCGCCTGCTCCTCCCCGGACGCCCCCGCCGCAGGTCCCTCCGCGGCTTCCCCGTCGGGCGTGCCGCGCCCCGCCACCGGGTCCCCGGGGCCGCCCACGAACACCCCGGCCGCGTCCGCGGACAGCGCCCCGGCGGACTGGCCCGCACTCGGCCGTAGCCTCGACGGGACCCTCGTACGGCCCGGGGACTCCGCGTACGACACCGCCCGGCGGCTCTACAACACCCGCTTCGACACCCAGCGGCCCGCGGCCGTCGCCTACGTACGGCACGAGGACGACATACGCGAGTGCCTCGCCTTCGCCCGTGCGACCGGCACCCCCGTCGCGATCCGGAGCGGCGGCCACTCCTACGCGGGCCTGTCCGCCGGCACCGGGCGTCTGGTCGTCGACGTCTCCGCGATCGAAAGCGTCGACCGGGACGGCACCATCGGCGCGGGCGCCCGGCTCGGCGACATCTACCGGAGCCTCGGCGCCCACGGCCTCACCATCCCCGGCGGTTCCTGCGCCACGGTCGGCATATCCGGCCTCACCCTCGGCGGCGGCCACGGCGTGGCCTCTCGCGCGTACGGCCTGACCTGCGACAACCTCACCTCAGCCACCCTGGTCACCGCCGACGGCCGCACCCTGACCGCCGACGCCACCCGTCACAAGGACCTCTTCTGGGCGCTCCGCGGCGGGGGCAACGGCTCCTTCGGCGTCGTCACCCGCCTCCGCTTCCGTACCTCGCCCGCCCCGCGGACCGTCGTCTGCAACCTAGGCTGGCCGTGGTCCCGGGCCGGCGCGGTGCTCGCCGCCTGGCAGGAGTGGGGGCCCGACCAGCCGGACGAGATCTGGTCCTCCCTCCACTTCGAAGCGGGCACGGACGGCGCCGACCCGACCGTGTCGCTCGCGGCGTTCAGCCTCGGCACCTACGGCGACCTGCAGAACGCGGTGGACCGGCTCGCCGACCGCGCGGGGGCCTCCGCCTCCACCGTCTCCCTGCGCCGACGCGGCTACGAGGAAGCGATGCTGGCCTACGCGGGCTGCTCGGGCCTCACCGCCGACCAGTGCCATCTGCCCGGTACGACCCCGGGGCGCACGGCCCGGGGCGCCCTCGGGCGCGAGACGTACGCGGCGGCCTCCGACTTCTTCACCCGCTCGCTGCCGCCCGAAGGACTGCGCACCCTCACCGGTCGCGTCGAGGCGTTCACCCGGCAGCCCGCCGGCGAGGGCGCGAAGGGGTCGGTCATCCTCACGGCCCTCGGCGGAGCGGTCAACCGGGTCGCCCGGGACGCCACCGCCTTCGTGCACCGGGACTCCCGGATGCTCGCCCAGTACCTCGCCTCCTGGAGCCCGGACGCCTCCGGAACTTCGGCGACCGCCGCACAAGGGTGGCTGAAAAGCATCCATACGGCGATGGGTCCGCACGCCTCCGGAGAGGCGTACCAGAACTACACCGACCCCACGCTCACCGACTGGCGCCGCGCCTACTTCGGTCCGTCCGCCGACCGCCTCGGCAAGCTCCGCGACCAGTACGACCCCGAGCGGCTCTTCGCCGGACCGCAGACACCGTAGGACCGCCACGGTGACGGTCCTCTCCGTCTCCCACCCCGCGACGCGGCAGGGCGCCGGCTCCCCACCGGGGAACCGACGCCCTGCCGTACTCGGGCGAGGAGCGGGTCAGGCAGCGAGGTCCTTGTCTCCCGTCCCGCCGCCGCGGCCCGATCGCGGCTCGGGCACTTCGAGCGTGCCGCCGAGGCCGGCGGCGGCGACCCCCGCCCGCCTCGACCGTACGAGGAAGCCGGCCCGGCGAGACCGGGAGACGGCCGCCACCAGCGGGGTCAGCAGCGCCATGGCCAGCGGGGCGAGGAGGAGCGTGACGGCCGTGCCCAGAGCGAGGCCGCCGATCACGTCGGTCGGATAGTGCACGCCCATCCAGACGCGGCAGAACCCCTCGGCGAACGCGAGGCCCAGTGCGACGAACCCGAACTTCCGGCCGGCCACGAAGATGCCGACCGCCAGCGCCATCGCCATCGTGGCGTGGTCGCTGACGAACGAGAAGTCGTTCTTGCCGTCGACGAGGACCTCGAGCCCCTCATGGTCCTTGAACGGACGCGGGCGCTCCACGAACCCCCTGATGGGGATGTTGACGAGGAGGGCGATGCCCATGGCGAGCGGTGCCCAGACGAGTGCGGCGACCGCCGTCACCGAGTCCTCGGCCGTGCCGTGCCGGCGAACGCTCCACCAGCACCACAGGGCGACCAGGACCATGCCGAGCATGATCCCGTACTCGCCGACGAACTCGACGACGCTGTCGAGCCAGGCGGGAGAGGACTTGGCCAGCCCGTTGATGTCGTAGAGCAGGCTGACGTCGGGGTTCGACCCATCGAGTGCGAGTCCAGCCATCTGCTGCGGCCCCTTGCCTTGTCTGCTGCCGCGACGCGCGTCCATGCGCGCCGCCCGTGGTCGAACCCCCCGTGTTCGGTGCGATCCGGTACCGCGTACCTGTCGACGCGTCCTGCGACACGACGGTGGTCGGGCCATCGCGCGTGGTCAGTGCGCGGGTCGTCCCATTCCAGGGAACGGCCTCCCGGTAGCGACGGTTCCGCCCTCCACCGAATGATCACCATGACGTTATCGAAGAGTGACTCATCGTCGCAGCCCAGGGCCCAGGCTTTACAGAGAGTTCCTGCTTCCGCCATCACCGCAGTCACCTTCCGTCACCCCACCCTTGCCTTGCCCCGTCCCCGCCTCAGGCCTGCGGGAGAGCAGTGGGAAGCGCCGCCGCACCGTCCTTGGTGACCCGCGTCGCACCGAAGTAGTCGGGACTGTCGATCTTGTCGAAACGGATCACCGCTCCGGTGTACGGCGCGTTGATCATGTACCCGCCCCCGACGTAGATCCCCACGTGGTGGATGGCCCGCGAGTTGTTCAGATCGTCGGAGAAGAACACCAGGTCACCGGGGAGCAGCTCGTCCCGGGACGGATGCGCCCCGGCGTTGTACTGGTCGTTGGCGACCCGCGGCAGCTCGATGTCCACACTCCGGTACGCGGCCTGCGTCAGCCCGGAGCAGTCGAACCGGCCGTTCTGCTCGGCCGTACCGTTACCGCCCCAGAGATACGGAGTGCCCAGCTTCTGCTGCGCGTAATAGATCGCCCCGGCCGCCTGCTGGGAGGGCGCCACCCGGCCGACCGGCTTGGCGAAGCTCTTCTCCAGGGACCGGATGATCTTGACGTAGTTCTGTGTCTCGGCGATGGCAGGAACCCCGCCGGCCCGGATGACCCGGTAGGCACCCGCGTTGTAGGAGGCGAGCATGTTGTCGGTCGGATCGCCCGGCACGTCCTTCACGTACCCGGCGAGCTCGCAGTCGTACGAAGCTGCCGAGGGGATGGCGTCGGCCGGGTCCCACACGTCCCGGTCGCCGTCGCCGTCGCCGTCGACACCGTGCGTGGCCCAGGTGCCCGGGATGAACTGCGCGATGCCCTGGGCCGCCGCCGCGCTCTGCGCCCGAGGGTTCCAGCCGCTCTCCTGGTAGAGCTGCGCGGCGAGCAGCGCCGGGTTGATCGCGGCGCAGAGCGTGCCCCACTTCTCCACGAGCGGCTGATAGCGCGCGGGAACCGCCCCCTTGGCGAGCCCGACCGACCCGCTCGCCCCGGCGATGCCCGCGGCGGCGGAGTACGTCCCGACGACGAGCAGCCCCACGAAGCAGAGACACAGCCCGATCCCACCGCCGACGAACACCCAGTATTTCCGCACCCCTCAACCATCCCCTACCGAGCCACGGTTCAAGGGTCGTTTCGAGGGTGTGTACGAATCGTTCGGAGCACGCACGTCACTGACGCCCCCTCAGGATGCGCCCACCGACCAGTAAGGGGACTTTACATCGGGGCGCGGCAGAGGGTAGACCCCCTCGTACGCGGGGCCGTTCGGCTTCGACGCGGAGTCGGCCACCTTCGACTTCCGCACGCACGGGCTGTCCACCTCGAAGAACACCTGCCCTCCGCCCCGGACACTCACGCTGATGCCGAACCCCTCCGCCTGCGCGTACACCGCGGGGAATTCCTCGTCCTTGTTGACGGCCTTGATCCGGTACCCGCCCTCGCGCCAGAACTCCGTCACCCGGTCCAGGAACTCCTGGCGCCGCTCGGGTGCGACGACCGTCATCACCGTGCGCCTGCGCGTCACGTCGCAACTGCCCGTCGTGGTGGGACCGTGGGCCCACTGGACCGCGGGTTCGATCGCCTTCAGGGTCAGGTCGAGCATCGAGTCCGCCCGCTCGGCGGCACCCTGCATGTCCATCGCACCCATGGGGCTCCCTGTACTCCCGCTCGTACTTCCGCTCGTGCTGGTGGACGCACTGTCGCCGGTGCCGGAGGTCGCGCCGTCGCCGGTGGCGGTGGTCGAGCCCGTGGCCGGGCCGTCCGATCCCACCTGCTGCCCGCCGCAGCCGGCCAGTACGAGACCGAGCGCCAGAGTGGCGACCGCCGTCCGGAGCCTTCGCCTCATCGCTGTTCCTCAATCTTCAGATTGCTGGAGTGTCCCGACACGATCAGGGCGATGGCGTCGGCCGACATGGCGTCCCGCACCGGGTCGAAGTACTGCGAGTGCGCCTCGGCGCTGATGCCGTGCCCGCTGATCACCGGCGGCCCGGGGTCGACCGGGAAGCGGACGGCACCGAACGCCTTGCTCGCCGGGTCCTTCCCGAACCAGAGGTCGTCGTCACCCGGATCCGCGAGATCCCCCGCGAAGTACGCACCGGCCGGACCGAGAGCCAGCAGCCCGAGCGAGCCCACGACGGCCTGCGTCTTCGACGGCAGCTTGGTCACCGGGTCGTTCGCGGCGGCCCCGACGAAGACGTGCCGGGCGCCGACCCCGAGGTCCACCGCCTGGTCCACACCCACCCCCGGGCTGCCGACCAGGATGATGTCGTCCACCCCCGGAATCCCGCCCTCCCGCTGCGTCGCGGCCCCGACCGTGCGGGAGCCGTAGGAGTGCCCGATCGCGGTGAAGTGCGGGTCCTTGGTGGTGTTGGTCGCCGTCAGGCCGTCCCAGAAGTCGCCGTAGGCCACCCCGCCCTTCTCCGCCCGGTCGGTACCCATGATGGCGAAGTACCCGGCCACGCCGTCGCTGTCCGGCAACTGCGGAGCGTCGTACCCGAGCCAGACGATCGAGGCGCTGGACCGCTCGTACCCCTGCGCACCGATCGCGGTGTCCCGCGCCCGCTTCAGGTCGTTCTCCGCGAACTCCTTGTCCAGCGAGGTGTTCAGCCCCGGCACGTACGCCGACACGTGCTGCGACAGGTCGGGGTTCCCGTACGACACGATCGCCCGGCCGTTGCCCTCCGACCCGATCCCCAGCAGGAACATCGGCGGCTGCGAGCCCTCCTTCAGCTGCCGGTCGATCTCCCTCATCCCTTCGAGGATCTTCTTCGACTTCTTGTCGTCCTTGCCCGCCAGCTCGGCGATCAGGCTCTGGAGGTTCCTCCTGTTCGCCTGGTCCCGTACGGCAGCCGGTATCCCGTCCAGATTCCCGATCCGCTCCGGGAACAGCTCCAGGTACCGCCCGCGCTCGGCCGGGCTCAGCCCGTCCCACCACGCCTTGCGCCCCTTCGCCGAGGCACTCACCGGTATCCGGTCGCTCAGGTACTGCCGCTCGTCCTCACGGACGGCCGCCGCGACCCGTGCCCCGGAGCCGGGTAACCCCATGCCCCCGACACCCACACCCCCGGACGCGTCGGCCCACGCCCCCACCGCCGCCGCGTAGTCCCCCGCGGTCCACTTGGCCCGGGCGCCGTCCTCGGTCCCACGACCCGCCGCACCTGCCGCCCCGGACCACCGGTCGACGAGGCCCGCGACGCTCTCCCGCGGGTTCAACACGGTCCGGGCCGCGCCCCGGAGGTCACCTCCGAGCCCGTCCACCACCAAGCCCTCGAAGAACCCCGCGTCGGAGCCACCGCCGTTGCCGGAAACGGCGCGGGGGGCGGAGCCGGGGCGGGCGGCCTGGGCGCGCTGCGGAGCGGTGGTGCCGGTGGAGCCTGCGGTGCCGGTGGAGCCTGCGGTGTCTCCGGCGGCGCCGGCAGTGTTTCCGCCAGTGCCTGCGGTGCCTCCAGTGCCTCCAGCGCCTGCGGTACCGGCGGTACCGGCGGTGGTTCCTGCACTGGTGGTGCTCCCGGACCTGTCCGAACCGTCGTCGCCGGACACGGCTCCGGTGCCGCCGGCGGCAGCGCCGTCCACGCCGCCCTCCGTGGAGCCTCGCGTGCCGCCGGCTGCTCCGCCGGCGGAGCCTTCCTGCCCGTTCTGACGCTCCCCTCCGGCGACCACATCGCCGCCGGGCGAAGAGCACGCACCGCCGGTCAACTGGCAGATGGCGTTGCGCATCTCCCCGGTGAGTTGAGTCCCGACGGTCGTCGCCATGATCGCCCCGACCAGCGCGGCAACGATCAGGACAAGGCCGAGGTACTCCATCGCGCTCTGCCCGGCGTCACGGCGTGCCACGTACCACCGGACCGCGCCGAAGCCCGGCTCCACACACCGTTCCGCCCGAGGCACGCGGAACCACCCCCGCGCCGCAGGCCGTAACAGCAGCACCACCACACCCACAGGCATCACCAGTTGGGGAAGCCCGGACATCTCGGCGGCCTCGGTGTCATACGTCGCCAACGACCCGAGAACCAACCAGACATGCGCGACCAACAGCCCGAACCACACTCCGCGCCCACGGATACGCGCGTAGAACGACAACACGAAGCCAACGGTCCCCGGCAGAGCCGCGTACAGCAGCATCCCCAGCAGTTGTCCGTCCACCGCATCGACCGAGGACGCCAACGCGAGAACGTTGGTCACGCCCACGACCGTGCTCACGAACACCAGGCGCACAAGAACAAGGGCTGCCTGTAACGCCCTTGGCACGCCCCTCCCGCCCTGCGCTGTCCGGCTGAGGTTCGTTGCGTCACCCCCGGAGACCGCAAGCTCTCGTATGCCAGACACGTGGGGACCCCCGGCTCGTCAGTGGGCGCGGTGGCTGGCCTGCCACCGCACGTAGGGGACCACACCCACCCCACCACCGGCATGGGCCCCAGGACCCAAACCAGGACTCAAACAGCCGCCAACGGAACGCAGTTGGCGCGCAGATGCTCGCGCAGGACGACCCCGTCCAAGCAGTCCCTCACCCGCCCGACGCACCCGACGCGCCCGACGCGCCCGAGGGGAGCGTGGCACCAGCGACACCCGTGGCCGACCAGAAGTCGGACTGGATGTTGGGGCGCGGAATGTTCTCCATGCCTTCGTAGCTGGGGGTGTTGGGCTGACTCCTTGATTCTGCAACTGCGGAACTTTCAACGCACGGGCTATCCACGCGGAAGAACGCTTGGCCCGATCCACCAAAACTCAGGCTGACGTCAAATCCTTCATCAGTCTTCGCGTAAATCGCCGGATAGATCTCATCGTCATTAATCGCCGCGATACGATATCCACTCTTTCGCCAAAAGCGATCCACAACACCAAGGAAACTCCCACGTCGCTCTTCCGAGATGACCGTCATGACAGTCCTCCGGCGCGAAACAACACAGCTCCCAGCCGTTGTAGGTCCATGCGTCCAATGAACCTCAGGTCGAATCTCACGAAATACGACATCGAGAACCCCATCCGCCACTTGCGCCGCGTCTTGCATGTTCATTTCAGTCCGCCCCTCATCCGCACAGGCTCCGCATGCCAAGATTGCAGCCACACACAAAAATACGCCACCATTACTCCGATTCATCGAAATTCCTCGACCTTGACTCGCTTCGATTGACCTGCAGCAATTAGCGCGATGCTGCCCGCGCTCGCAGGGTCCAGCTCCGGATCAAAATACTGAGAATGCGCACCAAACGACCAATCCTGCACAAGTGTTGGGCCATCTGCGACGGGGAAACGTCTCGCGCCGAAGGCCTCACTTGCCGGGTCCTTGCCGAACCAGACATCATCACCTCCAGGATCTGCAATATCCCCCATGACGCGCGAAAGTTCAGGCCCCCCAAGGACGAACCCCACAGCGTTAGCGGCAGCTTGCACTTTCGATGGGGACTTGGTCACCACATCATTCTTGGCCGCCCCTACAAACACATGCCCTGCTTCCACGCCTAGATCTTGAGCATGATCAACTCCGATCCCTGGGCTACCCACGATTACGATATCGTCGACTCCTGGAATTCCACCTCTCTGTTGAGCTGCAGACCCAACAGCCACAGACCCATAGGAGTGTCCGATCGCCGTAATATGGGGATCCTCACCCCCACTAGTCACAGACATGCCCTCCATGAAATCGCCGAACGAGCGGCCCCCTTCATTCGCCCGTCCCGACCCGGCCACGTCAAACGAGGCCAGCATGTCTGGTGCCTGCGGTGCGTCGTAACCTAGCCACGCAATAGCCGAACTCGATTTGTCGATATTTCGAACAGCAATCGCCATATCGCGCGCCCGCTTTAGGTCGTTGCTGATAAATTCAGCATCCAAAGACGTATTCAACCCCGGCACGTAAGCCGCGACATTCTTCGAAGCATCCGGGTTTCCGTAGGCCACAATCGCGCGCCCGTTCCCCTCGTCGCCGATCCCGAGGAGGTACATCGGCGGGTCTCCAGGCTTGAGCGGTGCCTGAAGCTGCTGATCGATCAGCCGTAGCGCTTCGAGCTTCTCCGCCGCCTCGCCACCGTCCAATACCGCCAACTTGCCGATCAACAACTGGAGGCTGTCCCTGTTGGCTGCATCGCGTACCAGAGCGGGGATGCCGTCGAGGTTACCGATGATGTCCGGATAGGTCGCGAGGTACTCGTCGCGCAGTTCCTGCGAAAGACCGGCCCACCACTTCTTACGCTCGGCGGCCGATGCCTGGTACGGAATGTGGTCGTTCAGATAGGCCCGTGCCGCTTCGCGCACGGATGCCATGTCGGCCGCCGCATCGGTCCACGTGGAATCCGGGACATCCAGGCTGTCTTCGGCCTTCAACTCGCGGAGAATGCTCGCGTACCTCACGTCCGCGTCAGCGGCCAAGGCCACCGCCCTGGCAATCCGGTCCGCGATGTCCTGGGCTGCGGCCGCGTGAGGATTGGGAGGTGTCAGGGTGCCCGAGGGTGACATCAGGTCGGGGAATCCGCCGGCGTCAACTGTCTTCCCACCCGGCAGAGGATTGTCGGCGATCAACCCCTCCCTCGCGGGGTACGACACCGACCCGTTGGCGTGCACGGTGAACTTCAGGCTCTCGGCTTCCCCCAACGCCTCTCGGACCGACTTCTGATGCGTGCGTACCTCGTGGGCAAGGCTATTCAGTGCCGTACGTACGAGTCCGGTTTCCGTGTAGGCGTACTGGAAGTTCCGGGCCAGCCGTCGCAGACGGGCGAGGGCGGCGTCCACCGCCTCGCCTTCCTGAGTCTCGCGGAGGCCGGTGAGAATCTGCTGGTCGATCCGGTCCCGAGCCGCGTCGGCCCGGTGGCTGAGACGACCCCAGCCGTCTGCGGCGCAGTCCAACTCCCCACACGGCACCGCAAGCAGAGCGGACCATGTCAGTACGCCCTTCACTTGTCGCTCCCGCCGAGCAGATACAACGAGGACGGTGGCCGGGTCAGAGACAGCGGTGGAGTCGACTGCACCGGGAGATCCACCAACGGGCCGAAACCCTCACCTACCGCTTCGTCCGTCGTCCGTTGTTCCCTGGCGACCGTCCGCAGTTTTCCGGCGAGGCTTCCGCACTCGCCTTGTGCCGTCGACATACGACGTACCCACGACGCACGAACCGCTGCGAGCTCGCCCAGAACTGCGAAGTCGCCGGCGTTCTCGCTCGTCAGCAGGCCCTCGTGGGACTTCTCCAGTTCGAACCTCGCCGTGCCGAGGTTCGTGTGCAACGCTTCGGCACCCCCTGCGGCCTTGATCCACGGCTCATCGTGGTGCCGCAGCCGGTCGTAACCGGAGGCCGGATCCGACGCCGCCCTCTTCCCCACGTCCTCGCTCGGCCCTTGCCCCGGCCCCTCCTCGGGCCCACCGACATCCCGGCTGTTGATCAACTGACTTTCCGTCGGGTCAACCGACGTCTGCCACGCTTGCGGCTGTCCGACGGACATACCACCACCCCGTTCCTTGATCCTCGATCCTCGATCGTGGAGCGGCAGAACTGTGCCTGATCCAGGAGGGGCGACGCGCCGCCCTTCCACGGCTCTACGCGGCACGGGCCCGGTATTTCCGGGGCGGTCAGGGGTACGCCGAGCCACGGTTTCACCCGAATGATGGGCAGCCCGTCAGCTCGTACCGCCCGAGCGGTGACATCGGGACGCGTTCATTCCGGCTTCTCCCCGCACACCACCCACAGCAGCTTGCCGCCCTCGCCGGTCGGTCCGGCGGGCAGGGCACGACCACCCCAGCTCTCCGCACACATCTGAACGAGGGCCAGTCCCCGCCCGCGTTCCGTGAGCGTCGTCTGCTGGGCCGGTACGCACACCCCGCTGCTCCCACCGTCCCCGGGTCCCCGGAAGGGGGGCGGGATCTCCGGATTGCTGTCCCAGACACTGAGCCGGATACGTCGATGCCCCGCGCCGCACATCCGGAGCGAGTACGCCCCCCAGGAGTGCTGGTACGCGTTGGTGGTCAGCTCACTCACCAGCAGCTCTGCGGTGTCGCCCAGTGCGGTCATGCCATGTGCGCGCAGCACCACCCGCAGGACCGAGCGGGCCACGCCGGGCGAGCGCGGATCGTGCGGCAGTTGAAGGGTGTACGTCCACGGCGGCGATACGGTGGGTGCATGCATGGAAATCCCCGTTCGGAAGGTGTGGTTGGCGGGCCCCGTCCGGCACCCGGCGTCCGAACCGGCCGATCGGCGGGCTCGTCGCGGGCACCTGTCCCACGATCACGGTAGAGGCGCCATGTAATACATTCCCCGCAATCGGGGTAATGCATGCCCTAAGACACCCGAACGAGTGACTGGGCGAACGGAGGCCGATGGCGACCAACTCGACCCCGACGGCACGTCGGCGACGGCTCGGCGCGGAACTGCGCAAGCTGCGCGAACGCGCCGGGATCACCGCCACGGAGGCCGCGGTCCTGCTCGGCGGCAACCAGGCGCGCATCAGCAACATCGAGGCCGGACGGTACGGAGTGAGCGCCGACCGGGTCCGCGCCCTCTCCCGCCACTACGCGTGCACCGACCGCGGACTCGTGGAGGCGTTGGCCGCCATGACGGGCGAGCGCCGAGGCGGCTGGTGGGAGGAGTACCGGGGCGACCTTCCGGGCAACCTGTTGGACCTGGCCGAGCTCGAACACCACGGCACCGCGCTCCGCGCAGCCACCATCTGCACCGTCCCGGACCTCCTCCAGACCGTGGACCACGCCCGCGAGGTCCACACCCGGGGAGTGCCCGAACTGACGCCGCCCGAGGCGGAGCGGCGGCTCTCCTTCCGCATCAGGCGGCAGGACCTCGTCTTCCGCGCGGAGGCGGTCCCGTACCGGGCGATCGTCCACGAAGCCGCCCTGCACATGGGGCTCGGCGGCTCTCGGGTCGCCGGCCCCCAACTGCGCCATCTCCTGGCGATGAGCGAGCGGGAGACCGTCTCCCTCCGCGTCATCCCCTTCGCGTCCGGCGGGCACCCGGGAGCCGGGCAGCCGATCACGTACGTACAGGGTTCGGTCGCACAACTGGACACCGTGCACCTGGAACAGGCGCACGGCCTGACCCAGCTGGACGCCGAACCTCTGCTCCGGACGTACCGCCAGTTGCTGGACAGGCTCGAATCGCTCGCCCTTGACGTGCGGGCGACACGCGACCTCCTGCACACCCTCGCGAAGACAGGCGTTTAGGGGCACGCAACCTGACGGAGCATCGGCCTGACGCAGGCGGCGCACGACCGGCTCTCGAACAGCGCATGCGAACACGGGCGCCCCGGCGGGCGCTCCCGTCGCGACGGAAACCATGACCCTCGTCATTGCTCCTCGTCACGGAGCGTGATACACAGAGTAACCAGCCAGTGGTCCAACCGCCCCGGCCACACCGCAGCTCAGGACGGCCACCCCGGTCATTTGTGCGAGATCCGGGTAAAGAGACCCGGGAAGGCGTCGTGCTGGCGGGGTTTCATCAGCGAAGATAAGAAGACACGACCCGCACCGGACGGCGCGGGCGGCGAACTACACAGCAGGGGCGGTGACTTACATGATCCTGGCAGCTGAGAAGGGCGACATCACCACCATCATCGGCGGAATCGCTCCGAACTGGGGCCCGTTCGGGACGCTGGGCAACGAGGCACGCATCATGGTCGAGGTGGTGATGGCGGTAGCCATCCTGCTCTGTCTCGGTATCGCGATCTGGGGTGCGGCCAAGCAGCGCATCGGCGCGACAGCCCTGCGCGACACCTTCAGCGCCGAACAGGGCAAGGGCCTGATCGTCGCCGGGCTCACCGGCGTCTTCATCATCGGATCCCTCGGCACCCTGTTCACCATCGTGTACGGCATGGCTGTCTGACGCGCGATCAGCGAAATTTTCTGCTGTCGCATCCCGTCTCCCCATCATCCGCCCGTCGCGTCACCGGCTGAGGTCGAGTCATCCCATGTCGAGTCACCACACCGCCCCCGCGCGGCGCCCAGCAGAGCTACCGTCGTACGACGGAGGACCGCACACGGCTGAGGGGACGTACGCGGCATGAGCTACGACGATGAGCAGGGCTACGGAAGCAGGGACTCCGGCAGCCGGGGCGACGACGCGTACAGCACGTTGGGCGGAACCCGCCAAACGCGCACCCGCCTCCCCGAGGGAAACCCCGGCACCCTCCATGGCCGCCGGCCCGCCCGCAACACCCGCTCGCTGGTCATGGCTGTCGGCGTGGTCGTGCTGCTCGTCGCGGCCATCGCGTTCGCGAACCTCGGCGGTGGCGACAAGAGTGACAACGTGGACCCGGCCGTCCCTGGCAGCAGCCGCGCGGACACCGCCGAAGGCACGGCCCCGACCGCCCCCACCGGCACCGACCCCGTCACGGGCAAGAACGGCAGCATCGCCTCGGGGTTCGCTCACGACGAGCAGGGTGCCCAGAGCGCGGCGGCGAACTACACGGTCGTGCTCGGGTCGGACCAGATGTTCAACAGCGACGGCCGCCACAAGATCACTGAGGCCGTATACGCCCCGGATGTCGCTGCGTCCCGTCAGGCCCGCATCGACGAGGCTTACTCCGGCACAGCATTTCTTTCCAGCATCGGGCTCAATCCCGACGGCACCCCCCCGGACGCCTTGACCTTCATCTCTCGATCTAATCCGGTGGGAGCCAAGATCGAGAGGTACAGCGGAGACCAAGCAACCGTCGCCGTCTGGTACTCAGCTCTATTCGGCCTTGCGGGAGAGGGCTCCAAGAACCCTGTATCCGAGGGCTGGTACACCACCACGTACGAACTGGAGTGGGTCAACGGCGACTGGAAAGTAACCGACTTCGCGCAAAAGGATGGGCCTGTACCCGTCGGACGTGACCAGGCGGCTTCACCGGCTGATCAAATGGCCGATGCGGTTACGGAATTCGGAGGGTTCACCTATGCGCGATAGAAGGTACCGTCGGATCTCGGCGGCGACTGTCGTTGGATCCGTCCAGGTCGGCGCATTCGCCTTTGCCGCCCGTGCTAGCGCCGCGCCGTCCCCTAGCCCTTCTCCTTCTGCCAGTAACAACGCATGTGATCTGATCCGAGGCCCCGCCAAGGACTACTGCGAAGGCGACGCAGGCACCCGCACCACACCCCCCAAAACCACCGACGACCCCCTGGACCCCCTCACCTCCCTGGCCCACGGCTGTGCCGACGCCGCGTCGTACCTCATCGGCCAGCTCAGCAAGGCCGTCGAGGGCACCGCCAGTGTCGACTTCACCAACGAGTCCTTCCGCAAGCAGTACGCGATCGTCTTCGCCGCCTCCACAATCCTGACCCTGGTCCTCTGGCTGTTCGCCGTGGCCAAGAGGGCGATCCGGGGAGTCCCGTTCACCACCGCGATCTCCGAGGCCGTCGGCTACCTGTGGCTCACGGTGCTGGCCTCCGCTTTCACGCCGCTCATCCTGTACGTCGTCGTCTCCGCCACCGACGGGGTCACGGAGGTCATCTCGTCCGCCACCGGCGGCCAGTCCGACGTCTTCTTCGGCTCGTTCGCCGAGGCGCTCGAAAAGGGCGACGGCATGGGCGGCGGGCCGATCATGCTGATCGTCGTCTCCCTGGTATCCCTTCTCGCCGCGGGCATTCTCTGGCTGGAACTGGTCATCCGGGCGGCGCTGCTCTACGTCGGCGCCCTGCTGGGCGTGGTGGTGTACGCCGGACTCGTCGACAAGAACATGTGGGGCCACGTACGCCGCTGGGCGGGCATCATGATCGCGGTGATCATGGTCAAGCCGGTGATCGTGATCGTCCTCGGCCTCGCGGGAGCCCTCTCCTCCGACGACGGGCCGGACGCGCTCTCCGCCGTCGTCTCCGGGCTCTCGATCATTCTGCTCGCCATCTTCGCCTCAGCGATGATCTACCGCTTCGTCCCCGGGTTCGGCGACGAGATCCAGGGCGCGCGTACCAACCGCAAGCAGGCCACCGATGGCTCCCAGGCCGCCGCGCTGGTCAGTTCGCCCGCTGCCCTCGTCTCCCAGGGCATCAAGACGCACAGCGGGCGCAACGACCAGAACAGCGGAGGCGGCGGAGGCGGCGGCCGGTCGGCCAACCCCCTGGGCGGCGGTGTCGCGGCGCACGGCTCCCGGGGCGGCGGAGGAGCCGCACCCGCCCCCCGAAGCGGTTCCGGTCCCACCTCCGGGACCCCCCACAGCAGCCGCTCCCCGCGGGGCGGTTCCGGCAGCACAGGTAATCCGAGCACAGGAGGTGGAGGGCGGTGACGATCCAGTCCCACCCGATCACGCCCCGCCGCACGTATCTCATCGGCCGTGCCCGGCCGAACGCGATCGTCGGCAAGAACCGCGAGACCGGCGAGATCGCCCTCATCATCGTCGGCGCGTTCCTCGGAATGATGAGCGGACTCGTCGTACCGGTCCTCTCCCTGCGCATCGCGCTGCTCACCGGCTTCCCGATGCTGGCCCTGGCCGTCGTGTACGTCCCGTACAAGCACCGGACCTTCTACAAGTGGTTCGAGATCAACCGCAGTTACAAGCGCTCCCTGCGTCGCGGCACCGCCTACCGCTCCTCCGCGATGGAGGCCGGGGTACGGGGTGACGGCCGCGAGGTCGAGGTCGGGCCGCCCCCCGGGATCGGGCGGATCAGCTGGCTCTCCGCCCCGTTCGGGCCGGACGAGATGGCGGTGCTGCTGCACGCCGACCGCCGCACGGTGACCGCCGCGATCGAGATCGAGGGCCCCGGCGTCGGGCTGCGCGACAGCGAGGACCAAGAGGCGCTGGTCGACCGGTTCGGCACCCTGCTCAAGCACGTGGCCAACGGCGACGGTTTCGTCACCCGCATCCAGATGCTGGCCCGTACCCTCCCCGCCGACCCCGACGCGCACGCGAAGGACGTCGCCCAGCGGGGCGACAACCACGCGCCGCGCTGGCTCCAGGACTCGTACGACCAACTGCAGTCCATGGTCTCGACCTCCAGCGAGCAGCACCGCGCCTACCTCGTCGCCTGCATGCACCACAGCCGCGAGCTCAGCGCCGAGGCCTCCGCGATGGCCCGCGCGGCACGCCCGCAGGGTGGCCGGAAGCTGGACCGCGACGCCGGACTGGCCGTCGTCATGGCCCGCGAGCTCACCGACATCTGCGCCCGCCTCGCCGAGGCCGACATCCGGGTGCGTCAGCCGCTCGGGCAGAGCCGGCTCGCCTCGCTGGTGCACTCGATGTACGACCCCGACCACCCGATCGACCACATCCAGGCGATGACCAAGCGGAATGCCTGGCCGGCCGAGCTGGACGCGATGGAGCCGACGTACCTCCAGGCCAAGACCCGGGAGTCGACCACCCGCGCTCCCTGGTGCCACGCCACGGCCTGGGTGAAGGAGTGGCCGATGACGCCGGTGGGCGTCAACTTCCTGGCCCCGCTGCTCGTCCACACCCCCGACGTCATCCGTACGGTCGCCGTCACGATGGATCTCGAACCCACCGAGGTGGCCATCGAGCGGATGCTGACCGAGAAGACCAACGACGACGCCGAGGCCAGCCGCCAGGCCAAGATGAACCGCACCGTCGACCCCCGCGACATCGCCGCCCACGGCCGTCTCGACCAGCGCGGCGAGGACCTCGCGAGCGGTGCGGCAGGGGTGAACCTGGTGGGGTACATCACCGTCTCCTCGCGTTCCCCCGAGGCGCTCGCCCGTGACAAGCGGACGATCCGGGCGTCGGCCGGAAAGTCGTACCTGAAGCTGGAGTGGTGCGACCGCGAGCACCACCGCGCCTTCGTGAACACCCTGCCGTTCGCGACCGGCATCCGCCGCTAGAAAGCCGCTGGAAGACGCGGCCCCGGGGAACAACCCCGCACCACTGCACCACCCCACCTCCGGGCGACCGGAAGCAGTCGAGAGAGAGGGCAACCACTCGTGCGAGACCCACTGTCCGCATTGTCGGAAGCCTTCACCGCGTTCCTCTTCGGCAAGGTGGAGACGACCCGCCTGCCCGTGCGTACCTCCACGGGCCAGGCGCAGGCCGTCTATCTGCCCACCGCCGCGCCCGGTCTCGGAGACTCCGGGGTGATCATCGGGCGCGAGGTCTACTCCGGCAAGGGCTACATCTACGACCCGTTCCAGCTGTACGGGCAGCAGCTGCCCGCACCGCACTGGCTGGTGCTCGGCGAGTCCGGCAACGGCAAGTCCGCGCTGGAGAAGACGTACGTGCTCCGCCAGCTCCGCTTCCGCGACCGGCAGGTCGTGGTGCTCGACGCCCAGGGCGAGGACGGGCACGGCGAGTGGAACCTCATCGCCGAGGAGCTGGGGATCACCCCCGTCCGGCTCGACCCCACCGCTGCCCTGAACGGCGGCATCCGGCTCAACCCGCTCGATCCCGCGATCACGACGACCGGTCAGCTCGCCCTGCTCCGTACGATCATCGAGGTGGCCATGGGCCACGGTCTCGACGAGCGTTCCGGCTTCGCGCTGAAGGTCGCCCACGCGTACGTCAATCTGACGATCACCCAGCGCCAGCCCGTTCTGATGGACATCGTCGAGCAGCTGCGCCACCCGGAGCCCGAGTCCGCCGAGGCGATGAACGTCGACATAGACGACGTAAGGGCCTGGGGCCTCGACGTCGCCCTGGTGCTGGACCGACTGGTCGACGGTGACCTGCGCGGCATGTTCGACGGCCCGACGACCGACGGCATCGACCTGGACTCCCCGCTGATCGTCTTCGACCTCTCGCACATCGACCGCAACTCGATCGCCACGCCGATCCTGATGGCGATCGTCGGCGTCTGGCTGGAGCACACCTGGATCAGGCCGGACCGGAAGAAACGCATCTTCCTGGTCGAGGAGGCCTGGCACATCATCAACTCGCCTTTCGTCGCCCAGCTCTTCCAGCGGCTGCTGAAGTTCGGCCGTCGGCTCGGGCTCTCGTTCGTCGCCGTCGTGCACCACCTCAGCGACGTCGTGGACGGGGCCGCGGCACGCGAGGCGGCGGCGATCCTCAAGATGGCCTCCACCCGGACGATCTATGCCCAGAAGGCCGACGAGGCCCGGGCGACCGGGCGGGTGATCGGGCTGCCCCGCTGGGCCGTCGAGATCATCCCGACCCTGACCCCGGGCATCGCGGTGTGGGACGTCAACGGCAACGTCCAGGTCGTCAAGCACCTGATCACCGAGGCGGAACGCCCACTCGTCTTCACCGACCGCGCCATGACGGAGTCCTCCTCCGACGGCGCGAACGACCTGGACGACCTGCTCCCCGAGTACGCGCGCGAGGCGGAGCGCGACACGGAACGACGGGCGGCCCGCATCGAGCGCCGGCAACGGCTCGACGAGTCGTCCGAGTCCACGGTGGCCTGAGGTGGCACGCACCTCGACGGGTTCCGGCCCCGGGCACCCTCCGGTCGGTCGCGAGGAGCGGGGCGGCGGCGTCCCGGACGGACTGCTGATCGGAGGACTCGCCTTCCTCCTCGGGGTGACGGTCCTCCTGTGGACGGCCACCGGGCTCGCCGGTCTGTTCGCCCACGGAGCATGGCCCGCCGACGTGTCCCTGCCGCGGACCCCCTCGGCCCTGCGCCGGCTCGCGAGCTCGCCCACGGACCTCGCCGGCGCCTGGCCGAGCACCCCACCCGGCGAGCTCTCCGGCTACGGCCTCTTCTGGGGGCTGCTCATCAGCGAGCTGCTGGTGCTGGTGGTCCTCGGTGTGTTCGTCCTCGGCGTCGTCACCCGTGGCCGCGAGGTACGCCGCCGCGCCCGCGAGGAACGCCGGGACCGCGGAGAACTCCAGGCACAGCAGGCACAGCAGGCACAGCAGGAAGGCCGGCCACGGCAGACACGGCGGGAGGACGGGGAGCGCGACGAACGCCCGGCCGCCCCTCCCATGGCCACCGCCCCCCTCCGGAGCCAGCCGACCCCACCCCCGGCCGCCGCCCCCGTCCCGGGTCCCGTAACGGCTTCGCTTCCGGTGGAAGCGAAGGAGGACGGGCGCGGTGTCCCCGCCGCCAGGACTCCCGGTACGCCCGTTCTCCTCTACGCGACCGCGGCCGAGCGACGGCCCACCGCCGTCCAGGCCGTGCTGGACGCTCCCGGCCCGGTCCTGGTGGTCACCTCGGACCCCACGGTCTGGGCGGAGACGAAAGACGCCCGTGCCAAGCTCGGGCCGGTGCTCGTCCACGACCCGGGGCATCTCTGCGACACCCCGGCCCGCCTCCACTGGTCGCCGACCGAGGGCTGCGAGCAGCCCGACGTGGCGGCGGCCCGGGCCGCCGCGCTCCTCGCGCCGGTACGCCCACAGGCCCGCATCGACGAGGCGACCGCAGACACCGCGCAGACCCTGCTGCAGTGCTGGCTGCACGCGGCGGCCGTCGACGGGCGCCCGTTCCGCCAGGTCCACCGCTGGGCGATGGGCGGCGGCGCCCAGGAGGCGGTACGGCTCCTCCGCACCCACCCGAAGGCGGCCTCCGGGCTCGCCGGTCTGCTGGAGTCCGCCCTCACGGCCCACCCCGAACGCCGCCGGGCGGCCCAGGAACTGACGGGACGGGCGCTGAGCGCACTGGCCACGGTTCACGTCCGCGAGGCCTGCACACCCCATCGATCCGATACCGCCGCACTGGGTTCCTTCGCCCTCGAAGGGGGAACCCTGTATGTGGTCGGCGAGTCCGTCGAGGATCCTCGCCACCAGCCGGGCGCGATGCCACTGCTCACCGCGCTCGCCTCGCACGTGGTCGAGCACGGCCGCCGCATGGCCGCACGGTCAACCGACGGTCGGCTCGACCCACCAATCACGCTGGTCCTCGACGACATCGCCGCCGTCGCCCCGCTGCCCCGTCTGCCCGAGCTGCTGGCGACCGGCCAACGTCAGGGCCTCGTCACGCTGGCCCTGCTCCGCTCCCCCGAACAGGCCCGTGCCCGCTGGCGTACCCCGCTGACGCCGCCGGCCGTGTGACCCCCGGCCCCCAGGCGCACTGCTCCGGTTCAGCCACGCTCCCGTACGTACTCCACCTCGTGCTCACCCGGAACGCCCGGCACCGGCACGGTGTCGCCGGTGGGCACGAAGCCGTACCGCCGGTAGAACGCGGCTGCCCGCGGGTTGTTCTCGTGGACGAAGAGCCGCAGACGTCCGAGGTACGGATCGTCGAGCCCGAAGGCCCACTCCTCGGCGGCCCGGAAGAGCGCGTCGGTCACCCCGGTCCCCCGGACCTCCGGACGCACGAAGACCCCGACCAGGTGCCCCTGCGCGGCCTCCGCCTTTCCCCCGAAGATGTCCTCCCCACCGGAACGCTCGACGAGAACCGTGACCGATCCCATCCAGCGTCCGTCGGCCGCCTCGGCGACGAACTGGGCCACGTCACTTCCTTCGGCCCCGCCGGCAGTCCGCTGCTGCCAGAACGAGTCGGGTTCCCCGGCCGCGTTCTCGTACGTCTCCAAGAAGGCCACCGGCGCTGCCGGGTCCTGGAGGGCCAGCAGCCGCAGTTCCTTGACCGACGGCCACTCCTCGGGACGCACACGCCGCAGCACATGATCGGTATTCATTCGGTCATACTCTCTCCGGGCTCGGAGAGCAGTCAAACCGTTTCGCGCACGAAAGGACACGACCGAAGCTCCGGAGAAAGGCTCGTGAACGCAGAAGACCCCCGTGCCCAAAGGCACGGGGGTCTCCCGGAAAAATTGTTCGGCGGCGTCCTACTCTCCCACAGGGTCCCCCCTGCAGTACCATCGGCGCTGAAAGGCTTAGCTTCCGGGTTCGAAATGTAACCGGGCGTTTCCCTAACGCAATGACCACCGAAACACTATGAAATTAACCAACCGGATGAAAACACGGCGGTTGTTATTTCAGAACCAACACAGTGGACGCGAGCAACTGAGGACAAGCCCTCGGCCTATTAGTACCAGTCAGCTCCACCCGTTACCGGGCTTCCACATCTGGCCTATCAACCCAGTCGTCTACTGGGAGCCTTAACCCCTCAAAGGGGGTGGGAATACTCATCTCGAAGCAGGCTTCCCGCTTAGATGCTTTCAGCGGTTATCCTTTCCGAACGTAGCCAACCAGCCATGCCCTTGGCAGGACAACTGGCACACCAGAGGTTCGTCCGTCCCGGTCCTCTCGTACTAGGGACAGCCCTTCTCAATATTCCTACGCGCACAGCGGATAGGGACCGAACTGTCTCACGACGTTCTAAACCCAGCTCGCGTACCGCTTTAATGGGCGAACAGCCCAACCCTTGGGACCGACTCCAGCCCCAGGATGCGACGAGCCGACATCGAGGTGCCAAACCATCCCGTCGATATGGACTCTTGGGGAAGATCAGCCTGTTATCCCCGGGGTACCTTTTATCCGTTGAGCGACAGCGCTTCCACAAGCCACTGCCGGATCACTAGTCCCGACTTTCGTCCCTGCTCGACCCGTCGGTCTCACAGTCAAGCTCCCTTGTGCACTTACACTCAACACCTGATTGCCAACCAGGCTGAGGGAACCTTTGGGCGCCTCCGTTACTCTTTAGGAGGCAACCGCCCCAGTTAAACTACCCATCAGACACTGTCCCTGATCCGGATCACGGACCGAGGTTAGACATCCAGCACGACCAGAGTGGTATTTCAACGGCGACTCCACAACCACTGGCGTGGCCGCTTCAAAGTCTCCCACCTATCCTACACAAGCCGAACCGAACACCAATATCAAACTGTAGTAAAGGTCCCGGGGTCTTTCCGTCCTGCTGCGCGAAACGAGCATCTTTACTCGTAGTGCAATTTCACCGGGCCTATGGTTGAGACAGTCGAGAAGTCGTTACGCCATTCGTGCAGGTCGGAACTTACCCGACAAGGAATTTCGCTACCTTAGGATGGTTATAGTTACCACCGCCGTTTACTGGCGCTTAAGTTCTCAGCTTCGCCGACCCGAAAGTCAGCTAACCGGTCCCCTTAACGTTCCAGCACCGGGCAGGCGTCAGTCCGTATACATCGCCTTACGGCTTCGCACGGACCTGTGTTTTTAGTAAACAGTCGCTTCTCGCTGGTCTCTGCGGCCACCCCCAGCTCACCGAGTAAATCGGATCACCAGTGATGGCCCCCCTTCTCCCGAAGTTACGGGGGCATTTTGCCGAGTTCCTTAACCATAGTTCACCCGAACGCCTCGGTATTCTCTACCTGACTACCTGAGTCGGTTTAGGGTACGGGCCGCCATGAAACTCGCTAGAGGCTTTTCTCGACAGCATAGGATCATCCACTTCGCCACAATCGGCTCGGCATCAGGTCTCAGCCTTAACGTGTGACGGATTTGCCTACCACACGGCCTACACCCTTACCCCGGGACAACCACCGCCCGGGCTGGACTACCTTCCTGCGTCACCCCATCGCTTACCTACTACAAGTCTGGTTCATCGGCTCCACCACTACCCTCAACTCCGAAGAGATCGGGCCGGCTTCACGGACTTAGCATCGCCTGATTCAGTACTGGGCGTTTCAAAGCGGGTACCGGAATATCAACCGGTTGTCCATCGACTACGCCTGTCGGCCTCGCCTTAGGTCCCGACTTACCCTGGGCAGATCAGCTTGACCCAGGAACCCTTAGTCAATCGGCGCACACGTTTCTCACGTGTGTATCGCTACTCATGCCTGCATTCTCACTCGTGAACCGTCCACAACTCGCTTCCGCGGCTGCTTCACCCGGCACACGACGCTCCCCTACCCATCCCAGCCCCCGTTGGGGGTATGTGCTGGAATGACACGACTTCGGCGGTACGCTTGAGCCCCGCTACATTGTCGGCGCGGAATCACTTGACCAGTGAGCTATTACGCACTCTTTCAAGGGTGGCTGCTTCTAAGCCAACCTCCTGGTTGTCTCTGCGACTCCACATCCTTTCCCACTTAGCGTACGCTTAGGGGCCTTAGTCGATGCTCTGGGCTGTTTCCCTCTCGACCATGGAGCTTATCCCCCACAGTCTCACTGCCGCGCTCTCACTTACCGGCATTCGGAGTTTGGCTAAGGTCAGTAACCCGTTGGGGCCCATCGCCTATCCAGTGCTCTACCTCCGGCAAGAAACACACGACGCTGCACCTAAATGCATTTCGGGGAGAACCAGCTATCACGGAGTTTGATTGGCCTTTCACCCCTAACCACAGGTCATCCCCCAGGTTTTCAACCCTGGTGGGTTCGGTCCTCCACGAAGTCTTACCTCCGCTTCAACCTGCCCATGGCTAGATCACTCCGCTTCGGGTCTAGAGCGTGCAACTCAATCGCCCTATTCGGACTCGCTTTCGCTACGGCTTCCCCACACGGGTTAACCTCGCTACACACCGCTAACTCGCAGGCTCATTCTTCAAAAGGCACGCAGTCACGACTGCATGTGCAAGCACATACAGCGACGCTCCCACGGCTTGTAGGCACACGGTTTCAGGTACTATTTCACTCCGCTCCCGCGGTACTTTTCACCATTCCCTCACGGTACTATCCGCTATCGGTCACCAGGGAATATTTAGGCTTAGCGGGTGGTCCCGCCAGATTCACACGGGATTTCTCGGGCCCCGTGCTACTTGGG